>CAIYBN010000149.1 GCA_903924465.1 uncultured Myxococcales bacterium | reverse complement strand
CTGGTTCGGCGGCGACTTGATCTCGAACCAGGCACCGGGCGAAGGCAGCGCGATCTTCCGCGCGGTCTCCTGGCTGGCCGGCGGCGGTCCGGGCTACCGCTTCAACCCGCTGGGCGCGATGCTGTACCTGAAGGACAAGCAGGCGTGGAAGGCGGACGTGCGCGCGCACATGGGGCGGGAAAAGCTGCTCGCGGTCGTACCGGCGCATGGCCACGTGGCGACGGGGGAGACGGTGGCGCGGACGCAGGAGATTTTGGCGTAGAGGGGGCGTTCGGGCTTTCCGCAGTGTCCGCGGGTCGTTTCGCATGGACCGCGGGTCGTCCCGCATCGTCTGGAGGTCGTTCCGCGGCGTCCGGAGGTCGTCCCGCAGCGTCCGCGGGTCGTCCCGCAGCGTCCGCGGGTCGTCCCGCAGCGTCCGGAGGGCGTCCCGCAATGTCCGGAGGGCGACTCGCATCGTCCGCGGGTCGTTCCGCAGGGTCCGCGGGTCGTCTCGCATCGTCCGAAGGTCGTCCCGCATCGTCTGGAGGTCGTTCCGCACCGTCCGGAGGTCGTCTTGCATCGTCCGGAGGTCGTCCCGCAGCGTCCGCAGCGTTCATGGCGCACCCACACTGGTGGAAGGCCCCCCGCACGTCGGAAGAAGCAGTTCCGCTATCTGGGTGTTCTCGCTACCAATGCGTCCTGGCGGCAGGATGTGGTGCGTCGGTCCGAGCGGACCAAGCGGAAGAAAGAGCCGGAAGAAACGGGTGGTTGCTTACGTGCCGAGCACAGGCCAAGGCCTTACGATCAGCAGCCTGGGCCCCATGTGTCGGTGCCAGCTTCTGCCGCGCCCGCCTCGATCTGCCTTCAGGTGTTCAGCAGCGGTGGGCGAGATCGCGACGAAGATCCTGGCGCACCTGAGGTTGCCGGTGGCTGCTGAGGGCCTCCTGCCGATCCGGGCGCGCGCCGAACGAACGACCTCAGCGGCGCAGCCTACCGCCGTGACTCTCGCGATGCGACAACCGCTGTCGCACAGCAACAGCCGTTGCACCGCGCGCTTGGCCGATCCGCGTGCGCGCTGTTGACGCGTATCCCGGACAAGCGATAGCGTCACCACGGCTGGACAAAGACGTGAACCTGAAGGCCGTGCGCATTCGCGCCTGGTCAAGGTGCGGCGGAATGGGCAGCAGCGCGGGGAACCAGTGGGTCGCAAAAAGTCATCCGGCGGTGTCGAGATCCTCTTCACACTCATCAGCGCGGTGTTGGTCGGCCTGGTCGCCTTCATCGGGTCGCTCTTCAAGGCGCTCTCTGACGACGGAGTTCGCAAGTCGATGCAGCGCAGGGATCTGGAAGTCGGAACGGCGTTGCCGCGCGCTTCGGTGAAGAAGATGAAAACGCAGGTAACAGCACCCGTGGTTGACGACATCACGTTCGAGTTCAGCGGAACCGGTGAAGCTTCAGTTGGCCACAACCTGCCGAAGCGCTCCACTGCTATCGTTGGGAGCGGCTGGTATCGCGCCGGAGAAGCCGTCGAAGTCGCTGGTCGCCTGTTGCCGGGCGGCCTCATCTACGTCGGTTCGTCGCTTCCGGTGTCGTCAGGTGGCAATGATCCTTGCCTCATCGACCCCAAAAGGAAGGTTGCGCCCGAAGGCGATTTCACCGTCCGCCAGATGGACTACTGGCCAAGCTACTCGTCCATCACGCCCACCGCGCGTGCTGCATACCTCAATTGGCTCGCCGCAGGCCGTCGCGCACCTGACGCCGACGTGGGCTTCGTGTTCCTCTTCTTCTACGGTCTAGAGCGCCGTGTGTTGCGCGATGCTGCCAATGATTCCAGCGTCAAGAGCGAGTTTCCTGCGATCGCCCAAGAGCTCAGAGAACTGCTGGCTGTGTACGGCCAGAAGTCTGGCTCCTTCAATGCCTACGCGAGCAACCTGCTGTCTTGGCTAGAAAGCACGCCGGTGCCGCCCCGGCTATACGAACGCCGATTGGGGGCGTTCGCCCGCTCCT
Organism: uncultured Myxococcales bacterium; assembly: GCA_903924465.1. Taxonomy (GTDB): domain Bacteria; phylum Myxococcota_A; class UBA9042; order UBA9042; family UBA9042; genus CAIYBN01. The sequence continues at coordinate 5,798 of CAIYBN010000149.1, read as the reverse complement.
ACGAGTTGCCGCTGCCTGTCCGGTTGGCGCTGGCACAAGCATCGGCTGACCGCGCGCCGATTCCCAGTCATCTCGCGCTAGCCTGGATTCGCACCACGCCGCAGGTTCTGCTGCGCACGCCGGCCAGCCGCTGTGCCAGTGAGTTCGAGCGGCTGTTTCACCTGCGGTACACCGACAAGTACGGCGCCGGCATGGTCATTCCGCCGAATCGCACCAAGCTTCGCTACTCCTACCGGGCAGCATCGGCGGCCTTCCGCACAGGCGACGAGATTCGTCTTGAGCTTGGCGATCTTCCCGACGTCTCGATGTTGACGGGGCCCTTCCACGCGCTGCGTGCGCTCGCCGACCCTGTGTGTGACGAACTGGACGCGTACAGTCGGGTTGTTGGCAAGAACCCCGATGCGCGCGAGAGCGTCGACGGCCTGATGCTCTTGCCGCCGGTCTTGTGGCCACAGTCGTTGCGGCCAGAGTTTGATGCGCTGGTCTGTCAGGTGGCCCACGGTCCGCACGAAACGACGCTTCAGTCGGTGCTCGACGCGGCAAACGCGAAGGGCGCAGTCACCAAAGAGCGCGTTGCTGGTCTGGCTCGGGCGCTCAGTTCCTTCGGCGTCGGCTTGGAGCCTGACCCGCGCTATGGCTCGAAGGCTCCAAAGGTTGCGGACCTCGTCATCTTGTTCAGTTTGCCTGCGAGCGCAGTCGACGAAGTGTCACCGCCACCTGCGTACAAGGCCGCGCTTCTGACACTGCAACTCGCCAGCGCAGTCGCGATTGCGGACGGAGACTTCTGCGACGCGGAGATGGATCACCTGCACAAGCAGGTCGATGCGTGGACCCATCTGAGCGAAGCGCATCGTTGTCGACTGCGAGCGCAAATTCTGCTGCTGCGGAAGTCTCCCGTGCAGCTCAGTTCGTTGACCAAGCACTTCGAGCCGCTTGACACAGCAACGCGCGCGATGCTGGCGGGCATGATGGCGAGCGTCGCCCAAGCCGATGGCGTCGTCGCGCCTGCTGAAGTGAAGACGCTGGAGAAGGTCTACAAGGCGCTGGGGGTGGACGGCAAGAAGCTGTTTAGCGACCTCCACGCAGTCGCCGCAGGCGGCCAGACCGTGACCAAGGCACAAGCGGAGACCAGCGGGTTCCGCCTGGATGCGACGCGCATCGCCGCGCTGCAGAAGGACACTGAGCGGGTCTCGGCGCTGCTCTCGTCGATTTTTCAGGAGGACGAAGCCCCGCCAGCGGCCTCGGAGCAGCCGCCAGAGCCGGAAGCGACAGTGGTTGCGCCGGCGGAGGAGGCTGGCTTGCTCGGTCTCGATGAAAGCCACAGCGCGCTGGCCCGCTTGCTCTTGACGCGCAACGAGTGGACGCGCGCCGACCTGCTGGACGCCGCGGCGGACCTGGATCTTATGCTCGACGGCGCGCTTGAACAGATCAACGAGGCCGCGTTCGACAAGTTCGACATTCCGTTCTCTGAGGGTGAAGATCCGCTGCTCTTGAACTTGGAAATTGTGGAGAAGTTCGCTGCATGAGTACGCCAATTCGCCCGAAGGACCGAGACGCTGTTCTGCAATCCCTGCGTGCAGGCGTCGTGCCGCGCGTGGGCCAGCACTTGGTGCAGGTGGGGCGAACGCGCGAGTTCGAAACGCTCGTCAGCGACGTCGCTCGCATCGCCGATGGCGGTTCGTCGTTCCGCTTGGTCATCGGTGAATACGGTGCCGGCAAGACTTTCTTTCTGAACCTGGTGCGAGCGGTCGCGCTCGAAAAGAAATTGGTCGTTGCCTCGGCGGACCTGAATCCTGACCGGCGGCTGCACGCGTCGGGCGGTCAAGCGCGCTCGCTGTACGCCGAGTTGATGCGGAACATTGCCACGCGCACCAAACCCGAGGGCGGCGCGCTTCCAGGCATCGTCGAGAAGTTCATCGCGACGGCCAAGGCGGAGGCGAAGGCGGAATCCGTCTCGACTGAGACGGTCTTGCGGCGCAAGCTGGACCAGCTCACAGAGTTGGTCAACGGCTACGATTTTGCTGACGTCATCGCCGCATACTGCCGCGGCTACGAAGAGGGCAACGAAGCGCTCAAGTCCGATGCGGTCCGATGGCTGCGCGGTGAGTTCGCCACGAAGACGGACGCCCGCCAGGCCCTTGGCGTGCGCAGCATCGTCGATGACGCCGCGTTCTACGACCAGCTCAAGCTGCTCGCGCGCTTTGTCCGTCTGGCGGGCTACGACGGCCTGATGGTGTGCCTGGACGAAATGGTGAACCTGTACAAGCTCGCGAACGTGCAGGCACGCAACGCGAACTACGAGCAGATTCTGCGGATCCTGAACGACTCGTTGCAGGGTTCGGCGGTCGGGCTCGGCTTCGTCCTGGGCGGCACGCCGGAGTTTCTGCTGGACACCCGCCGCGGACTGTACAGCTACTCTGCGCTGCAGGGGCGTCTCTCGCAGAACCAGTTTGCCAACGCTGGCTTGGTCGATTTCACGGGACCAGTTGTTCGCCTCACGAGCCTGACGCCTGAGGACTTCTACGTCCTGCTGCAGAAGATTCGCCACGTGCATGCGGGCGGCGAGGAAGCCAAGTACGCACTGCCGGACAACGGCATCTACAGCTTCATGGAACACTGTTCCAAGCGGGTTGGCGACACGTATTTCCGAACCCCGCGGACGACCATCACCGCGTTCATCAACTTGCTGGCGGTGCTGGAGCAGAACGCCGGCGCGAGCTGGCAGCAGTTGCTCGGCGCGATCGACGTGGCCCGCGACACCGGCGGCGAAGCGGACGTCGAAGTCGAAGGCGACGACGATTTTGCGTCGTTCAAGCTGTGACGCATGTCTGAGTCCTCGGCCTTCAATCTGCTCGACGAGCGCATCCAGCACTACATTTGGAGTGAAGGCTGGACAGAGCTGCGTGACGCTCAGGAGCGCGCAGCGCCGCTCATCGTCACCGCGGACCACGACGTCATCATCGCGGCAGCAACGGCCGCGGGAAAGACGGAAGCTGCGTTCTTGCCAGCCCTCACGCGCCTGCTCCAACACGACCCGGTCGACGAGCTCATCGTCTACATCAGCCCGCTCAAGGCGCTCATCAATGACCAGTTCGGCCGTCTGGACCGCCTGTGCGAGCAGCTCGATGTGCCCGTCTGGCCGTGGCACGGCGACATCTCTTCCAGCACCAAGACTCGCTTTCTCAAGGGGCCCAAGGGCGTGCTGCTCATCACGCCGGAAGCCGTGGAGGCGATGCTCTGCAACCGCGGAACAGCTGTGGCCGCGACGTTTGCCCGCACCCTCTTCTTCGTCATCGACGAACTGCACGCGTTCATCGGCAGCGAGCGTGGCAAGCAACTGCAATCGCTCCTGCACCGCATCGAGCGCGCCGTGGGGCGGCAGATTCCGCGCATCGGGCTATCCGCCACGCTGGGCGACATGACGTTCGCGGCGAACTTCCTGCGACCGGGGCACGGGCCCGCAGTCCACCTGGTCGAGTCGACGTCCGACGCCGTCCACCTGAAGATTCTGATTAAGGGCTATGAAGAGCCGGCGGTCGTGCGTGCGCCGCAACCGCTCTCTGCCCAGGACGACGAAGCCGAGTCAGACGAGGACGAGCCAGCCAACAATGAGATGGACGCGAGCACGCCACGCTACGTTGCTCAGCACCTGTTTCAAATGCTGCGTGGTAGCAATAACCTTGTATTTCCGAACAGCCGCCGCCAGGTCGAGGTGTACACGCACTTGCTGACGTCGATGTGTCACGAGCAGCACGTTCCCAACGAGTTTTGGCCGCACCACGGCAGCCTGTCCAAAGAGATCCGCGCGGACACAGAAGCCGCGCTTAAACAGCAGGAGCAGCCTGCCACCGCGGTTTGTACGAACACGTTGGAGCTGGGCATCGACATCGGCGCGGTGAAGTGCGTCGCACAAATCGGGCCGCCGCCCTCGGTCGCAAGCCTCCGTCAACGTCTGGGACGCTCCGGCCGTCGCAAGGGCGAGCCAGCGATCCTGCGCGGGTACAGCATCGAGGACGCCATCACGGACGGATCAGGCATCGGCGACCAACTGCGCCTTGGCACCGTCCAAATGGTCGCCATGACCCAGCTGCTGCTGGAGAAGTGGTTCGAGCCACCGGTGACGCAAGGCTTGCACTTGTCGACGCTGGTCCAGCAGCTGCTTTCCCTCATCGCGCAACGCGGCGGTGTGCTGGCCGCAGACGCTTACGCGATGCTGTGCGGACGTCACGCACCTTTTGCGGGACTGGCGCCGAAGGACTTCAAGTTGTTGCTCAGGCAACTCAGCGTGAACGAACTGATCCTCCAGGACTCGTCCGGGTTGCTGCTGCACGGGCGGGTGGGCGAGAAGTTCGTGAACCACTACACGTTCTACGCCGCGTTTGCGACAGAAGAGGAGTACCGGCTCGTCACGAGCTCAAAGACGCTCGGCACGCTTCCGGTCGTCCAGTTGTTGACCGCGGGGCAGCGCATTCTCTTCGCCGGTCGCACTTGGCTTGTCATGGAAGTGAACGAAGCGGAGAAGACGATCTTCGTGAAGCGCGCACGTGGCGGCGCGCCGCCGATGTTCGCTGGCGGTGTGGGGCGCGTTCACACGCGCGTGCGTCAGGCGATGCGCGCTCAACTTGAGAGCGACCAGCCGGTGCCGTTCGTCGACCTCAAGGCACAGGGATTGCTGAATGAAGGGCGTGGAAACTACCGGCGTCTGGGCCTCGGCACACGTGTGCTGCTTGACCAGGGCCAGCACGTGCTTCTGTTGACCTGGATGGGCGACGACGTCAACGAGGCGATCGCGTGCCTGCTTGGCCAGCACGGGCTGGCGGCTGCGGCCGACGGGCCATGCGTGGAGATTCAGAAGGGCAAACGGTCGGTCGCGGGTATCGAGGCGGTGTTGAGGCAGGTTGCCGACGCCGAAGTGCCGACTTTGGACGCGATGCTGGCGGCCGCGAAGAATCTGGAGCGCGAGAAATGGGACTGGGCACTGCCGCAAGGGCTGCTGCGCCGGTCGTACGCGAGCTTGCATCTGGATTTGGATGCGGCGGTGCGTTGGGTACGGGCAGAGATTGGTACGGAGTAGCGCCGTGTCGTGCTGCCGCAGCCGAGTTGAGCGAAAGAAGGAAGAGCCGATTGCAAACCAACCAGCGACTCGCGGTCCTTGAAGGCCGCTGGTTCGACAAGAAGAACACATCGGTGAAGGGGCTGTCAGTCGCCAAGCGTCGGTTTGCGGGACGAAGGGGGAAATGCCTGTGATATTGCAGCGCGCGCACACTGTCTGCTGGCGTACGACGTGCTGTACGGCGAAGTCCGGTCGATGTTCGCAGGCCGGCGGACGCTGGTGGAGAGCTGCTTTGTCGATTGGGGCAAGGCCAAGAGCGCCAAGGCCACTGACGGCAGGGCATTTGTGCCAGTACCTGACCTCGCCGCCCCGGATGCGTTAGGGATGCTGCGCGAAGCGGCGTGGCCGCACGCGCCAGAGCGCGGGCGGTCACGAGTTTGCGCGCGCCGATCCGCCCAGCATGCCGCCGTAATCTCGAATCTCCGCTTGACGCCAAACCCCGCGCGCGCAAACCTGCAGCCCGACGGCGGCCGCGAAGATCTTCGCCGGCGCAAGCCGCCAAAACCTGAGAACGGCCGCCGGAACGCCCAAACGATGCAGCAAGCCTTCGCCGGACGGGGCGATCTGGTTCGGCGGCGACTTGATCTCGAACCAGGCACCGGGCGAAGGCAGCGCGATCTTCCGCGCGGTCTCCTGGCTGGCCGGCGGCGGTCCGGGCTACCGCTTCAACCCGCTGGGCGCGATG
>CAIYBN010000148.1 GCA_903924465.1 uncultured Myxococcales bacterium | reverse complement strand
GCGGCGTCAGGTGTGCGTGTAAGCGCGGGTACGCTTGTTCGCGCTGCGCGCGACCTCGCGGGCATGCGCTCGCTTCGCTTGCGCGGGGTGGTACCTAGTTTGTGGCCGAACTGTGGTGCAGTTGGTGTGGCCGTTGACACACCAAGCACCGAGTAGATCGCGAAGGGCATCGCTGGCAGGTCCGGGCCCGCACCGAACGACGCTTCGATGTCCACGTAGCCGCGAACCGCGTCAAAGGTGGATTGCGAAATCAGGATTTGTCCGCCAGCCGTGCAGGAGCCGACGCGGCCGGTGAGCTTGACCGCGGCACCCAATGCGCCGTACTTCGCGCGTTGGGTGGACCCAAGGTTGCTGACGACCACGTCGCCGCTGTGCAAGCCCACGCCCAGCGCCATCGTTGGCAGGCCCATGGCCAAATTCTGGGCGTTGAGTTTCATCATCGCGAGTTGCATCGCGACGGAACAGTCCACCGCACGCTGGGCATCATCCGGTCGGGTATCCAGCGCACCGAACAGCCCCAGCACGCCATCGGCGGTAAAGCCGTCGATGGTGCCGCCGTGGTCCAGCAGGATTTCCACCATCTTGTCCAAGTAGTTGTTGACCATGTCGGCAATATCGACCGGCGCGACGCCATCGTGGTTCATCGCGAATCCGCGCAGATCCGCCTTCATCATCGTGACCTTGGTGGTCTGGCCACTCAGCTCCAGCAGATCCGGCAGAGCGAGCAGCCCCTCCATCGCCTCCTCCGGCACGTGGCGCCCGACCGCTTCGCAGATGAACGCGTTGCGGATCTCCAACTTCTTGGCGTGGTTGAGCAGTTCTTTGTGCAACAAGCGAATTTCCAGCAGATTGTGCACGCGCGTCAGCACTTCGGCCAAATCGAAGGGCTTGCTGATGAAATCCCGCGCACCGGACTGCAGCGCCCGCAGCAGATGGCCCGGCTGGGCTGTAATCACCAGCACCGGCAACCAGGCGTCATAATCCAGCGTCTTCAAAGCCGCCATCACCTCGAAGCCATCCATCATCGGCATGTGCAAGTCGAGCAGAATCAGGTCGTAGTGGTTCTGGGCATGCAGCGCGCAGACTTCGCGGGAATCCAGCGTCCGATCGATGGCGGTGTAGCCGTCGCGGTACAGAATGCCCTCCAGCAAGGCAATGTTGGCTTCCCGGTCGTCGACGATCAGGATACGGGCGGCATGAATTTCGGTTGACGTTATCATCGATTCCTCTCTCAAAACTTGTCAGACGCACTGTCGGAAGCGACGCGCGATTGCCGCGCGGTTTCGCTGGCAAACTCAAGGGCGTCCGCCAGCGTGATCATGAGCTCGGGCACGCGAATTGGCTTGGTCAGGTAGCGGAAGAAGCCAGCTTCCAGTCCACGCTCCACGTCACGCGGCAGCGCGTTGGCGCTCAACGCAATGACGGGAATGTGCCGGGTCGTGGGATCCTCGCGCAAAATCCGCAGGGCTTCCATGCCGCTGATGCCCGGCAGATTGATGTCCATCAGGATCACTTCCGGCTGCGCGACGCGGGCGATCTCGATGCCGCGCGTGGCCTCAACTGCCGACAAGAGCTTCATGTCCGGCCGCCGCGCGATCAACTGTTCGATCAGTTTAAGATTCGCCGGATTGTCTTCCACGTACAGCAGCGTTCGCACCTGAAGTCCCGTCGTCGTCTCCGGCGACTCGGGCATCAGCGCTTCCGCTGCGCGCGCGGTCACGTGCGGCTCCACGCATTCGTTGAATTCGATCCAGAAGACGCTGCCGCGGCCGACCTTGCTCTCCACGCCGATGCCGCCACCCATCAATTCCACGAGTTGCTTCGACACCATCAGGCCAATGCCGGTGCCTTCTTCCGTCCCGTGTTCCTGTCCCAGCCGATTGAACGACTGGAACAACTGCGCGACTTTCTCGATCGGCAAGCCAGCGCCGGTATCCGTCACGCTGATCCGCACCCGACCCGCCGAGGTCACAACGCACGTCACATCGACCTTGCCGTCCACTTCATTGTATTTGATGGCGTTGGACAGCAGATTGATGATCACCTGCTTCAGCCGGGTCCGATCGACCACGACGAACATCGGTGCCGCGAATTGCGGAAAGGTCATCGTGATGCCGCGTCGAACCGCTTGCGGGTCGATCATCGTCTGACATTCGAGCAGCACGGGCGCCAGCGACACCGGCTCGGGCGAGAGCGAAATCCGCCCGGACTCGATCACCGCAAGATCGAGAATTTCGTTGATGAGCTTGAGCAAGTACCAGCCCGCGTGCAGGATCTGCTGGATGCTCGCCTGCGCCACGGCCGATGGCGGCGGGGAGTCGGACTCCATCAGCTGCGCAAAGCCCAGAATCGCGTTCAGCGGGCTGCGCAGTTCGTGACTCATACTGGAGAGAAAGTCCGACTTCGCCAAGTTCGCCTTGTCGGCCACCGCCTTGGTCCGACCCAGTTCATCGTGCTTTTCCTGCAGCGCCAGCAACGAATCGCGCAGCCGTTCATCCAGACTTCGCCGTTCGGCCTCGATTTGCTTGCGCGCCGTGTTGTCCGTGCCGATCAACAAATAGCCGAGGATGTTGCTTTGGGCATCACGCAGCGCCGTGACCGAGACGACGGCGGGAAAGCGGCTACCATCCTTGCGGATGTAGGTCAGTTCATAGATGTCCTCGATGCCGCGCGAAGCCTTGAACACCAGCGCCTGGAAGCCGGGTGTAATCGTGGTGCCAAGCTCAAAGCTCAGCGCTTCAGCACGGGTAATGAGCTCCTGCGAGTCGGAAATGTCGGCAGGCGTGATCTTGTCGACGACGTCAACCGCCGCATAGCCGAGCATGCGCTCTGCGCCCACGTTGAAGATCTGGATCACGCCCTTTTCATCCGTCGCGATGCTCGAAAAATTGGCGCTGTGCAGAATCGCATTCTGCAGCGCGCCGGTCTTGAGCAGGCTTTCCTTGCGCTCGGATTCGGTGACGCCGTCTAACACGCCGACATCGATACTGGGCGCGTTGGGATCAAAAGGGTTCTCGGCCATGGCACACCTCCGCAAAGCGGTGTTGCGACAAGCGGGCAAGGCGAGCCTTTGGGAACGGGGAGCGGCGTGGGCGCAAGTTCTGCACACGCCGCAGAGGCAATCCAGCCTGGACCGCCTCGAACAGTGGGCGCGTGTTCCGTTGAAGAGTCAAGCGGTTTCTTGACGGATCGGCAGACTGCGGTGCGGAACGCGTCGCGGCTTTTGACGAGCTTCATCACTCGCTCCCCGTCGGCGCAGCGGGCGCTGACTTTCCCACCGGGGCGAGCCGGACGGCTTTGTTCTTGCGCCACAATTCGTGGAGATACTCGGCCTTTTCGTCGTCGCGCAGCGCTTCGTCCAGCACTTCGCGCAGTTCATGGGACCACGGCCGCGCTTCGGTCGCTTTCAGCGCCTGGGCGAGCGACAGTAGGGCCGACTCTCGGCGCGCAGTCTCTTTTGTCGCGTGCGAGACACGCGTCCGCGTCCGGAACAACCAGACCGCCAGCAGGGCGACCAGAATCGCCAGCACCACAGCAATCCAGCGCGTCAGCGTGGAACCGTCGGCCGCGAGCACCTGCAGCCGCGACATCAGCGTCGGCGGACCGCTACCGGCTTTGGTCCGCGCATCGATCTCGGCAAAGCCATCCTGCATACCGAGCACGGCCTGACGGGTCAGCAGGCGCATCGTGTCGGCAAGCCCCTGCTGGGTGTCTTTGTCGCGCAGCGCGTCGCGCAGGGCCGGGCCGATGTCCTCGCGCAGCACAGTCCGCATCGTCGGCCGTAGACCGCTGTTGACCGACGCCGCGAGCGTGATCACGGAACGTTCCAGCACCGCTGCGACCAGACTCGCCATGCGCGCTTGGTTCTCTGGACTCAGGGCTTGCTGCAACGCGGCGTCCATGCTGTTGCTGACCATCAGGGCGATCTCGGGGCCCAGAGAAGTGTGCAGGGATTGACTGACCGACTCGGCGATCGTCGTCACAAAACCCGTCGAAAGCGCGGTGATGCGCTTGGCGCGATCGGCGCTGGTCAACGCGTCCAACGCTCCGTCCGTCAGGCGCGCCATCAACAACTGCGCGGCCGTCTGCACTTCCGGACTGCCGAGAATGTCGAGGATCTGACGGCGCGTCGCCGCCGTGTCGAGCGTGTCAAGACTGGCGTGAATGGCCTCGGGCGCCGCCGTTGCCGCAGCCGTACCAGCCAATTCGCCCATGGCGTGGGCACAACCGGGCAGGGCTGCGAGCGCCAGCCAAATTGTGCCTCGGCGCACCCAAGCGCCCAAGCCGCGGTGTTGCGAAGCGATCGCCGCACCATGGCTTGGGCACTCGTGTCCAAACTTGTCCGGAGTACTCACGCGCTCTGCGATTTCTGTTTGTGTCCAGCAGCCCATCGCTTTACCCACGTGCAATTTCCTGCGGATTGAAACTGACAGGTCAGCATCGCTCCATGCGCAGGATGTCGGGACCAGACAGCGCCAAAAATCAGACACCGCGGTTATCGGCGGCGCTGCTCAACGTCGGGCAAGTTCCCGGTGTTCTGGATCCGAACTTCACAACGGTCCAATCGACCCAGTGAAGGGCGCCTCTTGCCGCCACCTCTTCAAGCTAGGTGTTCGCGATTCGGTGTCAAGGTAGGAAATGTCTGGCAATCATTAGTAATATCAATTGGCTCGATGGGTCCGGCAACGCCAAGAGCGCCAATCCACTGCCTCCCCCGTTTCCAGGTCGGGCAGTCGATTGGCGCTCAGCGCCTTCACGCAGTTTGGCTGTGCCTACAGGCTGTTACAGAGGCGGCAGCACAATGGTGTTGCTGTCGAGCGTCACCGCCGCGATGCGGGCGAGCAACCGGCCGGTCAACGTCGCGCCGGTCTTCATCGTGATGGCTTGGTCGGCCATGATGGTCCCGTAGAAAGACGACGTCGTGCCGATGGTTGCCGAGCTGCCCACTTGCCAGAAGACGTTGCTTGCCTTGGCTTTGCCCGTCAGGAAGACCTGGCGGCCGTCCGTGGTGGTCAAGGTCGACGCCATCTGGAAGATGAACACCGCGGAGCTGTCGCCCTGTGCGTCCAGATACAGATCACCCGATGAGATCTCCAGCGATGACGTGGACTTGTACAGACCCGGGTAGAGGGTCTGGCCGCCCAAGTTGCCGTCCACGGTGATGGCGCAAAGCTTGCGACCGGCGGCTTCGTTGTAGGCCGTCGTCAGGTTGGCAATGGCCAACTGCGCCACTGTGTCGCCGGCGTGAATCGCGCCGATGATGGCGCCCGGCGGAAAGCCGGTGACGGCGGTTCCGGCGAAGACACCCAAGTCGCCGGTGACCGATGTCGGTCCGGTGTTCGTGACCGTGCTCCCCGCGAGCACGGCGAAGGTGCCGGACGACGACAGCGTGATGATGGCCTGACCGCACGCCGATGTCTGGAAGGTCCAGCCGTAGCCCGCGCTCAGTGGCTTGCCGCCCGAATCCTTGACGCCCGTGGTGATGGTCGCCTGGAACGGCAGGTCGAGGCCCAGCGAGACATCGGGCACGAACGTCGCGGTCTTGGTCAGCGGATCGTAGCTGACCTTGCCAAGAATCTGCGTCGTGCCTTGCATCACGATGAACGTCTGGTCTGTGATGGTGGTGCCGTCCATTGGCCGGTTGAACAGGGCGGTAAGTTGCGTCGTGATCGGCACGTTTTGCGCCGTATCGGTCGGCGTGGTCGAGAGAACCATGGCTGGAGTCGTGTCGCCCGTCCTGAAACTCCACGTGTAGTTGGTCAGCAGATGCGTATTGCCGGAATCCATCGCACCGGTCGTAATCGTCACCTGGTAGGGCAGGTCAAGAAGCAGCGGCACCAGCGGCACAAACGTCGCCGTGTGGGTCAGGTCGTCGTAGGTCACCAGACCCGTAACCGGCGTCGCGTCCTACATGAGCGTAAACGTCAGGTCGTTGAGGCTTCCGCTCGTCATCGAGACATTGAACGTCGCTGTGAGGATCTTATCGACGGTCACGTCCTTCGCCAGATCCGCAGGATTGGTCTCCGTGACCGTCGGGGCCGCGGCGATGTCTGCGACGTCCGGCACGTCCGGAGTCACGTCAGGCTGGATGTCCTGGACATCCGCGATGTCCGCAACGCCGTCGGGCTGCACGTCCGGCACATCTGGCGCGACGTCGGGCTGCACGTCTGCAGTGTCCTGAACATCAGGCTGCACGTCGGGTTGAATGTCCGGCTGCACATCTGGCTGCACATCTGGCTGGACATCGGGCTGCACGTCTGGCTGCACATCCGGCTGGATGTCCGGCTGGACATCAGGCTGCACATCAGGCTGCACGTCAGGCTGGATATCCGTCGCCGTCGCATCTGGCGCGCTGTCACTCGCGTCCCCAGCATCAGCGGCGTCCGTACCGACTGCGTCAGGCGCGGTGTCCACGCTGTCGAGCGCATCTTCGCCCACGTCGGCATCCACATCTGCAGCGGTGTCCTTCGTGTCTGCGGCATCAGGCGCTGCATCGCCGACCACAAGGTCGCCGTCGACGGCGTCGGCTTCCGCGCCGGAAAGAGGAAATTCAACCACTTGCTTGCCGCATGCCGACATCCACAAGCAGACCAGGATCAAGGAGCTCAGTTGCACGCGTTTCATTTGTCACCTTCACGATTGGTAATCAGAAACTCAACGCGCCGATTCTTTTCCCGTCCGGAGACGGTGGCGTTTGAGTCCAAGGGGGTCGACGAGGCATAGCCCTGACTGTCCAGCCGTTCCGCGGCAATGCCGTGCGCGACCAGGTACTTGACGACCGCCGCCGCCCGGCTCTCCGACAAGGTCTGGTTGTGCTTTTCAGAGCCGCTCGAATCGGTGTTGCCTTCCACCTTGACATGGAACGCCTTGTTCTCCGTCAGCGCCTTGACGACGTCATTCAGCAGGTGATGCGAACGCGGTCGAATGATGGACTTGTCCCACGCGAAGAAGACCTTCTCCTTCAGTTCGATTTTGTCCCTCTTGATCACGACCTTGTCATACGCGGGGCAACCCTGGGTCGCGACCGGACCGGGCACGTCGGGGCAGCAGTCAAGGGAATCTGGGACACCGTCGCCATCGCGATCGGGGGCATTTTGAGCCTGAGGCGGGCAGACCAATGCGGGCGGCGGCGGGCACTCCGGCGCAGGCGGGCATTCGGGGCACGGCTTGACGGCCGGACATTCAGGCGGTGGCGGCGCAACGACCGGCTCTACCGGAGTTGGATGACCGATCATGCCGACCACTTCAAAGGTCAGGCCAAACATCAGGATCTTGGCGTCGCGGTTGTCAAAGTCGACGCGATCTCCCTGCACCGTCTGGAAGTAACGGACAAACGGACCGATCCAAAACGGCCGGGTTTGACCCAGCGGAATCGAAAGGCCCGCGCCCACGTCGAAGCCCAGACGGTTGAGTGGACCGGTGCGGACGTACAGCGCGTCCGCCTCGATCCACGGCGAAATTCCATAGCCGCTTTCGGCGTCGTGCGGACGCTTCAGGCGCAGGCCACCGCCGCCGAACCATGCGGCGCCATAGTCAGAAGCGCCCTGGCCCTGCAGACCGATTCCACCGACAACCGTTGCCACATCGAGATAGCGGCTGAGACCGAAAAGCGCCTTGAACGAGCCACCGCCGCCGACCTTGTAGATGTCGGACTGTGGGCTGCTCAGCGGAATCGCCACCGATGGCTCCAGTTTCAAACTGAAATCGAGAGCAAACGCCGATGTTGGGCACGCCAACGCCAAGAGCACAATAAGCCATTGCTTTTTCATTTCAATACCCTCCCCAAACCGATGTTTGGCGCCCCGCGATGGGGCCGTGACGAGTCTGCGGGGCATGAGATGTCCCACGGACACGTTTGACAAAAGCGGCGGCAAGCCAAGTATCGCGCAATGCGACACATAACAGAACGAGCCACCGTACCTCTTTGCAGCATCGCGACAGGCGACCGCGTCATGCAGCGTGGAGAATCCTCCGCTCACGTCCGCGCCAGACACCTGACGCGATCGACCGCGCCGTGTCCACTTGCCATTCTCAGCTGTCCCCAATTCGCTTGCTGTCCTTCATCGACCACTTCCTGGCCGCGACAGCTGGCGCATACCTCAGTGCGGCGGACCGGTGCAGACCTTGCTGGCCTGTTTGCACGCGGGCAGCACGCGCAGAAGAAGCAGACTACAGACGAACGCTATTTTCATGAGAATCGAAATCGCTTTCCAACGCCTGAAGCGTCGAGAATCTATCCGGAGATGCGCCGTACGCCGTCCCACAACGCGGCCGTCGCACCTCTTGTCGGCGCGCTGGCGTGTTGCGAAAATCCGTTTGGTCGCGGGACTCGCATTGGAAAATACCAACCATTGATAAGATAAGTCGCAGATCGTCTGGGTCAAGGGCGGAGCGCAAAAAGTCTTGCGATGATGCCGAGATAAGCGGCGAATCGGTGCGAGCGTGTACTCCTTACACCCGTCGCTAGCCGACCACGTTCTCGATTGGCGCTGGGATTTGCGTTGACTTGCCCCACGCTGGATGCAAACCTGCCGTTCCTGGTCGGCACTGCGAGCCCTCTGGCTGCTGAACTTCCTGCACACACCGGATCTCCACGCAGCGCCAGACCTCCGGCCGACGTGTCCGCAGCAGCTGTCGCGCCCCACAATCCCATCATCTTTGTGTAGGCACGGGAGCACCCGCAGCCGGCCACGGCAACACGTGTCGCACGGGCTCTGGACGAGGCGGCGACGCGCCCGCTGATTGGTGCGCTCGATGCGCTTTGAGCCGTCACCGACGCGTACGCAGAGCCGCTGCATGCGCTGTGGCGTCAGGAACCGACAAAGCAGTTTGACGACTCGGTCAAATGTAGTATTTACAGTGAGTTGAATGATCGACTACCATCACACCTGCCGCTGCGGACGGCGCTGCGTCTGCGCACACGCCGTCCGGGGCCAGGCTTCGGCAGCTACTCTGCGCTCTGGGCGGTCTTAAGCGGCGTGATGACAATCTCCACGCGCCGGTTGTTGGCCCGGCCCTCCGCGGTCTTGTTGTTCGCGACCGGCCGCTGGCTGCCATAGCCAATCGCCGTGGTTTGCGCCGGCGGATAGCCGCGCCCGGACAGGTAATCGCGCACCGAAGTCGCGCGCCGCTGGCTGAGGTCGTTGTTGTGCGCCACGGAACCTTGCGAATCGGTGTGGCCTTCCACAACCAGCGTCCGCTCCTTGGTCTCCAGCAGCGCATCTGCCACCTGATCCAGCCGCAACCGCGCTTCCGGCAGCAGCATCGCCTCGTCCGAACGGAATAACACGCTGCCGGACAACGTAATCACCAGCCCCCGCTCCTCCTGCTTGACCGCCGCCAACCGTGACAGTGCGCTCTGCGCGTCCACCGCACGCCGCTCGGCATCCTGGCGCTTCTGCTGCTCCACGGTCAGTCGGGTGTTGGCCGCCGCCGCCGTCGCCTGCGACGCCGCCGCGCGGGTGTCGGCATCGCGCCGCGCCACCTGCTCTGCCGTCAGCTGCCCCGCCACGGCCGCCGCCGTCACCTGCGTTGTCTGCAGATCCGTGCGCGTCCGCGACAAGTCGCCCTTGGTGCGCGCCAACTCTGCCTTGGTGTTCTCGGCAATCTTGGACTGCGCGTTCGCCAGGTCGCCCTGGGCTTGCAGCTTGGACTTTTCCTCCCGAGCGATGCTCGCCTGACCGTCAGCGATTTCTGCTTTGCGCTGAGCCACATACGCCAAATCCAGGGTGCGGTAGCCGGTCGCATCGTCACGCCACGCTTTTTCCGCTGCGAGCAGCGCCTCATGCGCCGTATGCAATTCCGCGGGCTTGAGCTGCGCCGCCGGACCGCGGCTGGAGCGGTCATACGCCTCGCGCGCATCGCGCAATTCCGCTGGAACAATCGCGGCGCATGCCGCCAGACCACCCAGAGCGGCGGCCAGAAACCAGTTGTACTGCTTCACGGGAACTCCTTGACCGCTGGGTTAGCGGTTTTCCGATTGCAACACGCGCACGCGTTCAACCGCTTGCGATGCTTCGTTTTTTTCGCTCTGCTCGTGCGAGAGCACGACCGCCAATTCGGCATCGGCCTCAGCGCGCGTCAGGAACGAAGTCGCCTTGTCCCGGTCGCCCGCCTTGGCCAACTTCTGCGCCTGATCCATTTCCTCTTTCGCCAACTGCAAATGCAGCGACGCACGCGGCACCTTGGCTGCGCCGCTCTCTTCCGCGGCGCGAATCGCCGACGCCGAGTCATCGGTCTTGAGTGTTTGCGCGCCACAACCCGCGGCCAGCAGCAAAAGTACCGGTATCAGTCGCTTCATTGGATTTCCCTCTTGAGGCATCTGCCTTCCCACCCAAGATAGCGCCGAAATACGACGCGACCATGAGAAAAGCTGGCAGCAAGGTTAGGTGGCGCCGAATGGTCAGCGGCTGGTCGCGGCAAATGCGCGGCCACGGGCGCTGGCGCACAGCTTCAACACGGCGGGATGGCGAACCTTTTGCTCAATCGACCACGCGAAGAACGACTGGCGAATTTCCGGCAAGTGCGCAACGCGCTGCAGGCGGTGCTGCTCCAGAAAGTTGGGCTCAAGAAAATCCACAGTGGCAATGACGCCCAGACCGCTTTCGGCCAGCGCCAGCGCCAATGCCGCATCGTCCAACTCGGCGATAATACGTGGTCGAATGCCTTGAGCGTCAAACCATGCATCCAAACCGTGACGCAGCGCATCGTGGGGGCCCGGATACAAGAACGGCGCGCCCGCCAGCGATCCTGGCCAATCCTCCAACAGTCGTGCCGCCAATTCGGGCGCCGCCCATAGCGCGGTGCCACATTCGCCAAGCGGGTGGCTCAGCACGCGCACGGGCGTGGTCGCAGGCGCAGGCGCATCGGCCAGCACGACATCGACCGTCCGCGCCGCTAGGTCATCCAAAAACACGCTGGCGTTCGCGTGTTTGCGGCAGGCCACGAAGACGCCAGGCTGAATGGCGAACACCGGCGCCAAGAACTGCTGCACCAGGTCCTTGGGCAGCGTGTCCGAAATGCCGACGACAACCCGCAGCGCGCGCTGCAGCGTCCCGCCATTCATCGCCTCCATCAACGCATCGCCGGTGGAAAAAATGCTGTCGGCGTAGCGAAAGGCCACCCGCCCCGCGTCAGTCAGCTCGAGCCCGCGGCCCTGACGCTTGAACAGCTTCTGCCCGAGCATTTCTTCCAAGCTGTGAATTTGCACCGAAATCGTCGGCGGCGCGAGGCGCAGTTCCACGCTGGCGCGGGCGATACTGCCCTCCTTCGCGACCTTCCAGAAATACAGCAGATGATGGTAGTTGAGCCAATTCACGACCTGCCTTACCGTTTGACCTCTACAACCGTCCAGACCTAGAATCTGCCCCGCGGCGTGATGCTGCTGGGGGTGTGTATGAACAAGTTTGCGGGAGTGCTGGAATCTATGCTGAGTCTCGTTGTGAACATTAGTCAAGTTGC
>CAIYBN010000147.1 GCA_903924465.1 uncultured Myxococcales bacterium | reverse complement strand
TCCGGGTCGGCGTGCGCATAAGTGCTGACTGCGCACAATTTTGGTTATGTTCTTGAACACATAACCAAAAGTACATGTGGCGTTATGTCCTGGGCGCGGAGGCCGAACACCGCAGCCCGAATCTGGTGCTTGGCAGCGCGGCGCATGAAGCGTTGGCGCGGTTCTACACGCTTCTCCAGCGCGGCCTGACGCCGCAACCGGAGGCCGTGATGGCCGCGTACAGCGACGCATTTGATGCAGAAGCGGTAAAGGAGCCCGCGGTACTGCTGGAAGATGGCGAAACTTTGGGCGAACTGAAAGACCAAGGGGTTGCGCTGATCCAGGCATTCTTGGCCAACGTGAAGGCTCCCGACCGCGTTCTGGCGGTCGAGAGCGCGTTCTCATGTGATGTAGTATGTCCGGAAACTGGCGAAATCTTGGAGGAACAGCTGGTTGGCGCATTCGATGCAGTCGTGGAAGACGCCGGCAAGCTCGTGGTGCTGGAACACAAGACGGCGGCACGGGCATGGTCGGCGGATCAGCTGGAATACGATCTGCAAGTCGGCATCTACCAAGGCGTAACCGGCGCGGATCTGGTGCGGTTGCAAGTCTTGACCAAGACCAAAGTGGCCAAGTTCGTGGTCCACGATTTGGTGCGGACCAAAAAGGCGCAGGTCGAGGCGGTTGGCGTCGTGTGCAGCGTGGTGCAGGCCATCCGGGCCGGGGCGTTCTGGCGCAACCGCGGCTGGGCGTGCAAGGACTGCGAATACCGGGCGCGGTGCGGCGGGTAAACGTGGGGACGGCGGCGTGACGAACCGCTGTTCCCGGCGTCGCGCCAACTGTCTGAGAAAATGGGCAAAGTGCCTGGAGATCCGCCGCAAGTCGCGCGCGTCTCACTTCAACCTACATTGCTCTGGCGAATGCCAGCAAGGAATCCAATGACCAACGACAAACCGGCGAGCAAGCTCGCCATATACTACCGCGACGACATGGTGCCGGCCGATGAGCCCGGCAACTACAGCAAATCGCCGACCAAGCCGCGCCGCTTCCTTGAGTTCCTGCGCGGCACGCCCCTCTGGCCGCACATCGAGCTGCGCGACACCTTCAGTCCGCTCACGCGCCGAGACCTACTCCTCGCGCACCTGCCCGAGTACGTTGACGCGTTTCTGGAGGGCACGATGCCGCTGGCGGAGTCCAATGGCCTGCGCTGGTCGCCGCAGTTCCGCGATTCAGTGCTGCTGACCAATGGTTGCCTGCTCGCCGCCATCACCGCGGCAGTCAACCATCCAGCGCAAGTGACGATGGCGCCCGTATCGGGCTTCCATCACGCCCAGCCTGCCTACGGCTCCGGATACTGCACTTTCAGCGGCCAGGTCATCGCCACGCTCATGCTGTACCGCGAGCGCGGTCTGCGAGGTGCGTGGATCGATCTGGACGGGCACTTCGGCAACTCCATCGAGGACTCGCGCAAGTTCGCGCCCGACCTCGATGAAGCGATCCGGACCAACATGAACATCAACCCGCAGGGGGAGCATCGCGAGTATCTGGCGGACCTGCGCGGCAAACTCTGGGCACTGCGCAAGCGGGCATCCGCCGGGCAGATCGACTACATCTGCTTTGCGCACGGTGCCGACTCTCACGAGTGGGATCAGTTGGGCAGCCAGCTCACCACGGCCGAGTGGCTGGAGGCGTCGGAGCTGGTGTACACGTTCATCGGCCACATCAGCAAGGAGTCGCCGAAGCCGGTTGGCGTCACGTTGGCTCTGTTCGGCGGCTACCGCGACGACCATCCCGAGTCCGTGCTGGGCCTGCACGCGATGGACACGGCGCGGTGCCTGAACATCTTGGGCGGCGTCGAGTTGGACTACCAGGCTGAAGTGCGGCCGCGTGTGCGTGAATAGGACGGCGCAGCAAGGTGTTGCGACGACTGCAGATTGGTCAAACGAGCGTGGAGGTGACGATGAAGAAGAAGATCCTGCTGACCGCGCTGCTGCTCGGATCGGCGAACGCGTATGACTTTCTCCGCGCCATGCGCGACGTTTCCGAGCCCGACCATCAGCGATGGTGGCAATATCGCTGCAATCACGTGGTCCTTGACAACGAGGTCGCGCAAGTCGGGGTGTCGCAGCTGATGTGGCGGCTGGCATGAGGGCGT
Organism: uncultured Myxococcales bacterium; assembly: GCA_903924465.1. GTDB lineage: Bacteria > Myxococcota_A > UBA9042 > UBA9042 > UBA9042 > CAIYBN01. Next base: position 372 of record CAIYBN010000147.1, on the reverse strand, counting down.
TTGCACAACTCTCCGCGGACGGTCATTGGCAGCAGCCACTGCCCGTTCGTTAGCCACGACGTCGCCGCCATCAGTGTCGCGCCGCACTAGCGGTTGTCGGCCAAGCGGACGATCCGCAATAGCTGCCGCAACTTCTCGTCATCCAGCTTGTCCAGCCCGCGTACGATTTCGGCGCGGAGCTCCGCGGCGCTCAAGCTATCGGTGTCGTCACCGACCAACACGACCACGCCTACTTTCAGGCCCAGCGCCAGCTTCTCGATAACCTCAAGCGATGGGCTGGCTTCGCCGCGTTCCAGCTCGCCGACGTACTTACCGCTCAGCCCGCAGCGCTCGCCGACAAGATCCTGCGTCAGGCCTTGGCCCTTCCTCGTG
>CAIYBN010000146.1 GCA_903924465.1 uncultured Myxococcales bacterium | reverse complement strand
TCCGGGTCGGCGTGCGCATAAGTGCTGACTGCGCACAATTTTGGTTATGTTCTTGAACACATAACCAAAAGTACATGTGGCGTTATGTCCTGGGCGCGGAGGCCGAACACCGCAGCCCGAATCTGGTGCTTGGCAGCGCGGTGCATGAAGCGTTGGCGCGGTTCTACACGCTTCTCCAGCGCGGCCTGACGCCGCAGCCGGAGGGTGTGATGGCCGCGTACAGCGACGCGTTTGATGCAGAGGCGGCAAAGGAGCCCACAGTGCTGATGGAAGATGGCGAAACTTTGGGCGAACTGAAGGACCAAGGGGTTGCGTTGATCCAGGCATTCTTGGCCAACGTGAAGGTGCCAGATCGCGTGCTGGCCGTGGAAAGCGCTTTCTCGTGCGACGTCGTCTGTCCAGACACGGGTGAAATCCTCGAAGAACAGCTCGTCGGCGCGTTCGATGCCGTCGTGGAAGACGCCGGCAAGCTCGTGGTGCTGGAACACAAGACGGCGGCGCGAGCATGGTCGGCGGATCAGCTGGAGTACGACTTGCAAGTCGGCATCTACCAGGGCGTGACCGGCGCGGATCTGGTGCGGCTGCAAGTCCTGACCAAGACCAAAGTCGCCAAGCTCGTGGTCCACGATTTGGTGCGGACCGCGAAGGCGCAGGTCGAGGCGGTTGGCGTCGTGTGCAGCGTGGTGCAGGCCATCCGGGCCGGGGCGTTCTGGCGCAACCGCGGCTGGGCCTGCAAGGACTGCGAGTACCGGGCGAGGTGCGGCGGGTAATCGCGGGGACAGCGGCGTGACGAACCGCTGTTCCCGGCGTCGCGCCAACTGTTTGAGAAAATGGGCAAAGTGCCTGTAGATCCGCCGCAAGTCGCGCGCGTCTCACTTCAACCTACATTGCTCTGGCGAATGCCAGCAAGGAATCCAATGACGAACGACAAACCGGCGAGCAAGCTCGCCATATACTACCGCGACGACATGGTGCCGGCCGATGAGCCCGGCAATTACAGCAAATCGCCGACCAAGCCGCGCCGCTTCCTTGAGTTCCTGCGCGGCACACCCCTCTGGCCGCACATCGAGCTGCGCGACACCTTCAGCCCGGTCTCGCGCCATGACCTGCTGCTCGCGCACACGCCCGGGTACGTGGACGCGTTTCTGGCGGGCACGATGCCGCTGGCAGAGTCCAACGGCCTGCGCTGGTCGCCGCAGTTCCGCGATTCGGTGCTGTTGACGAATGGCTGTCTGCTGGCCGCCATAACGGCGGCGATCGACAACCCGGCGCAGGTGACGATGGCGCCGGTTTCAGGCTTCCACCACGCCCAGCCTGCCTATGGCTCCGGCTACTGCACTTTCAGCGGGCAGGTCATCGCCGCGCTGAAGCTCTACAGGGAGCGCGGTCTGCGAGGTGCGTGGATCGATCTGGACGGGCATTTCGGCAATTCCATCGAGGACTCGCGCAAGTTCGCGCCCGACCTCGATGAAGCGATCCGGACCAACATGAACATCAACCCGCAAGGGGAGCATGGTCAGTACATCGGGGATTTGCGCGGCAAGCTGGATGCGCTGCGAAAGCGGGCGTACGCGGGGCAGATCGACTACGCATGCTTCGCGCACGGCGCCGACTCCCACGAAGATGATCAGCTGGGTCACCAGCTCTCGACGGCCGAGTGGTTGCGTGCGTCCGACCTGGTGTATGAGGCCTTGCACGACATCCGTCGGGAGCAGCCGGACGTGGGTGTCACGCTGGCCCTATTCGGCGGCTACCGCGATGACCATCCCGATTCGGTTCTGGGCCTGCACGCGATGGACACGGCGCGATGCCTGAACATCTTGGGCGGCGTCGAGTTGGACTACCAGGCTGAAGTGCGGCCACGTGCGTGTGAATAGGGCGGCGCAGCAAGGTGTTGCGACGACTGCAGAGTGGTCAAATGAGCGTGGAGGTGACGATGATGAAGAAGATCCTGCTGACCGCGCTGCTGCTCGGCTCGGCGAACGTGTACGACTTTCTCCGGGCCATGCGCGACGTGTCCGAGCCCGACCATCAGCGGTGGTGGGAGTACCGATGCGATCACGTGGTCTTTGACGACGAGGTGGCGCGAGCCGGGGTGTCGCAGACCGGGCGGCGGCTGACATGAGGGCGTTTGCACGACTCCCGCGGACGGTCATTGGCAGCAGCCACTGCCCGTTCGTTAGCCACGACGTCGCCGCCATCAGTGTCGCGCCGCTCTAGCGGCAGTCGGCCAAGCGGACGATCCGCAAGAGCTGCCGCAACTCCTCGTCGTCCAGCTTGTCCAGCCCGAGTACGATTTCAGCGCGGAGCTCCGCGGCGCTCAAGCTATCGGCGTCGTCACCGACCAACACGACCACGCCAACTTTCAGGCCCAGCGCCAGCTTCTCGATAACCTCAAGCGATGGGCTGGCTTCGCCGCGTTCCAGCTCGCCGACGTACTTACCGCTCAGCCCGCAGCGCTCGCCGACAAGATCCTGCGTCAGGCCTTGGCCCTTCCTCGTG
>CAIYBN010000145.1 GCA_903924465.1 uncultured Myxococcales bacterium | reverse complement strand
TACACACTCCGACCGAAGTTCGAGATCAAACCGTTTTCATCCGCGGCGTGCCACCGGATGGTGCACGCTCGCGGATCCAGTCCGAAATGCAACAGGTCTGACCGGAAGAACTTGATGTTGGACATAGGTCAGCATGTTTAGTTGGCCACGTTGATCGCCAGCGGCGTCACGGTGTATTGGCCTTTGTAGTAACTGACAATGCCCTGCACGTTCAGCTTTTGGCCCTTCGTGTAGTTCGCATTGCCGTTCTTGTCCGTGACATAGATGCCAAATCCCGAAGACACGAGAACCGATTTGTCGGTGTCCGACTTGCCCACCGCAATGTAATGGATCTTGCCGTCCGTGCCGAGCACGCCTGGGTCGGCCACGATGACGCCTGCCAGCGAAATCAGCACGCTTTCATACGACTCGTTGGTTGCAGCGGGCTGCGACGCACCGATGCTGTCGACGTCCAGCGTGACCGCCGTCGGCAGCGCGGTCGTGCCCTGGGGCGTCACGGCGATCGGCTTGATCTCCGTGACGCAGAACGCCTCCGACACGTCGCCGGTGACCGTGATGATCTGGCCCACCTTGAGGTTGGTCAGCGGTCCGGGCGAGGACGCGTACAATTCGACGCCCGACCACTGGCCGCCGCCTTGGGTTTGCACCCAAACCGCGTCGGACGTCTTGCCGCTGGTCTTGGACGTCGAGGTGTCAACCGGCGAGACGACCACAACCTGCGACAGCGTGATGCCTTTGGCGCCATCCACAAAGCCCGTGTCGTTGGTGCAGCCGGTCGAGATCGGATCCTGCTGGATCTGCGCAATCGTCGTGGTCGAGCCAGCAGTCGTCGCATCGGTGCCCGTCGTGGTCGTGTCGACGCCAGTCGCGGCGTCTGTCCCACTCGCCGTGTCCGCCGCTGTGCCGGTATCTGCGCCACTGCCCGTGTCAGCTGCCGCCCCGCCGCCGCTGCTCGTGTTGGCGCAAGCCGCAGCCAGCGCGCAGATGCCAGCCATCCCGATCATTTGCCATTTCATCACAGTTCGCATGGGTCTCTCCGCGATCGATTGTGGCCCGAACATGGGCCACGAAAGACGGCATGCTACGGGTAGCCTACGACCCGCGTCAACGCTGAACGCGACAATTGCATTCCCATGACGCCGAATTTTCCGCATGGGGACACTCAACATGCTGACCGATGTAGGACATCAGACTTCTTTGGTCAGACCTGGTGCATTTCGGACTGGGACCGCGAGCGCGCACCTCCGGTGGCACGCCGCGGATCGAAAACGGCTGATCTCGAACTTCGGTCGGAGTGTTTAGTCCGGCAGCAGGACCGCGTCCGCCGCGGCGCGCAGTTTGGCGACGGCCAGATCACAGTGCGCGCGTGTCACGATCAGCGGCGGCGTCAGGCGCAGCACGTTCGTGCCCGCCACCGACAGCAACAAGCCGCGATCGCGCGCGGCGTCCACGACCTTCTTGGGATCGCCATTGACCGCCACACCGCACATCAGCCCGCGGCCGCGCACGTCCACGGTGTAGGGCTGGCCATCGAACGCGGCGTGCAGCTGCGCGAGCAGGTACGCGCCGACTTCTGCAGTATGGGCCACCAGCTGGTCGCGCTCAAAGATCGCCAGCACCGTGCGCCCCGCGCGCATCGCCAGCGCGTTGGCGCCGAACGTGGTCGCGTGACTGCCGGCGACCAGCGCCATCGCCACCGGTTCACGCGCCACGACTGCGCCGACCGGAATGCCGCCGCCCAACGCCTTGGCCAACCAGATGATATCCGGAACGATTCCTTCCTGCTCGAACGCGAAGAAGGTGCCCGTGCGCCCGAGGCCGGTCTGCACTTCGTCCAAGCACAGCAGCACGCCGTGGTCATCGCAGAGCTTGCGCAACGCCTTGAAGAAGCCCGGTGGTGGCACCGCGACGCCGCCCTCGCCTTGCACGACTTCAATCAGCACCGCGCCAACGGTCTCGTCCATCAGCGCGGCGATGCTCGCGAGATCACCGAACTGGCCGTAGCGGAAACCCGGAACGAGCGGCTCAAAGCCTTCCTGGTACTTGGGCTGCGCGGTCGCGGTCATCGCCGCGTACGTCCGGCCATGGAAGCTGCCGTGTACGGTGATGATGCCCGGGCGCGGCTTGCCGAGCACTTTGGCATGATAGCGCCGCGCCATCTTGACGGTGGCTTCCGTGCCTTCCGCACCCGAGTTGCAGAAGAACGCGCGGGCCTGCTGGCCGGTGGCGCGCAGGAATTGCTGGCACAAATCTTCGGCAAGCGGCGCTGCATGGGCGTTGTGCCAGTAGTTGGACTGGTGAATGAGCTTCTGCGTCTGGTCCTGCAATGCTGCGACCAGGTCCGGATGGTTGTGCCCCAAGCCGTTCACGGCGACGCCCGCGGAAAAGTCGAGGTAGCGCTCGCCGTCCTGCGTGATGCCCCACGGGCCTTCGCCATCGACAAAAACGATCGGCGCATTGCGGTAGTTTGGCGTGAGATAGCGCTCGGCCAGCGCCGCGATTTCTGCGGTCGTGTGCGGCTTCAGCGCAATCGCCGTGGCCGGCGCGCTGCCCTGCCTGTCCGTTCGTGTGTCCATTGCCAGCCCCAGCGGACCATTCGGCGTCCGCGCAAGGCCAATCAGGATAGCCAACCGCGGACGGAAACGCGAGTAACGCAGCGCGCGGCCGCTTCAAGACTTTCTTGACCTGCTGGGTGAGCCCGCCTAGCCTTGGCCGTAACTGGCGCAGTGTCGCATTTTGCGGCATTGCGGCCTGAAACGGCCTTGGAGACCCTCCCGCATGGCGGTCAAGAACGCAGTCGGCCTCGATATCGGCACTTCGTCGATCAAGGTTGCGCACGTCCAGGAGAGCAAGAAAGGCGTCCAGTTGCTGGCGTTTGACACGATTATGCTGCCGCCGGATACGATTCGCGACGGCCAGATTCTCAACGCACCGCAGCTGGTCCAGCGCATCCAGGAATTGTTTGCGCTGAACAAGATCAAGCACCGTCAGGTTGCGGTGTCCTTGTCGGGTCACTCGGTCATCATCAAGAAGATTTCGCTGCCGGAAATGACGCTGGCGGAGCTGGAAGACTCGATTCAGTGGGAAGCGGAGCAGTACATTCCGTTTGATATCAAAGACGTGAATGTGGACTTTCAGATCATCGATCCGCACGCCGGTCAGGCGCAAATGGACGTGCTGTTGGTCGCGGCGAAGAAAGTCATCATTGAAGAGCTGTGTGAAGTGGTGCGCGCCGCCAAGCTGGAGCCGGTGCTGGTGGATGTGGACGCGTTCGCGCTTTACAACGCATTTGAGCTGAACTTTCCGGTGCCACCGGATCAAACGGTGGCGCTGATCAACGTCGGCGCGTCGACGATCAACATCAACGTGGTGTCGGGCGGCATGACGTCGTTTACCCGTGACATCACGGTGGGCGGCAATTTGCTGACTGAGGAAATCTCCAAGCAGTTTGCGGTGCCGTGGGAAGAAGCGGAACATATGAAAACCACCTCGGAAACGACGCTGTCGATGTCCGGTGTGTTGCGGGAAGTGCAGCGCATTTCCGGCCGTGTTTCAGAAGTGCTGATTGCCGAAATCCAGCGTTCGCTCGACTTCTTTGCCGCGACGGCCATCAACGCGGACATCAGCGCGGTGTACCTCTGCGGCGGTGCGGCGCTGCAATCTGGCCTGATCGAAGGCATGGAACGGCGGCTCGGCACGCACGTGCGGGCGCTCAACCCGTTCAACAACGTGGTGATCGATCCCAAGAAGTTTGATACGGCGCTGTTGCAGCGCATGGCTCCCCTCGCCGCGGTGGCGATGGGCTTGGCTCTGCGCAAACCCGATGATCGATAACGGAGAATCGCGAGCGTGCTGCTGATGATCCGGATCAACCTGCTGGGTAGGGCCAAGGGCCAAAAAGGCGGCAAACGCAGCTTTTCCCTGCCGCGCATTCCCAACGTGGGCCTGCTGCTGGCGTTGTTGATTCTGGTGATTGAAGGCGCCGTGGCCTTTCAGTGGTCGCAGCAAGCCGCGGAAGACGCCAACAAGCTGGAGAGCAAGGCGCGAAAATTGAAGGAAGAAGTCGACGACTACACGAAGGTGAAGACCGAAGTCGAGGAACTCAAGCACAAGCTGGAAGAGGGGGGCAAGGAGAAGCTCATCTTTGACGAGCTGTTTGCTGAGAAGGTCGGGCCGTCGAATGCCCTGACGTACCTGTCGTTCATCCTGGCGCCGCGCAAGGAAGCCGAGCTGCCGGGTGACGAGCTGAAGCAAATGGAATTGGCCGGTTGGCGCGTGAACTGGCCGGGCGAAAAGGCCCGCGCGTGGCTGACGTCCATCCGCGAGCGCGAAGGTGAAGTGACGCTGGTGGGCGGCGCGGTGGATCACGGCGACGTGGCGGAAGTGGCCCGGCGGTTGGAGTCGAGTGCGCATTTTCGCGACATGAAGCTGGTGTCGCAGGAACGCCGGTTTGACAACACGCTCGGCGTGATGTTCGTGGAATTCACCATTCGCGGGACGTTGATCTACCTGCTTGAACCGTACAAACCCGCTGGAGCTCCGCCGGCTGACGCGCCGCCGGCCGGTGCGGTCGCCGACGGGGATGCCACCTCCGGTGATGGTGGCGCCGATGGCGATGGCGGCGACGCGGCGGTGACGCTGAAATCGACCCTGCTGGCCACGCCAGACGGCAGCGCAGGCGAAGTGGGGTCGAACGCCGTCGACGCTGATGCGCAAGTGGCGGAAACAAAAGAAGACAAAGATACTGGTCCGGCGCCAATCGTGCCCAAGCCCGTCGCAGCCCCGGCCGCAGCGGAACCAGACAAACGCGCAGCCACGCCACCCCTTTTGCAGGAAGCTGTCGAGCCACCACCGGCCGATCGCGCCGCTGACCCGGGCGATCCGGGCGCAGCAACCGCACCCTCAGCCCCGCCAGCCCCTGCTGGCAACGACAACCCCTAAGGAGCAGAACGTGGACCAGTTCATGAAGCTGCCACCGGGCCAGAAGGCCGCCGTCATCGCGGCGGTGCTGGCCGTGATGGGTCTGGGCATGTACTTCCTGTTCGTGGACCCACAGTTGGGCCGTGCGCAGGCGGCGCGCGCGTCGCTGCAAAAGACCGAAAGGGAGTTGGCGGAACTGAAGGCTGCGGCGAGCATGGAAGAACTCGCCAAGCTGCGCAAGCTGAACGATGAGCTCAACGAGAAGAACAAGGAATCCCGCAAGATGCTGCCGGCATCTGAGGAAGTGCCCGACCTGATCGACAGCGTGCAGAGCGACGCCGTGCACGTGGGCCTTCAGGTCAAGCGATTTGAGCGTCTGAAAGAAGAGAACCAAGACATGTACCTGGCCATCCCGATCCGCATGGTCGTGGAAGGCAAGATGAATGACGTGATCCGGTTCATGCGGATCTACGCCGGCAACGACCGCCGCGTGGTCCACCTGAAGGAACTGACGATCGAGCAGCAGCCGCCGGATGCGGAAGTGGTCAAGAAGAAATTGGCGTCGACGCGGACGGAGGGCAAAGGCCAGGATCGCTCGACGGCGTCGCCGGAAGAGAAATTGCTGCAAGCCATTGAGGAAATGGAACTTATCTATGATTTGGTCACCGTCCGGGCGACGTTCACGGCGTATGCCTACACGTGGACCGGCAAACCGGCACCTGCCGGTTCGACACCGGCGTCCAAAGCCGCGCGGAAGCGAACTTAATCGGAGCCACTGAACACGATGTTTCGGAAGCTGTTGCCCAATTCGCCCAAGCCCGCTGCCCGTCGCCCGATGGCGGCGTTGCTGCTGCTGGCTTTTGTGGTGGCCTGTGGCGGCGGCGGTGACAAGAAGCCGGCCGAGGAAGAGAAGCCCAAGGCCAGTCGGCCGCCACCGCCGCCGGAACCGGAAGGCGGCGCGCGATCGGTCGACGGCTGGACGGTGCTTGGCGAGAATCCCAAGTGGAAGCCGATCAAGTCGCTGTTTGAGGCCTATGCCAAACGCGAAGTCACGGGGTTGCACAATCCGATGCGATCCAACCTCGTGTATTTTGTGGAAAAACCCATCGTGCCGGACGGGCGAACGGACGAAGAAGATGGGCCGAAAGAGCCGACGGAAAAAATCCCGGTGACGCCGTTTACCAAGTACACGCTGCCCAGTATCACGTTGATCATGCTCGTTTCCGGCGTGGCGCTGCCCAAAGCGGTGCTGCTGGACCCGGAAGGCAACCAGCTGGTGGTCGTGCGCGGCGATCGTTTGGGCGGCGAAGGTGGCGTCGTCAAAGCGATTACCCAATACGAACTGCAAGTTTCTGTCCCGGGCGAACCTGACGTCGTCAAGTCGCTCAAACCGCCGCTGAATCCAGTGGAAGAAATCGACGCCGAGACTCAAGGTGCCGGCAAGAAGCCAGAACTGTGAGCCAGAGGTAGAAAGCCGATGAAGATCACAATGCTACAGATATCGACACACCCTGACGTGAAACCGCTGGCGGTCCTGGACCGCCGGTCGACGCTCGCGCGGGCGATCAGCCAACTGCTCGTTGTGGCGCTGCTGGTGCCGGCACCGCTCGCGACCGCGTGGGCGACTGAGCCCGGGCGGGCGACGCAAGCCGTCGTGTCGCTCCTGGGCATTGACGTGCAGGAAGCGCCGCAGACGACCGTGATTACAGTGCATGGCAGCACGGTTCCGACGTTCACGACGTACCGGCTCGACAAACCGCAGCGCCTGATTATCGACGTCGTGGGTGCGAGCGTGACCGGCAACGAGCCGCATTTCGTGCAAAACGGCGTGGTGCGGTCGGTGGAGGCTGTGCCTTTCAAACGTGGTGCGGCGAACTTTGGCCGGGTGATTGTGACGTTCGAGCAGGACGCGCTCTACCACGTGCGGGCGGAAGGCAACAGCGTGGTCATCGTGGTCGATGGCAGCGATCGCAAGCTCAACCAGGCGCAGACAGCGCAAGTCGCGGCGGCGGAAGAGGCGGCACGGACTGCAGCGCAGCGGGAGCGCGATTTGGCCGCGGAATTGCGCAAGTCGCGTCAGCGCGAGGAGGACGCGCAGACCGCCCAACACGACGCGCAAGTGGCGCAGCGGCGCTTGCAGGATGACCTCGACGCGCTGAAGAAGCAGGCCGGCGATCAGGCGGCGCTCGAGGCGAAACAGGCGGAAATCAGCAAGTCGCAAGCGGCGCTGGACGTGGCGAACCAGCGGCTGAAAGAGGAACAGGAGGCGGCAAAGAAGCTGCGTGAACAGTTGAACCAGGAACGGCAGAGCTTGGCCGCGGTCATCGCGCAGCGGCAATCGGAGGAAGCACGCATCGAGCTGCTGCGCCAGAAGATCCAGGAATTGCAGCGCAACACGCAGCGCAAGGACGATGCGCGGATTGCCGGCTTGCAGTCGGAGTTGGAAAAGGCGCGCAAGCAGGCGGAACAGTTGCGTTCGGATGCGCGCGACATCGCCGGTTCGCGGCGCACCGCGCAGGCTGAGGAAGTGGCGCACTTGAAGAAGGTGCTGGCCGGCAAGGACGCGGAATTGCAAGGGGCACTGGCCCGGTCGGACGCGGCGTCCAAGGCGCAGGCGGCGCAGCTGAAGCAGGAATTGGGCCAAGCGCGCGATCAGTTGAAGCAGACGCAGACGGCGTTGGAACGCGCGGCGAAGGCGGATGCGGAACGCGAGCTCGCGGAACGCAAGTGGCGCGAGGCCGAACAGCGGGCTGTGCGTGCGGAGCAGGAGCTGGCGGCGCGGACCGTGGAGCTGTCCAAGAGTCGGGCGGAAACGGCTGACTTGGCTCGGCAGAAGCAGGAAGCCGATGCGCGGGCGACGGAAGTGGCCCGGCTGCTCGGCGAGCGCGAGCGGGAAATCGAGGGTGTGAAGCGGGCGCTGAAAGAGCGCGAATCGTTGCTGGCGACGGAACTGGCAGCCGCCAAGGAACGTGAGGCAGCGGCAGCGAAGGCCGGTCGGCAGACGGAGGCGGAACAAGCTGCTCGGGAACGTGCCGTCCTGGAGACCCGCCAGACAGCACTCTCCGATGAATTGGTCGTGCGCGAAAAGGAACTGGTGCAGGCCCGGCACGATGCGGCGGACAACCAGAAGGCCCGGGCGCAGGCGGAACTGGAAGCGGAACGGCTCAAGGCGGAGTTGGCGAATCGCGAGCAGGCGCTGCGCACGCTGCAGCAGAGCAAGTCGACAGCGGATCAGACGAAGCTGGCGGAAGCCGAAGCGCAAGTGCAGACGGCGCGCGAGCAGTTGCAGGGGCAGTTGGCTGAACGCGACCAGAAGATGGCCGCGCTGCAGAAGCAAGTCACGAGCGAATTGGCGCAGATGCACACGCAAATGGAAGGCCTGCGCGGTGAGTTGGCTGCAGCGAAACAGGAAACGCTGGCGGTGCGCGAGACGGCGTCCAAGCGCGAGCAGGCGTTGCAGGTCGCCAAGGAACAGGCCGACAGCCGTGCCGCGGAAGTGGCGCGTTTGCTGGACGAGCGGGAGCGGCAAATTGGCGCGATGCGCGCAAACCTGAAGGCGCAGGAGACGAGCCTCAATGCGGAACTGGCCGAAGCGAAAGCACGCGAGGCGGCGGCGCAAAAGGCTGGCAAGAAAGCGGAAGCGGAAGCGGCGGCGAAGGCGCGGAGCGGGTTGGAAAAACAGCAATCGGCGCTGCGCAAGGACTTGGCGACCCGGGAGCGCGATTTGGCCGGTGCGCGGCAGGAAGCGGCCAAGAACGCGAGCGCACGACGTCAGGCCGAGCAGCAGGCGGAGACGCTGCGCCAGGAATTGGCCCAGCGCGAGAAGGAGTTGGAGCGGCTGCGGGCGACCGGCGACGGCTCGGCCAAGAAGCAGGTGAGCGACGCGGAAGCGCGGGTCACGGCGGCTCGGCAGCAGCTTCAGACCCAATTGGCCGAACGCGATCGCCAACTGGCAGCGACCGAGCAGCGCTTGCAGGCGCAGATGAACCAGGTCAAGGCTGAACTGGCCGCGGCGAAGCAGGAAACGCGCGCGGTGCGCGAGACGGCCGAGAAGCGCGGACAGGAATTGGAAGCGGCCAAGGCCAAGGTGGAAACCAGCGAGCAGGAGCTGCAGGCCGCGAAGGTCAAGGCGGAGAAGCGCGAGCAGGAATTGCAGGCCGCCAAGGAGAAGGCCGACCACCGAGCGGCGGAAGTGGCGCGACTTCTGGGCGAACGCGAGCGGCAGATCGACGCGATGCGGACGGACTTGCAGACCCGCGAGGCGGCGTTGGCGGCCGAGTTGGTGCAGGCTCGGGAGCTGGAAGCGGCGGCGCAAAAGGCCGGCAAGAAGGCAGAAGTGGAAGCGGCGGCCAAAGCCCGGACGGCGCTGGAGAAGCAGCAGGCGGTGCTCCGCAAGGATCTGGCGTCGCGCGAACGCGACTTGACCAGCGCCCGCCAGGACGCGGAAAAGAACGCGGAAGCGCGTCGGCAGGCTGAACAGCAAGCGCAGACGATGCGGCAGGAACTGGCACGACGCGAGAAGGAACTGGAGTCGTTGCGCGCGGCGCGTGATGGCAGTGCCGCGAAGCAACTCGCGGATGCCGAAACGCGGGTTGCGACGACGCGCCAGCAGCTGCAAACGCAGTTGGCGGAGCGCGACAAGCAGTTGGCGCTGACCGAGCAGCGGCTGCAAACGCAGATGGAACAGGTCAAGGCGGAACTGGCGCGGACCAAGGCGGATTCGGCCCGCAAGGATCGCGAGTTGACGGCGGCGCGTGAACAGGAAGCGCGGCAGAAGAAGCTGGCGGATCAGGTGTCTTCGCAATTGCGCGAGCGGGAAGAGGAAATCGCCGGTCTGCGCAAGTCGGTGCAGGCGCGCGAGGCGAAATTGCAGGCGGCGATGGCTTCGACCCGCGACGCGGAGCACAAGGCGCAGCGCGAAGGCCGGGCGCAGGACGTCGCGAAGGCGAAAGCGGAACGGAGCCGGCTGGAACAGCAGCAGGCCGAGCTGCGCAAGGAGCTGGCGGCGCAACAGGCGAGCTTGGCAGACGCGCGACAAGAAGCGGCGCGGCAGGCGGAAGCGCGGCAAAAGGCCGAAGCGGATGCACGGCGGCTGCAGTCGGCGCTGGCGGATCGGGAGCAGGCGTTGCTGGTGCTGCAGAGCACTTCGGCGACTGCCGCAGATCTGGAACGGGCGCGCAAATCGGTGGAGGAAGCGCGGACACGGTTGAGCGAGCAGGAAGTGGCGCAAGCGGCGCGCCTGGCGGACATGCAGAGCCAGTTTGACGGCCGATTGGCCAAAATGCAGGCGGAACTTCAGGCCGCCCATGCGCGGGAACTGGCGGATCTGCGGGCGGATCGCGAGGCCCGCGAGAAGCAGGCGCAGGAGCGCGCGGCGCACGTGGAGGGGCTGCTGAAGGATCGCGAGAGCGAGCTGAAGCGCTTGCAGGACGAAGTGAAGGTGCGCGAGGCCACGCTGGCGGCGCAGTTGGAAGATGCGAAGGCACGCGAGCAGGAAGCATCGGCAAAGGGTCAGGAGGCGGAAGCGCGCAAGGCCGCGGTCGATCGCGAGAAACTGGAAGCGGCGATGGCGCGGCTGCAGGACGACGTCCGGGCGCACGAGTTGGCCTTGGTCTCGGCGCAGCAGGACGCGAAGTCGCAGGCTGACGCGCGGGCGCAGGCCGAACAACAGGTGCAAACGCTGACGAACGCGCTCCGCGAGCGTGAGCAAGCGCTGGCGTCGGTCCGTCAAGCAGGTGGCACGAACGCGAGCGCGGTCGCGCAGGCGCAGGCGGAATTGGACAAGGCGCAGCAGGAGCACTCGGCGGCGCTGGCGGCGCGCGATGCGCAGATCCAGAAGCTGGAACAGGACGTCGAGGCGCGGATCGCCCAGGTGCGGGCTGAGCTGGCGGCAGAGCACAAGAAACGCGAAGCGGCGTTGGCACAGCAACTGGAGAAGCAGAGCAAGCAGTATGAAGCGCGCATCGCCGTGACCGAAGCGCAGGCGCAAAAGGCCAGCGAGCATGAACAGAAGCTGTCCACTTTGCTGGGGCAGCGGGAAAGCGAACTGCGGGCCTTGCAACAGCAGTTGCGCGAACGTCTGGCCAGCCTGGACGCGGAGACCGCGGACGCGAAGGCGCGCGAGTTGGCGGCGCAAAAGGCCGGACAGATTCAGGCCGTCGCGGCAGCGGTGCGGGACCAAAAACGGCTCCAGCGCGAGCTTGCGGAAGCGCGCGGCAGGATGCGCGAGCGCGAAGTGGCGATCAACACCGCGCGGAACGAGGCGATCAGCCAGCAAAAGGCGCGGGAAGAGACCGACAAGCGGGCGCGGGCGTTGACCGCCTCGTTGGATGCACGCGCGGCGGAGTTGCAGGAATTGCAGCGCGATTCCCGGGCGGATCGCGCGCGTGTGGCGGCAGCCGAAAAGGCCGTGACCGAAGCGAAGGCGCGTCTGGAGGCGACTGAGCATGCCCGGGCTGAATCAGACCGCGCGATGCAAAAGCGTCTGGAGCAGGAAATCGCCAGCGTGCGCAAGCAGATGGCGGCGGAAGCGGCGGCGCGCGAGAAGACCTTGGCAGACCAGTACGCGGCGCGCGAGATGGAGCTGCAGACGCAGCTGAAGCAGTCGGAGACGCGGCGCAAGCAGGTGGAATCGGCGGCCGCCAAGAACGGCAACGTGGACGACTACCTGAAGCGTCAGCAGGCGCGGATTGCGGTGTTGGAATCGCGGGCGGATCGCGAGCGCGAATCACGGCAGGAAGTGGATCGGCTGGCGCAAGAGGAGCGCAAGCACGCTGAGGAGTTGCAAACGCAGCTGGCTCAGGAGCGTGCTGAGAAAGCGCACAAGGAGCAGGAGCTGGAGTCCTTGCGGCGGCGGGCCGCGCTGGCAGACGCGGCGGCGAAGAAGGCGCAACAACGCGATGCCGACAAGCAGGCCCTGGCAGCCGCCGAGAAGCAGAAGCTGCTGGCGGCGCAGGCCAAGAACAAGGACGAGGATGCGTTGCGGCGGGAGGCGGAAGCTGAACGCAAGCGGGCGCGGCAGGCGCGCGGTGGCGAGGCGCCGGGGACGCTGATTGAGGATGTCGCGATTACCGCGGAAGGTCGCGAGCGTGGCCATCTGGTGCTGCCGCTGGACGGTCAAATCAAAGCGAGCCAAGTGGTCGTGCTGAGCCGCGACGCCCAGCGCTTGGTGTTGCGCGTGACCGGTGCCCGGGTGCCGGAACGTCTACAGAAGACGTATGACACGGCGGGCTTGCAGGGGCCGATGGACCGCGTCACGGTGTTTTCGCCGGAAGGCCAGAAAGAAGAAGTGCGCGTCGTTGTGGACCTGAATGAAGGCGTGACGGACCGCCTGCGCGTGGAAGGCGATCGCGTGCTGTGGGATTTCGAGCGCTTGGATGCCCGTGCACCGTCGGTCAAACCGGCGTTTGCCCAGAAGGGGAGCGCAGTCAAGACCGGTGGTGAAGCTCTCGCCGTCGCACCGCAGCCGGCACGTGCGCCGGAGGATTCCGGCGGCGGCGGTGGCGCGCCGAGCAGTGGCGTGGGCGTGGGCTCAGCAGCCGAGGCCCAGGGCGTGAACGCCGACCCGATTCGCACGCCGTGGCGCAAAGCGCGCCGGTACACGGGCAAGCGCATCAACCTGACGATCAAGGATGCGGACATCCAGCACGTGCTGACGTTCCTGGCGAAGGAAGGCAAGGTCAACATCATCGCCGGCCCGGAAGTCATGGGTAAGGTCACGTTCCACCTGGAAAACATTCCGTGGGATTTGGCGCTCGACGTGATCCTGCGCGCCCGCGACCTGGACTACGTGCGGCAATCCGGCGTGATCCGCGTCAGCACGCGCGACGCGCTGCGCAAAGAGTTCGAACAGGAGGTGGAAAGGCGCCAAAAGCTCGAAGACGTCAAACAGCTCGTCGTCCGGATCATCCCGGTGAACTACAGCCAGGCGACGGACATCGCCCGGCAGGCCAAGGAGCTGAACTCGAAGAAGGGCACGTCGACGGTCGATAACCGCACGAATGCGCTGATCATCAAGGACACGGAAGAGCACGTCGCGGCGATTGAGGAGATGGTTCGCAAACTGGACACGCAGACGCCGCAGGTGCTGATTGAAGCGCGGATCGTGGAAGCGCAGAGCTCGTTTACCCGCGACGTCGGCGTGCAGTGGGGCGGCAATTTCGCGGCATCGAGCCTGTATGGCAACGAGACCGGGCTGTCCTTCCCGTCGGCGATCGGCGTGGCGGGCGGTTCGGATTCAGCGGGCGTCGCGGGCTTGGGCACGTCCCAGCCGATTGTGACGCCGAATTACGCCGTCAACCTGCCGGCCGCAGTCGGCAGCGGCGCGGGCGGTGCGATTGGCTTCTCGCTTGGCTCGTTGGGCGGCGCGGCCAACTTGAACCTGCGTCTGTCGGCGGCGGAAACCGAAGGTACAGTGAAGATTGTCTCCAGTCCGAAAGTGCTGACGCTGGACAACACGACTGCGACGATCAGCCAAGGCGTGCAGATCCCGATTTCCGTGGTCAGCGCCCAAGGCGTGCAGACGCGCTTCTTCGATGCCCGCTTGCTGCTGTCGGCCACGCCGCACATCACCCAGGACGGCAACATCGCGATGAAAGTGCGCATTACCAAGAATGAACCGGACTTCTCCAACCGCGCGGCGGATGGCAATCCCTCGGTCAACACGCGCGAAGCGACGACGGACTTGCTGCTCGGCGACGGCGAAACGACCGTCATCGGTGGCATCTATACGCGTTCGACCTCGACTTCGGTCAAGAAGGTGCCGTTCCTGGGCGATCTGCCGTTCATCGGCGTGTTGTTCCGCAGCCACAATGATCAAGACAAGCGCACGGAATTGCTGATCTTCATCACGCCGCGCATCGTCAACCGGTCGACCGCCATTTCAGTGGGCAAGTAGCGCATGGACAACGTTCTGCTGGTGGGCATGCCCGCGTCGGGCAAGACGTCGGTGGGCGCGAGTGTCGCGGCTTCATTGGGCCTCACTTTTGTCGACTTGGATGCGCAGATCGGCCAAGCCGCCGGGCTGTCGGTCGCGGATCTGTTGCGGCGTGAAGGCGAGACGACTTTCCGTCTGCGCGAGGCCGAAGCGCTCGACCGGGCCCTGGAGGGCAGCCGTGTGCTGGTGGCCACGGGCGGTGGCACGCCCTGCTTTCACGACGGCATGAGCCGGATGCGCGCGGCAGGTCACGTGATTTGGTTGGATGCGCCGGTCGACGCGCTGGTGCAGCGCACGCTGCAAGATGGCGACCGGCCGCTGCTGGGGCATACGCGGCTGGAACAGACCGTGGCGCTGCGCGACTTGGCGAGCCGGCGCACGGCGACGTATGCGTCTGCGCACCGGCGCGTGGACGCGACCCAGCCGCTGCCCGCCGTGGTGCGACAAGTGCAGGCCGCGTTGCGACCGTCCGTGCACACCAGCATCGCGTTTGAAGACGTGACGCATCCGTTGGTGATCGATGATGGCCATGTCTGCGATGCGGCGGACGCGTTGGCGGCGCTGGTGCCGAATGGCAAAATCGCGCTGATTGTCGATCGCAAGGTCCGCGCCCATGCCGAGCCGCTGTCCGCGATGTTGACGGCGCGCGGTGTGCAGAACGTGCTGCTGGAAGTGCCGGGCGGCGAGAAGTCCAAGGATCTTCGAACAGCGGCCAAGCTGTGGCAGGATCTCGCGCTGCACCAGTTCGACCGCTCGGACCTGCTGGTGGCGATCGGCGGCGGCGCGACAACGGATGTCGGTGGCTTTGTCGCGGCGACCTGGATGCGCGGCGTGCGGCATGTGGCGATGCCAACGACCGTGCTGGCGATGGCCGATGCGTCGGTCGGCGGCAAGACGGCGATAGACCTGACCGCGGGCAAGAATCTGGTCGGCGCGTTTCATGCGCCGGTGCTGGTCTGGCTGGCACTTGGTTCGCTGGAGACCTTGCCGGGCGTTGAATGGCGGAGTGGCCTCGCGGAAATCGCCAAGATCTTCGTGGCGCTGGATGCGGAAGCCTGGCAGGCGCTGTTGGTCGACGCCAAGTCGCTCCGGCGGCGGTCCGTGGCGGCGCTGAAGCCGCACTTGCAACGCGCCGTGGAACTCAAGGCCGGGATCGTCGCGCGCGACGCCCGCGAGCATGGTGAACGCGCGCTGTTGAACCTGGGTCATACGCTGGGTCATGCGCTGGAGGTCGATTCCGGCTATTCCCTGCGCCATGGCGATGCGGTCGCGTTGGGCATGATTGCGGCGGCCGACGTATCCGCGGCGCACGGAACCGCCGGGTCCGACTTGCCGCAAGCCCTGCGCGCAGGTTTCGGCGCGCTGGATCTGCCGACACATTGGGAAGCGGCGACGACGCCCGCGGTCCTTTCACGGCTTGGCCAGGACAAGAAAGTCCGCGGCGAACTGCTGCGGTTTGTCGAATTGGCGGCGCTGGGACGAGCCATCGTGCATCCCACCCGCGTGTCAGAACTGGAGCGTATGCTGGCCGCACTGGCCGCGCACGCGCAAAAGCCGACGGCCGCACGGGCCGGCGGGATGAGGAGGTAGCGGATGAACACCTGGCAAATCAAGTGGTTGACCTGTGTGCTGGCGGCGGGACTTGTGTCTTGCGCGCACAGCGGTGATTCGCAAGTGCTGCAATACCGCGGAAGCGTTCAACCGCAGCGCAGCGGTGCCAGTTGCCTGGCTGCCGACGCCTCGCGCCTGATCGTCTACCCGGTGCTGGATCTATCGCTCGCTGGAAGCTATCGCTTCTTTCCCGTCCTCAAGAGCCTGATGTTGCCGCTCACGGGTATCCAAGGCGTCAATCCCAGCACGATTGACACCAACACCATCGTCTTGTCCTCGATGCAAGTCAGCGTCGTGTCGGGCATGGTCAGTTCAGCCGTCGGACCGACGGGTGCGACAAAGGCAACACCGTTTGGTCAAAAGGGGACTGCTGGCGTGTCGAGCACGTATCCGACCAGCACGTGGACCGTACCGATTTCCGGCACGCTTGAGGCTGGCGCGGTGCTCATCACCGCCGCGGATTTGGTGCCGGAAAAGGCGCTCGTGGGCAGCAAGTACGTGCCGATCGGTGAAGACTGGCGCAGCCGCTTCTATACGGCCGCCGCGGCCAGCGACTTTTCCAGCGTGGACATTGTCCTGAGCTTTCAGTTCCTCGGCACCACGCTCAGCGGCGACAACGTGATCACCGATGCGGCTACGACGCCGATGACGGTTTGCTATGGCTGTCTGCTGACGCCTGCGACCGTGTCCGCCAATGCCGCCGATTACTGGGCGGGCTGTGGCACGGCAGCTGTCCCCGCGGGCTTTGAACCGCCTTGCCTCCCCGGGCAGGAAGACTTCGTCGATTGCCGTTTCTACTGCCACCAATGCCAGGAGGCGAAAGTGCTGAAGTCCGCCGCCTACGATGGTTGCAACACGGCGACGCTCTGCAAGCCGTGAACATTCCGGAACCCATTCAGCGTCAGGCCGACATGTTCGGCAACCGCGTCCGCAAGACGTTTCGCCGGCTGCGCAAGACCATGGCGCGGGAATCCGTGGAGGCGTTTCGCTTGTACGATCGCGATATTCCGGAGCTGCGGCTGGTCGTGGACTACTACGCCGGTCACGCGGTGCTGGGCGAATATGTGCGCGACCAGACGGATGTGCCGGAATTCCTGCCGGCCATGGCGCAAGCCTTGGCGCAAGCGCTGGAAATTCCGCTGGCGCACGTGCACATCAAGCAGCGGCGCACGGGCGCGCGGGGCCATCGCTATGAGCGGCTGGAGCGCAAGGGCGAACGGCTGGAAGTGCGCGAAGGCGATCTGGTATTCCTGTGCAACCTGGACGACTTCATCGACACCGGGCTGTACGCGGACCATCGCCTGACCCGACAGATGGTGCGCAAGGACGCGTCTGGCAAGGATTTTCTCAACCTGTACGCCTACACCGGCGCGTTCACGGTGGCGGCGGCCAAGGGCGGCGCCAAGTCGACGGTGAGCGTCGACGCATCGCAGCCGTACCTGGACTGGGCGCGCGAGAACCTGGCGCGCAACGACCTGGAAGGGGCGCAGCACACGTTTTCGGCGATCGACACGCTGCAATGGCTGGATTGGGCCCAGCGCGCGGGTCAGCGTTTTGACCTCGCCTGGGTGGATCCGCCCAGTTTTTCCGCCAATCGCGCGCTGAACCGCGATTTCGACGTCCTGCGCGATCACCGGGCGCTGCTGCAAGCGGTGATCGCCGTGATGCGACCGGGTGGGGTGGTGTACTTCTCGACCAACCACCAGCGCTTCGTCGCGGATCTGGACGACCTCGGCGTGGCGGTTACGGACATTTCTGCGCAAACGCTGCCGATCGACTACCGCAACCAGCACGTGCACCGGTGCTGGCGTCTCGTCCTGCCTTCCTGAATCCACCGCTTCTGGCGTATTTCGGCGTCCCTGAGCGAAGGTCGTCAGCGGGCCGATTTCCACTTGCTCCTTGAACTGCATCCAGAATCGGTGGCTCAGGTCAAGTCCCTGTTCGAATTGGGCCTTGACGCGAGCTTGGCGTTATCGCCGCGAATTCGCTACAGTCCTCCCTCGGAGGTTTGTCCATGCGCCGTCTTCTGCTCCTTTGCCTTGCGACCGTGCTGTTGGTGCCATCCGCGGCGTTCGCGTGTGGCGGCTGCTTTGTGCCGGCCGGCCTGACCGGTACGCCGGTGCTGCAGAACGCCGAGCGGATCCTGTTTGCCCACGATGCGGTGACCAAGAAGTCCTGGGTTTGGGTGGAAATCCGCTACGCCGGCCCGCCGGGCGATTTTTCGTGGGTCCTGCCGTTGCCCAAAGCGCCCACCGTGGCGGTCGGCGATTCCTGGCTCTTTGACCGCCTGGATTTGGCCACGTCGGCGCGTTTTCAACTCGATTTCGACAGCAGCGAGAACTGCTCCTACACCTCGACGCAATCGAGCGGCGTCGGTTGCGGCAGTTCCTCGTCGACGGCGGGTGCGGAGGACCTCGCGACCAACAACACCAAGGGCGGCGTCAGCGTGGCCGGCGGGGACGGCGTGACGGTGTTGAAGCACGCGCAAGTCGGCAGTTTCGATTACGTGCTGGTGCAAGCGACGTCCAAGACGGAAGGCGCGGCCAAGATGGTCAAGTGGCTGCAGGACAACAACTACGCCGTGCCGGCCGCCGCCAAGCCGATCATGGACGACCACGTGGCGCGCGGCGACGTGTTTGTCGCGGTCCATCTGGTCGCCGGTGCTTCGGTCCAGGAAATCCGGCCGATCACGCTCGAAATGGACGACTCGGAGGCGTGCGTGCCGCTGCGGCTGACCTCGATTGCCGCGGTGGACGACATGGACGTGGTCGTGACGCTCGCGGGTGAAGGGCGGGCGATTCCCAAGAACCACATGCATGTGGTCGTGAATCCCGCGCGCATCGACTGGTTTGGTCAAGCGGCCAACTACCAGCAAGTGCTCGCGGCGGCGA
The DNA here is from genome assembly GCA_903924465.1 of uncultured Myxococcales bacterium. Taxonomy (GTDB): domain Bacteria; phylum Myxococcota_A; class UBA9042; order UBA9042; family UBA9042; genus CAIYBN01. Next base: position 149,405 of record CAIYBN010000145.1, on the reverse strand, counting down.
TCGACGAGGCGGCAGGGCGCGCGTTTGCCACCGAATATGCCGGCAAGCTGCCCGCGTCCGTGACCACGGTCGCCAACATGAACCAGGTGACGACGCCGACCTTTGACTTGACGGCGCTCAGCACCGCGACGCTGGCCAACGCCAAGACGCGAGGCGCGGCGTGGCAGCAGATCGTCCTCCAGAAGTTTCCGATCACGCGCGCGGGAGCCGAGGTGTTCGAGAAGTACTTCCAGCTGGCCGGCACCGCGGATCTCGTGACGTTCTATCAGGACCTGCAGGCCAATCCGGCCGGGATCATCGACCCACTATTCGACATCGACGGTGCGGCAATGGCGGCGGACCTGGAAGCGGCGTTCTGCAAGCCGGTGCGCGACATGGCGCTGCGGCTGGGCAGCGCGCCCAAGGTGACGCGGCTGGTGATGCGGATTTCGCCGTCGGAGATGCAAAAGGATCCGGTATTTGCGTTCTCCGCCACGCTGCCGGACGTCAGCAATGTGAGCAACGCCATCGCCCATGGCATTTGCCGCAAGGGCGACTACACGCAGGACGCCGAACGGCTCACGCTGGCGGACCTCGGTTCCTGGGTCTTTGACATGCCGAGCGCGGGCTACACGGGTATCAAGTCCGCCGCCGATCCGCGTTTCTCCGGCGCGCCGGCGGCGATTCGGGTGGAGCTGCTCGATGAGACCGGCGAGCCGTTCCTCGTCAAACCAGAAGACGTCGGCAAAGTGGACGCCGCGATCGCGGGCGCGCATGCCGGGACGCCGTCGTTGAACATCAAGCTGGACGCGGCAGGTGCCCGCTGGACGCCGCCGCAGACGGACGCGCTGTTCGGGACGAGTGCATCGAGTTCAGGCAAAAGTTCGTGCCAACAAGGCCGGACGCCAGCGGTCCCGACGGGCCTATTGTTGCTCATCGCGGGCGGAATCTTCGCGGTGCGCCGGCGGCGGACGGAATAGCCAAAGCTGTTGGCGGTTTGACGCCATCGGTGCCGCGCCTTACCCTCGCCACGCCTTCCGACACGTCGGACCTGGAGAAACCCTGTGCTGCCCAAGACCCTGAAAATGCCCACGCGCGCGCTGCTCCTGTTGTCGTTCCTGCTGAGCCTGACCGCCTGCGGTCCCGGTTATCTGGACGCCGCCCAGAAAGTGAAAGCGACGCCGCCGAACAAGGAAATCTTTGAAGTGCTGAAGGCCTATCAACAGGCCATCGAGGATCGCGATATCGACGCGCTGAAGGCCCTGATTTCGCCGCAGTTTGTTGAGAATGGCGGCACGACCGACGATCCGACCGACGACTACGGCTACGACAAGGCGATCCAGAAGCTGACGATGCTGCGCGACAACGTGAAGAAGCTGCATCTGCAGCTGCAGCTGCGCGAAATTACTGTGAAGGGTGATGACGCTTCGGCGGAAGTCCACTTTGTCGGCACCGCGCTCTTGACCGAAGGCGGCGTGGACAACTATCGCACCTGGGACGATATCAACCGCCTCAAGTTCAAGCGCGAGGACGGCGCATGGCACATCATCGGCGGCTTGTAGGCCGTTTCCTCGCCGCGTTCCTGCTGCTGACGTGTGCCCGAACCTGGGCGGATGAATCCACAGCGCTGTCCCGGGAAGCGGGCGATCACCTGCTCCACGGCAATGTGAAGGCAGCGCTGGGGCTGTTTGAACACGCCGCGAGCGATCGGCAAAGTTCCTTGGTCACGACGCCGTGGTCGGCTGGCGACGCTGTGATGCTCGTCCAGGCGCTGCTGCGGCAAGGGCGGTTTCCGGAGGCGCAGGCGGTGCTGGCGCCGCACCTGGCCGCCAAAATGCCCGATTCTCAAGTGGTGTTGGCGCAAGCGGACGTCCTGCGCCAAGCGGGGACGCTGGCGGCGCGCGTGGCGCTGCTGGGCAAGGCGGTCAAGGCGAGCCCGGGCGATCCGCAGCTGCTGGTGGCGTTGGGCGCCGCGCTGTACGAGTCGGGTAAAGCGCGGGAAGCGAGAAAGCTCTTGGATCCGTTGGCGGATCGCTACGAGAACGGCCAATTCAAGGAGCCGCTGGACCTGCTCGCCGTGGCCGAATCGCTGCGGCTGAACGGCTACGTCAAGGATGCCAATCGCGTCTACGAGGAAGCGAGCCAGCTTGTCGAAAACGATCGCGAGCGGCTGACGCTAGAGCTGGCCTGGGGGCGCCTGTTTGTCAGCAAGTACAATTACCGCGACGGCGACAAGTCGCTGAAGAAGGTGCTCGCGATCGACCCGAAGCAGCCGGCAGCCGTGACGCTGATGGCGCGGATCGATTTGAAGTCAGACCAGGACGTGAACCGTGCGCGCAAGCGGCTGGACACGCTGCTGGCGGACAATCCGCGCGATCTGGATGCGCTGATTCTGCGGGCGGAAGTGGCGCTGCACGACGAGGACTATCCGATTGCCAAGGGCTTTCTGGACCGCGCACAGCTCCAGCGACCGGACAACCTGGACACGCTGGCGGTGCAGGCGGCGCTGGCCAAGCTCACCGATCAGCCGGGCGATTTTGCCGCCGTGGAAAAGCGCGCAAAGCAGATCAACCCGGATGACGGCCGGCTCTGGCTGGTGACCGGCGAGTACCTGGAAATGGCGCACCGCTACCGCGAGACGCTGTTGCTGCTGCAGACGGCCATCCACGCTCAGCCCGAGCTGTGGCAGGCGCACGCGGCGTTGGGTATGAGCTATGCGCGGGTGGCGGACGACGTCAAGGCGCAGAAGGAGCTGGAAACGGCCTATGGCGGCGATCCGTTTGACGTACGGACGGCGAATCAGCTGAACGTGCTGTACGACGGCGTGCTCAAGCAAATGGTGACGCTGCCGGGCAAAAAGGCCGATTTGCGCGTGCATCGCAAGGATCGCAAGGCGTTCGAGCGCGAAATGCTGCCGTTCTTGCAGGAGGCGATGACCGCGCTGGAGCAGAAATACGGTTTCACGCCGGACAAGCCGATCCAGGTCGAGATCTTCCCGGAAACGGAGCAATTCAGCGTGCGCACGGTCGGCCTGCCCGCGCTGGGGGCGCACGCGGTGTGCTTTGGTCATCTGGTCACGTCGCGATCGCCCAACGAGAAGCCGTTCAACTGGAAAATGGTGCTGTGGCACGAGCTGAGCCACATCTTCCACATCCAAATGACCGACGGCCGCGTGCCGCGCTGGCTGACCGAAGGCCTGGCGATGATGGAAAGCGCGTGGGCCAATCCGCGCTGGGCGATGCGCATGGATCGGCGGGCTTATGACCGGCTCAAGGCGGGCCAACTCGCGCATGTCGCAGCGTTCAATCTGGCATTTTCGCAAGCGCAGTCGATGCAGGAGATCGTCGATGCGTATTATCAGGCGATGTTGTTGACGGAATTCCTGAGCGAGCGTCACGGCTTTGCCAAGCTGCGCAATCTGGTCGCCGGCTACAAGACCGGGGCGACGACGCCGGAGCTGGTGCAGCGCGAACTGGGCGTGACGCCGGATGAGCTCGATCGGACATTCGCGGTGTGGCTGGGGCAGAAGCTGGCGCGGTTTGATCAGGATTTTCGACCGTATCTGCCCGGGCTGGTGAAAGAATTCGCCACGTCGGAGAAAGCCGCAGCCAAGAGCGATCCCGACGACGATGCGCAGGAGAACGAAGCCACATCGGAGAGCGCGGACGCGCCGGCGGACGTGACACCCGCGCGGGACGCAGAGCGGCCGCTGAGGCCCTATCTGGCTCAAGCGGCGACGGCGCTGCAGCAAGGCAACAGTCGGCGCGCTGTGGAAGTGCTGGCGGCCGGCTTGGTCGAATTACACATGATGGATCCCAAGCGCCGGCCAGCGCAAAGGGATATCTGCACGTTGCGGGCGCTCCAGATGGATGTGCTGGCGGCGTCAGGGAATCGGCCGGGCGCGGCGCTGGAAGCCGAGGAACTGATCAAAGTGCCCAACGGGCAATGCGATGGCGTCAAGCAGCGCGCCGTGCTGGCGATGGCGCACAAGCCGGGCTCGGATCCGCTGGATATCGTGACGAACCTGGCGGTGGCGAGTCGGCTGGACCCGGGCGATCCGTCGATCGCGGCGCTGTGGGTGGATGCGGCGGAGCGGGCGCACGCGGCGTTGGTCAAGGGCGGCGAAGAGGCGAAGAAGCCGTGGCTGCAGGTCGTGGCGCCGCTGGGCACGCGGGCGGAGGCGCGGGCGCGGGTGCGCGCGGCGGTGGAGCTGGACACGAATGATCCGAAATTCGCGGCGTCGCTGGCCAAGCTGGCTTGGTTGGATTGGCAGGCGGGACAGCCGGATGCACTGGAGGATCTACGGCTGGCGGCGACGGCGCTGATGGAAACCGACCCGTCGGGGCGGCTGGCGGTGCTGTTTGAAGCGCGGCGTTTGCAGGCGGAGGGGCAGCTGGCGCCGGCGATCCTGCCTTACCGGCTGGCGGCGGAGCGCGCGGGCACCAGCAAGGATCGCGCGGAAGCCTGGTGCGAGCTGGCGGAGCTGGCGGCGAAGACTTCAGCCAAGGACGATGCCGGTGAGGCGAAACGGCGCTGCGACGCCGAGAAGACGGCGCCTGCGCCTTGACGCCGCGGCCACAGCCTGCGAGAACTGGTGACCATGATCTCGGTGCAGGAAGTCTACAATCGCTGCGGTTCGTGTCGGCACTTTGAGCCGATGTTCACCGACCGCATGTCGCGGACCATGGGCGAATGCAAGGGCAAGCCGACGCATCCGACCGTGGGCGCGCAGGAATTTGGCTGCCCGAACTATCACCTGGACCGGTCCAAGCTGGTGCCTGGCTCGCCGCTGCCGGACGACGCGGACGTGTCCCCGGGCGAGCGCGAACGCCAGCGGCGCATGACGATGGTACAGCAGGGTGCGGCGCGCGATGCGGCGGCGCGGCGGTCGACGCCGGTGCGGCGGACGCACGAGGAAGACGACGAAGCGCCGAAGATGAACTACATTCCGCTGTCGTTGGGCGACGGCGACACAGAGGGCACGATGGACCGCCACACGCTGAAATCGATTCTGGCTGAAGTGCTGGACGAGGCGATGAACGTCTCGGACGTGCCGATGGCGACGCGCTACCGGGGCGGCAAGGTCATCGTGCAACCCGGCAACGCGGAGCTGCAGGCCAAGGAAATCGAAATCGACGTGCTGTTTCGCAAGGTCGTGGCGATTCGCGACAAGCTGCGGGTGCTGGAACAGAAGATCAACGGCTCCGACAACCTGGACGCGGCTGAAAAAGTGCAGATCCAGCAGTACATCACGGCGTGCTATGGCACGATGACGACGTTCAATTTCCTGTTCCGGGATCGCGACGACGGTTTTGCCGGTCAGGGTTAGCTGCATGTGCGGGCTCACCTTGACGCGCCGGCAGGGATGGCCATCATGACCAGTGCGCGATCTACGCCGTTCGAATTCACGCCGTTTCTGGCGGTGCAGCAGCCGGTGTGGCATGAGAATGTCACCACGGCGCTGAGGCTGGTGCTGGGTGTGCCCGACTCTGTGGCGCTCACGTGGCGGACCGATCTGCCGCGCGGCAAACTCATCGACATCATCGCGACGGTTGGGGACCACTTTCGCGTCGCCCTGCAGGTGCCACCGTCGGCCGAACGCGCTTACTTTCGCGGCCAGCATGTGGCATTTGGCTACGGCGGCAGTGGTGACGACCGTGAACTCGTCGAGCACTTACGCAAACGTGTTATGGCGGTCGATCGCCTGGGGCCGACCGTGGCGCCGCTGGCGGATCTCCTCGCGGCGTGGCGGCAATGGCACGCGTGGCAACACCTCCACGACCGTCAATTGCGCGAATTCTCGGAAGGCGGCGGCATCATCCGCTTGGGATTCGGCTGCAATCAGGATTGTTCCTTCTGCTGGCAGGCCCGCGATGATCCCGATCCGCCGGAGTCGGTCCTGCTGACCTGGATCGACGACCTTGCGCGTTCAGGCGCCCGGAAACTGACCTTTTCGGGCGGCGAGCCGACCCAATACAAGTCGCTGCTCGGGCTCATGCAGTACGCGCAGGATCGCGGAATGGCCAGCTGGTTGCAGACAAACGCCATCGCTCTGTCCAACCGCTCCTATCTGCAACGGCTGAGACAGGTTGGGCTGGCAGGGGCACTGATCTCATTCCACAGCGCCGACGCGACAATTTCTGACAAGGTGACGAGCGCGCCTGGGACGCACGCACGCACGGTGCTGGGCATTCGCGAAGTGCTCGTCGCGGGACTGCCGGTTGCGTTGAATGCGGTCGTGGAGCGGCGCACGCTGGCGGGACTGCCGGATCTGGCCAGGTGTATTGTGGCGACATTCCGGCCGTTGGCGCCCGCCGAAGGGCAGCTGACTTTCGGGTTTGCCTGGCCACAAACGTTTCGCGACCGTGCCTTGTGGCTCGAACAGATGGTGCCTTTGGATGAGGCGCGCCCCCTGCTCGAGGAGACCCTGCGGATTTTGTACAGCGGCGATGTGATGGTTCATCCAGTCGGTGCCTGCGGCTTTCCGCTGTGCGCGGTTGCGGGCGTCATCGACCTCTTTCCCCCGCTCGCGCTGGCAGCGCTCAGCGAAGAGGACCTGTTGCCACGGGCTTACCCAGAGGCATGCAGCGGGTGTGGCCAGCGTTCGTCCTGTTCCGGTGTCCGCCGCGATTACCTGGACGTGTTTGGTTCGCGTGGAATCACACCGATTCCGTAGCGCCAACCATCGCACGCCTTGCCGTTGACCGATCGCAACGCTACCCTCGCGCGGCTTGTGACCCGAAGGCAGGATACCCGGATGACGATTGACCCCAAGGACCTGCGCACGCTGCTGATCCGCGTCACGGCGATTACGCTTGCCGTGCGGCTGGTGCCGCTGATCGGCCAGGATCTCGGCGTGCACGAAGCGGCGCTGGCGTTGGGACTCGGCGATGCCGGTCACGAACCGTGGACGCAGGTCACCCGCGGGCTGCTGCTGGCTGGCGGCGGCTTCTCGGCTTTTGCCCGGTTGATTCCGCTTTTGTGCGAGATTGCCACACCGGCGCTGGCGGTCGGCTTCGCGCGCGCTGCGGGCTGGGGCGCGATTCCGGGACTGCTGGCAGGATTGCTGTTGGCGATGGGACCCCTCGGTCTGGACATGGGCGAACGCGCGGACGGCGTCGCGCCGGTCACGATGGCGTCGCTCGCGGCGCTGGCGCTGTTGCGCTCGGGGTTGCGCGACGGCGATACCCGCAAAACGGCGCTTTCTGCGTTGCCCATCGCGCTGGTTGGCGTGTTGGCACCGTCTGTGCTGCTGTTGGTGCCGGGCGCAGTCTACCTGACCGCCCGTTCTGTCACCGGTGATGCGCCCAAACGAGCGGGTCTCGTGGCGTGGCTGGCGGCCGCGATTGCGGTGGTTGGCCTGCGTCTCGGCGTCGTTGGCTCGCTGTCGCCACACGCGCCCTTGAGTGCATCCTGGTGGCTCGGCACAGCGACGATGGACCCATCCGGTTGGGCTGAAACCCCGCCGTGGCTGGCCGCGGTGCAAGCGCTGGGTGCCGTACTGCCGACGGGCACGCGCGGCGCGTTGGCGCGGCAGCTGGACCTGCAAAATGCCTCACTGCCGGCGCTGGTATTCGGTGGCGGTTTGGTGCTGACCGCGCTGGCCGGGCTGTGGCGCGGTCGTGTGCTGCCCGACCCGATCGCGCTGCCACCGTCCGAGCAAACCGGCTGGCAGACGCTTGGCGTGAACGTGTCGGTGCCGCGCGATTTGGGCGACCGCGATCTGGTGCCACTGGCTCTGCCGCTCGCGCTGGTGCTCGGATTTGCCGCCTGGAGCGCGTGGCAAGGTCGCGTGGACGGACTGACCGACGCGATCGCGGTCGCGCGGACCTGCGCGGTGCTGCTGGTGGGCGTGGGCCTGAGCGCGCGGGCGCTGCCGCGGCCCCAGAAGAACGTCGAGGTGAAAGGTGCCAAGGCCGGTTGGCAACTCGCTGCGACTGCGGCAGTCGTATTCGGCATTGGTGCGAGCCACCTGCTGGCGCAAACGCAGGCGGCGGATCGCCAGTCGGCGCGCAAAGTGGCGCGGTTCGCCCGCGAGAATCTGGGGCAAAAAGGCGCGATGCTGGCGCTGGGTGGCCGTGGTATGCCGGTGCTGTTCCTGCTCGACCCGTATCTGCACGAGAAACGGCTGGCGTGGAGTTCGCTCGATCCGTCGGAAGCGCTGGAGCACCTGACGACGATCCTCGCGCAGAAACCAGACGCTGTGGTGCTGGTCGGCGATCGCGATGCGCTTGGACCGACCGACGAGACTTCGCAGCCGCGCGAGGAGCTGGAATCGGTGTGGCAGTTTCTCCTGCCCACGCTGAACGCGTCGGGCTGGCAGCAGGTGGAGGACAGCCACCGTTTTCTCGGCCACACCGCCGTGCTGACGTTCGTGCGGCAGACGGAGCCGCAGGTGCGGCCGCAATTGGCACCCGGACAGGCGCCGTGATCGCGGCGGATTTGGCCGCGCTCGATCAGGTGCTGGCGGATTTTGAAGCCCGCCCGAGTCAGGCGCAGATGGCCGCGGCGGTGGCCCGGGCGATCGCCACGCAGACGGACCTGTTGGTGGAAGCCGGCACCGGCACTGGCAAGACGCTGGCGTACCTGCTGCCGATCTTGGCGTCGGGGAAGCGGGCGATCATCGCGACGGCGACGCGGCATTTGCAGACGCAAATCCTGCAGAACGACATCCCGGTGGCGCTGGCGGCGGCCGGCATGACGCGCGAAGTGGCGGTGCTGAAGGGTCGCAGCAATTATCTGTGCAAGCTGCGGTTGCAGCATCGCCTGGAGCAATCGCGGTATTCGCTGCCGATGGCGCTGATGGCGGCCGAATCGGTGGCGCGGCATTCGCAAATCGGCGATCGCAGCGAGTTGGTGGGCATTGCCGAGGACGACGCGATCTGGCCGGAGATTACGTCCACGGCCGACAACTGTCTCGGCCAGGAATGCCCGCATCAGGAGACCTGCTTCGTGCTGCAGGCGCGGCGGCGGGCGATGGCGGCGGACCTGGTCGTGGTCAATCACCACCTGCTGTTTGCCGATTACGCGGTGCGTGAACGCTGGGAGCAGGGCGGGATCCTGCCGGACGTTGGTGTGGTCGTGATCGACGAGGCGCATGGACTGGCGGACACGGCGAGCGCGTTCTTTGGCGCGTCGATCGGCGAACGGCGCATTGGCAATCTGCTGACGGATCTGCGGCTGGCCCTGCCGAGCCTGCCCGATGCGCTGCTGCGCGAGCCGATGCTGGCGCTCCTGAACCATGCGGATCCCGCGGCCTTGCGCCTGTTCGCGGTGATACGCGCCCAGCCGTCCGGGCAGACCGTGCGCGGTCGGGTGCAGGAGGCGCTGGCGAGTCCGGCGATCGAGTTGGCGGCGCACTTGGCCGAGTTGGCTGAAATGATGCAGGAGCCGCTGCTGGCGACCGATCCGCTCTGGCACAAGTTCGATGAGTCGCTTTTCTCCGCGCAACAGGACATCGAACGCGTGCTGTTTCCGCCGCGCGTCGACGACGGCATGGTGCGGTGGATTGAACTGCGCCGCAACGACGCGATGGTGATCGCTCGGCCGGTCGACGTCGCGCCGATCTTGCAGCGCACGCTGTTGGCCGAGTCGGCCGTGCGGATCTTCACTTCGGCGACGCTGGCGGTGGCGGGCGATTTTCGCCACGCGCGGGAGAGGCTGGGGCTGCCGGCGCACGTCGCGACGCTGAGTCTGGCTTCGCCGTTTGATTTTGCCCGCCAAGCGCTGCTGTACGTGCCTGAGGCGATTCCCGATCCGTTTGCGCCGGATCGCGATGCGGCGGTGGCGCAGTCGATCCTCGATCTGGCGATTGCGGCCGGCGGTGGGACGATGGCGCTCTTTTCAAGTCGGCGGGCGCTGAACGATGCTTTGGCGCGGCTGCGGCCGGAACTGGCGCCGTATGGCATGGAGCTTCTGGCCCAAGGGGAGGCGCCGCGCGAGGTGCTGCTGGACCGGTTTGTCGCCGCCCAGCCCGCGGTGCTGCTGGCGACGATGGGCTTCTGGCAAGGCGTGGACCTGCCGGCTGCCGCGCTGCGTGTGGTTGTCGTCGACAAGATTCCGTTTCCGCCACCGGACGATCCGCTGCTGCAGGCGCGCACGGAGCAGTTGCGTGCGCTGGGTCGCGACGCATTTGACGAACTGTCCATTCCGTTGGCGGTGATCGCGCTGCGCCAGGGCTTTGGTCGGCTGATCCGCAGCCAGCGGCATTGGGGTATCGTCGCGCTGCTCGACCCGCGGTTGCTGAAGCGGCGTTATGGCCAAACATTGTTGGACAGCCTGCCGCCCGCGACGCGGACGCGGAAGTTCGCCGACGTGCGTGATTTCCTGACAGAACGCCTGGACGACGCCTGAACGGTGCCAAAGCTTGTCAGGCGCGGCCACGCTGCTACTCTGCGGCTGGCCGATCGTGGTCATTCCGAGGCACGTGTGGCGCGCAAGACGGTCCAGCAGGCGGATACCGTGCTTTCTCTCGTCGTCCCGTGTTTCAACGAGGCGCAACGGCTGGATGCGCACGCTTTTGCCGAACTGGCTCAGTCTGGCGACGTACGGCTCATCTTCGTCGATGACGGCTCGACGGATGCTACGGCCCAGCTGCTGGAGACCCTTTGTGCCGCCTCACTCGGCCGGGCGCAGTGGCTCCAACTTGCGCAGAATTGCGGCAAAGCCGAGGCGGTGCGCCAAGGTCTGCTCCTGGCGATCGCCCAAGGATCCAAAGAGATCGGTTTTCTCGATGCCGATCTGTCGACGCCGCCTGCCGAGCTGCGACGGCTGCTGGACGTGCTGCACGCCCGGCCGGAAGTCCAGGTCCTGATTGGCGCCCGCGTTCGCCTGCTGGGCAACGCCGTGGAACGCAAGGCGATTCGTCACTACTTGGGGCGAGTCTTTGCCACCGCGGCGTCGCTGACGCTGGCGTTGCACATTTACGACACGCAATGCGGCGCCAAGCTCTTTCGCGTCACGCCGGCGCTGGAAGCCGCGTTGGCCGAGCCATTTGTGTCGCGCTGGATCTTCGATGTGGAACTTCTCGGCCGGCTCGCATGGGGCTGTCCGGGCGCGGATCCCCTGCCAGAAAGTGCGTTTGCCGAAGTGCCGCTGCAGGTCTGGCACGACGTCGCGGGTTCCAAACTGCGGCCTGGACACTTTGTTCGCGCGGCTGGGGATCTCGTGCAGATTTGGCTGCGTTTGCAGGCGCGCCGGCAGCGCGGCGGTTGACGACATCTTGCGGCACGCCCTGAGCGCCACGGGTAACGATTGATGGTTCACCGCGCCGATCCCGACATCGACACCTTGCCGTTCGCGACGGAAGGGGATCTGGCCCGGCAGCAGCGCGTCGCTTGTCTGACCGTGCTGGCGCATCCGCAGCGGGAGATGATCGGCGCGCGGGCCTTCCTGCATCCGTTGGAACGGGGTCAAACTATCGAGTTGTCGCGTCTTTCGCCTGAATTTTCCCTACCCAATGGGCTGTTGAAGCAGCCGTTGGGGGACCCGTACGCGAGTCGCCAGCCGACCGTCCTGAGTTGCCGCGACGGTGTTCTTCTGACCCCGCCGATCGGCGAAAGTCGGGTGCTGGTTGGTGGGCAGCCCTTGAGTCTACCGAAACGGCTGGAATGGAATGCGCTGGAACGCGGCGTGGTGCTCGAACTGTCCAATCGCACGGCTCTGCTGCTTCATCTGCGCGCTTCGCCCTTGGACATGCCGATGGGTGGGCTGGTGGGCGGAAGCGAGGCCCTGGACACGGTGCGCCAGCAGATCGCCCGCGCGGCGCCGTTTGCCGTTCCAGTGCTCGTGACCGGTGAAACGGGCGTCGGCAAGGAACTGGTCGCGCGCGCCTTGCACGACGGCAGTCCGCGCAAGGATGGTCCGTGGGTTGCTGTCAATGTTGCTGAAATAAAAGCGGATACCGCGGCTTCTGTGCTTTTTGGTCATGTGCGCGGCGCCTTCACGGGCGCGACCCAGGATCACGACGGCCTATTTGTGCGCGCGGATGGTGGAACGTTGTTCCTCGACGAGATTGGCGAAATGGCCGCGGACGTGCAGGCGATGCTGTTGCGCGTGCTGGAGACCGGCGAAGTGCAGCGGCTGGGCGATCGGAAGCTGCGCAAGGTGAATGTGCGCGTCGTCGCGGCCACGGATCAGCAACTCGATGATCGTGGGCCGGTGCGTTCGCCGCTGTTGTACCGCTTGGCTGGGTATCACGTGCACGTGCCGCCGTTGCGCCAGCGCCTGGAGGATCTGGGTACGCTGATTGCGCATTTTTGCGACGAAGAGATGGCGCGCGTCGGGCAGGTTGGGCAGCGGGTCTGGCTGTCCGCCGGGCTGGTGGCGCGGTTGGCGTCGCACAAGTGGCCGGGCAATGCGCGCGAGTTGCGCAATCTGGTTCGCACGTTGGTGATCCAGGCCGACGGCGACGATCGGCTCGGTCGCGGTTTTTCGCTGGAAACCTGGCTCGGGGGGGAACGTCCGGAAACGCCACCACGGCGGCCGCGCCACGTGGAAACGCCGCAGTTGACGGATGAAGCGGTCGCCGCGACGCTGGCGCGCAACCACTGGAGCCTGGCGGCGACGGCGCGCGAACTCGGGATTGCAAGGTCGACTTTGTATGTGCTGATTGATCGCAGCACCGTGCTCCGGACCGCGGCTGACGTCACGCCCGCGGAACTGCGCGACGCGTGGGCGCGCGCCGGCGGCGACTTGGACACGATGGCGCCGCTGCTGCGGGTGTCGCCGCACGGATTGCGCCTCGCTCTGCGGGCCGCTGGATTGGGCGACGGTGCCACGACGACGGACGATGGCGTAGCCGACGACACACCGAGCGAGCTGTGACTTCGACCGCCCCGTTCTTCCCGGTTCGGGGATCGAGCCGCGGCTACGCGTGCAGGCCGAGCCCGCTGTCGGCCGAACTGCTCATGGCACGCGCCAATTCCAAGCGGTTCGTGACGCCCAATCGACCGTAAGCCTGTTTGATCTGGCTTCGCACGGTCTCCACGCCCTTGTCGAGCTTGTGCGCGATCTCAGCCGCTGTGCAACCGCGCAGCACCCAGTCAACGACCGCTGCCTGTGCTGGAGTCAGCAGCGGCTGGGTTGCGGGTTTGGATCGGGCGAGGGGGTGCAGTTCAACCAGCCAGGCCGCGCCTCGTGGCCCACGCATCGGATTCAGCCACACTTCCGCCCCAGCGACGGCGATCCGGGTCGGCCGGGGCGACTGGGCTTGCACGAAGCGGGTGACGCCAGCCACCAGCCGTTCCGCGCGCCGATCATCCAACCAAGCGTGCGCGGGCGCCGTGGCAAATTGGATGCCGTCCGCGGGCGCGACGATGAGATGTCCGGAGGCCGCTGCGTCCACGGCGGTTTCGTACCGAAACGCCTGCCTCACCCGCTCGTGCGCCCAACGCGCGTGACCGTCGCGCAGGGCCCGGCTCAGCCGCGCGCCAACCCCGGTACGGCGACGATCCCACACCGCCGCGAGCACGCCGAGCACGCCGATTTCGTCCCGCACGACCAGCCGATGCTCTTCCTGCAGATCGTGACGCAGATAAGCGTTGCGGGCAAAATCGCAGGACCAGAAGCCTTTTTCGCCAGGGCGATAGGTGCGCGTTTGCCACTTCAACGGCGGTGGCGTCAGATCCAGGCAAAAGCCGCGGGCGACCGGCTGGTCATCCATCGATGAGAGGGCGTCCGCCGCCGCCCGGTTCCCGGTTGCCCAACAGCCGCTCCACCAGAGCCCACGCGCCTGTCCGGGCTCCGACGTCACCTCACCGATGCGCCCAAACCAGACGAGATCGGCGCCCATTCGTGTGCGCAGCTCGGCGAGCGTCGTTGTCAGGCCGGGCGGTCGCGGCAACGGCGTGGCCGTGCTGGCAGGACGAAGATCGGTGGACACGACACACCTCACCACGACGCAGACGACGCGTCGGCGTGGTGAGCCAAAGCACGAACTGTGCCAAACGCACGGCTCACTTTGCCGCGCAAAAGTCCGATGAAAATCAATAGGGCGGCTGAGCGGCGGATGCGTGCTGCGCGGAGGCCGGACACCATCGGACAGCAGGGTGTCCGATGTCGGACGGTGTGTCGGACGGTATTTCGGACAGCCCCTCGATGTCCGTATCACCCAAACGGGTGATTGTCTGGAACGTACGACACGTCGAGGATCGCTGTGCTGGAATACGCTTGGGGGCGCGACTGGCTGGGGTGTTGAGGTTGACTGCCGATTCGTCTGCGGACGGTCAACCTCGACTCCCCGCGCCGCAGTCACGAAAGTGGCTGGCAACGCCTGTGGGCGCGCGCCGTGGCCATGCCCCAGCCGATGTCAATGTGGCGAAACCTGCGCAAACGCCCAGTCCAGCCATGGCAAAAGCGCTTCGACGTCGCCGGTTTCCACGGTCGAACCGCACCAGATTCGCAGGCCCGGTGGTGCGTCCCGGTAGAACGCTGCGTCGAGTGCCACCTGTTCGACGTCCAACAGCGCGGCCATCTGCTTGGCGACGGCCGTTTGTTGCGGCAAATCCAGGGCCTGAAACCAGTCGGCCGTGAAAATCAGGCAGACGGACGTGTTGGAGCGTGTTGCTGGATCCACGGCAAGGAATTCCGCCCACGGCGTTCGCGTGACCCAAGCCTGCAACACAGCGAGATTGGCCTGCGAGCGCGCGACCAGACCGGGCAATCCGCCGACGCGTTCCGCCCACAACAGTCCGTCCAGGGCGTCCTCCACGCACAACATGGACGGTGTGTTGATCGTCTCGCCCAGAAAGATGCCTTCCTGGATCTTGCCGTCCTTGGTCATCCGGAACAGCTTGGGCATCGGCCACGCGGGCGTCCAGGACTCGAGGCGGGCGACGGCGCGTGGGCTTAGCACCAGCATGCCGTGCGCGCCTTCACCGCCGAGCACTTTCTGCCAGGACCAGGTGACGACGTCGAGCTTCTGCCAAGGCAGGTCCATCGCAAAGACCGCGGACGTCGCGTCGGCAATGGTCAGGCCTTGGCGGTCGTCAGGAATCCAGTCGCCATCGGGCACCTTCACCCCGGCCGTCGTGCCATTCCAGGTGAAGACCACATCGCGGTCCCAGGACACGCGCTGCAGGTCGGGCAGATGGCCGTAGTCCGCTCGCAACGCCCGCACGTCGGTCAGCCTCAATTGCTTGACGATATCTGTCACCCAGCCTTCGCCAAAGCTCTCCCACGCCAGCACGTCCACGCCGCGGGCGCCGAGCAGCGACCACAAGGCCATTTCCACCGCGCCGGTGTCTGACGCCGGGACGATCGCAATGCGGTAGTCATCGGGCAAGCCGAGGATGCTCCGGGACTTGTCCAGGACCGCTTGAATGCGCGCCTTGCCGGGTTTGGAACGGTGCGAGCGGCCCACCAGCGCCCCGTCGAGCGCGGCGAGGGTCCAACCGGGCCGTTTGGCGCACGGCCCCGAGGAGAACCGCGGATTGCTGGGTTTCAGGAGAGGTTTGGGCGTGGACATGGGACACTCCAGAACGCGGTCACACACCACGCTGCAAGCTGGACGCCTCGTGAGTCAGAGCATGGCACAGGGGGCGAGGTGGAGGAACGCTCAAAACGGCAATTTTTCAACGACTTCCGCTTTCTTGCGCAATTCGACCAGGATGCGGCGCTCTTCGGTGTAGCCGCGGCGGGTCGTCAATTGCGTGCGAATTTCGTCGCGCACTTCACTATAGGGTCGTGTCCGTTCTTCATTTTTCTCAATCAACCTCAGGACATACCAGCCCCAGCGGGTCTTGATCGGCTTGGACACCTCGCCGACCTTGAGCTGAAACGCCACGGGCTCCAACTCCGGCTCGGCGGAAGCGCGTGTCAAATGCAACGGCGGCAGTGGGCCTTCGCTGTATTGCTTGGCAACCTGTTCAAAATCCTGGCCTTTCTTCAGAGCAGCCGACGCGTCCTCGGCTTTCTGTTTGGCTTTCTGCTGCACGTCCGCGCTGGCGTCAGCCGGAACACGAATCAGGATCGGCCGCAGATCGCGTGATGCCGCCTCCAGCCAAGCTGACGGATTCATGTCGTAATACGCTTTCGAATCCGCTTCGCTCACTTCCACTTTCCCGAGCTTCTGCACCAGCTTCGCGCCCAACCGCTGCTGGCGGATCTGTTCGCGCATCTGGTCCATCGTGGTATGCGCGCGCTCCAGCTCGGTGGTGAGCGCAGATTCGTCAAAACGCCCGTCGCCTTTGCGGAAACGCCCGGTGAATTCCTTCCAGGCATCCTCAAACTCGGCGTCGGTCAGCGTGATGTTTTCATTGCGGATCGCCTGTTCGCGCAATTCCTGCTCGATCAGCCGGTTCAGGACATTCTGGGCGATGCGCCGCAGCCGGTCGGCGGGCACTTTGGTGGACCGGCCGACCAAGCGGGCAAATTCGGCGTTGAAGCGATCGCCGGCGATGTCGCGACCGTTGACCGTCGCGACCGGACCGACCGCACGTGGCACGCCGTTGGCGGTGACATTCGGTGCGGCGGCGGCGCCGTTGGCTTCTGTGGCCGCGCCCGGTTGGGCAACTGCTTCCGAGGCGGCCTTGGCGGCGCCCGCGGGCGCGGTGGCTGACGTGCTGGGACGGGTGCACGCAGCAGTGGACGCGAAGGCGAGGGCGGCAAAGGCAAGTCGTGATGTCACTGGCGTGTCCTCGATGTGGTACGGTGGCGGGAGACCCATCGATCAATGCCCTTGGGGGCGAGTTTGTTCCCGAGCGTTTCGGGCCCGGCCATGGTGGCACGGCCGGCGCAAAAAGCGCAACGCCCCGGTGGATCCACAGATCCGCCCGGGGCGTTGCCAGAAACTGCCAAGCAAGTCGCTGGCTTACCAGTCGTAGCCGAGGGCCCAGTCGACCGCCCAACCCGCGCCAGGCGCGGCGCCAGCAGGCGCACCGGTCGGCGAGCCGTTCACAATGGCGAGGCCGTTGTTGAAGAACGCCGGGTTGACGTTCAGGTCCAGGTCCCAGCCCATCAGCTTGATGCCAAAGCCCGTCGACACCGTGTTGGTGACCGTCGAGAAGTGGGTCTCGTTGTTGGCCGGCGCCGTCGCCGTGTTGTTGATGTTGGTGCGGGAAATGACCTGACGAGCGCCGAGGCGCAGGAACAGCCATTCGAACGCCTTGGCTTCAGCCGCGAAGCCGTACCACGGCATCAGGTTGTTGGAATTCTCCTGATCAACCGCCGAAACCGTCGCCGCGTTCGAGCCGTTGCCCACCGACGAGTGGTAGATGAAGCCGACGCCCGGCTGGATCAGCACGCCTTCCATGTTCGGCGGCGCAATCGCCAGATCCGTACCGAGGATGATCCACGTGTTGTTGACCGTGCCCTGCTTGGACTCGTTGCCGATGCCATTTTCGTCGCTACGCGACTGGTGGACGATCGAGCGGCTGTCGTAGTTGATGCGCAGGAACGGCACGATCTTGGAGATCTGGCTGACCATGAACTCGCCCTTGGCCGTCAGCGCGAGGCCAAACAGGCCGTTCGAGACGTAGCGCGCCAAGTTGCTGTTGTCCATGTTGGTGAACGTGCCGGCGACGATGTTGAGGCCGAAGTCCAAGCTATTGACTTCGTTGATGTCGAAGCCGACGCCAGCGTTGAAGTCCACCCAGGTGTTCGACTCTTCGTCGTCATACTGGTTGCCCGTGCTCGTCGTGCCGGTCTTGTCCTTGCGGTTGCCACCGAGCGAGAGCGTGGCGCCCAAGCGCACCGATTCACCGGCTTTCATGCCGAAACCGATACCGAACTGGTGGTTGGTCGGATCCGCCACGCCCGCACCGCCAAACTGCGCAGGGCCGCCTGCGAGTGTCTGCGGGGTCAGGCCGCCAATGGTCTTGCTGTTGATGACCGGCGTCCACGGCGAGCTCTTGCCGAACAGCATCAACACCGGCGGGGCCGGGTCGTCGGAGAGCGCGTAGCGGATGTTCATCGAGCCGTAGGTCGAACCCGCCGTGTTGTCCACATCGACGCTGTTCTTGTACTGAACCATGTACTGCGGGAACGTGTTGATGTTCGCGCTGTCGTGGATCGTGATCGATTTTTCGTTGAAGGCGCCGCCCAAGCCACCAGCGGCCGAAAGGCTGTTGATGCGGGTCTCCGTCGCCATGGCCGAGCCGGCGAACGCCAAGCCCACCGCAGTGGTCAGGGCTGCTGTCAGCAGTTTCTTCATCTTCCTCTCCTTCGAGTCGCCCCTCTGGGACGAACAAAACACGGTGGGCGAGTTGCGTCACACGCATCTTCGCCTGTAGTTATCAGGCTCTTCGAGTTCATCCTCATCCTGTCGTCCTGCGATGACGACCCCGATGACCCTTCCGGAATCCCGGTCGGCGGCGCGCAAGTATCACACGCCGGGAAGAACTGGAACCCCCCAGGCTCCCCGACCTGGGCTCATCCAACGTGCGGAGTCTCGACGATCGATCGGCTGTGTCAAGTTTTGCAAAGTCGCGGCCCTTACCGCAATCGAATGACGGACGCCATGTGGCACATCGCGCCGTGACAATCGTTTGACGCGCGGAGCCCGTGTGGTACCTTCGCACCGTGATCCAGTTCTACCACGTCCAGAAACGCTACTCGAACGGCTGTGACGCCCTGACCGACGTGACGCTGCGGGTGCGTGAAGGCGAATTCGTGTTCCTGACCGGACCCTCTGGCGCCGGCAAGTCCACGTTGCTGCGCCTGCTGCTGGTCATGGAACGCGCCAGCGACGGGCAGATCCTCATCGGCGGACGCAATATCCACGTCCTGCGCGACTCCAGTGTGCCGTACTTGCGGCGCAATATTGGCGTGGTCTTTCAGGATTTTCGCCTGATTCCGCGGCGCACGGTCTTTGAGAACATTGCGATTTCACTGGAAATTCTTGGTCTCAAAGGCAAGGAAATCGAACGTCGCGTCAACCAGATGCTGGAAGCCACGCGCCTGCTCAACCGTGCGCAGGCGTACCCGGGCGATCTCTCCGGCGGTGAACAACAACGGGTCGCCATCGCGCGGGCGTTGGTCAATGAGCCGGCGATTTTGTTGGCGGATGAACCGACGGGAAACCTGGATCCGGACCTGTCGCACGAGATCATTGAATTGCTGTTGAATATCAATCGCAAAGGCACGACGGTGGTTGTCGCCACGCACGACACAGCGCTGGTCGATCACTACGCCATGCGGACGCTGGTGTTGTCCAAGGGTGAGCTGATCGAGGACCGGCCGAAGTCGGCGCGTGCGGACAAATTCCTCGCGGGCGAGCGCCCGGGGCTGAGTGATCGGCCCGCGCCGGAACGCCAAACGATGCCGTTGCCGACGGAACGCCAGACGGGGCCGATCGCCGGGCTTGTCGTGCCCGGTGCAGCGCCGACAACAGCGAATGGTGCGAACACGACGGGGCCAATTCCCACCGGCGCGATTCTGCCGCTGGTCGGCTCGCCGTTCTCGTCGTCGCCGGTGCGCATGACGCAACCTGTTCCGGTGCTGGAAGAATTGGCGGCCGAACCCGAAGCCGAGAACCGCGGAGGTGAGTCGTGAAACGCGCCCCGCGGATTGGCTATGTGCTGCATCAAGCGTTCCTGCTCGTGCGTTCATCGCCGTGGCTGACGGCCGTAAGCGCGCTGACGATCGCGCTGGCGCTGACGCTGGTGGGCCTGTTCGCGATGGTGCTGGTCAATGCCAGCCACCTGATGCATAGCCTTGGAGAATCACTGACGATTCCGGTGTATCTACAGGAAGCTGCAACGACGCCGGACATCAAGGCGGTGGAAGCGCAGATTCGCCAGCGCAAGGGTGTGAAATCCGTCAAATTCCTGACGCCGCAGCAGGATCGCGAGCGCAACAAGCAGGCGATGACGCCCGAACTGTTGGAAGGCCTCGATGAGGCGGCGATTCCCGGCCAGCCCGTGCTCGAAGTGGAACTGGAAGCGGATTTGGCGAGCCGCGGTGACGTCGAAGAGCTGGCCAAGTGGGCGGCGAGCCTGAAGTCGGTGAAATCCGTGGATGAAGTGCCGACCGGCGCGGAGAAGCTGCGGCTGCTGTTTGCGCTGGTCGAGATCGCGCGTACGGTCGGCCTCGTGCTGTCGATAGTGCTCCTGGCGAGCGCGATGTTCTTCGTGTTTTCGACCATCCGTCTGGGTGTTTTTGCCCGCCGCGACGAAATCGAGATTCTGTCGCTGGTCGGCGCGACGCCGAGTTTCATTCGCTTGCCGTTCCTGGTCGAAGGTGCGCTACAAGGCTTGGCAGGCGCGCTGGTGGCGATGCTGCTGCTCGGGCTTCTGCACCTGGAACTGCGCGGTCTGGTGCGGGATGTTCACCTGCTCAATCTGTCCTGGTCGCTGATGCCGCCGGGCATGATTGCGTGGCTGGTGCTGGGTGGCCCAACGGTCGGTCTGACGGCGAGCACGCTGTCCGTCGGCCGCTACCTGAAGGTATGAACATGCGGACCGATTTCCAATACCAAACTCTGCCGGTCAGACCAGTTGCATTTCGGACTGGGACCGCGAGCGTGCACCTCGGGTGGCACGCCACGGTTGGAGAAGGATTGTTCTCGAACTTCGGGCGGAGTGTATAGACCGTGAAACGCGTGTGGCTTTTGGCCATCCTGGGCACGGCGCTCACCGTCCACGCACAACCGTTGCCGCAGCCGCCGCATTTGGAAGGCGCGGAGAAGAAGGCGCTGCTGGACCGCTATGCCAAGCAGTTGGATACGGAGCTGGGGCTCTTGACTGCGCTGGACGAACTGGACCGCGATTCGACCGAGAACGACAACAAGATCGTCAAGCTGTCCGTGCAACGCGCCCAAGCGACGGATGCGCTGGTTTCCGCAGAAGATGCGCGCGCCAAGGCGGAGACGGAGCTGGCGAAGATGCGGCTGGCCGTGCAAGCGCGGCTGCGGGCGCTGGCCCGGATCGAAGCGCTGCCTTCGCTGCGGTTTGCGTTGTCGACGGACGATTTTGCCAAGTCGATCGTCAAGGATCGCCTGCTGCGGCGGCTGATTGTCGACGATCGCGCGCGACTGCGCGAGTACACCAAGCGTCTGACCGACCAGGAGGCGTTGACCAAGGACCGCGATGCGGCGCTTGGCGCGCTCAACCAACTGGACCTGCAACTGCACGACAAGAAATGGCAGGCAGAGCAGGAACGGCGCGACAAGCTGGCGTTGATTGTGCAAATCGATGAGGACAAGAAGACGGCGGAACGGCTGGCGCGGGATTTGGACGCGGCGAGCCGCGAAGTGGCCGGCAAGGTCGCGACGCTGAAGGAATGGCAGGAGCGCAAGTACACGTTTTCGCAGACCCAAGGCAAGCTGTTGCCGCCGGTGGCCGGGCGCGTCGAGGTGGGGTTTGGCGAGGTCAAACACCCGAAATTCGGCACGATCCTGATGCACCGCGGGCTGGATTACCGGGCCGCTGGCGGACAGATCGGCGCGCCGGTGCGGGCGGTGTTCTGGGGCCGCGTGGCCTACGTCGGCTGGCTGACGGGCTATGGCGACACTGTCATCCTCGACCACGGTCGCGGTTGGCACACGGTGTACGCACACTTGGAGAACATCCGCGTCGTCGTCGGCGAAGTCGTCCCGGCGCGCCAACGGATCGCCGATATCGGCCAGTCCGGTTCGCTCAAGGGTCGCTATCTGTACTTTGAGATTCGCCACAACGGTCAGCCGGCGGATCCTGGCGAATGGTTCAACCGCCCGTAACTTGAGGCCATGCCATGGCAGAGCGTCACTACAACCGCGACGAGATGCAGGCGATTCTGGCCCGGGCCATCGAACGTCAGGCCAAGAGTGCGGGCCACGACGACCTGAGCCACGCGCAGCTGCTTGAGACGGCGCGCGAAGTGGGCTTGTCGGCGGCAGAAATTGACGCCGCCGTGGCCGAGGTCGACCGCACGAAATCGCGCGACGCGATCGTGGCCGAGCTGCAAATCGAGCGCCGTCACCACCTGCGCAGCCACCTCATCACCTATGTCGCGGTGAATCTCGGCCTGTGGGGCATCGATGCGGCGACAGCGGGAATGGGCGTCAGCCCGCAGGCAGGCTGGCACTGGATCGTGGCGTCCGGTTGGGCGATCGGTCTGTTGCTGCATGGCTGGCGGGCGCTCGCCGCGAGTCCCGAGCGTCTCGCGTTGGACGCGGAGCGTTGGCAGAGGCGTCGGCAGCGCAAGTTGCAGAAGCAGCAGATGCAACGGGCGATCGAAGGTGCGGTGACGGATGCGGTCAGAACGGGTGCGGACGTGCTTTCGCGTCTGTTGGATCCCGACCGGCGCCGCGATCGCGCAGTTCGCCGCAACGAACGCGATCGGCGGCCATGACAGAGGCGTGACGGGCGCCGCTGGTTCGCTCCCGGTTCGCTGTTATCCTCCCAACGGATGTCGCGGGTGCGGAGGCAAGATATGGCTACTTACCAAGAGATCGAGATCAATCTGCGGCAACGGCTTCTGGACTTGGAGCTTCGCGTTGGCCACGTCGAAGACGGTCTGCGCCACACCCATGAACCGCTGGAAGCAGACTTTGCCGAGCAGGCGGTATCGACCGAGAACGACGACGTTTTGCAAGCATTGGACGCGGCGATGCGAAAGGAATATGCTGAGATCCTTGCAGTTCTGCAGCGCATGCAAATGGGCAGTTATGGCTTCTGTTCGACATGTGGCGATGAGGTTCCCGTCCAGCGACTGCGGGCCCTTCCGTTTGCCCGCGAATGCGTCGCATGCGCCAGCGGTAGTTGACCGCAATTCCCCGACATTGGAGAGGCATCGATGAAGACTATGCGCGTGGTTTTTTGGCTCAGTCTGTGTACCTGGTCCGCCGCATGCGGCAATTCGACGACCGCGACTTCCACCGATGACGCCGTCGTTGGCGATCAGGACGCGACGGGCAGCGATGCGTTGGGCAATGACACTGCGGGAAGCGACGTGCAGTCCGGAGATACCATCGGTGGCGACGGGACGCCGACGGACACGATGTCCTACAAATACAACACCTGCGCAGCCATCACGGATTGCGCACAGGCCGCATGTGCCAACAGCACGGCAAGCTCCTGTGCGTCGGAGTGCATCGCGGGCGGCGCGCCAGCGGCCTTGCCGACGGCGACCGCGCTGTTGACCTGCGTCCAAGCTCAGTGCGTCGAGGGCCAGTGCAAAGGCTCCACCGACACGGGTTGCATGGCGGACTGCACGTCCCTGCGCTGCATGCCCAAGATCTTTGACTGCATTGAAGACGGCAAGACCGGGACCGGCGGCTGCGGCGACGTGAAGACCTGCTTCGACACCTGCAACGCCGGCAAGACCAATGTCATGAGCTGCTTGCAGACCTGCTACGAGAAAATCAGCGCCGCTGGCAAAGCCGCCGCGAAGCCTTTTGCAGACTGCATGGCCACCGCGCCCAATAACGGCGATCCGACCGCGGCGTGCATGAAGGAGACGTTCGGTTGTTTTGTCGACGGCAAGACCGGTCCCAAGGGCTGCTACGATTCCATGGGCTGCCTGAGCGCTTGCAGCCAAGCGACAGACCAATTCGGTTGTGCAATTGCGTGCTTTGGCCAGATGACCCAGGCGGGCCAGAACGCCTACGTGGACGTTGCGCCGTGTCTCGGCAAGGACATCACTGCGACGGCGGGCTGCGAAGACAAACTCGTTGTCTGCCTCGCGCCCACGGGCACGCAAACGTGTGAGGAGGCGCTGGTCTGCGTCATGGGCTGCGGCAACGGCGGCAACGATCCGACCTGTATGTTCAGTTGCCTCCACAACACCACGAGCGACGCGGACAAGTTCTTGTTCAGCAAAATCGGCTGCGATCAGAGCGACCCGGCGTGCAGCGCCAGCATGATCCAGTGCATCGCGCCGAATGGAACCGCGACATGTCCGGCTGTCATCGGCTGCGCGATGGGCTGCAGCGGTGGCCCTGGGCAATCGCCGGACATCAAGTGCGTGATGGCCTGCGTCAAGAAAGGCTCGACTGCGACCGCGACCACCGCCTACGCGATGCTGAATTGCATGGGCAAGTCAGCGCCGGGATGCGTCGACACAGCCGTGGCCTGCTACAACCCCAGCGGCACCAAAGACTGCGCGCAGACGACCACGTGCGTCCAGAACTGCTACCAGACCGGCGGCGACGTCGGGACTTGTCAGAACGGCTGCTACAGCGCCGCATCCGTCCAAGGCTTCAAGGATTTCGAAGCCTGGAGCACCTGCCATCAGGCCTGCGACAGCACGTGCAAGTCCGACCAAGCGTGCATCAACACGTGCACGACCAATCAGTGCCCGGCCGCCAAGACGGCGTGCACGCCGACCTGATCCTTCCGGTTCGCGAGACACTTCTGTGACAGAGTGAAGCGCTCCGCCGTTGACGTTTTCGGCGGTGTGGACGACACTCTTGGCCCCGCTGGACGGCGCGTTTCTACGTCCAGTCTGCGTCCTCAGGAACGCGAACCCGGAGCCTGCCATGCGCATTGCCGTGGTGCGTGAAGCCCTCGCCACCGATTCTTTGCCCCTTGAAACCCGAGTTGCCGCAACGCCTGACAGCGTGCGCAAGCTCAAAGCGCTCGGCTTTGACGTCGCCGTGGAATCCGGCGCGGGTTTGCCTGCCAACTTTGGCGATTCGGCATACGTCGAGGCCGGCGCGACCATTGCGACGGACATCGCGGCGCATTACGCCGCCGCGGACGTGCTGCTGAAACTGCGGCCGTTGCGCCAACGCGACGATCTGGGCGCGCATGAAGTCGATCTCGTGCGTGAAGGCGCGACGGTGCTCGGCTATTTCTATCCCGCGCGCAACGCCGAGCTGCTGGAGCGCGCGCGCGCCCGCAACCTGACCGTTGTGGCGATGGAATGCATCCCGCGCATCAGCCGCGCCCAGAAGATGGACGCGCTGTCCTCGCAGGCCAACATCGCCGGCTATCGCGCCGTGCTGGAAGCCGCGAACCGTTTCGGCAGCTTTTTCACCGGCCAAATGACCGCCGCGGGCAAGGTTCCGCCGGCCAAAGTGCTGGTCATCGGTGCTGGTGTCGCCGGTCTGGCGGCGTTGGGCACGGCCAAGGGCTTGGGCGCCATCATCCGTTCGTTTGACACGCGCGCCGCGGTCCGCGAGCAGATCGAGTCGATGGGCGGCGAATTCCTCGAAGTCACCTTCAAGGAAGACGGCGACGGCGGCGGTGGTTACGCCAAGGAAATGAGCCCCGCGTTCCTGGAAGCCGAATATGCGCTGTTCCGCGCCCAGGCCAAGGAAGTCGACATCGTCATCACGACGGCGCTGATTCCTGGCAAGCCGGCGCCCAAGCTGTGGTTCAAGGACATGGTCGAGCTGATGAAGCCCGGCTCCGTTGTTGTCGATATGGCGGCCGAATCGGGCGGCAACTGCGACGTGACGGTCGCCGACCAGGTCGTCGTGCACAACGGCGTGATTGTGATCGGCTACACGGACCTCGCGGGCCGCCTGCCGACGACGGCGAGCAACCTGTACGGCCAGAATCTGGTGCACTTGCTGACCGACATGGGCGGCGCCAAAGGCTGGAAGGTTGATTTCGACGACGAAGTCGTGCGTGGCGCGACGGTCACGCATCAGGGCGCCATCACGTGGCCGCCGCCGGCCAAACCTGCGGCGTCCACACCAGCTCCGGCTGCCACGCCTGTAGCCGCGCCGGCGCCGGTCGCTGCTGTTGCCGCACCCGCGCCGGTCAAGTCGAGCGGTCACGGTCACGGCAAGGTTGCACGCGAACACTTGGGCTCTGCCCGCACGGCGCCGCTCACATGGGTTTCGCTGGCGATCCTGGTGGTTGCCTATCTGGGCCTGAGCACGGCCGGCAGCGACGCCAGCGGCTTGCACCATTTTGCCCAACAGCTGACGATTTTCGTCCTGTCGTGCTTCGTCGGCGTGCAGGTCATCTGGAGCGTCACGCCCGCCTTGCACACGCCGCTGATGTCGGTGACGAACGCCATTTCCGGCATCATCGTCGTCGGCGGCATGCTGCACATGCATGGCGACCTGTCCAGGCCTGCACCCATCCTCGCGCTGTTCGCAGTGCTCTTTGCGACGATCAACATCGGCGGTGGCTTCCTGGTCACCCGGCGCATGTTGCGCATGTTCCACAAATAGGAGCTTCCCGTGCCAACTTCGACGGAAGTATTCGTGCCAAATGCGATGGACGTCTTCAAGACGCTTGCCTGGGTCATCGCCGGCGTGTTGTTCATCAGTTCGCTCCGCGGCCTGGCTTCGCAGGAGACCGCCCGGCGCGGCAACGGCTACGGCATTGTCGGCATGGCGCTGGCCATCCTGGCGATGCTCGTCGCGGGCAGCAAGGATAACATCGCGTTTCTGATCGGTGCGTTGGCGATCGGTGCGGCGGTTGGCGTCACGATGGCGCAGCGCGTTGCGATGACCGCGATGCCCGAGATGGTCGCGGTGCTGCACAGTTTCGTCGGCCTCGCCGCGGTGCTCGTCGGCTATGCGGCTTTCCTGGAACCGAGCCATGCGGCGGTGGACGTCGCCGAGCGCGTCGAAATCTGGCTGGACGTGCTCATCGGCGCGATCACCTTCACCGGCTCGATTGTGGCGTTCCTGAAGCTGCGCGGCAGTGTCTCCGGCAAGCCCTTGCTGCTGCCCGGCCGCCATCTGGCGAACCTGCTGATGTTCAGTGCGTCGCTGTTCATGGTGGTGCCGTTCGCGACGATGGCCGGCACGAGCGCGCTGCCCTTCCTGCTCGGCATGACGCTTCTCGCGTGCATCCTCGGAGTGCACCTGGTTGCGGCGATCGGCGGCGCGGACATGCCCGTCGTGGTGTCGATGTTGAACAGCTACTCGGGTTGGACGGCCGCGGCCGCCGGCTTCATGCTCGACAACAACCTGCTCATCATCACCGGCGCGCTCGTCGGCAGCTCCGGCGCGATTCTCTCGACCATCATGTGCCGGGCGATGAACCGCTCGATCTGGTCGGTGATCTTCGGTGGCTTCGGTGCAGACGCGCCAGCCGGTGGCGGCAATGGCGCCAAGGTCGTCGGCGACATGACGGAAACGTCGATCGACGAACTGACCGAAGAGCTGCGCAACGCCAAGGAAGTGGTCATCGTGCCGGGCTTTGGCATGGCCGCGGCCCGCGCGCAGCACGCCGTCAAGCAGCTGGTTGATATTCTGCGCAAGCGCGGCGTGAACACGCGATTTGCCATCCATCCGGTCGCCGGCCGCCTGCCGGGCCACATGAACGTGCTGCTGGCCGAAGCGAGCGTGCCGTACGACATCGTGCTGGAAATGGATGAAATCAATGCGGATTTTCCCAGAACGGACGTGGTCTTCGTCGTCGGCGCCAACGACATCGTCAATCCGGCGGCGCAGACGGACGCCACGAGCCCGATTTACGGGATGCCCGTTCTGGAAGTCTGGAAAGCCAAGCGCGTGGTGGTGCTGAAACGTTCGCGTGGCGCGGGCTACGCCGGCGTGGACAATCCGCTGTTCGTTTCGCCGTCGACGCGGATGCTGTTCAAGGATGCCAAGGACGGCATGGAACAGCTGGTGGCCAAGCTCACCGTGTAGACCTGCTGAGTCATGTCGAGCATCCACTTACGTCGGTGAGACCTGGTGCATTTCGGACTGGGACCGCGAGCGTGCACCTCTGGTGGCACGCCGCGGATCGAAAACAGTTGATCTCCAACTTCGGTCGGAGCGTATCGGCCCTTTCATCATCGTGCCGCCATTCCGGCGCCCGGGTGATCTGCCATCGCCGCTTGCAACCACTGGGCCGACGCCTTGGGCCATGTCAGCACGCGGGTATTTTCCGCGACGTGTTGCACCGAAGCCATGCCAACCAGCGCACTGGTCACCGACGGCGCGGAACGGGCAAATTGCAGCGCGTGTTGCGCGGGCGTCTCGGCGCCCTCCAGCGTGGGCACGTGGCTCGGCAAGGCTCGCCCCAGGCGCCCTTGCAGCAGCGGTCCCGATGCGAGCGCCAGCAGCCCCAATTCGCGCACTGCATCGAGTGCCGGCAGCATGTGGCCGCGAACGGGTTGGTTGGCCCGCGTCAGCGCTTCCGGCATCGCCAGATTCACCGGCAGCTGCACCGCGCGCATGTTGTGGCGCAGGCCTGCGACCTCACTCGCCAATTCCAGCATGCGGGCCAAGGAAATGTGATCGCGCTCATCCGGCCGTGCCCGCAACGCTGACCAGGTAGCCAGGCCATACGCGCGAATTTTGCCCGACGCCACCGCCTCTTCGAGCGCCTCAAAGGCCAAGCGCAGGCGATCCTCGAACGTCGCGCGGTCCAACACCTGGAGCTGGGTCTCGGGGTTGTGCAGGAACAGCACGTCCAGGGTTTCCAGGCCCAAATTGTTGAGGCTGCGATCCAGGGCTTCGCGCAGGTACGCCGGCGTCATGCAGTGGCAGCCGCCGACCAGATCGTCCTCCGTGGCCAATCCGCGGCGCACGGTGCAATCGCGCATCCAGCCCGCCTTGTCCGCGGGCGGCGCGCCGTCAAAGGGCACAAAGCCGGCTTTGCTGGCGACAAAGAGCTCGCTGCGCCACACTTCGCCGGAGGTCGTCAGCAGTTTGAGTGCGCGTCCGACCACCCGTTCGCCGCGTTGACATCGGTAGTTGCCCGCCGTGTCGATGACATTGATGCCGCGGCGGACCGCGTCGATGATCGTGGCTTCGTATGCCGCGTCGACTTCGTCAGTTGCCGCGCCCAGATAGGTGCCCACGCCGATCGTGCTCAGGCGCATGCGGAAAATGTCCGCGTAGGCATCGTCGGCTTTGCCGTCGGCGTGATAGCGCACGAAGCGCCGGGTGCCGGCCTCGGTTGCCCACGAGCGTTGGCTGATGAGTTCGCTGACCATAGCCAACCCGGTGCGGTACCGACCGCAGCCCCCAGACTAGGACATCCACAGCGCATTGCCAGTTCTCAGCACGACGACCTGATTCAAATCCCAAAGTTCGCCGGTCAACCCCGTGGTATCTGGGACTGGGATCGGACGCGCAGCCTGGCGACGAGCCGCGGACCGCCGACCGGTGATCTTCGAATTCGGCCCGCGTGTCTGCCTTCAGCGGCCGTGACGAAAACCGTCCACAGGACAAGCAACTCCGTCCACGGTCAGGTGTACGAGGCCTGTGCCTGTCCGCGCGTGGCCGATCGGCCGTGCGCCGAGCGGCGTCAGGTCCAGATGTGGCGGGGCAGCGCACAGGAGGGCGTAGTCGTCGCCACCCGCAGCACATGCGAGGCGCCAATCAAGGTCGCGCGACCGCAACCACTGCTCTGTTTCGGGCGAGACCCAATCCGGGCGCGGCAGATTCAAGTGCATATCGATCCCGCTGGCTTGGGCAAGCCGCTGCGCATCCAAGCCCAATCCGTCGGAGACATCGATCGCCGCGCGGACGCCGGCATTGCGGAGTTGCAGCCCCAGAGCGACCAGCGGCTGAGGCCACAGGTGCGCGGCAATGAACTGCGGTTGGTCGTCGCCTGCGCGCAGCGCCGCAAGTCCGAGCGCCGCAAGCCCAACCGCTCCGGCCAGCCAGATCACATCGCCGGGCTGCACCCGATCGCGGCGCATCGGCTCGCCGGGCAGCGTGCCCAATGCCGTCACGGTCCACCGCGCCGGTCCCGGGGAAAATCCCAGATCGCCGCCCACGACGGTCGCGCCATGCCGGTCAGCCAGCGCTTTCAAAGCGCGCGCCGCGGCCAGCAACGCGGCGAGATCCTGTTCAGGTGGCACTTCGAGCGCCAGCAGCAGAAGCCGCGGACGTGCCCCCATCGCTGCCAAATCACTCAGGTTCACGGCTGCCGCGCGGTGACCGATAGCGGCCGGTGGCGTGCGATCTTCCAGCCAGTCCACACCGGCGACGATGGAATCGATCGTCGCGGCGACGGGACCGTCCGGCTGCCAAACCACCGCGTCGTCGCCGTTGGCAACCAGCAGATCGGCCCTCGGCGCATCGAAGATGCCGCGCAGCTGGTGAATGACGAGCAACTCGCCGGCCTCACCGACCGTCATTTGCTCGGGCCGTCCGCAGTGTCCAAGCCGTCGACGGCCGCGCGATACGCTGTGGCGCGGGCAAACCGCTGCACGCCCAATTGCGCTTCCAGAGCCAGCACGGCTGCAACCTGTGATGGCGCGAGTTCGCTGGGCATGTCCATGAACACTTGGACACGCAACGCGCCGCGTTTGGCGGGGCCCGCGGGACTCGAACCGACCGGCAGCCCGTGTCCGCCCACGCGAAATTCTCGGCCGGGCGGCGTTCCGGGCGGCACCGTCAGCCAGTGCGTGCCGCCCAACGTTGGCACCGGCACGCGCGCGCCTGCGAGAGCCTCGCTCCACGTGAGCGGTACCTGACAAACCAAGTCGTCGCCGTCGGCGCGGAGGAACGCGTGCGGCTGGATGCGTACCACAACGACCAGATCCCCGGCCTTGCCGCCTGGCGCCGCTTCACCGCCGCCGCGCACGCGCAAATGGGCGCCGTCGCGACACCGCATGGGCACGTGCACGTCCACGTCCTGATGCGCCGCCACCTGCCCCGATCCGCCGCACCCTTTGCATGGCGCCAGCAGGAGCAGTCCGCGACCGCTGCAGAACGCGCAGCGCATGTCCTGGCGGCGCAGACCAGTCTTCAGCGTGCCCTGACCCTGGCAAACGTGGCAGACGGGATTGCGTTCGGGCTCTGACGTGCCAGCACCGTGGCACGGCGTGCAAGTCGTCGCAAATTCCGCCCGTACTGTCACGATACCGCCGAGCATCGCCTTGGCAAACGGCAGCGGATGTTCGACCCGCAAGTCGCGGCCGTGACCGGCGCTCGGCAATGCGGTCTGGCGTTTGCGCAACCGCGTCACCACCGTGTCCAGCACATCGAGCGCGCGCTCTGCCCGCGGATCGTCGACAAGGCGGATGGGGTCCCGCAGCATCAGCATGCGATCGTAGTTCAGACGCCGCGCGGGATCGGCCAGTTCCGCGTAGGCACCCGCGACCTGCTTGAAGCAGTTCTCCGCCACCGGACTGCCACCTTGGGCATCGGGATGGTAAATGCGGGAAAGCTTGCGGTACGCCGCCTTGATCTGCGCGTCGGTCGCCCGCGGCGCTACGCCGAGCAGGCGGTAGTGGTCGGGTGTGTGGGTCTCGTGCGGTTGGGTCGGCATGGCGGCGTGGGCAAGTTTGGCGCGCGGAGCGGCTACGCCAAATCCTTGTACATGACCTCAGTGATGCGAAATGCCGACTTTTCCAACTCACGCAGCGCATTGGCCATGCGCGCCATATCGGCGCTTTCGGTCGCCCGGCGACCTTCTTCCAGATCCACACGGATTTGCGCCAGCTCTGACTCGGTCAAGTAATTGGCACTCTCGGCCAACGAGCGTTCCGTGGTGTAGATCAGGCCCGCCAAACGCCGTCGCAAATCGGCCATCTCGACATGCAGCCGATCGGATTCCTGGTATTGCTCGGCTTCCGACAGGATCCGCTCGATCGCCTGTTCCGTCAGGCCCGACGTCGCCCGCACGCGCAGGCTCTGCTCTTTCTTGGTGCCCAGGTCGCGGGCGTCAACGCTCAGGATGCCGTTGGCGTCAATCGAGAACGTGACCTCAATCTTCGGCACGCCGCGCAGCGCTGGTGGAATGCCAACCAGTTCAAAGCGCGCCAGGCTCGTGTTATCCGCTGCCAGCGGACGTTCACCCTGCAGCACGTGGATGTTGACCAACGGCTGGTAGTCCTCGGAAGTCGTGAAGATTTCCGTCACACTCACCGGCACGGTCACGTTGCGCGGAATCAGCTTGGTCATCACGCCGCCGGCCGTCTCGATGCCGAGCGACAGCGGGTTCACGTCGAGAAGCACGACTTCGCCGACATCGCCGGACAGGATCGCCGCCTGGATCGCCGCGCCGACCGCGACTGCTTCGTCCGGATTGACGCTGCGGTTGGGCTGACGTACAAAGAAATCCGCGACGGTGCGTTGCACCAGCGGCATCTTGGTCATGCCACCGACCAGCAGCACGTCGGTAATCTGATCGATGCTGACGCCGGCGCCGGTCAGCGCTTCCTGACAGTGAGCGATGGTCTGGACCACCAGATCTTCGGTCAACGCCTCAAGCTCCGTGCGATGCAGCAGTCGCCGCAGGTGCTTGGGCCCGGAGGCATCCGCGGTCAGAAATGGCAGGGAAATCTCGGTTTCATCGACAGTCGAGAGCTCAATCTTGGCGCGCTCCGCGGCGTCCTTCATGCGCTGCAGCGCGACCGGATCCTTGCGCACGTCGATGTTCGTGTCCGCGAGAAAGTCCGCGATCAACGTGTCCATCAGGCGCGCGTCGATGTCTTCACCGCCCAGGAACGTGTCGCCGTGGGTCGCTTTGACTTGAAACACGCCGCCGGAGAAATCCAGGATGGAAATATCGAACGTGCCGCCGCCCAAGTCGTAGACCGCGATGGTGCCGGACGATTCTGCGCCGATGCCATACGCCAATGCGGCGGCCGTCGGTTCGTTGATGATGCGCAGGACGTTCAAGCCGGCCAGCCGACCGGCATCGCGCGTGGCTTGGCGCTGGGCGTCGTCAAAGTAGGCGGGAACCGCAACAACCGCATCCTTGATCGTCGCTTCGGTGTATTCCTGCGCGGACTCCTTGAGCGCACGCAGCACAAACGCGCCGATTTCTGGCGGCGAGTACCGCTTGCCGTGCACCGTGACTGCCGCATCGCCGTTGTCGTTGGCGGCAATCTTGAAGGGCGCAGTCATCTGCATCCGCTGCACTTCTGGCGTCTTGAATTTGCGACCCATGAGCCGCTTCGTCGCAAAAACCGTGTTCTGAGGATTGGCTACCGCCTGGCGTTTGGCGATGTTGCCGACCAAGCGCTGCCCGTCTGGTGTAAACGCCACCATGGAAGGCGTCGTACGGGAGCCTTCCGCGTTCGGAATGACGTGCGCAACACCGCTTTCATACAGGCAAACGCAGGAGTTGGTCGTTCCAAGATCGATGCCGACAACTTTGTCCATCCGCCACCTTCCGGCTTCGCCCAGTGTTGCGACACACCGGACATGCCGGAGCAAACGCGAGCGCTTTCCCGCGCGGAATAGGATGGCTCGAAACACCGTCCGAGGTCAAGGTCAACTCACGATTACGCAAACCTGAACCGCAAAGGCTTACACATCCGGCGGATCTTCGTGATCGACAGGCGGAGGCGCAAACGCGGCATTGCCGCCGGAGTCGCCGCGATCGATTCGCGCGCCGCCGGGTTGGGCAAAGTGGGCTGCTTCCAGTTGGTCCTGCTCTTCCTCGGCACCATAGCGGTACTGGTACTGGTACCGCGCCCGGTACGCGCCGCCCTTGCGGTAGCCTTTGCCATAGTAATAGCCGTACCCGACGCCCTGAATTCCCGTGCGCGACAGCACGATGCCCATCAGCGGTGCATTGACGCTGCGCAAGTGTGCAACGGCGGATGCCACCCAGTCGTGCCGCGACTTGGCCGTGTGTGCCACAAGCACAACACCATCGACCAGCGCCGCGATCACCAGGGCATCGGACACAATCTCAATCGGCGGCGAGTCAAACACGACGGCCGTGTAGTGCTGTTTGAGTTCCTCGACCATCGCCTTGAAGCGCTCGGTGTGCAGGATCTCGGATGGATTGGGCGGCAGCGCGCCGCACGGCATGAAATCCAGGCCCGGCACTTGGGTCGGCTGGACAAAGTTGGTCACGGGCTCGCGCGACAAGATGTAGCCCGTCACGCCGCCGACATTGGGCACGCCAAAGACCTTGTGCAAACGCGGCTTGCGCAAGTCCGTGTCGATGAGGATGCAACGTCCGGAAGCCGCCGCCAGCGTGATCGCCAGGGTTGCGGAGGTCGACGTCTTGCCTTCGCGCGGATGCGCAGAGGACACCAGCAGCGTGTGGAGGGGCTTGTCCGGGCGCATGAAGAGCAGGTTCGTGCGCACCGACCGGGCCGCTTCAGCGACGCGCGAGTTCGGCCGGTAGTAGACGTACAGGTCGTTGACGTTCCCGGGCAGTTCCTTGCCCTCTGCCACGTCGCCAGGTTCGAAAGTCGGAATCGCGCCCAGATACGGCAGGTTGTGAATGCGTTCGACGTCCGCACGTCCCTGAATCGTGTTGTCCAGCATTTCCGCGATCAGCGCTGCCACGACGCCCATCACCAGGGCCAGCAGGATGCCGATCGCCAGGCTCAACTGCATGTTCGGCCTGACTGGCCCATGCGGCGTCACGGCGGCGTCGAGCACCGACACGTTGTTCACGCCCACGTCCTTGGTCAGGTCCGTCTCCGCGTAGCGCTTCGCGACCTTCTCGTAGAACATCTTGTCTTCTTCAGACTTCGCCACCAGTTTGTCGTGTTCCAGCTTGGTCTGACGAATTTCCCCGTCCTCCTCCTTGGTCACCTTCAACTGCTGCATGATGTCTTCTTCTTCCACGCGCGCAGCGGCCAGCCCCTGCATCGCGGAGTCCAGCATCGTCGCCGCATGGCGGACCGCCAGCGATTCCAGCTGATTCATCTGCTGATCAATCGCTTCCAGGCGCGGGTGCTTCTCCAGATACGTCGCGGCCAGTTCGCGCCGTTTGGTGCCCAGTTCAAGCCAGCGCCGCTTCAATTCGCCGACCAAGCCATCGCGCATCAGGCTGGGTGCGGAAATCGAGAAGATATCGTGGACGCCTTTGGCCTTTTTGAGCTGGCCGACATCGAGTTCCGCCTTGAGCCGGATGCCATGCACTTCCCGGAGCGCACGATTTAGTTCCAGATTGCGCTCGTTCACGGCCAATCGACGGTTGTCGCTCAGATCGTGCTGGCGCTCAAAGTCGTACTGCGCCTGCTGCGACTGCGTCTTGGTCTCTTCCAACTTCTTGCGCATCGCGCGCAAATCCGCATACGCATCCTGCACGACCCGCCGTTTGTTATTGATATTGCGGTCTTTATAGGCCGCCATCACGGCGTTTGCGAGGTCGCGGGCAAACTCGGGATCGGGGTCTTCCACGGAAATCTTGGCAATCAGCGTGTCTTCGGTCATTTCGACAAGAACCCGGCTGGCCATCATGCCGACCGCGTCCGCGTTGGCCATGATCGACTCTTTTTGCGCCGTGGAGAGCGGCTTCTCGGCATACGCAAAGCCAAAAAACCGTTCGTCGTGACTCAACGCCAGACGGCTGACCACCATAGCGGCCAAGTCGCGCGACTGCAGGATCGACTGCTGTGCCCGATAGTACTGGCGCATACCGTTGCTTGAACCTGCCGCGCCAAGGCCGTAGACCTCACTCATGTCGCCCAGAACTTTGGGCGGCGCGCCATCGATTTGCAGCGTGCCGGTTGCGCGGAAGATCGGTCGCTGATGGCGCACGAAGACGATGGCGGCGGCGAAGACGAGCGCGGTCGTGACGAGGAACCACCAGCGGCGGCGCCCCAGAATGTCGCGTAACCGGGCGACCATGGCGTCAACCGGCTGTTCGCCTGGAACCGCCTGATTGGATACGTGAAGTGGCGCCGTCACAGGATGGTCTCCGGTACGTAGATGATGTCGCCGGGCTGGACCTGAAAATTGACCGCCAGCCCTTGCATGATTTTGTCGACCGGCACCGGAATGCGCCGCTCACCGGTCGCGTCCATGCGCGTGACGATCGCGTAATTGCGCTCGGCCATCGCGGCAAAGCCGCCGGCCAACGTCACGGCTTCGACGATCGTCATGTTGTCGGCGTAGGCAAACCGGCCCGGCGTCTTGACTTCGCCGAGCACGAAAATCTTCTTGGAACTCAGCGTCTTGACCTGGACGGTAACATACGGGTGCTTGAGGTAGCCTTGCGCCAGCTTTTGCCGCAACAACGCGGCGACCTGCGACGCCACGAGGCCTTCAACCGTCACGGTGCCGATCAGCGGGTAGTCGATCTGACCGGTGGGCGAGACGGTGTGCACGCCCGAAAGCGCCGGTTCCTCGTACACACGCACGTCAAATTCATCGCCAGGTCCCAAACTTGCCGCCTGGATCGCGGAGCGCACGTCCACATGCACGTCGCTGTAACCGGCATTCGCAGTCGCCGAGCAGCCACCGACCAGCAGCGCCAGCAGCAGCACACCGACCCACGGTCCAGCGTGCATGCCGCGTTCGAGCCGCGCAGCGCCAAAGGCACGAATTGTCGACCCGGCCAACAGCAACAGCGCGGATCGGGTTTTCCGGATCGCACTGTCAGCGGGTTGTCGATGGGGAACTGCGGGCATCGGGTCGGGGCTCCAGGGAACACGTCCAGCCCGAGGTGTGGGCGGCAACACGGCTAGTTTGGCGCAGCGTTCAGATTCTCGCGAATCTCAGGCAGGGCGGTTTGGTTGCCATGCCATGCGCCGAGGATCAATTTCGCCCCAACGGCCCCGAAGGTGGTGTGAAAAGAATTGCACGCGGCGATCAGCGTCGGGCGCTCAGTAACGAGCGATGACCGAGGCAAACACCTCATGCGCCGTGTACTCGCCTGCGTCCAGAATCAGCGCATTGCTCGACGTCAGCTTGAAAGGCGTAATGACGGACCGCAGGTTGTAGCCAAGCGACAAGCCCACGTAGCGCGTGACCTCGAACATCACCGTCAGGTTGCCGTCGAGCTGCCAATCGTGCCGCTGGAAGTAGCCAGGCATCCCCGCAACGGCGTTGGCACCGAGCACGCTCACGCCGTACGTCGCCTGCGCGGCACCGAACTTCAGGTACGATGCGCCAAAGCTCGCGGACACATCGATGATCGTGCCAAAGCGTTGCTTGCCCAAGAAGCCGAAGCGGTGCACATCTGCAAAACCGCCCAAGTAGGCGTCGCGCATGTCATGCGTGTAACCCACGGTCAGGCGCGTTGTTTCCGTCGGCCGAAAACCAAAGGACGCGCCGGCGAGGAACGAACTGAAACCGGGCGTCACGGCCGAGCTGAGCAACGACATGCCCCAGCCTGCCGAGAGGTCGAAGCTGATGCGCTTGGTGATGGCGCCTGAAATGCCGCCGCGTGCCCGAAACGGCTTGGAATTGTAAGTCAAATTGTGATCTTGAAGATAGCTGTCCGTGAACGTCCGGAAGTCCCAAGTGGCGTCAAGATAGGCGGCGGTCTTGGGCAGGAAGCGCCAGGAGCCATTCAAACGGGTGCGGATGGTATTGGTGTTGAACCCGCCGTAGTCCTCAAACCGGTCGATCGAGTAGGCGCCCGACAACGCGATGTTGAACGGCCGACGCTCGGGCGTGTCACCCGGATGGAATTCAACGCGACCACCGACATCGTTGGAGTTGCGGTTCAAAGTCTGCAGCGTTTCCCAGTTGTTGGCACGCAGGGACCGGTTGAAGAAGTCGAACAACGTAAATGCGATCGGCTTGCGCTGACCGAACGTGACGTCCAGACTGGAACTGCCACCAAAGTTGTTGAGATTCTTGACCGCAGCGTCGCCAGAGACGTAGACGCGGCCATCGCCAGCGGCGGCGAAGTTGAACACCGTGTTGCCGGTCAGGTCGTTCTGCAACGACAGCTTCGGCAGTACACGAATCGACGCCGCGCCGCGGATTGGGTTGATCAGCGCTTCTTGCGGGCTGGCATTGAAGATGTTGGTGTCGTAATGGCCGGTCACGGTGACCGACGGCCTCAGCAGAAAATCGCCGCTCCGAAGTCCGCGATCTTTGGCGATCGAGGGCAACGTCATTTCCGACGACTGGGCAAAGACCGGCGCGGCCGGAAGTCCGAGGACGACCGCCGCGACCAAAACCGCCAGCGAGCGTCCAAGCGTTCGGCAGGATGTCGGTTGAATCTTAAGCACGTTCAGACTTCCTCGGATGCGGGAGCGCTATGGATGGGCCAAAAATGGGCTCGCGGACGGCGGATATTCAATCGGCGGCGCCAGGTCGGTGAGACCAGCGGTCGGGTTGATTTCCGGCATGTCCTTGTCCACGTTCTTTTCGATGTACGGCCGACCGTCGATCGTACCGTCCACAGCAGGACCACCGCAGCCCTTGAGCTGGCCTTGCAGTTCTTCCGCCTTGTTGAAGGCGATCGACACTTTCACGTATTCGTGTTCCGCGCAGTCGCCGTCGCGACGGGACGCGCATTCTTGCAGCGCGGTGAAGTTGCTGTCCGCCAAGCGCTTCAGGCCGTTCATCGTCGTCAATGCGTCGTTCACGCAGTTGACGCGGTTGATGTTCTGCGACTTGCGCGCATCTTCGAGCTCGGCAAAGCCTTCGCTGACCATGGCGCTCATCTTGTCGATAAACGCCTTCGACTGCTGCATTTTCGAATCAATCGAGGAAGGATCGGCCGGCGGCGCATCTTCGGCGACCACGCGACCCGCAACGATCAAGCAGCACGCTCCGATCATCATGGCAAGGTACTGGCGCTTCATCCTCTGGCCTCACTCCGACGGGCAACATCCGGTCGGTTCAAAACACACGCTCACACAGTCACAGATCCGAAAACGTGCCTAATTGCAGCTCTTTTTGGATAGGAGCCTAACTGCTAACCCCGTTCCGCGTCGCTTCGAGTGCCGCACGCCCGAAGGCGTGAAGTTCGTCCTGCGAAGGTGAACGCAACGCAAGCAACGGTACTGTATGGCTCACTCCTGCTGCCTGTCAACTCTCAGGTGTGCATTTGGTCGCTGTGACGCGTGAAGAAGTTCACACATCGACACATTTTGTCGATCTCGCGAAGAGACGAACGCCGTGTCCTTGTTCCCCTGTCAAACCGACCGTCGGTTCGAAGGGGACGGTCGTTGGGTTGCCTCAGTTTCCAGGAAGGTTCAAAAGTTTTTGTGACGCTCCGTTCTTTGTGGGTTCTCGCGCTCGTCCGGAGAAGCTGGTACTTTGGCCCCATGGGGCGGCGATGGCAGACGAGCCGCACGGCCGCCCTGGGGAATTGAGATGCCATCAGAAGCGACTTTGACGGTGGCCAAAGGCGACTGGCCCAAGCTGGTTCAGCTGTTTGCTGAGGCGAGCCCGTTGCGCATGGGGCACTGGAATCCCGTGACGGGCGAGCTGTTTTCCGCACCGCGACGCAAGAATTCGCCCGCCGTCGCTGCGGCGTTCGAGCTGCGGTTGTTGCAAGAGGATGGCTGGCTTGAGGTGCCGTTTCTGGAGAGCGATGAGGCGTTCGCGTTGGCGGTGAACTGGGCGCAGTCGCTGGATCCGGGTCGCGGCAAGGCGCTGGTGATTCAAGCATTGGCGCAGGAAAAGCCGTTCCGGCAGTTGCGCGTCGTGCTCGGCCAGATGGTTGGGCTCGCCCGTCGGTACGATCGCGCGGTGCGTGAGGAGGCTGAGGCGCGGCTCGTTGAGTTGTGCGTTGGCCTCGGCCTGACGCTCGCACATCCGCGATTCGTCGAGTTGGCGCCGTACTTTCACGATCTCGCCACGCCGCCAGCGAACGTGACGGCGGTGCAGCGGCGCGTCGACGTGTTGTCGATCGGCAGGTCACCATGCGCATGACGCTCAGCTGGATCGTGTGCGCGGCGTGCGCGTGCAGTCGTGCTGCGGTGGAGCCAACTGTGGACGTGCCACCGACGATCGCGCAACCGACGGCGGCGAGCCGCGAGTCGCAAGAACATGAACAGATAGAACATTTTGCAGGACGCGGCGTGATGCGCATCGCCGACCGTCCCAATAGTCCGACGATCGATCTGGAATTGGCGCGCAAGGATGGCGAACGTCAGCAAGGGCTGATGTTCCGTCACCGGATGGCGGACGACCACGGCATGCTCTTCTTCATGCCCTATGACAACGACTGGGTGTTCTACATGCGCAACACCTACATCCCCTTGGACATGGTGTTCATCGATCGCGACTGGCGCGTGGCGGGTGTCGTCGAGAACGTGCCACCGCTGACGGAAGATCACCGATCGGTGGGCGCGGACTCCCGCTATGTCCTCGAATTGACGGCGCATACTGCGGGCAAGCTGGGCATTCACGCTGGCACGCGCTTCGTTTACGAACCGCGGCCCGATGCGGCTGCGCCAGTGCCCTGACGGATGGGCACGCGCGCGCTGCGAGCGATTCTGCGCCAGGATGCGGAGCGGCTGGCGGTGTTGATGCCGCTTGTGCCGCGTGCGGAACGGGCAGACGCGCGCCAGGTTGCCGTGCGCGCGTGGCAGGAACTCCACGCCGATGCGCATTCGGAAGCCAACGTGCGGGCGCTGGTGCTGGAACTCCAGAAGAGATTGGCCGGGCTTGATGCGGGCAAACCCGCGCATTCGGTCTGGCGTATGCGTATCGTTCGACCCATGCCGGAGTTTCTGCGGCGCACCGTGGTGGCGGATCGCGTTCTGACTTGGCAGCGACGACTGGAACGGCGCTGGCAGGTGGGCCTTGCGTTGAGCGCCGCGCGGCTGGCCTGGCTCGACGCGCGTGTCGCCGAGTGCGCACCGACGCGTGTGGCGGCGATCCGCCCGCCCGAAAAGGCCTCGAATCGCGTCAGTCTGGAGCTCCTGCACAAGCGCGGAAGAACCCGCTTTTCTTGACCGGTACGCGGCGATTGTGACGCGCTGCTGAAACCGCTATGCTCCTTGCCGCCGCCGGGGTGGCTGTTGGCATTTTGAGGGGAAAATCATGAAGGTAACTGGCTTTTTTCAGACGCGCTTGATGTGGATGGCGCTGTCCGTAGGGTTCCTGGCTCTCGGTGCCTGCGGCACGAGCAGCACGGCGGATACGGACACCGGCGTCAGCGACGATGCGCCGGCGGACGTGCCGGGCGATGTCTCTGCGACCGACGCGACGACCGATACTGGCGTTTGCGCGAAGGCGTGTGTCACCCCGCAGGGCCAGTTCGACGTCAGCTTGTGCGGCGACATGGGCAAGTACGAATGCCCGGCCGGCTGCTGTGTCGCCAAATTCGTGTGTGCGGCCAACGCCGATTGCGCAGGACGCATTGGCCAGCCCGAATGCCTCGACGACCGATTCACCTGCGTCTGTGACGTGCCCAACGGCGTCTGCCTGCAAGGCCAGTGCACCAAGGATGCGGAGTGCGGCACCGGCAAAATGTGCTCGCAAGGTGGCTGCATCGCGCCCCCCGCGGCTTCCGGGCTGCACGCGCGGTTGCTGCGCACGGCGCTCGTCGGCAAGCCGGGCCAGTCGGTCGATTTGACCGTCGATCTGGGCGCGCAAGCGATCACGGACAAGGGCGACGTCGTGGCGTCTGCGACCTTCACCTTTGCGGTGACGGGCGCGGGTGCGCCGACGGCTGCTGCTGGCAAGATCACGCTGCCCGACGCGGCTGGCGATTACACCGTGACCGCCCAAGTCGTGGGCGGCGATGGTAAGAATTCAAATCCGGCGGTGATCCACAACGTCGGCAAGCTGACGAGCGGTTTGCTGCGCGTGGCCGCGTTTGATGAAGAGACGCTGGCGCCGCTGACCGGCAACATTGTCGTGGTCGGTGAGGCCGATGCGGTCACGCCCGCCACGCCGCAGACCATCGCGTTGGTCAACGGTCAAGCCAACATCGCGGCGCTGACTTTCCCAGCCGACATCCACGTCTTCGCGCCGAACCACGCGCCGGTTTCCGTGCTTGGCTACAAGCCGGAAGGTACAACGGGCGATATCACCGTCACCGCGCCACTGGTCGCGTATGCCGACGTGGCGTTGAGCGATGATGGCACGCTGGTGATGGACAAGATCATCGACGACAACGGCAAGGTGGTTCACCCCGGCACGAAGCTCATCAACCAGGACGTGCTGACGGGCTCGATCACGTACAGCGGAACCGGCGAAGCGGCACTCGGCCTGACGTCGCTGTCGTTCAACAACAGCCTGCTGAGCTTCTCCATCGCGTCGATTCTTGGCCCGAACGTGACGCGCAAGTTCGACAAGGACGCGCCGACATTCCTGAATCCCGGCAACTACAACCAGATTCCCGGCGGCGTCACCTTTGGCCTCGGCAAGCCGGTCGTGGTGAAGTACCTGCTGTCCGCGACGCCGGGTTCGCACAAGCTGTGGACCCTCGCCGGTCACATCGAGCTGGCGACGATTTACGCGCAAATTGGCAAAGTCTTTGACGCGATTGATGGCGGTGTCGACATCGGCAAGATCGTCGCGGTGTTGCTGCCGTACCTGTCGACGTTCTATTCGCAGGTCGTGATGGACGTGCCGTTTGCCACGACGGTGTCCACCCCGATTCACGAGCTTGATCTCAATCCGCAATTCCCGCTGCTGGTCAAGACGACGGTTACGCCGCCGCTGTTGCCGTCGCTGGGCGATGGCACGTTTGCCGATCTGGTGTTCGCCATCGGCGGCGCGGAACTGCCGTCGGGTGAAATCGTTCCGTTGGGCCTGAGCGCGGCGGCCGACAAGAATGAAAAGACGGATCCGTCGGACGGCATCGTCGACGGCGATCCGGAGACGCCGGGTGACCAGCCGTGGCTGAACCTGTCGATGGCGCCCTTGCATTCCGGCCTGCAGTTTGGTGCAGCGAACCACGTCATTGTCTCGGCGGCGGTGGTGCTGGCCGGCACGACCAAGGACGCCAACGGCAAGGTGCTCACGACGCACCAGGAAGGTGGTTCGATCGAGATCACCCAGCCGGATTTCGCCCCCGCCACGCTGACGATTCCCACGTTCCTGCCGCTGCCGATTGGCTCGGTCTTTGATCCGACGGCGGGTACGCTGAAGGTCGTGGAAGTCCCCGGGGCCGATTTCTACCGCGCGACGCTGGAAAGCACGCAGGGCGCGAGCTGGCTCGTGCTGCTGCCCAAGTCGGCGATCGGCGCGACGATCAAGCTGCCGAATTTGCAGCCGCTGGGCGGCGATCAGGACTACCGCGCCACGGCCAAGACGTGCAATGTCGGGGCGTTCGTGCTGAAGACGCCGCAGACCGTGCAGGCGGTCCTCGGCAGTGCGCTGATGACGGACCTGCTGCGCAACGTCAAGCAGACGTCGTTCACCAACGCGAAACTGTAGTCATTTTGGGGAAAGCACCGGCGGCGCGCCATTCATTCGCGTCGCCGCCGGTGCAGCCTATCGGGCCAGCTTCGAACTCTTCAAATACGTCAGCAGTTCCGCGTCGGTGCCCAACAGCACGTGCGTCCGCGTGCCCGCGCCGCGACCCGCGCCGAGAATCTGCGGGTAGGCCTCCAGCGTCGCGAGGAACGCGTAGAGCTCCGGATCGGCGTTGTACGCGTCGGCATAGATCTTCGTCGATTCCGCCTCGCCCTGACCGGCAATTTCGCGCGCCTTGCGGTAGGCCTCGGAGCGAATCTCCGCCAACTTGCGCTCCATCGTGCCCTGGATTTCTGCCGCCTTGCCGGCACCTTCCGAGCGATACTGCTCGGCCACCTTCTGGCGCTCCGCGATCATCCG
Source organism: uncultured Myxococcales bacterium (assembly GCA_903924465.1). Taxonomy (GTDB): domain Bacteria; phylum Myxococcota_A; class UBA9042; order UBA9042; family UBA9042; genus CAIYBN01. The sequence continues at coordinate 106,237 of CAIYBN010000145.1, read as the reverse complement.
ACCGAAGACGTTCTGCTGCACCGCCTCGATGTAGTTGATGCGCTTCAAACGCACGTCCACGATATCAATGCCGTACGCCGAAAGCGTCATCTTGCGCGCCCGCTCGAGGATTTCCCGGTGCAGCTCCAGGCGGCCCTTGCGCACGACCAGTTCGTCGTGCGTTTCCGTGTCCATGCCGGGCATCTCGACCGCGCGCGTGTCCGGGCGCACCGCTTCGATCAGGTTATTCTCCGAAATCGTCAGCCGCACGGTCGACTCAATCACGTCGTCGAGACGAGTCTGCGCGCCTTCAAAATCCCGCACGCTGCGCAGGAATTTCAACGAATCGACGATCTGCCAGCGCGCCGTGCAGTCGACCCAGATGAAGCGCTTGTCCTTGGTCGGTACCTGCGCGCGGTCGCTGTCCCAGCGCAGCAGCTGCTTGCTGAAGCGGTGGACCTTGTCCCACGGTGCGATGAACATCAGGCCGGGGTTGGTGCGGGTTTTGCCGATCGGCTCGCCGAACTCGGTGATGACGACCTGCTCGAATTCGTTGACGACGACCAGACAATTTGCCGCCAGCCAGAAGCCGACGACGATGGCGATGAGCGAAATGAGGGCGACGCGCTGGCTCATGGTGTACCTCCAGCGGCCGGGGCGTCCGGCAGTTTCGTTGCGCCCGAGCCCAGTTGCAGCACAGGAAGAATCCCGCCCTTCTGGCCGCCATCCAGCACCGTCAATTCATCGATCTTCGGCAAAACCTGCGCCATCGTTTCCAGGTACAGGCGTTTGCGTGTCACTTCCGGCGACTTCTTGTACTCGGTCAGAATCTGCCGGAACCGTTCCGCGTCGCCCTTGGCGCGGTTGATGCGCTCCCGCCGGGCGCCTTCCGCGCGTTCCACCGTCTGCAGCGCCTCGCCTTCCGCCTTGGGAATCTCGCGGTTGTAGGCCGCGCGCGCCTCGTTGATCATCTTCTCGCGATCCTGTTCGGCGCGGTTTACGTCGTTGAAGCTGGCCTGCACCGGCTCGGGCGGCGTCACACCGCGCAGCTGCACGGCGATGACCTTGATGCCAGCCTTGTAGCTGTTGAACGATTTCTGCAGCAAAATCTGCGCTTCGGCCTCGATCTGGTTGCGGCCGACGGTCAGCAGGTCGTCCACCGTGCGGCTGCCCGCCACTTCGCGCAACACGGCCTCCGAAAGGTCACGCACCGTCGCGTCCGGGTCGTTCAGGTGAAACCAGTAATCCGTCGCACTGGTGATGCGGTACTGGACAATCCATTCGACGTCGGCGATGTTCAAATCACCCGTCAACGTCAACGATTCCAAGGCATAAGGGCCCTTGACGAACTCCGAGCGCACATCCGCCTTGGTCGTGCGAAAGCCGAATTCCTGCTTCAGCACGCGCTCGGTCGGAAAACGCGCGACCGTGTCCAGACCAAACGGCAGCTTGAAATGAAAGCCGGCGCCTTCTGTTGTTGTGTAGCGTCCCAGCCGCAGCACCACGGCTTGTTCATCGGTACCGACCGTGTAAAACGCCGAGCGTGCCGTCGCCACAGCCAGCAGGGCCAGAACCACCCACAGCAGCCAGTGAATCCAGGTTCCGGGCGGACGCCATTCGGGCGGGCGGAAGCCGGCATCGCGGTGGGGAATCGTCATGTTCTGTCCTTCGCGGCGTCAGGACGCCAGGTCGTCATCTTTGTCGGCTTCCGGCACGTTGCCAAAAAAGCGCCGCAAAGCAGCATCACCCCGCGGCTTTTCCACCGTCGGAGTCGGTGGCGCGGCGGTATCTTCCACGCGCATCTTCTGCGACTCCTCGAGGATCGCGTCAAAAAGGCTGGGCAAGCGCTGCATCAGCCGGGCCTTCATCGGCTCGCGCAGCGTGATCTGCTCGATACCTTCGAACGCTTCCAGAAAGAGCACGACCTCGGGCGGCAACACCGTGCGCACCCACTGCCAGCCCACCGGCGCGACACTGTCGACATCCTGCCAGCGCAGCCAGTTCCCCGTCACGCCGCTCTCCGGATCGCGCGCCCGCAGTGTGCCGTCGTCGTCAATCTCAGCCACGATGTAGGCCTTGCCAATCGTGTAGTTGTGGTTGTTGACGTTGCCCACGACGAAAATCTGACTGCCCAAAGGCCAAGTGCGCATGGCAACTCCACTTGGGTGACGTTGGGTCGCCCCGCGGCCGGGAACATAGCACAATCCGGCAATTCGTGCGGCCGTTGCAAGGTTGCGCCGAATCGCGGATGCTGAGGGTCATGCAGATCCACGAGCTCTCCGCGCTTCAACTGAAATCGCACCTGGAAACGCGGCAGGTGTCTTCCCGACAGATCGTCCAGGCGCTGATCGATCGCCGCCACGCAGTTGATGCGGAAGTGCGGGCGTTCGTCCTCGAGTTTGACGCCGAGGCGTTGCAGCGCGCGGATGAAGCCGATGCGGCGCGTCTGCGCGGTGAATCGTGGGGCCTGCTGCACGGCTTGCCGGTGACGATCAAGGAAAATATCGATATCGCCGGCACCGATTCCACGATGGGCCTGAAGAACCGCCGCAACCAGCCGGCGAAGACCGACGCGGTGACCGTGCGGCTGCTCAAGGAAGCCGGGGCGATCGTGATCGGCAAGACCAATGTGCCGCAGCTGCTGTTGGCGCAGGAAGCCGAGAACGACATTTGGGGCATCACGCACAATCCCTGGAACACCGCGCGCTCGCCGGGCGGCTCTTCGGGCGGTGAAGCGGCAGCGCTGGCGGCGGGCATGAGCGCGCTGGGGATTGGTACCGACATCGGTGGGTCCATCCGCATTCCCGCACATTTTTGCGGCATTCACGGCCTGAAGCCGACGGTGGATCGCTGGAGCAACCGCGGCTCGGCCACGGGCATCGCCGGCCAGGAAATGGTGCGGTCGCAAATGGGCCCGATGGCCCGGCACGCCCGCGATCTGGCGCTGCTGATGCAGGCGGTGGATTTGCCCAAAGCGGCGCAACTGGATCCCGCCGTCCCACCGTGGCCGATTCCGGACATCGCGGGCGTGGATCTGCGCGGCATGCGCGTGGGCGTGACGCTCGACGATGGCTATCTGACGCCAAATGCCGGCATCCAGCGCGCGGTGCGGTTGGCGGCGGACGCGCTCCGGGCGGCGGGCGCGACGATCGTGGACTACCAGCCGCCGGGGCCGGACCTGCTCTTCACCTGGCTGGCGGGCATTTCCTCGGACGGTGGCACGACGCTGCGCAACATGCTGGCGGGCGAAATGCCGGCGCGGCAGCTGCAGCCGAGCGTCAAGGCCGCGCTATTGCCCAGTCCAATTCGCGCGTTGCTGGCGGCGATCTTCGACGCCCGGGGCGACAAGCGGATGGCGCGTTTGCTGCGGTCGCTGGGCCAAAAGCCGGTGGCTGAGCTCTGGGCTTTGACGAACCAGCGCACCTTGCTTCGACGTGCGGAGCTGGACGCGTGGTCGGCGCAGCAGCTGGATCTGGTGCTGTGCCCGCCGCACACGATGCCGGCCATGCTGATTGGTACGTCGGGCGATTTGACGATGACGCTGTCCTACGCGTTTCGCTACGTGATGCTGAACTATCCGGCCGGCGTGACGCCCGTGACACGCGTGCTGGAAGGCGAGACCGTGCGCGCGAATCCGCGCGATACGGTGGAAAAGCGCTGCGCTGCTGCGGAGTTGCACGCGGATGGTATGCCCGTGGGCGTGCAGGTCGTCGCGCCGCCTTACCGCGAAGAGCGCGTGCTGGCGGCGATGGCGGCGATTGAAGATGTGGTGTCGCGCGATGTCCTGTATCCGCGCACGCCGATCGAGCCGCTGGGCAAGGGCAAATAGCGCTACGGCAAGCAGACGCCGAGACCGGCGGCGGCTGGACCGCTGACGTTGACCTTGCCGCACGTCACGCCAGGCTCGCAGAGGGACTGGGTATTTGTGCCGGTGTAATCGCAAATCACGCGGCACAGGCCGCCGACGCACAATTGGCCCTTTTGGCAGGCGTTGAAGTAGATGCACGCGTCGCCCACGGATAGGGTGCCGGGCGCGCTGCACAGGTTGGCCTTGCCGTCGGGATAGCACTGCTCCGTTGCCTGGCAACCGCTGGAGTCAAAGAGCGAGCAGACCGGCGTGCACGAGCCGCAGTCCGCGGGGCAGTCGGTGCACGTTTCGTCGCTCTGGCACGTCCCGTCGTCGCAGATGGACGGGCAGTCGCCACAGTCGTCGGGGCAGACTTTGCAGTTTTCCTTGTCTGCTTTCGAGCACTTGCCATCACCGCACGTTTTGATCACGTCCGCGCCGGTGACAGCATCTGGCAACGTCGTGGCGGTGCCGTCGTCGGCGATGTCGGAGGCGGTGGCATCGTCGGGCAGCGCGCTGTCGCCGGTCGCGCTGTCCGGGAGCACGACTGCGTCCTCTGTTGCGGAAACGTCTGCGGTGTCGGCTACGGCATCGGCAACCAGATCTGCGCCGGTATCAGGCGTCCATTGCACAGTGTCGTTGACCGGCGAGACTTCAAAGAGCGCCGACACCTCGGGACCACCGTCGTTCGGTTCGGCCAGCGGAGAGAGACAGCCAGCCAGCGCGAGCAAGGCGGCCAGCGACAGCGCAAGCGGTGACTTCAAAGGGAAAATCTTCACAAAAGGACGACTCGCAAAAGGTAGGTCAGTTCTGGGGCGGCGCCGTATTGCTGGACGACGAGTTGTCGAACTTGATGATGTACTGGTCGCAGGTGAGCGTCGCACCGGGTTTGGTAAAGACGCGGACGTAGTACCACGACGAATTGTCCGTGCAGATGTTCATGCCCGGCAGACCCTGTGGACCGCAGCCCGCGAGTTGGGGGTCGTTCTTCGGGTTGTCAAAGGCCGGCGGACCGCCCAGGGGGACGGGCGTCGGCGTGCACGGCTTGAGCACGGCGTTCGCCGGGATGCAATTGCACTCACCGGCCACTTCCGGGTAGGGCGACTTCTCGTAGGCGCCAAGCAAATTGTTGCTGGCCTTGTTCTTGGGCCCAAACGGTGACATCGGGCCGTAGAACGATGTCGACCAGTCATGCACGGTTTCGGCTGCGCAGACCTGATCCGCCGAGCCACAGCTGCCGCGGTAGACGTCGAAGACGAAGATATTGCCGGGATTGAGCACAAACGAGATGTGCACGTTGTACTGGTCGCAGTTGCCCGTCGCACTGCTGCCGGTGTCGGGGGTGTCCGTGGCGTTGAACTTGTACCAGTCGCCGCCTTCACCCGGCAGAATTTGCCCGGCTTTCTGGATGGTCGCACTGCCATCGGGCAGGACGCCAACGTCGATCGGTGTGCCGCAGAACGTTCCCAAGTTGCCGGTATTCTGCGCGGACTGACACTCGCAGCCATCGGTCGGGTCGCCGTTGACGTCGAAGAATCCTTTGGCGCAACCGCCCACGCCGCAGATGCCGCCGGGCTGGCATTTGGGATTGCCGGAAGCCACGACGGGGCACGACGCGTCCGCGCCGGATCCGTCCGTGACGCCGTCGCAGTTGTTGTCGATGTTGTCGCAGATTTCCGGCATGCTCGGGTTGATGGCAGGATTCGAATCGTCGCAATCGCCGGGCTGGCCCGCCGAGTAGACCTTGGTCGCGGCGCACAGGCATTTGCCTTGGGTCAGGAGGCCAAAAGTGTCGTTGTCGGCGTCGACGTAGTACAGCTTGCAGCCGACCGCGCCTTCTTCATCCGTCTTGCCGTTGCAGTTGTTGTCCACGCCGTCGCAGACTTCCTGGACCGTCGGGTTGATCTTGGCGCCCGAGCCCGGCGTATCGTCGCAATCGCCACCCTGGGTGATCCAGTCTGACGTTTGCTTGGACTTGCACAAGCACGCCGAGTCGTTCGGGTTGCCCCAGCCGTCGCCGTCGAGATCGTGGAAGAAGACCGTGCAGCCCTTGGAGCCGGACTCGTCGGTGACGCCGTTGCAGTTGTCGTCGATGTTGTTGCAGATTTCCACGGCGCCTGGGTGAATCGACGTGGACAGATCGTTGCAGTCGCCGCCCATGTTGCTGTAGCCCTGACCCAGGTCGTTGCATGTGCAGGTGGGTAGTCCCGTGCCGTAGCCGTCTTTGTCGTTGTCGGGGTACCAGTCCTTGCAGCCCGCCGCTCCGGGCTCATCGGTCAGGCCGTTGCAGTCGTTATCCACGTTGTCGCCGCAGACTTCCGTCGCAGGTTGCGGCGCGTCGCACACCGAAAGCACGGTCTGCCCCGTCGCGTTCACGCCGCACTGCCGCTTGGACGTGCACGTTCCCGCAACGCTGGATTTCGTGCAAATCGTCGACTTACCGGCTTGCGCCCAGTTGTCGTGGCATGCGCAATCGCCGCTGTCCGGCGTGCACATGCTGACCGGCTTGCTGGTGGCGCTGAGCGTGAGTACCTTGCATTTGTAGCCGGTTTTGCACAGACCTGCGCCGCCCTTCGGGTCCGGCGCGCACGGCGCGAGGCAAAATGAGCCGTCGACAAAGCCGTGGCCTTGGCCTTCATCGGAGCGCACGAACGGCACGCAGAGGCTGCCAGTCATGCCGTTGACCTGGCACTCGTCGCTGTTCGCGCATGGCATGCACAGGCTCGGGAAGGCGGGGAGACAAATCCATGAAGCATCTGTGCCGTTGGTCTGTTTGCAGACCCAATCGGCGGGGCAATTGTCGGAGCAGGTCTGCGTGCAAATCTTGCCCTGATCGCCGTCGACGCAATAGCCGCTGTCGCAGTCGCTGGCCGTGGTGCACGGGCAGCCGAATCCGCCGGCCAGCGGGCAAGTGCTGGTGGCGACCTCGGTGTCAGCGGTGTTGCCGTCGCCGGTGCCGGTTTCGTCCAAATCGATGCCGTCCTTGTCGGTGCCCGTGCCATCGGTTAGCGTCGTGTCCGCGTCACCCTTGCCGTCGCCGATGGCGGTGTCACCCTTGGCGCAGTGGGCCTGGATCTTCTTGTCGGTGGAATTGGCGCAATTCGGGTCCAGGCAGTCGATCAGGCCGTTGCCGTCGTTGTCGATACCGTCCGAGCAGAGGACCAGCGTGTCTTCGGGAGGCCCAGACGGTCCGGAAGTCGTGCCGCTCGAACACGCCGCCGCAACCAGCACCAGCGTCGCGATCAGCAACGAGGAAGCCGGGTGTTTTGTGCGAAGTTGTTGATTCATCTCGTGCCACTCCCGTGCATCAGCGCCGCTCACCAGTCCATGCGCCAAGGGCGCCGAGGAACCAGAGCCCCCGTTCAAACTACCACATCTCACGCCGCTCGCGAATTGTTGGTCCCATTTCGCCAGCGCCCTTTGCTCAGTTGATCTGCGCGTCGATCGCGGTGTAGCCACCCGCCCGGACCAGATCCTTCAGTGTCAGGTTCAACTTCATGCCCGGCGCCATGCCCGGGATGAGGCTGCCCAAATCAATGGCCGGCAAGGGCACGACGATGTTGCTCAAGCCCGGAATGCCATTGGCCAATTGGGTATTGATCTGCGCCTTCAGGATGTCCTCAAACGCACCTTTCGCATCGGCGAAATCTTTGGTGATATCGATGATTTCCATCATCAGGTTGAGCTTGGACGCATCGATCTTCACCGACAGTTCCTGAGCGCCCGTCGTGGCGTTCTTGCCCATCGCCAGCGATGCGGGCAGATCCGCACTGATGAAGATGCCGATGGACAGCGGCTGATCGCCCAGCTTCAGGTTCGCCTTCAGGTAGACGTCGCCCGCCTGGACGCGCAGGTCCATCGGCGTCGGCTGCGAGCAGGACTCCACGATGGGCGCGAGGAACAAGTCCAGGTCAAATGTTGCGCCGTCCAGCGAGAAGCCGCCCATGGACGCGCTCGCACCCGTCAGCCCGAGACTCGCGGCCGTCAGACCATCCATCTTGAGCGCGCCGCCATACCAAATTGAGTGGAGCAACTGGTTGATGATGTCGTCGTGAATCGCGAGCTGCATCCGCTGCTTGACGTCGATGGCGAACTCATCCTTGGCCTGGCCCGGACAGCCCGCCTGCCGACCGACCGCACCCAAATTGACGTGCGCCGTGCCCTTGGGCGCCGACAGCTCCGCATCCAGCTTGACCAGCAAGCCCTGCGGCGTGAACGTCAGCGTCGTGAGCCAACTCGCGAGCGTCAAGGTCGTCGTCGGCATTCCCGGTAACAGCGCAGGCAGCGGCACAGCCTGGTTGATCGCGAAGGTGTTGAGAATGCCGAGCAGCAGCGGCGGAATCTGATCGTTCAGCATCTGGCTCACGGTGTTCTGGAGCGTGCTGACGTAGCTGCTGATGATCGCGTTGGTGATGAAGTCGAACAGGCCGAGGAGGCCGTTCAAATGGAGCTTGAAGTCCTTGAGCCACACGTTGGTCGATTTCACCTTGACGGTGGGCCCGCCATACGGCGTCACGCCGACGTCGAGCTCGGTGGCAATCTGGATCATGCTCATCGTGATGTTGCCGGACACCTTGACCGTGATGCTGATGGGGCCGATTTTTTGCGTGGCTTTGACCGCGATGTCGGCGTAGAAGTCATTGATCGTAATCATCATCTTCAGGCCGCCATTGACTGGCTCAAGCGATACCTGCGGCTTCTTGATGGAGACGTTGCTGACCTTGATTTCAATCGCGCCTTGGCTGAGGTTGGGCGGGAGGAGCGAATTCAGGTCCATGCCTGCGAGCACCATCTCAATGATGGTCGCAAGATCGTTGGGATTGTTGTAGTCGTGGACGCCGTCGTCGATGAAGTCCTTGCCCAGGAAGACCTGGATGCCATCCTTGACCGGCGCGTCCTTGGGATGGGCGCCGTCGGTCGGATAGTACTGCCCGGAGTAGTAGTAGCCACGCGTCGCCTTGGACAGTTGGCCACCGAGATCGGTCACTTCCACCTGCGCCGTGTTCAAGCCGTGCTTGGCTGGCACTTGCGTGGCCCACGAAGTCAGGCCTGAGTCCGGATCCGCCGAGCCGAGCACGGGCTTCTTCTTTGCGGTATCGTCCCAGTTCGGCGTGAGTACGAGCCCCGCCAGACCGGACGTGCCGTCAGCTGCAGTGCCGGTCACCTGAATCGACGGCTTACCGGTCAGGGTGTCGCCCCAATTCGGATAGTCGATCGTCAGCGTCGGCGGCGTGCCATCCACAATGATCAGGACATCCTTGGCGATGTCCGGCGCCTGATCCACCTGCAAGTGCACGGTATACTTGGCATCGACGTTGAACTGAACGGTCTGCGGATCCTTGACCTTATAGCCCGTTGCCGGATCGGTGACGGACAGCGACACGGTCGCCGACGGGATCACGTTGTCGTACGAGTCCTTGACAACACTCAGGAATTGCACCTTTTCGCCATCGCCGTACACCTGTTTGGCCGGCACGGTTTGGACCTGCAGCACCGCGGGCGGACCCGGATCGACCAGCAGTGAGGCTGGATGGAGCTGATAGGCGTTCCAGTCGCCCGTTTCCGGAACGCACGCCACCTTGTGCGCGCCGGCCTTGGTCGACGTGACGTACAAACCGGTCAACTTGATGTCCTTGTCGCCCGAAAAGTCGATGGCAAACGGAAAATCTGCGATCGGATTGCCATACGCGTCGTTAGCGACGCACGTCACCGAGCTGGCCGATCCGGCTTCCGTTTCCGGCGGGTCCAAAATGGCAAAAAGGTGCACGGGCACGTCCGCATGCACATGCAGCAGCGCGGGCGTCGTGTCGGCCAAGCCATCGACGATGCAGGCAATCTGGTAGTCGCCCGCCTTCTTCAGCTGGGTCAGGAACGCTTTGGGCTGCGGCGCATCTGCGGGCGCCACTTGGACGGAAAACCCGTCCAGCACGTCGTTGCCATACTTGTCCTGCGCCGTGCAGGTCACTGCAACCGGGGTATTCGCCACCACATCCGCAGGCGCAGGCGTGCCTGCTGGGCTACCCGCGGGCGGCTGCAGCAGCGTATCCAGCGTCACCGCCAGACCTGCAACGACGTCCAAATCGGCCGGCGTCGTGTCCACGAGCTTGTAGGCCGGCAACTGGCACGCCACCTGATACGTGCCCACTTTCGCCAACGTGACGTGAACGTCTTCCACCGACACCGGTTGCGCTGGGCCAGCCGTGATGGTCACGGTCGCGGCGGACGGCAGCGGCACTTCCGCGCCGTAGCCCTGGTTCACGTCGTCGGCGACCACGGGCTTGAAAGTCCGGCACTTCACGGCAAAAGGCAGGCCCGCGTGCGCGTCGCCGATGACCTCGGTCTCCAGCTTCAGCGTGGTTGGATCGACGGTCCCATCACCATTGCCGCCGTTGCCGTTGCCTGCGCCGGTTCCACCCGTGTCGGGCGACGGATCGCTGCACGCGGCCGCAGCCAAGAGACCCGCAACCACGAGCCCATGGCTGGCACCCGAGAACACCCCGAACACGCCAAAACGTCTGGACATCTTCTGCCTCGCACGATTGCGAGAACTGTGGTTGTCGGCGCCGTGTCCCACCCGTCCACGATGCCGTACGCAGTCCCCCGCCTGTAGGGTAACGCCCGCAGAGAAGCAACGCAATGCCTAGTTTTCTTGCAGGAAATTCAGCGGGATGGCGGCGCGGTTTTGCGCTACTTGCCGTAGACCTTGGGCGTGCCGGTCAGCGCCCGCGATTTGGCAAAATGTTCGGTGCTGTCAGCCACATCGCCCTCCAGCGTCGCAGCGCGCGCGTTCAGGTCGGCCAAATCTGTGGCCACGTCGATCGCCTTGAGTGCAACTGTCGCGCCAGATGCCGTTTCCAGCACGAACGGGTGTAGCGACAGCCGGCCATAGCGATCCGGCTTGACCGCGCAGAACACGATGTAGGTCGCGCCCGTCTGTTTGCCGAGTTTGCCGGCCGGAATCCGGCACTTGTCCGTCGCGAACGCCCCCGACTTGGCGCAGTCTTCCATCGCATCGATGCCGAGTTCCACTTCCTTGCGCGCCGCCTTCTCTTTTTTGATTTCAACGAGCTTGGCCGTCACCGCCAAATCCTTGTTCTTCACCTTCACGGCAGTCGCCCACGGCTGCCAGTTCGCGCCGCGCACCTGCACATAGTGCGTACCCAGCGGCAGCGGGGTCGACTTCCCGGGCAGCGCGCCGATCTTGACGCCATCCACAAAGACTTCAGCGCCTTCCCCCGTACCCTCGACGCCGATGGCAAATCGTTTGCCGTTTTCCAGGCGATCGTGCACGCCGTCAAACGCGTCCAACAGTTCCTTGTCCTGCTTGCGGCGATCGATGACCAACGTGGGCTGGATGGTCACGCCTGCTTCGAACAATCGCGTTGCCTCGGCCAAGCCTGCCCCTGATGCGTATGCGGCCAAGCCTGCCCGGGCGTAGGCATCGGCGAGTTTGGAAAAATCGACCAGTTCCGCCGAGGAACGCTCGTACGCGGCGATGGCCTCGCGGAACTTGGTCAGCGCCTCCTTGGCCTTGCCATCAGCGGCCAAATCGGTGGCTTCCTGACGCCAGACATCGGCCTCATCGATGTGCCGCGACTGCGGCGTTGACTTGACCGGGGCGATTTTGTCCTTTGGCAAGGCCGGTTTCTCAGCGCGATCCTTGTCCGTCAGCAACTCGACGCGGCTGGATGACGCCAGGGCGTCGCCGATCGCCTTCTGGATGCGCTTTTCGTAGATCGCCCGGACCTCGCCAATGTAGACCGCTGGCGCCAGCAACAGCTTGGGCTTGGCCGCTTCCGCCTCATTGGCCTGCGCACCGGCAGCAAAGGCCGAGCCTGCCAGCAGGCACGTCAGCAAAGAACTCAATCGAATTGACATGTTCGCCTCGTCGTTGGGGGGATGACCCGGCTTGCGCCCGGTGTGACGCGCTGTCGACGTTAGCCAGAACGCGCGTGGTGTGCAAACGGTTCAAGAGATCCGCGCGCGAAGTCGGGTCACCATCTGGCGGTTCGGCCACCGTCGATTGTCAGGAACGTGCCGGTGACGAAACGGCTGCAGTGGCTCAAGTGTATGACGGATTCCGCGACCGCACGGCTGCCCGCGGCCGGATCCGTCGCCAGGACCTGCCCTTGCGGCACCGCCTCGAGCAGGTGCCGCCACGCGGATTGCGGCAGATCGTCCGGCTGCAGCACCGCCCCAGGCACGATCGCGTTGACGGTCACCTCCGGTGCCAGCTCGGCCGCCAAGCCGCGCACCGCCGCGTGCAGCGCCGCCTTGGCCATCGAATGGGCCAAATAGCCAGCGTACGGGATCTGCCCGGCCAGATCGCCCAGCACCACCACACGGCCGTCGCCAGACGCCGCCAGAAACGGCCGGGCCGCCAGAACCAACTCCACCGGCGCGCGGGCGTTCTGTGCGAACGCGCGATCAAGTTGTCCGGCATCCAGGGTCGCCATCGGCGTCGGCACATAGCTGGCGGCGGCCAGCACGACCAGCGACAGACCGTCCAGAAAGTCGGCAGCCTGGGCGACCAACTGCCGCACCGCGGCGGAGTCTGTCAGCTCGGCCTGCAAAGCGATCGCCCGGCGCCCGCGCGCGCGCGCAGCCGCAACGACGTCCTCGGCAGCCTGTGGATCTGCGCGGTAGTGAATCGCGACGTCGAAGCCAGCATCGACGAGCGCCAGCGCGATCGCCCGACCCAAACGCTTGTGTCCGGCGGTAATCAGGGCCTTCTTCACGGTTTCTCCAGCAAAAATGCCATGCAACTGGCGGCAAACCGGACCGGCTCTTCTTCCTGTGGGCAGTGGCCGCTGTCCGCGAAGACGACCAAGTGCGTCTGCGGCACACGGCGTATCACGTGGCGCACAATGTGGCGCGGCACCAGGCGATCGTGGCCGCCCCAGATCAGCAGCGTCGGTACGGTGACTTGCGGCAAGAGCGGCTCCAGATCCTGCAGATCCTTGCGGAAATATCGGGCGACCCGCAGCGTGACGGGCACCGCGCCCGGTGAACGCAGCGGCGCCATGAAGTGCGCCATATAGTGGTCGTCGATCGGCAGGTGCACATAGGCGCCGTGTTTCAAACCCAGCTTGAGCAAGCAGGAAAATCCCGGCACGGACCACAGCGGCGCCATCGCCTCATGCTGCAGCTCGGCTGCCAGTGCCGCCGGAAACATGCCGTGGGCGGCGGGACCAACGAGGATCAAGCGATCCACCCGTTCCGGATGCGTCGCGGCCAGCCGCAACGCCAGCGCGCCACCGAGCGAATTGCCGCAGACATGCGCGGTGGGCAGGTTCAGGCGGTCAAGCAACTCCAGCAGCCGCGCCCCTTGCGCCGGGAAGCGGTAGTCCACATTCAACGGTTTGTCCGACCAGCCAAGTCCAGGCAGACACACGGCAATCACGTCGAATTGCTGGCAAAGCTGCGGGAGCACAAATCGCCAGGCCCAGGACGATTGGGCAAAGCCGTGGATGAGCAGCAGCGGCGGTCCGGCACCCGGTCGCGGGCGGACAAAGTGGATGCGGGCGCCGTCGAACGTCGCGAGCGGCAGCCATGCGCCGTCGGGATGCCAGGAGCGCGTCGTGTCCATCACGGCGCCACGTCGCTGTTGAGCGCGGGCAAGGTCAGGCCAAAGGTGCCTTCCACGTCGACCGTGTTGAGCGCGGACTTGCAGGTCGCCGCCGCGTCGCTGGGGTTGCAGTCATCCGATCCGCCGGGGCCGGGCAAGTACTGCTGCAAATGTCCAGAAAAACGGCCGGTGAACTGCTGGCCGGGTGTCGCGGTCCACAGCTTGACGTTGATGTCGCCTTGCAGTCCGGGGCAGGTCGAGCGGTAGCGGATGTTGCCATAGGAAAAGTCGACGTACGGCGGCTTGCAGCTGAACGGATAGTCGGCGGCGTTGGGCACGAACGGCGGAAAGCCGGGCGCGTCGACGAGATTGCCGAAGACCAATGTAAAATCGAGCACGTCTTTGAAGGGACCCAACTGCCACGTGTCGTGAATCGCGAGCGACGCCGCGGGTGGCTGCATGTGGCTGTTGCCAAAGACCACCGTGCTGGACGTGCCGGTCAGGTCGCGCTGCAAGGTGAACGTGCGGCCATCGAACTTTTGGCCGTGGAACGTGAATTTCACGCAGTAGCCCTGCGCCCAATTCTCGCCGCAGGTGATGTTGGCGCCGATGTCACCGCCGCTCGCGCCATCGATGGAAGCATTGTCCGACGTGTCCACGACAGCCGCGGTATCATCGACAGCGGCCGGATCGGTGGCCTTGGCGGCGCAACTTGAGGCGCACCAGCACAAAATCACGAATAGACGTCGCATGCTCGCTCCCCCGGATGCGGTTGTGTGCCGCGCGGATGATCTTGGCCGCATGACGGCATCGGCGCAAGCGGCTTGTGTGGGTGGCGCGAAGACTGCAAACTGCTGAAGTTTGCTGTCACCCGAGGCGCGCCGCATGTCGTATCTGTTCCGGGCTGTGCTGTCGCCGATGTTTGCGCTTACGCTCGGTTGCGGTGAAATCCGGATTGTGCCGCCGGATGCCACGCTGGAGGACGTGCCGGACGATGCCGGCGACGCGGTTGCGATGCCGTTGGCGGTCACGATCGAGTCGCCGCAAAACGGCGCGTCGGTCAATGTCGGCGACAATGTCCATTTTGTCGCGCGGGTGACCGGTGGAACGGTTTCCTACGACCAACTCACGGCCGTTTGGACGACAGCAGACAACAAGGTGCTGGCGAGCGGCCCGCTGGATGCAACCGCGCGGAGCGTGTTCGACAAAGCGGATTTGCCGGCTGGGCCCCAGGCGATTCATGTGGAAGTGGCCGATGGCAATGGCGTGCACGCGGGGCGCGACCTCGGGCTGCTCATCAACACGCCGCCCACCGCGCCGACCGTGACCATTCAGCCGGAGAAGCCGACGACCCTGGACGATCTGGTGCCCGTGCTGACCAAGCCGCCGACCGACGTGGACCGCGCTCCGGACAAGCTGCATGTGCGTTTTGACTGGCACAAGGCTGGCGACGCGACCGTGCACCCGGGTGGCGTCAACGGCGAGCTTGCGGCGGGCACGCACAAGCGCGGCGAAACGTGGATTGTCACGGCGGTGGCCGACGATGGCACGAGCGAGAGTCCGGGTGCGACCGCGCAAGTGGTGATTGGCGATGCGCCGCCAAGCCAGCCGGTGCTGAAGATCATTCCCGGAACGGTGGATTTGCTGACCGAAGTGACCTGCGCTGTCGCGGTGGCGGCGAGTGATCCGGATGGCGACGCGGTGTCGATCGTCTGGGGCTGGCGGATCGGCGACTATGGCAACCCAGGAGTCACGCAAAACGCCATCAACGTGCACAAACTGGCTTCGGACGCCACCGGCACGCCGCCCGCCGTGGGCGCACAATTGACCTGCACCGCCATCGCGTCGGACGATCAGCGGAGCGCGCCGTTGGCCACCAGTCCGACCGTGACGGTTCAGGCGTTCGACGTGTGCGCCAAGGCGAATACCTGCGACAAGAACGCGACGTGCGCCAATACCGACACGCTTGAACCGATCTGCACCTGCGTCAACGGCTTTACCGGCGACGGAACCACGTGCATCGACGTCGACGAGTGTTTGAGCGGCTATTGCAGCGCGCACGCCAGCTGCAACAACACGATCGGTGGCTTCCAGTGCAAGTGTCAGGAGGGCTACACCGGCAACGGCGTCACGTGCACCGACATCGATGAGTGCCAAGCGGCGCCTGGACCGTGCAACATCCACGGACTCTGCGCGAATAGCGCTGGCAGTTTCACCTGCGTGTGCGCCCCAGGTTGGAGCGGCGACGGCCTGACCTGCACGGACGTGGACGAATGCCAGACGGGCATCGCCGCCTGCGATGTCAACGCCACCTGCGCCAACACTGACGGCGGCTACACCTGCACCTGCAGCAATGGGTTCGTGGGCGACGGACATGCCTGCCAGGATTTTGACGAATGCCTGGCGGGCAACGCCGGCTGCCCGGTCGATTCCACCTGCAAGAACCTGTCCGGCGGCTTCGCCTGTCCCTGCAACCCGGGCTACAAGGATTTTGGCGACGGGATCTGCGTCCAGCAAGACGAATGCTCCAGTGGCGAAGCCGTGTGTTCAGTCGACGCCATCTGCACGGACACGCCGGGCAGCTTCATGTGTGCCTGCAAACCAGGATTCAGCGGCAACGGCAAGGATTGCAGCGATATCGATGAGTGCGCGGACGGCACCGCGATGTGCGGCGCGAACGCGACGTGTGCCAACACGCCCGGCGCGTTCGTGTGCAGCTGCAAGTCCGGCTACACCGGAGACGGCAAGACCTGCACGGACATCAACGAATGCCAAAAGTTCGCCACGCCGTGCGCCGCCAACGCCAAGTGTGACAACACCGACGGCGACTACCTGTGCACGTGCCAGCCCGGCTTCTTTGGCGATGGCAAATCGTACTGCGCCACCCAGGATTTGTGCCCCGCGAACGCCTGCGCGGCCCACGCGACGTGCGCGACGGAGCCTATCCCGCCGGTGGCGACTTGCAACTCCGTCCCAGGCACCGCGAACGCTGGCGCTGAGGCCGAGTGCATTTGCGATTCTGGCTGGGAAGGCTGCGGTCTCGCCGGTACCGACTGCACGGAAATCGACGAATGTGCGCTCGGAACCGCCGGATGCGCGAGCGACGCGACGTGCACGAACACCCCCGGCAGCTTCACGTGTGCCTGCAAGCCTGGCTTCTCGGGCAATGGCTTGACGTGCTTTGACATCAACGAATGCGCCGCGACGATGTCGCCTTGCGATGTCAACGCCAGCTGCAAGAACGCCATCGGGAGTTTCTCGTGCACGTGCCCCGCTGGCTTTGTCGGCGACGGCAGCGCGGGCGGCATCGGGTGCGTGGATATCGACGAGTGCAGCACCTCGACGCCGTGCGGCGTAGACGCCACGTGCGCCAACACGCCCGGCAGCTACACCTGCACGTGCCTTCCCGGCTACAGCGGCGATGGCCTGACGTGCGCGGACATCAACGAATGCCTGCTGGGCATTGCCGGTTGCGCGCCAGACGCCACCTGCATGAACACCGTCGGCAGTGCGCTCTGCACCTGCAAAAGTGGCTACAGCGGCGATGGCAAGACCTGTATGGACATCGACGAGTGCAGCACGGGCGCGGCAAACTGCAGCACGAACGGCCTGTGCACCAACACCCCCGGCAGTTTCTCGTGCGCCTGCCAACCGGGCTACAGCGGCGACGGCCTCGTGTGCGTGGACATCGACGAATGCCCGGCGTCGGAGTGGTCGTGGGACTTCAGCACCCAGGGCGTTGTGAACTGGACGTTGGACGCGCCATTCGATTACGCGCCGAGCAATCCGCAGGTGAGCGCCGTCCCGCCGCCCGTGTCCTGGCAGCTGTGGAACGGTTTGCTCTACTACGGCAATCCCGCGGCCGGCAACTACGACACCTCGCTCAACGGCACGACCTGGGCGAACAAAGGCACGGCGACGGGACCAGCCGTGACGTTGTCCGCGCATCCCTGGCACCAACTTGGCTTTGACGTGCTCATCGCCACGGACGCGGCCACGTCCGTGGACAAGTTCACGGTGCAACTCGTCCTCGGCTCGGGCGCCACGGAACAGGTCGTCGCGGTGTGGGACAAATCTTCGCAAACCGCGGCCATGGGCGTGAACAAGCACTACACGGCGTATTTGAGCGGCTACGGCGGCAAATCGGTGCGCGTGCGGTTTGCCTTCGACACGGTGGACGGCAGCAAGAACGCGACCTTGGGCGTGGAGGTCGGTAGCCTGTCCATCCGCGGCGCCGGCTCCCCGTGCAACGCCTACGCGACGTGCACCAACACACCGGGTAGCTTCACGTGCACGTGCAACGCACCCTACGCGGGCGACGGCGTGCAAGGCTGCGGCGTGTTGGGCTCGCAGGGCCAGCCGGCGACCAGTTGCAAGGCCATCCTGGATCTGGATGGCGTGCTGGCGCACGACGTCTACTGGTTGAAATGGTCAGCCGCTCCAGCGGTCCAACTTTGGTGCGACGCGGCCGGCTGGACGCGCGTGGTGGACAACGACTTCAACACCTCGGCTGGCGCCTGGCTACCAAAGACGCTGTCGGTCTGCGGCACCAGTGGCCTCCTGGGCGGCGCGGACATCGCCGGCAAGAGCTACGCGATCAACGACGCGTTGGGCAACTTACCCGGCCACACGCAAATGCGCGTGCAAGGGACGGTGCAGTGCATTGACGCCTGGGTCGGGAACTCGGTGATGCTGCAGACCGATAGCACGCAGGTTTGGAGCGACACGGTGACCAACCCGGCGGTCAGCGTTCTCAATCCGAATTCCTGCGGCAACGCGGCGCTCGCCGACCTGAAACGCAACATCAACGTGACGTTCGCGCACAGTGCGGCCAGCGCGCTCTTGCAGTTCGTCACGACACTCACAGCCGACCCATCCGTCGCTTCCTACGGGATCGACGACATCAGCATCTGGGTCAGGTAAGCGGACCGCAGCACATGGATTTGAGAGGAGTTTTGCGCCGCTGCGGCAACGGTTACTTGCAAGCCGCCGGGGCGCAAACCTTGGCGCCGGTTGCCTTGCCGTCCGTGCCGAGCGCGGCGACGCACTTCGAGCCGCCGTCCTTGCCCGCGCAATCGGCATCGACCGTGCAGGTCGGCGCGCAGCGGCCATCGGCTGCTGTGCCGGTCGCGGCGATGTTGCTGCACGCGTACGCACCGGCGCAATCGCCGTCAAATCCGCATGGCAGGCACGATTTGGCCTTCTTGCAGATCGGCACAATCGCCGCCTTGGTGACATCCTTGCGCGGCAGCCACTGGTTCTGCAGGTCGCACATCATGCCGTCATTGCCGCTGCCGCAGTCCGCATCCTTGGCGCACAGCGCGGTGCAGAAACCCTTGCCGCCCGCGTCCGGCGTGCAGCCAAGGCCGGGCTTGCACTCTGGATCCGCGTTGGCAGCTGGATTCGCGGTGCACGCTTCGCCCACATTCTTCGTTGCGGTGGTGCCAACCGCGGCGCAGATGAATTCGACCTTGGCGCCCGAGTCCGGACCGGCCGCAATCGTCATCGGCAAGCACTGTTCGCCCGCTGCCGTGCATTTCTTGGTCGTGCTGCAATCTTCCAGCGAGTTGGTCGCGGCGATCGGGTAGCAAATCGGCAGCCACAGGTCGTCGCGAATGTCGTCGAGGGTGTTGTTGTAGCCCAACCGAAGCGAGCGGCAGATGTTCTTGTAGCTCGTGCCGCCCAAGGAAACCGTCGCCGGGCAATCGCTCTTGCTGGAGCAGTAGTCGGCGCAGAAGCCCGGCTGGAGCGTGCCGGTGGAGGATTGGGTGCCCAGGCAATAGCCGCTCGCGCAGAAGGCGTCGTTGGCCGCGGGGCCGCAGACCTCGCCGTCCTTGGCCGCCTTGGTGTCCGGCGCCACGCACACACCGTTGACGGTGTCGTGGCCAATCGGCGTCGCGTCAACGGGCAAGTCCAGCTTGTGCACGAATGCCTTGCAATACGAGGCCGCACCGCTGCAGTCCTTCGACGCCGCGCACTTGCCGGCCGCCTTGGGCAGGTAGGCGCAAATGTTGAGCGACAATTCGAAATCATAAATGCCATCGGTCTGGCCGGTGCCCTGCGGGTTGTCGACGTCGAGCGGAATCTCTTCCACGCCGCACTGTTGGTCGGTGGCGCAATCGCTGGTGGTCTTGCACAAGCTGCCGCAGCTGCCGTCGACGCACGCGTACGGGTTCTGGCACGCCGCGCCGGGCTTGGTCGCGCCGGTGCTATTCACATACGGGTCGCACGTCTCGCCGGGCTTGACGGTCTTGTTGGCGATCGGCTGGCAGCCGGGCTGGAAGGCCGGGTACACGGTCTTGGTCGCATCGTTCGGATCGGGCTCGCCGGTCACTTTCTTGACGCCGTTCCAATAGGGCCGGCAGAAGAATCCGGTGCCGCAGTCGCCGTCCACCTGGCAATCCTTGGGCAGGCACAGGCTGGCCTTGTACACGGGGTTGCTGGAGACCTGGACGTTCGCCTTGCAGCTGTATCCGCCCGTCCCGCAATCGGCGTCGGTCTTGCAGAAGCCGAGGCAAAAGCCTGCGCCGCCGCAGAAGTCATTGCCGCACATCGCGAGGTCGCCCTTGGTGGGGTCGTTGTTGCAGGGCTGGCCGATGGTGTTGCCGGGCTTGTACGTGTACGAGCCGGTCGTGCCGACGGGGGTCTTCATCGCCGGGCCGCACATCTGCTGGTAGGCGCCGTAGATCAACTGCAGCTGGCAGGAGTCGCCGGCATCGCAGTCCTTGTCCGCCTGGCAAGGCTTGTAGCTGGATTCCGGCGTGCAATAGATGTAATTGGCCGCGTTGCCATTTTGCGGCGAAAGCAGTTGCACGCAGGCGAACTTGCTGCCCCAAACGCCGTCGACCGCGCCGCTGCAGTCGCTGGTCGCGCCCACGTCCTCGATGCCGTCTGCGCCAGCGGCGCCGGTCGAGTTGTTCTTGTCGTCCGTCGCGATGGTGCACTGTTTGGTGCAGACGCCGCCGTTGCACACGCCGTCTGCGCACTGCGCGTTGATGCAGTCGAAGTAGGTGGTCATGGCGGTTTGATCGGTGGTGTCGGCCGGAAACGGGCAATCCTTGTTGGGTCCGCAAGGCTCGCCGAACTTGTTCAGCGGGACCTTGATGTCGGCAATGCACTTGTGGGTCGCGTCGCACTTCTGGCTGGTGCTGCACGCGCCGCAGGATTTGGGACATTCCTTGATGAATCCGCACTCGGCGCCGTGATCCGCGCAGCACGAGTTGGAGCCATCGCCCACAGCCGTATCGCCGCTGCCGTCTGCGCCGGACGCGATGTCGGAGCCGGCGCTGTCGCTGCCGGTGGTCGAGTCGGCGGACGTTCCGGCGGGCGTTGTGGAGCTGCCGCACGCGTTGACCGCCAAGGCCAAACAGCAAAGGACGGCGAAACTGAGGCTGGTGGAAAGAAGCTTCATGAAAAACACTCCAAAAATCGCTGCCTTGGGTCACATCAACGGGGCAGGCTGAGCCGTGAAGCTTAGTCATCAAACGCTGACGGGTCAAGAACTTGCCTACGCAACACGTGGCGCGGCGACACCGTCGCTTCTTGACGCGCATCGGTGCGCCTGCGCAAGATTGCCGACGGACCTGCGGCAAGCTGGGATCGCAGATCCGGGTGACGTAGCGCGCTCGGATCGTGTCGTGCATCGCCAAAACCGCCCCGACCTGAGCGTGAGCGACGAGATGACTGACACCGCCGTCCAGAAGAAAACGTGGCTGCCGCCGATCGGCTCGCGCAAGTACTATGTCCTGCTCGGCGCGGTCGCCATCCTTTTCCTCGGCCCGCTGGGCGGCATCACCGCTGCCTATATGAACTTCTCGCTGGGCTTCTTCGTCGGCGGCCAGGTGCTCGCCGGCATCCTTGGCTCCGCGGTGACGTTCGGCTATGGCGCCGAAGGCAAGCACGGCGCCAACTACATGCAGACCATGGCGGCGTCCGTCTCCGGCATGGCCGGCATGGCGGTGCTGATCCAGGCGATGGTTTGGCTCGGCCTGCCCGAACCGCCCGCGTGGCACCTCATCCTGTACTTCCTGTGCATTGGCATGTTCGGCGTCGGCGTTGGCATGCTCTACACGCCGGTGCTGGTCGACCGCATGCAGCTGACCTACCCGTCCGGCTTCGCGGTCGCCAACATCCTGCGCGCCTTGACCGACATTCGCCTGCTCAAGCGCTCCATCGGCCAACTCGCCACCGGCACCGTCGGCGGCATCGTCGTGGGCTTGACCAGCAGCTTCAACGCCACGGTCGAAGCCAGCGGCATCTCGGCGGCCAACATCGGCGCCGGGATGATTGTCGGCTGTCGTATCGCGGTTTCCGGCGCGGCCATGGGCGCAGTCGGCTTGTGGCTCACGCCGTGGCTGAACGAGATCGGCTGGCTTGAACCCGGCAAGCCATTCCGCAAAATCGGCTTCATCATCGCGCTCGGCATGATCATGGGCGCGGCCATCGTCGACTTGACGCTCATTTTCCGTCAGGCCATCGCGCGCTTCCTCGACCGCCACAATCTGAACCCGATGGTGACCGACGTCTGGGCCAAGCGCGACATGCGCCGGTTGATCGCCTGGGTGGTCTTTTGGGCCGCCGCGGTCATCGTCGTCGCCACGCAGCTGATGCACACGCCGCTGCTGTTCGTGCTGATCGCCATCGCCCTGGTCTTCCTGTTCGTGCTGATCAACGGCATCTCCTGCGGCATTTCGGATTCCAATCCCATCTCCTCGGCTTTTGTCATCACCGTCTTTGTGCTTGCGACCGTCGGCCTGACCAACGCGGGCACGGGCTTGATGGCCGCGTCCATCCTGCTCATTTCCACCAGCGTCGGCGTGGACATGCAGCAGGACCGTTCCACCGGCTGGCGGCTGGGCACCAACCGCAACATCCAGTTCCGCTACCAGGTGATCGGCATCGTCATGGGCGCGTTCATGAGCGTGATGCTCGCCCGCTTGTTCATGCGCGCCTACCCGGTCCTGCGCGAGAACCAGTTCACCGGCCACGTCGCCGGCGCCGAGAAATGGGGCAGCGCGATGACCTACAAGTTCGTCGGCGCGCTGGACGGCTTGGCGCATCCAAATCCGCACGTGATGAAGGCGCTCGCGATCGGCGTCGCCATCGGCCTCGTCACCGAAGTGGCGCGCAAGCTGTTGAAAGGCCACGTGGGCTGGCAGCAGTGGGTCAAGACGTCGCAAGCCGGCTATGTGACGGATCTCGCTCTGGATTGCGCCATCCTGCCGAGCCCGTATGCATCCAGCTTCGGCGGCTTCGTCGAGTTTCCCGTGACGCTTTGGTACGCGGGCGGCGGCGTGCTGTCCAGCGTGTGGCAGACGATCCTCGAGCGCAACGCCCGCAACGCGCCCAAGGACGAAGCGCTGCCCGACGATATGTCGGTGACGAGCCTGGTCGGCGGCGGCTTCATCGCCGGCGACTCGCTGGCGGCTCTGGGTATGGGTATTTACGGTCTGTTGCAAACCGTCATTTGACCAGCGGATACGCGGGCTTCGAGTCGCCCTGGGTCAGCTTCACCAGGTAGTTCGCCCGCACGTTGTTCCACGTCTGCGTGGTCAAGCTGCCATCGGGCCAGCGCACTTTCACTTCGTCGATCGCACACGCCTGGCCCAAGCCGAAGTGCAGCACCAGGTCGTTTTGCTGGCCAAAAAGTCCATAACCACCGCCCACTTCTGCCATCTGCGTCACGCCGCCAGCTTTGACCCAGACGTGCGCGCCGATGGCCGATGCGTTGCTGCCCCCGGTGCCGGCCAGCTGAATCTGCACGTAGTTGCCTTGCGGCATGTCGTTGCGGAACACGTGGACTTCCTCGGTCTTGTAGCATTCCGTCGGCGACAGGTTGCAGCGCATGGTGCTGCTGCCGAGCACGACGTCGAGATCGCCGTCGCGGTCAAAATCGGCGATGGTCGCGCCATGCGCGTGCTTGTGGTCGATGCCGAGGTCAATCGGCACTTCTTCGAACGTACCGTCCGGCTTTTGGTGAAACAGCACCGCGTGCGTGCCGGGATAGTCCGACGACGCAATCAGCACGTCCAGCCGGCCGTCGTTGTCAAAGTCGAATACCCCGCCGGCCATGTCGCCAACGTCGTTCACGCGGTCGAGCGGTCGCAGGCCGTTCTCCTCCGCGTGCATCGTCGTGAACTGCGGAATCCCATTGCTGACGCCGTCGTTGCGGATAATCCGCGTCGGATCCGAGCTCGGGCCCACGTCCGGATGCACGATCGTGCCCTCGACCAAATCGAGATCTCCGTCGTTGTCGATGTCCGCACACGTCAACAACCCAGTGTTGCCGCTCAGCCGATACGGCTTGCGATCCGTCGGATGGTTCCAGCGATAGGTCCCCGGCGGGTACGGCGGCCCAAACGCCAGGTACTTGCACTCCACTTCTGGCGGTCCGCACTTGTCGCATTCGGCGTCGGTCGGATGATCCTGGCACCAGCACTGCGCGTTCCAATTTGTTGTCCAATCGTCATTGTCATCGCGATCCAAATGCGACTCGTGCATCTGTTGGACAAAGCGCGTGCTGCCGTCGCCCTGAAAGCCGCCATGCCAAAACGTGTTGAAATCACGGCCATAGCTCGCGGTCAGCAGATCCGGCTCGCCGTCGTTGTCCACGTCACACGCAGCGGTGCACCACGTGTGATGCGGCGCCGAGCCGTCTTCCACATGCGCCTGGGTGTAGCTCGTCGTCACGAGGCCTTCGGCCACCGTCGTGGCGATGAAATTGCCCGCGCCGTCGCCCTGCACCAGCTGGTCAGGAATCGGCGTCGTGCCCGCGCCCCACGTCATGTAGCCCAGCCAGAGATCCAACTTGCCGTCGCGGTCGTAGTCGACAAACGACGCCGCGCCCAGCGATCGCCGCAGATCCTTGGTGGCAAACGACGCCGTCGGCGGCAGCGCAAAGTGGCCCTTGCCATCGTTCAGCATCAGCTCCGACGCGTCCTGCTTGAACAAATCCTGTGGCGTCGCGGCGTTGGGCAGGTCATAGGGAATCGAATCGCCGCAGAACACGTCCACGTCGCCGTCGTTGTCCACATCGCCGAACACGACGATTTGCATCTCGCGGCCGTTGACTCCGTCGCGCGCGGTCATCAGACCCGACGACTTGGTCACGTCGCTGAACTGCATGCCTTTGCTGCCGCTGACATTCTTGAGCAGCCAGATCGCCCGTTTGCCCGGGGTCCAGTTCTCGCGTTTGCCCGTGCCGGACGAACTGCGGACGCTCAGATCCGGCAAGTAGTCGCCGTTGATGTCCGCGCTGGAGATGCTGACGCCGGTGACTTGCGTGACGTCGACGGAGAACGCCAGCGGGGTGATGTCGGTGAAGGATTTCTGATCCTTCCAGACCGTTCCGGCACGGCAGATGGCCGGCGGCGCGCCGAGGAATGGATCGACGGTGTCTGCGATGACATCGCCCGGCGAACTGTCGTCGCCAGTTGTCGCGCTGTCGGCAGTGGCGGCGGTGCTGGTGGTATTTTGGCCACAAGCGGCAAGGCAAATCAGAGAGCCGCACAGGATCACAAACGGGCTGCGCATCAGCTTAATCCTTCAGGGAAAATGGCGAAAATTGCGTGTCGGTATCGAAAAAGTCCTCTTTCTCCGCGCGTTTCAAAAATCCTACCAATGCGTAGGTAAATGGCGTCATGATGACCTCGACGCCAACCTTGAAAAGCCAATTGAATAGAATCACTTGCAGCAAAGTGTCTGTCGACCACAACGTGGCAAAGGCAATGGGGTAGAACAAGAGGCTGTCCACGCCCTGACCTGCCACAGTCGAGCCGATGGTCCGCGTCCAAAGCCACTTTCCCCGCGTGGCCACCTTCATTTTTGCCAGGACCAGGCTGTTGACGAAGTCGCCGGCCCAAAACGCGATCATGGACGCCATGACGACCCGCGCGGTGTTACCGAACACCGTTTCCAGGCCCGGTTGGATCACCTTGTTGTACGGTTCTGCTGGGTTCACGGGCAGGTGGATGATCCCCCAACTCATCAGTGCGGCAAAGATCATCGCGGCAAAGCCGGCCCAGATGACCTTGCGCGCCCGGGCATAGCCATACACTTCGGTCAGCACGTCGCCGAAGACGTAGGAAATCGGGAAGAATACGTTACCGGCGCCAAAAACCAATTTGTATCCAAGGAGATCGATGACACACGACTTGCCTGGACCAATCATGTTGGAGCACAAGAGCACCGTCACGAATCCAGCCATCAGCAGGTCATAGAAACGGTAGTGGCGACCGCGGGCGGGGTGATCTGGCGGTGGATTCATCGACGGCTCCCGGACGTGCCCGAGCGCTATCGTGCCGCATGTTGGCCGACGTCACAAACGACACCGCGAAATGGCTGCGTTGCGAGGGCAAAATCCTTGGCGTAGCATGATCAGGCGCTTGCTCGCGCGCTCGTTCACCCATTCATGCCGCATCCCAAACGCCCGCGCATTCTGGTGATCGACGATGAACCGCTCATCGGCAGCCTCATCGCTCGGCTCCTCGGCGCGCGCTTCGACGTGGTGTCCGTCACGCGCGGTCAGGTCGGTCTGGACCTGTTGCTCGCACAGGACGACTTTGACCTGCTGTTGTGCGATCTCATGATGCCGGAACTGACCGGGATGGATGTGCACGCAGCGCTGGAAGCCCGGCAATCACCTCATGCGGCGACGATGGTCTTTCTGACGGGCGGGGCTTTTGTCGGCAAAGCCGGCGAGTTCCTGGCGCGCGTGCCCAACCCCTGCGTGGAAAAGCCATTTCTGGCAGAAGAGTTGCGGTCCGCAGTGCATGGAGCGATGGCTCCGCGCGCGTCGATTCCGGCCCTCTGAACCCGATCGTGTGGCCAACTCGGTCGCTGGCTACTTGCCCAGCGTCGTCTCGATCGCCTGGACGGCCGACTGAACGGCCGGATCGGTTTGCACAAGCCAGTCGATCTTCTGGCACGCGTGGATCGCGGTCGAGTGATCCCGGCCGCCAAACGACCGGCCAATTTCCGGAAACGAAGCCTGGGTGTGCTTGCGCGTGAGCCATACGGCAACCATGCGCGGCACCACGACGCCACGGTGGCGCTTGGCTCCCTTCAAATCCGTCACCCGCAGACCATAGTGCTGCGCCGTGACACGCTGAATCACTTCCACGGTGAGATGGCGCGACGGCAATTCGATGATGGGCCCAAGCGCCGCGCGCGCCAGGGCCAAGTCGATCGGCCGCTTTCCAAGCTTCGCGTGGGCAAACAGCTTGTGCAGCGCGCCTTCCAACTCTCGCACATTATTGCGCAAGTGGTCGGCAAGATAGTAGATGACGTCCAAAGGCACGTGCTGATTTGCCAGGTCGGTCGAAGGGCCCGCTTCGCCCGCCAGACGCGCCGCGGTGTGTTGCGCCGCACGTTGCCGAAGGATGGCCACGCGCAGATCGCGGTCCGGCGGTGAAATGCCCGCGGTCAGCCCGTTCTCAAAACGCGACCGCAGCCGCTCGTGGAAGTCGTGCAGCTCAGACGGAAAGCGGTCGCAGGTCAGCACGATTTGCTTGCCGGCCAGAAACAGCGCGTTGAACGTGTGGAAAAACTCTTCTTGAGTCTTTTCCTTGCCTTGCAGGAACTGCACATCGTCCAACAGCAGCACGTCCACGTTGCGGTAGAACGCACGAACATCGACACGCACGGACGCGTCGCGGGACCGCATGGCGGAAATCGTGTCGTCGGCGAACGTCTCCGCGGGCACGTAGCGCACGCGCAAGTGCGGGTGACGCGCGGTCACGGCGTTGCCAATCGCATGCAGCAGATGCGTCTTGCCCAAACCGACGCCGCCGTACAGGAACACCGGATTGACCGTCTCGCCGGGATGCTCGGCCACGGTGCGCGCTGCGGAAAGTGCCAACTGGTTCGATTCACCTTCGACAAAGTTGCCAAACGTGAAGCGCGGCACCAGCGAGCTACTGGCCTCCAAGGTATTGGCAACATCCAGCGTGTCGCGCGCCGTGGCGTTGGCAAAGCGAGGATCGGCGGCAAACAGCGGATCTGCGGCGTACGTGCCGTGAACGGCGAGGTGGTCGGCCATTGCGGCCTCGGGACCGGATTCCTGCGATGACCCATCATCGGTCACGCGCAACTCGATCGCGGGCTGTCCGTGGCCATTGGCCTCGATGGCCCTGCGCAACGGCGCCAAATGTTGCTGGGCAATCACGTCGCGAAAGTGCTCATCGGGCACTTCCAGAACGAAACCGGCTGGACCGGCGGCGTGGACGATGACCTTGTCAAACCACGCGTCAACGACCGAGCGTCGCGTGAGGGTCCGCAGTCGCGCCAAGGTCTGCTGCCAAACGGCGCGGATTTCGTCCGGCGTTTCGCCCCCCGTGACGCCCTCGCCCATGCCTGCGGAACGCGCATGGCGCGGCGTTTCGGAAGACTCGGTCAAGTTGGGCGAGTTGGGCGAGTTGGGCGAGTTGGGCGAGTTGGGCAGCATGTCCATCGATGCGGAAAGGTTCGGTGTTAGGGAAGAATTCGGTGTTGCGGTCCAAGCGTGCGATGCATTTGTCGTGTCCCGGAAAACAGCACGGACCACATGCTTTGCAGCACAGCATCCACGCGGAGTTGTCGGTGACGTCTCGTCAGATTGTCCAAATCGTTTCGTCCAGTTCTTCACCAACGCACGAACGGCCCTTTGCAGGGACGGCGCCGGGTGAAGTGGCTGGCCAGTCCATTGGTACCGCGGCGCCCGAACGTCGACAAGGGGGGGCCGCAAATTTGCCTCGATTACCTGACTGGAAAGGAGCGCAACCCATTGAACCAAATGGCAGTATCGTGACGAGGTTGACATTTTGCACCGTACGCCGTTGACACGATTGCCGGTGCGGACGGGGGTAACCCTATGATGCACAGCGAGATTGCCGTCGTTCCTTCTAACCATGCGAATTTACGCGTGCTTGCCAGACCCAAGCAGAATCAACCAGTTGCCGCACGGACTGCGGATGACGACGGTTTCGCGATCGCCGCGGTCTCAGCGGCGACCGCGCACGCCCAGCCGGCGATGCGCGAAGGGACTCGCATTTTCCGCAGGTTGGTGTACACTTCCGCCCCCGCTGCTTTTGCAGGTGTGTGTTGAACGGGCGTCCGGTTGATCTTCCAAAGTGAGCAGACTGCGCTGTTTCGTTTGGGCAATCGCCGCGCCAACCCATGAACCGAGGAACGTAACGTGAAGAAAGGTCTAGGCAATCCCAGCAAAATCTCCAAGCTCCGTACCCACGGCTTTCGTGCACGCATGGCCACCAAGAATGGCCGCGCAGTGTTGAACCGCCGTCGCGCCAAGGGCCGCCTGCGCATGTCGGTCTCGACGAAGTGATCGCGCCGCCGCCTGCTGCGTCGGCTGATCCGGCGTCTCCGGGCGAAATTCCGGCGCCACACGGATCGTTGGGGCGCGGAAGTCGGCTGCAGTACAAGCGCGACTTTGACCGCGTTTTCCAGCGTGGACGACGGGCTCACGGGCACCACATCCACCTGATTGCCAGCCCGCCGCGCGAGCAAGACGCCCCGCCACGGCTGGGCCTCGCGGTGGCGAAGGGTGTTGGCCATGCGCCCGCGAGGGCCCGGTTGCGCCGCCTGACGCGGGAAGCCTTTCGGGTGCTGCGGCCCGCGTTGCGGCGCCCCGTGGATCTGGTCGTCAGCGCGCGACTTCCGTGGCCGAATGCGCAACTGGTTGACGTGCTTGAGGAAATGATGCTTCTTGGCAAGAAGCTGCGATTGATCGACTAGGGGCTCACGGCAGAATCACTGTCTTGAGCGCCGCTGCCAGCCATGCGCACGGCGATACGAGTTGGCAGGTGATGGACGCAATTTGTCGTACGCCCTATCCGGAGTCGGCCACCTTGACGCTCGCGCACGCACCGACACCGTCCGATCCGCCGGCCGCTCGCCTCGACTACTGGCTGGCGTTGCCGCTGTTGGCTTTGATTCGTCTGTATCAGCGCACGCTGTCTCGACTTTTGCCGCCCGCCTGCCGGTTTGAGCCGACGTGCTCGCACTACGCCGCGCAAGCGTTCCAGCAGCACCGCGTCCCGCGCGCGCTGGTGTTGACGGCCTGGCGCCTGCTGCGTTGCCAACCGATGTGTGTCGGCGGTCACGATCCGGTGCCGCCCGGTCCCTGGAATGGCCGGTGGCGTGCCGCCGCCCCTGTCGCGATTTCCACCAGTTCGCCCTGTGAGACCCAGCAATGACTGTCATCCGTTCGACTTTTCTTACACTTTTCGCGTTGTTGGCCATCTTGCCGGCAAAACCCGCGCGCGCCGATCTGCCCACAACCGTGACGCCCACCGCGGGCATGGCCAGACCGGAAGTGGCCGCGAAACCCGCCGGTCCGTGCCGTCCTGGCGTTGCCGGCGTGACGCTGAACAGCGGTCAGGCGATCTGGACCTTGTCGCCATGCTCCGGCGCGCTGGAGTCCGTTCACTTGACCGATCCGCAGTTTCGCGTGACGGCGCGCCACGAGCCGGCCGGTCTGCCGGGATGGGCCAAGGCGAAGTATGCAGATGGACAGCTGGATTTGGTGCCGACGTGGGACGCCCCTTGGGACCCGTTCCAGGACAACCTGATCCAGGCGCTCGTCGCGGGTCAGCCATCGGTGAAGATTCAACGGCGCGCGGGCGCCTCGACGATGACGCAGACGGTGCCGAGCTTGGCGGCGTTGCAAAAAGCGGAACCGCAGTGGGCGGTGCTCAGTCACGATGCTGCGCATGTGGCGATGATCTGGCCGGATCCGCAGAAAGTGCAGTCGCCGATTTACCTGGTCAAGACCTGGAAGCCAGCGGGCAAGACGGCGGCTGGCAGCGAACAGCCGCTGTCGCTGGACGTGGAGCTCGCGGCGTGGAACCTGAGCGGACAGGCGGTTCAGGTCACGTTGCAGTCGCAGGTGAGCAGTTTTCAGGACCCGACGGCGGGCTCTGGCGGGATGCTCGCGATGTTTTCTGCGCCGCCGGACAACAAGGGCGCGGGACTCTGGCAGGCGGGCGCGCTGCTGCACCAGGATCTGGCGGGTTTGGCCAAGGCCGATTTGCCCGATCGTCAGCGGATGGGCAAGCCAGACTGGTTTGGCGTGGATTCCCGCTACTTCCTGCTCGCTGAAGTGCCGCTGACCGGCTACGACGACAAGACCGCGACGCTGCTCGTACCGCGTGGCTCAGGCGGCGTGCAGGCGCAACTGACGACCGGTGCGACGACGATTCCGGCCGCCACGTGCATGCCCAGCTGGTATCAGAAGACCTGGGGCGGCGTGGCGTGTGGCGATGACAAAGGCGCCGGCAAGACGTGGACCTACCTGACGTTTGCCGGTCCCAAACAGCTGGACGCGCTCAAGGAAGTCGGCCACGAACTGGTTGGCAGCGTCGACTTTGGCTGGTTCACCGTCATCGCCAAGCCGATGATCTGGGTGTTGCGCTGGGCGCACGACGTCACCGGGCTGTGGCCGCTGGCGATTCTCATCCTTACGCTGCTCGTCAAAGTGCTCCTGTGGCCGGTGACGGCGCGCAGCATGAAGTCGATGAAGAAGATGCAGCAGCTGAAGCCTGAGATGGACAAGGTGCGCGCGGATCTGGAAGCGCGGGCCAAGAAGCTCGGTCAGGAGAAGGCGGATCCGCAGGAGCTGAACCGCGCGACGTTTGACCTGTACAAGAAGCACGACGTCAATCCGCTGGGCGGCTGCTTGCCGATGCTGCTGCAAATGCCAGTGTACATTGCATTGTACCGGACGATCAACAGCTCGGTCGAGTTGTTCAACCAGCCGCTGTTCGGCTGGGTGACGGATCTGACCGCCAAGGATCCGTACTACGTGCTGCCGCTGCTGCTCGGCGGCGTGATGTTTGCCCAGCAGAAAGTGACGCCGCAAGCCGGTGGCGATCCGACGCAGCAAAAGATGATGCTGTATTTCATGCCCATCTTGTTCACGGCGATGATGCTGCAGTTGCCTTCTGGCCTGACCCTGTACATTCTGGCCAACACGGTGCTGAGTGTGCTGCAGACGCTGTACGTCAATCGTTCCGCCAAATCGCTGTAGAGAAAGAGGAAAACATGTCCGAGCAGGAATTGACTGCGACTGAAGCGCCCGCTGTTGCCGAAGACGATGCGTCCGAGGAAAGCAGCACGCCCAAGCAACACGTGTCACTGACCGAGAAGGTCGCGATCGCCCAGGCGACTGCGCAGCGGCTTTTTGAGTTGCTCGGCGCCAAGATGCCCACCGTGGAATGTCGCGCGGATGAGGATCAGGTCATCGTGCAGCTATCCGATCTGGATCCGGCGTTGCAGCCGCAGGGCGACACGCGGGTGCTGGAATCGATGCAGTTCATCCTGAACAAGGCGATCAACCGGACTTCACTGGACCGCACGCGGCTGTCGCTGGATACCGATGGGTTCCGTCGCCGCCGTCCGGAAGGCCTGGACAAGGTTGCGCAAGCGCTGGCGGAGAAGAGCAAGTTGCTGGGCAAATCGCTGGCGATCGGCCCGCTGGGTCAGGGCGATTTGCGGTTCCTGACAGCGCAGCTTTCGCGCACGCCGGGGCTGACGCTGTTGCACCACGGGGCGCCAGAGCGGCGGCGGCTGGTGATTGCGCCCAAGGCGATCGTCGCGGAGACGGTGCGGGATCAGGAGAATGGCGCGGAAGACGGGCAGGGACAAGGCGGCAACGGCCATCGTCGCCGTCGTCGTCGTCGCTAGCGCGGAAAGCGGCGCTATTTCTTCAGTTCGCTGAGATACGTCGACAGATCGTTCACCAATCCGCTCATGGACTTGCCAAACTTCTGGTCGTCTTCGCCCCAAGCGACGATCGCCTGTTCGCGCTCATCTTCCTTGGCCGATTTCAGGCGTTCCACCAGCTTCTTGGTGCTCTCGGCATAGCGACTGAGTGTCGTCTGCAGGCCCTGGTGGATGTCGCCCAGCTTGCCGTTGGGCACTTTCTCTTCGTTGGCGGCCTTGCTCAACTCTTCCACACGCGGCAACAGGCTGTCGCGAAAGAGCGGCAGCATCTGCTCGGGGTCGTTGACTTGGTACAGGTCTTCGCGTGCCTTGTTCATCCCGGTCAGCGCCGGCTTGGCACCCTCCAGGAACAGCTTATACTGGCGCACGTCGTCGAACTCGTGGCTGCCACAGGCCGCGACCGAGAGCAAACCGAGGGTGAACACCGCCAACAGGCCGCGTCGTGCAAGCCGACTGATCGAAAAAGTGCGATTTTGCATGTTGTCATCCGCGCGGACTTGCGTTTGCGCCCGCCCAAGGTCCAAGTTACCTTAGCCCAGCACCGCTTCCGTGTCGAGCAAGCTCACCGTTTCCCGCGCTTCCTGCGCGTTACCCCGCTGTCCTTCAGGAGTCCGCCCATGGCCGTTCCGCCGATTTCTCCATTTGGCATTCACCATCTCGCCGTCCAGTGCTTTGACCTGCCGGCCATGGCGCGTTTCTACGAGAAGGTGCTGCGCTTGCACGTGGAGCGCCGCTGGCCCGCTGAGGACGGAACCGATCGTTCGGTTTGGCTGCGATCGGGCAACTCCGTGATTGCCCTGGAGCGGTGTGCACTGACGCCGGTCCCGGACGAATGGCAGTCCGACGAGCCGGGTTTGCACCTGCTGGCGCTGGAAATTGCGTGGCAAAATCGCGACACGTGGCTCAAATGGCTGACGCATCAGGAAGTTCCGGTAGTATTCGAATCGGCTTGGACGATCTACGTTCACGATCCGGAAGGCAACCGTGTCGGCCTCTCGCATTTTCCGTTCACGGCGGATGGTCAACGGACTGCCTAATCAAGAACTGCGCGTTTGCTTGCCGTTTCTTGCAGTGCGCCCCTATGATAGCGTGCCCGAGCCACTGATTGGCCCGGCGCCGGTTACTTCTGGAGGACCTGTCGCATGACAGATCGGCAGATTGCCCAACGATTCACAGTGCATGCCACTCTCGAAGAGGGCAAGCTTGGCACCTTGTTTTGGACCCGCGACGACGAACGCGGTGCGCCAGCATTGCTGCTTTTGCTCGCCTCGGGGACGCGGGCGGACGACGCGACGCTGCAGGCGATCGTGGCGGATCAGCAGCCCGGACCCCACGTGCTGGCGACCTACGCGTTCGGCCGCGGTGCGGAAGGTGCCTGGCTTGCCACCGATGCCGCAGGGCTGACGGCTGAGGCAGCGACGCTGGAAGTTGTCCTGAAGCGTCGTGATCGCTTGGACTTGCCGCAGCTGCTGCGCTTGGCCGTGGCGTTGACACGTGCCGTCGACGCGCTGGGTGCGCAAGGCAAACAGCATCTTGACATCTCGCCCAACCGCGTGTGGCTCGCGACGGGCGCCTTGGCGACAGGTGCGCCCCAACTCTTTGGTGTGGGCTGGTGGCGGTTGCTGCCCGCGTACCAGACCAGCGCGAGCGCCGACCTGTTCTATGGCAATCCGGAATACCTGGCCGCCGAGCTGTGCAAAGGCCAGCCAGCGAGCGAGACGGCCGACGTCTATGGCGCAGCCACCACGGTTTGGGCGCTGGCGGCCGGCAAACCGCCGTTTCCGTCGAACCAACCCCTGATGGCGCTGAAGCGTCAGGCGGTCGAAAAGCCACTGCGCTTGGATCTGGTCAAGCCCGCTCTGCAAGGCGTCAAGGACCTCCAGGCGGCTCTCGCAGAGGCGCTCGACAAGGATCCGGCCAAGCGCCCGGCGCCCGCGTCCTGGCGCACTGCCGTCGAAGCGCTGGCGGCGCAGAAGGCGCCCGATGTGCTGGAGCAGTCCGCGGCCGTCGCCGCAGCGCCGATCGTCCAGCCGACACCGGTTCAAGCGCCGACAGCACCGGCGAATGATGCGGCCGATCTGCGCGAGACCATGAAGTTTGAGGGCACCGACGTTGCGGCAGCGCTGGCAGCCGCGGTCGCTTCCACAGCCAGTGCTGGCTCAGGTGAGGCACCGACGGACGCAGCGGCGCTGGCTTCGTTGCCGGATGGCCCCGTGCCGTCGGATGGCGAGTCGGAAGAAGACGATGAGGGCGCGGACGGTGCAGAAGGCGGAGCGGCGCGACAGGGGCGCCGGCGCCGGGAACGTCGCGAACGGCAGACGGTGGCCGGCATTGGCATTGCCGCGGCGCTGGCGGAAGCCAATCTCGCGGATCAGAAGACGGGTGGTTCAGCGCTCGCCGGGCTGACGCCGAATAGCCTGCCGACCTTGCTTGGTGTGCCGCGTCCGGTGTCCAACCTTTCGCCGCCTGCAGCTCAGGCCGTGGATGACGCACCGGTTGCCTTGAGCCCACTTTCACCGCTTTCGCCAGGTCCGCCGCGCGCCAACACAGCACCGCCGAAGCGTCCGGTCTCCCAGGGCAGTCCGCGTGTCATTGTGAACCAGCCGGCGGCGGAGCCGTCGAAAGCAGCCGGGGAACGCACCGGGCGATCGTTGACCGTGCAATTGGCCGAGGGCGCCTTCTTTGACGAGGATGCGATCTCGCCCAGCTCGGTCGCGGATCTGGGTGACCAAGTCCCGCCGACGCCACCCAAAGAAAAGCTCAATCGCAAGGCCTTGTTGGCGATTGGCACCTTTGCCGCACTCATGATCGGCGTCTCGGTGTGGATGTCGCAGCGTTCCGCGCTTCCCGATCTGCCCGCCCCGCCCGCTGCGCCGTCCGCACCTGAGGAAGCGGTTGTTGCGCCAGCCGCCGACGCCACCGCTGTGGCGGAACCTGTCGCTGCGGAACCGACTCCGGTCGTTGCCGCGGCGGCGCCGACACCGAATGTTGCACCGGAGCCCGCGGCGATTCCAGTTCCGACACCTCCGCCTGTTGTGGCAGTTCCGGTTCTACAGCCAGCTCTTGCCGCACCTTCGCCGGATGCGGGACGAACGGGCGATGTGGCCGCTGCGTCGCCACCTCCCGTCGATGCTGCGCGGCAAACGGAAGCGCAACGCTTGGTGGCAGAGGGCAATTCTGCGCTGGCGACGAAAGACCCGGTGACCGCGCTGGCCAAAGCGCAAGAAGCGCTCAAGTTGAACGCCGGGCACGCGCCAGCCTTGTTGCTGAAAGAACAGGCGCAGCGCGCGGTGGACGCGGCGATCGCGGAGACCAAGGCCGCCGAAGCCAAGACGGCAGCGGCCAAGGCACAAGCGGACGCTGCGGCTGAGCGCGAGGAAAAAGCCCAGAACAGGAAGGAAGCGCAAAAAGTCGCGGCCAAGCATGCGCAGGCAGCGAAAGCGGAACGCGCGGCTGCAGCCAAGGAGGCCGCAACGGCCAAAGCGCGCGCCGCCAAGGAGCGCGCCGCTGCCAAGAAGGCGGACAAGGAGGCGGCCGCCAAGAAGGTTGAAAAGGAACCTGTTGTCCGTCCGGTTCGTCCCGACGCGCGGCCCGTGGAAAAGCCGGCCGACGAAGGCAGTTCGGCGATCCAGGAAGCCAGCAAATTTGCGGCACTGGCGCAGAAGGCCAGCAAGGCCAAGTTGAAAGTCTTGTACCTGCAAAAGGCGATCAAACTGGATCCGGCCAATGCGGGCTACAAGGCCCAGCTCAAAGCTGCGGAAGAACAACTCAAGACTGAAGGACCGTAGACGTTTTTCGCTCCGGCCGTGAGCCTGCTTGCAACCACCGCGGGCGATGTTCACCAGCAAGGCGGTCGCGCCGTGACAACCGTGTCAGGCGTGGCAACGGGCAAGCGTCATGGCGGACGGGTCTGGATGGCTGATCGACCTCGCGTCAGACAAGAACAAGCGCTGAAATGTCAGCGGGTTGACTATTGCCTGACTGCGAATTCGGACGCGTTTGGCATGGATCATGCACAGCCACCAACTGGTGCTCGGCAGCGGCAGTCGCTGCGTGGCTGGTGGTTGAACGTGGTGTCCGCAATGTTCATGACAAGCTGCGTTGTGCTCCCCCCAACTGCGGATCCCCCCGCCGCCGTGCCGCCCATTTTGCAGATCAAACAGGTGTCGCCAGAGCAGTTCACGCCGTTTCTCGTCATCAACCCGACCCAGGGCACTGACTCCCAGTTCCGGGTCAACAGCGTTTTCACCCAAGGCGTTGACCCGTCAACACTGCATTATTCCTGGTATTATGACTGGGATGCGTCGCAGACCGTTCTCGATATCGCCGCGGTCTGCCGGGACAAGAATAGCTGCGATGTCCTGGTGTGCACGTTCAGGAATCCGGGTGCGAAGGAACACACGCTGCTGGCGGTTGTCAGTTCGGCGGTGCAGCTGGGCGGCGCGGTGACGCCCACCGATTTTCCGCCCGGCGTTGTCTGGGACTCCGTCGAATGGCGGATCCAGGTCACGGGGAACATTTGTGTGCAGTAGCGGCGTGCGGTGGGACTGGATCGCCGCGCGGGGATGAGTAGGGTGCCGATGGCCTGATGGCGCAAGACGGCGAGAGGAAGTGAACGCGTGAATTCGTCGATGCATCCAATCTGGCTCCTGACGCGCGTGCTCCCGTGCGCGTTTGGCCTGCTGGTAAGCGGCTGTACCGCAGCCGATGCACCGGCAGGCGAATGCCTTGTGGACAGCGACTGCGTTGCGGGATTGCGATGCTACCAGGCGCGTTTTTGCGTCGCCGCCACGGTCACGGATACGCCCGTCATCATTCGCGTTTCGCCGCCAGCGGACAGCGGATTTGTCGTGGAGCAGTTCGATGTGACGCTAACCGGTGCCAGCCAGAACGAGCCGCGCAAGCTGGTCCTGACGGAGCCGGCAGTGATTCACGGTACGGTGACGCAAAAGGGCAACCTGCTGTCTGCGTCGATCCCCGGCACCCTGTTGGTCACAGCGCCCGGCGCCGTGGCGGGCCGTGACTTGATGTTCCAGGCGACCTCCTACTCCGCGCTGAAGCGGTTTCCGGGCACCGACGCGCCGCAGGGCTACGAGCTGCGCGTGCAAAAGGGGCAGAGCTACGCGCTGGCGTTCTGGCCGCAGTCAGAAGATATTCCGCCGCACTATTCGAGCCTGACGGCCGGCGATTCGATCGACCAGTGGAATCTGGTCCTGCCGGCCGAGTCGGAGTTGAAGACGCTCACCGGGCGCATCGTGGCCGGCGCCAACAAGCCGATCGTCGGCCTGCGCGTGTGGTTGCGCGACGATGCGGGTCAGGCGTGGTCGACGCGCGGCACGACTGATGCGACCGGCCAGTACAGCTTCAAGGTCGATCCGACCGCGCCGCCCGCCCGGTTGGTCTTTGGCCCCGATTCGACGGTGTCGGCCGATCAGGCGGGGAGCCTGCCGTCTGGGGAAGTTGCGGCACCGCTGGATGTGACGACCGTGGCCAGTGAATTGCCGGTGATCCATCTGACACAGTTGCCGCCCGCCGCGACCACTGTTTTGCACGTTCGCGGTCCCGACGGGCAACCGCTCGCGGGTGCCGCAGTGCGGTATGTGATGAAGGTGACGGACTTGCCTGACGACGTGACGCTCGCCCGGCTGAATCTCATCTGGAACACCATGACTGACGCGACGGGCTCCGCGCAGGTAGTCGCGCCGCCGCTTCTGGGCGACCTGACCATCACCCCGCCGCCCAAAGCGATCGCTGCGCGCATGCAACTCATCGCGACGACGCTCGTGCCAGGCGATCAGGAGATCGACCTGCAGTCGCGGGTGCGCGTGACAGGGACGGTCAAGGATTTTGCCTCGCGCAGTGTGCCGGATGCCCAGGTTACGTTGCGCGAAGTGGAATCCGACGGCGAGCCTTCAGACACGGACGGCGACGAAGCGACGTTCTCCACGAGCCCGGACGCAGATGGCAACTTTGCCGTGTGGGTCGATCCCGGCAAATACGCGGTGTGGGTGGAACCGTCCCCCGGGACGTCCTTGGCGCGGGTGATGGCGCGGATCGACGAAGTGACGGCTGATACCGCCGCGAATCCGTGGCACCTGGTGTTGCCGCCGCCGATGGTGCTCGTCGGCGAAATCCTGACGCAATCCGGCCTGCCCTTGCTCGGCGTGCAGATCGACGTATTGGCGGTCAAGGTCCAGACGCCGTTGGGCACGGGCACGGGTGGCGACAACCAGCTCGGCAACAGCCCGTCAGACACCGTGTTGCTCGACAGCCACTTGCTCGGCTCGGCACTCTCGGCGATCGACGGTCGTTTTGAAGTCCTGCTGGCTCCGGGTCAGGTCGCATCTGAGTAGGCCTTGCCTGCGGCAACCTGTCGTCCTTTCGTGGACATTCCGCGCCGTCGTTGACGGGTGCGCGTTGCCATGCCAGAAAGCCGGTCGCGCGCCACAGTTGCCGCGCCGTTTCCCGAGGTCTTCATGCACAAAGTTGTCATCATCGGCGGCGGCCCCGCTGGTCTCACCGCTGCCATTTATACCGCCCGCGCTGATCTGAAACCGATCGTGTTCGAAGGCGGATTTCTCCCTTCTGGCGAACTGATGATGGCCGGCGGCCAACTGATGATTACCACGGAAGTCGAGAATTTCCCCGGCTTCCCGGAAGGCGTCACCGGCCCGGAATTGGTCGAGCGTTGCCGGGCTCAGGCGCAAAAATTCGGCTCGGAACACCGCGACGAAGTCATTCAGGAAGTCGATTTCTCCGGTTTTCCGCTGCGCCTGCGCACGGATTCCGGCTGGCTGGAAACGGCGACGGTTATCATCGCCACCGGCGCCAACGCCCGCTGGTTGGGCATCCCCAGCGAGCAGGTGTACCTCAACCGCGGTGTCTCCGCGTGCGCGACGTGCGACGGTGCGTTCTTTCGCGGCAAAAATGTGCTCGTGGTCGGCGGCGGCGACACCGCGATGGAAGAAGCCAATTTTCTCACGCGCTTCTGCCCGACCGTGACCATCGTCCACCGCCGCGACAGCTTCCGCGCGAGCCGCATCATGTCAGAACGCGCTTTGAACAACCCACAGATCAAGGTGGAATGGAACGCCGCGGTGGACGAAGTCTACGGCGACGGCAAGTTCGTCACCGGTGCGCGCCTGAAGTCAACGGTCGACGGATCGACGCGCGAAGTGGCCTGCCAGGGCGTGTTCGTGGCGATCGGCCATTCGCCCAACACAAGCGTCTTTCAGGGCCAGATCGAGTTGTTCGAAAATGGCTACGTCAAGCTGCACGGCCTGACGCAAACCAGCGTCCCAGGCGTCTTCGCCGCGGGCGATGTGGCGGATAGCCGCTATCGGCAAGCGATTTCCGCGGCTGGTATGGGCTGCATGGCGGCGCTGGATGCGGAGAAGCTGATTGAGCAATACGCCAGCGACGGCAAGCTCGCTCACTGACACGCCCGTCACGCACCTGATCTTTTTGTCAGCAGTCTACAGGTCGACCAGTTCGACGGCGGCCTTGCCCACCGGAAAGAACAGGCCACCCACCCGCACGAACCGCTCCACGGCGTCGGTGGCCAGCAGGTCAATGCGGCCTTCCGCCTGCTGCGCGGGTCCGAGCATCCGCGTGAGCGCCTGTGCGATCGGTTCAGCTGAATCCACCAGCGCCACGTCGCGGTCGAGCAAACGTCCCAGCACCCTTTTCAGCATCGGCTTGAAGACGGGATAGTGCGTGCAACCCAGCACGAGCGTATCGATTTTGCGCGCGCCGGCATCGGCCAACCACGGCGCGAGGTAAGCGAGCAGCGTCGCCTCGGTCGCCGGGTGATCGAACCAGCCTTCTTCCGCCAGACTCACCAACAGCGGCGTGGCCAGCGAATGCACCCGGGCGTTGCCGTCCAACATCGCGATTGCTGCCGGATAGGCGCCAGACGCGATCGTGCGTTCCGTGCCCAACACGCCGATGTGCCCCGTTCGACTCGCGCGCACCGCCGCCTCCGCGCCGGGGTCGATCACGCCGAGGACCGGAAATGGATAGGCGTCGCGCAACGCAGGAATCGCACACGATGACGCGGTATTGCACGCGACGACCAGCGCGTCGACCGGCACTTCCACCAATTTCTTGGACGCCTGCAGCGCGTAGCGTTCCACGGTCGCCGCGCTTTTGGTGCCGTAGGGCAGCCGCGCCGTGTCGCCCAGGAAGCGCAGATCGACCCACGGCAGGGCGGCATGCACCGCGCCCAGGACGGTCAGACCGCCGACGCCAGAGTCAAAAACCGCGATGCGTCGCCGCTGGGGGAGGGTTACCATGCGCGGCAGTTTGTGCGGCCGCCGATCCGCGGTCAAGTTCCGCTGGCGAAGTCTCGACAAGCGCGGGACGTCGTGCTTACTTGAGGCCCGCAGCCGCGGACTGCGCTGGATTCTGACATGGCGCACTACGACGACGACCTCCTGGACGAAGACGATCTCGACGACGGCGACGACCTCGATCTGGAGGACGATTGGGCGGAGGACGAAGACGACGCGTTGGCCGAGCCCTCTGCGCCGGCGGAAGATCTGGAACCGTGGGTGCCGCAGGCCGGCGATGCGCCGGATCCGTTCGCGGATCAACCCGACGCCCGACAGCAGGCTTTGGCGCCGCTGTTGGATCGCGGTGGCCGCAATTTGACCTGGTCGTCGCTGCGGTTCTTGCGCGGCACCGGCGATGAAAAGCTCGATCTCATCTTGTCGCTGCCCGATCCGGCTCGCGCCGTTCAAGCCATGGCGCCGGAAGAATTTGTTCTGCTGATCAAGGAGATCGGTCTGAACGACGCCGGCGACTTGCTGTCGCTGGCTTCGCCCCGACAATTGCAGGCCTCGCTGGATCTGGACGCATGGTTGGCGGGGGAACTGGACACCCAAGCGGTGTCCGAATGGCTGCTGACCGCGGAGGACGCCGGCAAGGACGTCATCGATCGCTTCGTCGCGGCGCAAGATGACGGCCTGCTGAGTTTCTATCTGGGCCAGTCGCTCAAGGTCGTCATCCTCACGGAAGACGACATGGAAGGCGACATTCCCGATGACGCGGAGGTGTTTACCTCGCCGGACAATGCCTTTCAGCTGATCGGCAACGCCGACGATCCCAACCTGACGGCGGTGCGCCAAGTGCTTGCGTCGGTGTGGCGGCAGTCGGCGGCGCGAGGTCGCGCGCTGCTGCTGGCCACGCGCTGGGAGTTGCCGGCCCAGCTGGAGGAAGACGTCTTGCAGCTGCGCAACGCGCGGCTGGAGGAAATCGGCTTCCTGGATCGCGAAGAAGCGTTGCAGGTCTACAGCTACCGCGACGCCCACGCCTGGAAACGCGAGCTACACGCTCGATATCGTGGAACGGCCGCGTCAGAACCGGAGACGCTGCAGCCGTATCTGCCCGAGGACGTCCCGGTAAGGCTGGGTCTGGCGCTGCGCGAAGTGCGCGACGGCGGCTTCCTCGGCCGCGTGATGGCGCATCTCCCGGAAGGCGATGTGGTGCGGTTGCGCCTCGCGCTGGTGCGGCTCGGCTACACGCTGCAGTCGGCCCGCGCCGAACGGCCTTCTGCCGTGGATGAACTGAGCCGGTGGAGCATGCACGCGCTCATGACCGCGTCCATGGGCCTGGAATTCCTGAGCGACGCCGACGTGACCTACGCCGGCCTGCTGCTCAACGTCCTGCCGCTGCGCGAGCTGTTTACCGCGGGCCACAGTCTTGTGCTCGTGGAAGCGCAGCGCGCGCGCAAGCTGCGCCACCAGCTGGGGGGCACTGCGGGTCTGGATCGCCTGGAGACGGTGGACGCCCAACTGGTGCGCGGTCTGACCCTGGCTTTTCCGCAGTACGGTCACGACGACAAGAGCGAGCCGGTGGCGACGCTGGACGAACTCGCGGTCATCCGCCAGCGGCTGTCGGCGATTGCCGCGGTTGTGCTAATGGGTCAGACGCTTTCGGCCGGTGATCTGACCGCGACTGCGCCGTTGCCGCTTCGCGCGCTGGTGGGCACGGCGATTGCCTGGCAATTGGTCACCGGCGAGCCGAAACTTGCGCCGCTGGATCGCGCCACCTTCCAGGCATTCCTGCAGCGTGGATTCGAAGGTCAGTTGGGCGGGCGGCAGGTCAACACGGACCTGCGGCGGGCGCTGATCCGCGCGCTGCTGACGCGACCGGATCTCAGCGACGAAGACGTGGTTGCGCTGACGGCTTTCCTGGAAACGACGCTGGATCGACTGGCCGACGAATTGGGCGGTCTGGACCCAGAGAGCGCCGTGGATTTGCGGTACGTGGGTGAGGGCCTGCGGGTTGCGGTCGCGGTTTGAGGCAAAAAGTGTACCAATAACTCGACACTCCAGCAGTCCGCGGCACACTTTGGCCATGGACGCAGACATCCACGCCTTCCTCCGCTACATCCAGACCGAACGCCGTCTCTCGGTCCATTCGTTGCGCGCCTATACCCTTGATTTGGAAAACTATTACGACTGGTGCACCGTCGCTGACACGTCGACCCGCATGGCGACGCGCGAACATGTCCGCGAATACGTGATGGATTTGCACGACAAGCTGGCGCCGGCATCGGTGGCGCGGCGGCTGTCGGCGCTGAAGAGCTACTACAAATTCCTGATTCGCTGCAACCGCTTGGACGCCAGTCCGGCCGATGGCCTGCACGGTCCCAAGCAAGCCAAGCTCTTGCCGAAAATGCTGAGCGTGGACGAAATGATTGCGCTGCTGTCGCCGCCTCTCGATGGTCAGGAAGGCGATCCGCTGCTGCAAATGCGCGATCTGGCCATCCTGGAAATGTTGTATGGCGCCGGGCTGCGCGTCTCGGAACTGACCGGGCTCGACGTCGTGCACGTGCAGCTGACCGAGCGGCTGGTTCGGGTGCGCGGCAAGGGCAAAAAGACCCGCATCGTGCCGTTTGGCACAAAAGCACAGGGAGCGACGCAAACGTACTTGCCGGCGCGCCAGAAGCTGCTGGACCGCTGCCCGCTGGGCCTGCGCGCCGATGCGGAGAAGGCGCTGTTCCTGAACTGGCGGGGCAGTCGGCTGACCGCTCGCAGTGTCGCGCGCATGTTGGAAAAACGCTGTCTGCAAGCTGGGTTGCACAAGACCACGCATCCGCACGCGCTGCGTCATTCGTTTGCCACTCACCTGCTGGACGCGGGCGGCGACATCCGCGAGATTCAGGAACTGCTGGGCCATGCGCGGCTGTCCACCACGCAGCGCTATACCCACGCTTCGATGGGTCAGCTCATGCGCACCTATGATCGCGCCCACCCGCGGGCCGTCGCCCATCACGGTACGCCAAGCGCCGTCGAGGAGGCGCTGCCGTGAAGTGGCTTCCCGGTTGCATGCTGCTGCTTCTTGCCGCTTCCTCCGCGTTTGCGGAGCCCGCGACCAGTGACGTGGCGGGCGGTTTCGACCTCGGACTGGGCGTCATCGACAGCGACTTCTACACCGCGGCGAACGCGTACTTTTCCTACCGGGCCGAAACGCTCCAGTTGGGCGCGCAACTGCCGCTGCGGCTGATGCTGACCGGCGACCAGGG
Organism: uncultured Myxococcales bacterium; assembly: GCA_903924465.1. Taxonomy (GTDB): domain Bacteria; phylum Myxococcota_A; class UBA9042; order UBA9042; family UBA9042; genus CAIYBN01. The sequence continues at coordinate 62,596 of CAIYBN010000145.1, read as the reverse complement.
CGTGCGGATCCGCAAACAGGACTGGGACGAGGCGTCCGACTTCACGCGCCTGCTGCGCTACCTCGATTGGCGGCCCAATGCCGAGAGCCACCTGCGCTTGGGCGAGCCCACGGCGGTGACGCTGGGACACGGCGCGATCGTCGACCATTTCTACAACGCGACCGATCTCGACCACTACAAGACGTCGCTGCGTTTCAGCTGGCAAAGCCCGCGTTTTGGCGTGGACGTGTTCAACAACGACGTCACACGCTGGGAAATCCTGGCGGCCCGCGCCAGCTACAAGCCGATGGGCGATTCGACCTCCTGGATCCGCGATCTCCAGGTGGCGGTGACGATGGCGGTCGATCGCGCGGCGCCCACCGGTTCTTCCGCCGGTGTGGACGAGACGAACCAGCCGATCGTTCTGCGCGCGCCGGTGTGGGTCTACGGCGTCGATGCCGACATTCCCCTCTGGCGCGGCACGCAGCGGCAATTGCTGCTGTACACGGATGTGGTGGCGCTGCATCACAGTCCGGCGTTCGCCGAGGCGCCAGGCCAAAATACCGGTGGCTGGCACTTGGGCGTGCGTTTGCAAATGCCTTCGTTGACGCCGACAACGGACCTGACCCTGAAGTTGGAGGGCGTCTACATGGGCGCAGGCTACCTACCGGGTTACTTTGACAACCTCTATGAAGTCGAGCGGTTCGAAGCTCAGGCGGCGCAGAATTCGGGCCAGCGCACCAAGGTGGCGTGGGCGGCGCAGAATTCGGGACCACTGGGCGTTCGCGCGCAGATCGATGTGGTGTCAGAAAAGAGCCTGCGCCTGACCGCGCTGTTGGCGTGGTTGGGGCAGGACGGGCTGAGCACGCAGCTGTGGCTGGCGACGCCGGAAATGGCCGGGCTCACGGTGCGTGCCCACTGGGGCCAGCAACACTTGCAGTCAGCGGCCGACATGGGCGCGATCGAGCGGACGTCAGCGCTGGCAGAAGTGCGCTACCGCATCGGCGCGGCGCTGTCGGCCGTGCTGCAAGCGGGCACGCGCTGGCAGGCGAAAGACGACGGCTATCTGGCGCGGCGCGAGCTGTTCGGGGCAGCGCGCCTGGAATGGAAGTTGTGAATTACGCCGCCATGCCTGGCGTTGTTGCAACAGCAGTATCCCGGTTTGACGCAGTGCGTCAGAACAGGCACGCTGGGGGGCTTGATGTCTGGGCTTGATCGCTGGCGGGCGATCGCGGATGCTTCTGCGCCCGGTGTTCGGCAAAATCGGGCAAAATTTGGTCCTGGAGGTCTGGAAATGGTGGTTCATGAGCGACTGGCAAAGCACCTTCTTGCTTCGATGGCGATTCTGCTGTGCTGCCTCGTGGCGCAGCCGGTCCACGCGGCAGATCGCGCCGAGGCGCTGCTCTATGTGCTCATGCAGGTGGATCTCGGCGGCGTGACCGTGCCGCTGATTGTGCCGGAACCGCAGAAGCAGTTGACCGATTCGGGCATGGCCAACCGGCCGCAAAAAGCCTTTGAAATGCTGCGGAGCCGTTCGCCCAAGGCGTATGGTGCGACGAGTTTGCGCATCAATTCCGCGACGTCCGCGACGATCGTGCTCGACAAGGTGGCCGACGCGGACCAGGTACTGGCGGAAGCGTTCTGGACGCTGGGCGCACAGGGCTTTTCCGATCTGACGGCGCCGCCCGATGTCCAAGGACCAGTGACCGCGGACAAGCTCAGCTACGGTTCAGCGGCTCCGGTGATCTATCCGTGGGACCTGCTGCGCTTTCACGAGTCGCCCGCGTCGCTGCAGTTCGCGATGGCGTTGGTCGGCGGTCAGGCGATGCCGGCGGTTGAGGCGCTCAAGCGGCTCCAGCGCGGCGATCCCTCCGCGCGCCGGGACTTGACGGTTGCGGTCGAAGGTCAAGCGATGCGCCCCAAGCTCGCGATTCTGGAAGCGATTGCCGATGGCGCGACCCGAACAGCCTTCAAGCTGAAAGCGGAAGACGCCGCGGCTGCGCTCAAGGATCGTTCGGTGCAAGTCCGTGGTGCAGCGCTGGACGCGGTGATTGCCGCTGGTTTCGCCGGCCAGAAGACGGTCGTCACGGCGCTCGAAACGCTGGTAGAAAACGACACGGACGTGGAGCTGAAATTGCGCGCGGTCAAGGCGCTGTCCAAGAGTGGCGCGACCAAGTACGCGGATTTGCTGGAATCGGAGAAGCTGAAGACCGGCACGGCGCAGGAAGCGTTGGATGCCGTGCACAAGCTGAGCAAGTCGACGCAGATCAAGATTGCGGCGCCGGCGCTCGTGGGCGCACTGTCGCATTCGGATGCCGTGGTGCGCGACGCCGCGTTTGCCGGTCTGGTCGAGATGAAGCAGTATGATCTGCTGTTTGGCGCGATGGACGGCGATCAACTGTCGGCCAAAATGCGCGAACAGATTGCCAAGGTGTTGGTCGACAACGGCTCGCCGGCGGCGCAGGACGCCTCGCTGGTCTATCTGATCACCAAGGGCAGCGCGGATGGCGCGATCCTGGCGGCGGAAACGTATGGCAAGCGCGGTGCGAAGACGGCGTCGCCGCAGTTGATCGATGCCCTCAAACACGATTCTGCGGAAGTGCGGGGGACGGCAGCTCAGGCACTGGCGACCTTGAAGGAAGAGCGGGCGATCGTGCCGTTGGCGGATGCAGCGTCGGCGCGGCCGCGCGACAAGGAAGTGATGATGAAGGCGGCGGTGGAGATTCTCGCCAGCCTGCGTCTCGATCAGGTCAAACAGCTCGCGGACAGCAAGAACACCGACGTGCGGCAGATGGCGATTCGCGCGCTGGCGGATTTTGCCAAGGGCAGCCGGCCCAAGCCGGACGTCGTGGCGATCCTGCAGACTGCGCGCAAGGATTCGGATTTGAACATCAAGCGCTCGGCGGTTTATGCCCTCGCGCGGCTCCAGGACGACGGCATCGCCCGTGATCTGGCGGAGATGAAGAAGGATCCGGACGTGGAAGTGCGCTTGCAAGTGGCGCTGGCGCTGGGCGCGGCGAGCAGCAAGTACCCGGAAGCCGACGATGTGCTGGCCGAGATGGTCAAGGACACGGACAAGAAGGTGCGCATCGAGGCGATCAACGGCTTGTCGAAGCGCAAAGCTGCGGCGGCGGTGCCGGGTCTGATGGGCCTCGTGCAACAGCCGGATCCAGAGGTAAAACGCGCGGTGTTCAATGCGCTGCTGAACCTGCGCGACACGGGCAATGCCGACAAGATGCGGCCGCTGTTCCGCAAGGGCATGGAATTCAAGGACTCGCAGGTTCGCGCGACGTGCGTGCACGCGTTGTCGGACAAGGTGACGCTGGACGATATCGAGGCGCTGCGCCAAGCGGCGTTCGATCCATCCAAGGACGTGAAGATCGCGGCGATCGCGGCGCTGCTGTCGACGAAGCGTCCGGAAGCCATGGATCCGATTGCCAATTTCTTTTCGGACAACGACATGACGGTGCGCGAGAAGGCGATCGATGCGCTCTGCGGCATCGATCCAGGCGAGTCGGCGAAAGCCAAGCGCACGTACCTGAAAGACGCCATCGATTCTGCGGACATGCCCGAGGCCCTCAAGACCAAGGCTCAGGCGTGCCAAAAGGGCCTGTGACGGTTGGCCACACACGCACGATTCTGATGCGTTGACTGCCGACTCGTGACCGCAACGTGCGGAACCCTTAGACTGCACGACCGGCGAATCCCGCCCCCGGATCGGCATGCACGACCTAGGCACCGCGCTTCTCTACTGCGCCTTTCTGGCAACGCTCACCACGGGCGTGCTGGCATTTGGCGGCGCGGTGTTGCGCTCGCCTGGTTGGCTCTCCGCCAGCCGTCATGGCCTGCTGACCACGTGGCTCCTCTGGCTGGCGATGGGCGCGTGCCTGTTCTACGGCCTGCTGAGCCATGACTTCTCCAACAAGTACATCGCCGCCTATACCGATCACGACATGCCGCTCGCGTATTTGTTGGCCGGCTTCTGGGGCGGCGAGAAGGGCGCGCTGCTCTTTTGGACGATTGCGCTCACGACGTTTTCCGTCCTGTCCGTCCTGCGCAATCGCACGCAATCGCAGGTCTTTCTCGGCTGGGTGACCGGTATCCTCGCGACATCCATCCTGTTCTTCGCCGTGTTGATGGTGTTCGAGTCCAACCCGTTTGAGATCTTCCAGGCAGGTAGCGGCCCGGACGACGGCAAGGGCATGAACCCGCTGCTGCAGAATCCGCTGATGGCGATCCATCCGCCGAGCCTGCTGACGGGCTACATCTCGTTCACCGTGCCGTTCGCTTTTGGCCTTGCCGCGCTCATCACCGGTCAGCTGGACAGCCAGTGGCTGCGCGACACCCGCAAATGGACGCTCGTGTCGTGGCTGTTCCTGTCGCTCGGGCTGATTCTCGGCGGCGCCTGGGCGTATGAGGAACTTGGCTGGGGCGGCTTCTGGATGTGGGACCCCGTGGAAAACGCCGGGCTCATTCCGTGGTTCACGGCGACCGCCTTCCTGCACAGCGTGATGATTCAGGAACGCCGCAACATGCTGAAGCGCTGGAATGCGGTCCTCGTTTGTCTGACGTTCCTGCTCACGATCTTTGGCACGTTTCTGACCCGCAGCCAGCTGATCGACTCCGTCCACGCGTTCGCTGACTCGACCTTGGCCGGCTATTTCCTCTGGTACATGGCCGTGATCGCGCTGATTTCTGCCCTCGCGATTGGCTTCCGCTGGAAAGCGCTGCGCGCCGACGCGCAGTTGGATTCGGTGATCAGCCGCGAGGCGTTCTTCGTCTTCAACAACGTGTTGCTGGTCGGCTGCGCGTTCGTGGTGCTGTGGGGCACGCTGTTCGGGCAGATTTCCGACGCCAAACCGGTGCAGCAGCTCTACAACGCGTTCGCCGGCGCCGTGGCGCACATCGGCATTCACCTTCAGCCGCTGACGCAAAAAGTGCAGCTGGGCGAACCCTGGTTCAACCAGGTGATGACCCCGCTCGGTCTGATGATTCTGCTGCTGACAGGCGTGGGGCCGCTGATTTCCTGGCGGCGGGCGACGCGCAAGAACTTTCAGAAGAACATGGCGCGTCCGCTCGTGGTGTCGGCGCTGCTGACGCTCGGCGTCGCGCTCTGGTATCTCGGCCGCGCGCTGTGGATTGCGATGGGCGCGCGGCATCTGGATGTCGCCACCGCGGTGCGTGAAGTCGTGGACGATCTCGGCACGCGGGAATGGTACGGCGCGGCCACGATCTGGTTCGCGGCCTTCGTGTTTTGGGCTATCGCTATGGAATTCCACGTGGGCACCCGCGCTCGCCAGCGGCTGCATGGCCAAAGCTACGGCATCGCGCTCGTGCTCCTGACGCTGCGCAACCAACGGCGCTACGGCGGCTACATCGTCCATCTGGGCGTCGTCTTCTGCTTTTTGGCCTTCGCCGGCAATGCGTTTCGCACCTATCAACCTGAAATTGCGCTGCATCCCGGTGACAAGGCGGAAGTGGGCGACTACACGCTGACGTTTGCGGCCGCCAGTGATGTCTACGAGCCCGACGGGGCCTACGCCGCCCACCGTGCGACGATCCTGGTGATGACCCGCGATGAGCCCGTGCCGGAGCCGGCGATCCGCGCGGTCGAAGCGCTGCTCGGCCCAGGCACGCGGGTGGAGACCTTCCCAGGCCAGCCTCGCGTGGCGGTGACCTTCGCCGATGGGCTGGCCGGCAAGAAATTCGCATCGCGGCAATTTGTCGGCGCGCTGGGCCAGGCGATCGGCATCCGCGGCGCGGACAAGGTCGATCCGCGCGTGTTGCACCTGCGCCTCGGCCAGAACCTGCTCGACGTCGCCGCGATCACGCCGCAGGTGGTGATGGCGTTTCTCGGCGAGATGCGCGATTGGGCGCACGATGAAGCGCCGGAGCCGGTGGAAGTTCGGGCGGAAAAAGGCCAGATCGACTTTGACTTGGCCTTTGCGACGCCAGATGGTCTACGGGCCTTTCTGGCGGATTGGCGCGCTGGGCCGTGGCCGGGCATGCGCTATGTGGGGGTCAACACGCACGTCGCGGTGCCGGGTGGCGTGCGGGTCGATTGCGTGCCAGTGGGCGTCGGCGAATTGCTCACGCCGGAAGTGCGGTTCTATAAGAAACACGCCTCGCCGACGACGGAAGTCGCCATTCAGTCGAGTTTTTCGCACGACCTGTATCTGGCCATGCGCCCGGCCCAAGGTCAGAAGTTCATCCACTTGCTGGCTGTCGTGTTTCCGTTCGTGTCGTTCCTGTGGTTGGGCGCGATCACGATGCTGTTGGGCGCGGTCATTGCCATGCTGCCCGCGCGGCGCAAGCCCGATGACGGGGAAGCGCCTACTGCAGCCCCCGCTGGATCGTCACCCGCTGCAGCAGCTGGGAACGCGGCGGTTGTTGACTGAGCGCCTCGATCACGTCGATTTCCTGACACAAGCCGAACGGCAGATGCTGATCATCGGCCCACGCGGCAGGCTTGGCAAAGAGCGCGATCTGCGACGACGCCGAGTTGGCCTGGCCCAGCGTGACAAACGACAGCATGCCGGGCTTGTCATGGCGGAGATCCAAACGCAGCACGTCAGCGATGTGAAAGCCGGCGTGCCCCGTGCCCTTCTGGCTGGGATCGCCCGTGACGGCCCAGATGCCGGCCAAGGCGCGGTGGAACTGGCGTCCGTCGTAGAACGGCGTGTGCTGCCAGACGCCATCGGGAGCGCGCCAGGCCCGTTTGCCGCGGGCGAGCCCGACAAAATGCGCCACCAAGTCGGGAACTTCCTTTTCCAACAAGAGGCAACGCACCGTCCCTTGGCTCGTTTGCAACACAGCGTAAAGCGCGCCCTGACCTTGCACGTCGATGAGCGCTTCCGCGAGGGTAATCGGCTGGTTCTGTGGATCGGGCGGGCCCGGATCGGCCGGACGCCAGTTTGCCGTGTTGGCCGCATCCAGGAGCCAATGGCCATTGCGGAGGTAGAACCACGCTGTGCGGCCGAAGCCGACGAGTTGGCTGTGCAGCGCGGCACGACCACCGTCCAGGTAAACCCGGTCAAATGGCCCAGCCAACTGCGACTGGAGCGTCACCGGCAGGATCGCCAGTACGCCGGAGGGCTGGCGCAACCGTTCAACCGAGGCTGGCGTCAGCAGCTCCGCGATGTGCGCCATGCCCTCTGGCGTTGCACGTGCGCGAAGTGAGGCAACGACCTGGCCCAGCGGTTCCACGGCAGGCGGCTCCGTCTGGGTCGCCGTCCACGGCAGCGCCACTTGCGCCGCGGCCACTGGCAGGGGCGAACTGGCTGGCTGCACGGTCGGTCGCGGGGAACGCTGACAGCCCAGCAAGCACACGATCGACAAAAACACGATGCGGTAGGTCATGGCGCCAAGGTACGATCAGCGACCATTCTGTGCAACGCGGCGGGCGCGGTGTAGGCTCGACATCTGGAGGCCAACGTGGCGACGACCCATACAGTGCTGGCGATTGATCCGGGCTCGCGCAAGCTGGGCTGGGCGGTCGTGCTGCGTCGCGGTCAAACGCTGGAGCGGCTGGCGAGCGGCACCTTGCGGCTGGACGTCAAGGCGTCCTTGCCGGAGCGCCTTGGCGTGATTTTGACCGAACTCACGAAGCTTTTCGAATTGCACCAGCCCGATGCGCTGGCGATTGAGGCGGCGTTTGTCCACGAAAATCCGCACACCGCGCTGGTGTTGGGTCAAGCGCGCGGATTGCCGATTGCTCTCGCGGCGGCTCGCGGTCTACCGGTCGCCGAGTTCCCGCCCGCGACGGTGAAGCGGATGGTCGTCGGCTCGGGTCGCGCGGAGAAGTCGCAAATGCAGGAGATGGTCAAGCTGCAGCTGGCGTTGGCCACCTTGCCGCAGGAAGACGAAGCCGATGCGCTGGCGGTTGCGATCACGTACCACCGGCAGCCGTTGCCGGTCGCGGCCGCGTCCGACCTGACCGAAGCGCAGAAAGCCTGGCTGGCTGCAACGGCTGCCAGCAAACGGAAGTCCGCATGATTGCTTGGCTCTCTGGAATCACCCGCTGGCAGGGCGGCGATCACCTTGTGTTGGACGTGCATGGCGTGGGCTATCAGGTCTTTGTCCACGAACGCGACGCCGAGCGCGCGCAACTGAACGAGCCCATGGTCCTGCACGTTCGCATGACTGTGCGCGAAGATGCGTTGACACTCTATGGTTTTTGCAACGCCGCCGATCGCGACGTCTACGACGCGCTGACGGCCGTTCCGGGCGTGGGTCCAAAAGCCGCCATGGCGCTGTTGTCGACCTGGACGCCAGGGCAGTTGGCGAGCGCCATCCACCGTCAGAATGCGGCGGACCTCACCAAGGCCAAAGGTGTCGGCAAGAAACTCGCAGACTTGATCCTGCTGAAACTCAAGGACAAGTTGCCGGTGGCGTTGGAGGATATCGCCGTGATTGCGGCCCGACCCCGGGCGAGCGACGATCCCGCGGCGGCCGAGGTGCTCAGCGCGCTGCAGAACCTGGGCTATCGGCCCAACGTGGCGCAGGAGGCGGTCACGCAGGCCCGTGCGCTGCAGCCCGCCGCGAACTTTGACGCTTTGCTGCGTGTGGCGCTGGCGTCGCTGCGTCGGCCCGTGACCTGAACTTGAGGAAGGCAGCCCATGCGGCCCGATGACGACGTTCTGACCCCTTTGCCGCACGTGACGGACACCGCCGATCGCGCGCTGCGGCCGCGGGCTTTTGCCGATTACGTGGGACAAAAACCCGTCTTGGACAACCTGCAGGTCTTCCTCGCAGCGGCGAAAATGCGCGGCGAGCCGTTGGACCACATGCTGTTCTCCGGTCCGCCGGGGCTGGGCAAGACGACACTGGCGAACATCATTGCCAGCGAAATGCGTGCGAATCTGGTGGTGACGTCCGGTCCGGCGGTCGAGAAAAAGGGCGATCTGGCGGGTATTCTCACGGGCTTGCAAGAAGGCGACGTGTTGTTCATCGACGAGATCCACCGCTTGTCCGCCGTCGTGGAAGAGAACCTGTACCCGGCGATGGAGGATTTCCGCTTCGACATCGTCGTCGGCGACGGTCCGCACGCCCGCACGGTCAAGCTGCCGCTGCCGCGTTTCACCTTGCTCGGCGCGACGACGCGGACCGGCCTGCTGACGGGTCCGCTGCGCGATCGCTTTGGCTACGTGGCGCGCCTGAACTTCTATTCGCCCGAAGAGCTGGCGACTGTGCTGAAGCGATCCGCGCAGTTGCTCGGTATTCAGTTGGACCCGGCGGGTGCTGCGGAAATTGCCCGGCGTTCGCGTGGCACGCCGCGGATTGCCAATCGGCTGTTGCGGCGTTTGCGCGACTTTGCGGACGTCAACGACACGCCCAAGATTACCCAAGCCGTTGCCGCGCGTGCGCTGAAAATGCTGGAGATTGACGAGGCTGGCTTCGATCCGATGGACCGCGCCTACCTGCAGAAGTTGACGCAGCTGTTTGGCGGCGGGCCGGTGGGTGTGGAGACAATGGCGGCGGCGCTGGGCGAACAGCGCGACACGCTGGAGGACGTTTACGAGCCGTATCTGGTGCAGCAGGGCTACATCGCCCGAACGCCGCGCGGTCGTGTGGCGCTCGCGGCGGCATGGCTGCATCTGGGACTGCCCGTGCCCGCCCGAAAAGACGACGACGCGGGTCAAGGCAACCTGTTCTGAATGGCAACGCAGCATCCGGCAATCAGTGGCAAGGACGGCGCCGTGCGCTTGGCCGTGCGCGCGCAGCCGGGCGCCAAGGTGAGTCAGGTCGTCGGCATGCACGGCGATCGCTTGAAGATTGCGGTCCAGGCGCCGCCCGTTGACGGCAAGGCCAACGCAGCGCTCTGCGCCTTTGTCGCGCAGTGGCTCGACGTGCCCAAGCGTGCCGTCACTTTGGGTGCCGGTGAAACGTCCCGGGACAAGCGCGTCGACATCGCGGCGGATCTGGCGTCGGTGCTGGCCAAAGTGGTCGCGGTCGCGCGGTCGGAATGAATGCGGCGCCGACCTTTTCGCGCCCTTCCCCCGCAGGCACAGCCAAGCTATACTCCCGCGTTTGAGACCGCGCGCGAGGTGCCGTTCGTGACCAGCCAGCTTGTGAACCTGACCAGCCAGCCTGTGAATTCGCTCCGCCACATGCTGCGTCGGGCTGTGCTGTCGCTGCTGGCAGTCGCCTTGGGCACCGCTGTGGCATCGCCGGCCGGTGCACAGAACACGCGTGGACCCGCGATCCAGAATTCGGATGTCGCTGCCGCCAAAGAATTGGTGACCGATGAGCGCTACTACGACGCGTTCTCCAAGCTCGCCGACCTCGTTCCGACGATGGCGCCGGACGATCCGGACAAGGCGCTGGGGCAATTTCTGTTGGCTCGCGCCCTCTTTGGCCTGAACCTGTACCAGTCCGCCTTGCGTGCGTTTGACGCGGTGATGGTGCCACCCGAGCACCCGCTGTATCGCGAAAAGATGCGATACTACCTGCAAATCCAACGCAACGTGCCTGGTGATCTGGCGACCGTGGAGCGGCTGATCGACGCACCGGAAGGCACGCTGCGCAAGGACGATGCGGATGAAGTGCGCTTCCTCGTCGGACGTTACTACTTTTCGATTGGCGAGCAGAGCTACGCGCTGGCCCATGGTCAATGCAACGAGCAGTGTAAGGACGCATTTGGCAAGGCGATCGGCCAGCTGACCGCGCTGCGGCCGGCGGCGGGCGAGACCTACCTGAAGGCCAAGCACCTGCTGGGTGTCACGTTTGTGTACCTGAATCAGGCGCAGCCGGCGTTGGAAGCCTTCAAGGATCTGCTGCGTTTTGAAGAGCAGGTCGGCAATCCGAAATATTACAAGACATACAGAGACTTGGCGTCGATGTCGCTCGGACGATTGTTCTACTCGATCGGCCAGTACGATACGGCGGTCAAGTACTACGATCGCGTCGAAGAGGGCACGTCGCAGTGGCTTGATTCGCTGTTTGAGCTCGGCTGGACCTATTTCCAACTGAATCGCGTCGACCGCGTGCTGGGCTCCTTGCACACGCTGAATTCGCCGTATTTTGAGGATCGCTACTACCCGGAAGGTCAGGTGCTCGAGGCGCTGATTCTCTTCCGTACGTGCCGGTTCAAGGAAACGCTGGTGACGGTGCAGCGCTTCCTGCGCGATTACAAGCCGTTGAAGAAAGAGCTGGACGCACAGCTGTCGGGCCAGCGCTCGGACGCGGAATTCTACGACTATCTGGCGGCGCTTGCCGGCCAAAAGGCCAAACTTTCCGTGCAATTGCGGCGCATCTTCAATGCCGCACTGAACGACAAGCACCTGCAGCGATCGTTCGGCTCGGTGCTACTGGCGAATTCCGAAATGGAAGGGCTGGAGAAGCTGGAACGCAATACGACCGCCTCGGCAGCGGCCAAGCAGCTGTACGAGGACATGGGCCGGATTCGCGCGGTCATGGTGTCCGAGGCGGGCGGTCTGGCGCGGGCGCGGCTGACGCGGGTGCGCGAGGATCTGACGGAAATCATTCGTCAGGGTCTGCGCATCAAGTATGAATCGATGAAGGCGGGGCGCGGTTCGATCAGCGCGAGCGTGCGCAAGGACATGGCGGACACGGCGTTGGCGGTCAGCGAGGCGCGCGAAGAGGATACCGAACACGTGGTGTGGCCATTTGACGGAACCTACTGGAAGGATGAACTCGGCGGGTATACGTACGACACGCGGTCGCGTTGCTCATCCAATGAGATGCCGAAGGACAACTCGAAGGCTGCCAAGCTCAAAGGCAAAGGCGGAGCTGCGCTGAAGAAAGCAGGCGCGGCGGGTGCTGACAAGGCTGAACCTGCACCGGCGGCCGCGCCGTCCGCAGCCGGCAAGACGGAAGCACCGGCGAAGGCGGATTGGGGCGACGAACCCGCGCCCAAGGCGAATGAAGCGCCGAAAGCGCCTGATCCTGCACCGGTAACGCCCGACACCGCCCCGAAAACGGAGAGTCCGTGATGCGCAAGACCTGCTTCCGCCTCATCGGCTTCGTTCTCGCTGGCGCACTCGCTCTGCCCGCTTGGGCCCAAACGCCCGGCAAGGCGGTGAACAAGGGCGAAGTCACGACGTTCAAGCGCGTGGCTGAGCCCAAGTCTGAAGAAGCCAAGGTTGACGACAAGAAGGCTCCCGGCCCGGGCGCGCCGGAACAGCGGCGTGCCAAAGAGAACAAGACCATCCAGGACATCGAGGATGAGCTGGCGATTCTCGGCGAACTGCTGGAGATCGAACGCGGTTCGGACACGGAAGCGGATACGTTGCTGGAACTGAGCTACGTGCTTTGGGACCGCGCCGAGGCCTACGAAATCGACGCGCACGACGAAGAACTCGAGATCGCGATTTCGCAGTGCGAAGCCAACGGCGACAAAGCCACGTGCCGGCGCCTGAAAGTGACCCAGGACCAGTGGCTGGAAAAGTCGCGCGCCGCCAAGCTGGACGTGATCAACCACCTGAAGCGGATTGAGCGCAATTTCCCGCGGTATGCGAACCTGGACGAAGTCCTGTATTCACTGGGCTTTCACCTGGCGGAAATCGATCGCGCGGGCGAGTCTGTGGACGCGTACATGCGGCTGGTGCGCAAGACGCCGAAGTCGAAGTTCCTGCCGGACGCGTACCTGGGCATTGGCAACTACTACTACGGCAAAAACCAGGGCGATGAAGCCTTGCGCTGGTACAACAAAGTCATTGAATTCCCCGACTCCAGCGTCTACGGCTGGGGCCTCTATTACATTTCCTGGGTGTACTACAACCAGCAAAAATGGGAGACGGCGGTCAACAAGTTCCTGCGCGTGCTGGACTATTCCAAGAAAGAGGCCAACGGCCGCGTGACCTTTGCCGAAGACGCGACGAAGTACCTGGTCAAGTCGTGGGCCGAGTACGGTAACCCCAAGAATGCGAACGCGTTTTTCCACAAGGTGGCCGAAGGTTCGGAAGTGCTGCTGATGGAAGCGCTGGCGCGCCACTACATCGACGTGTCGGAATTCACCAAGTCGAACATCGTGTTGGACGACTTGATCGACGTTGCCAAAGACGACAAGCGCCTGATTACCTTCATGGTTCTGCGGCTGGACAACTCGTACAAGCTGCACGATCTGGATGCGACGGTGTTCTCGGCGACGATGATCGGCAACGCGATTCGTCAGGGCGCCGAGCCGCCCGCGCGTCTGGAACTGCTGATGGCGGAGATCGCGTCGACACTGCACTCCGAATACGAAAATACGTTGAATATGCCGACGTTGGAGTCGGCCGAGAAGATCTACCGCGTCTACAGCGAGCACTTCAGCGGCGGTGAGCACGGCTATGACATGCTGTACAACCACGCGTTGGCGCTGTTCCAGCTGGCGGACAAGGCGTCGCGCGACACCGAGAAGGCGCGCAAGGGCAATCAGACCGCGCAGGCCGCGGCGCTGCAGGCGCGTGCCAACGAGTATTGGGAACTGTCGGCGGGCGCGTATGAGAAGGTCATCGACAAGGACGCGAACGGCAAGTACGCGGAAGCGGCGGCGCACCGGGCATTCATCGCGTATTACAAGCTGGAACGGCTGAATTCGGAAGTGCAGTCCAAGAGTCTGGACGATGCCGATTTGCGGCCCGTTGCGCTGAACAGCAAGGAACAGCGGGTGACGAGCGCGTGCGAGCGCTACATCGGCATCGCGCTCAAGCACAACTCGACCGAAGACGTGCCGGAAGCGTTGTTTGTCGCCGGTCGCCTCTGGTATCAGCACAACTACTTCCAGAAGTCGGGTGATCTGCTGGCGACGATGCTCGAGCGCTATCCGGAGCACGAATTGGCCTGCGACGCGGCGCGGCTGGCACTTTCGTCGTTCAACCTGAACCAGGACGGCAAAAAGCTGATCTACTGGACCGACAAGCTGTTGGCCGGCAAGTGCAATACCGGCAAGCTCGCAGTGACCCTGACGGAGATCAAGGCGAACGAAGAGTACAACAAGTGCATCGAGTTGAAGGAACAGCCGGTGCAGGCCGCGCAGTGCCTGGTCAAGTACCAGCAGACGTTCCCGGACGCGGTCTCGGCGCCGCGTGCGCTGATTGGCGCGGCGAAGTTCTACCGCCAGGCCAAGCATCGCGAGGACGAAATCGCCACCTACCAGAGCTTTGCCAAGGCCTACCCGAAGGACGAACGCGCGGGCCAGTCGACGTTTGAAATCGGCGAAATCTATCGTGAATCTGGTGATTACGAGGCGGCGGCGGACGCGTACGAGGCGTTTGTCAAAGCCTATCCGGAGCACAAGGCGACGGCGGAAGCATTGGACAAGTCGCAGGCGATCCACGAGAGCTTGGGCGCGTATGACAAGGTCGTTGAATCCGGCGAATTGTTCCTCGCGCGCTGCGCCAAGGACGCCAAGAACAAGGGCTGCGACGATGCTTCGCGCGCCGATGTGGCCTACAAGCTGACGGTGCAGTACCAGCAAAAGGGCGACTACAAGGGCGTCATTCACGCGTCGGAGAAATTCTTGAAGCGCGGCCTGAACGTGCCGGATCATTTGGTCTTTGCCGCGATGGTCAACACCGGCGCTGCGCAGTACAAGCTCAACCAGGGCGACCGCGGCAAGAAGCTGTTCGACGAGGTGCTGGCGCGCGCCAAGGCGCTGGCCGAAGCGAACAAGATGGGCGCGTTGGACCCGATCGGCAAGGACGCTGTGGCGCAAGCGGTGTTCATGCTCGGCGAACTGGAGTTCGACAAGGTCAAGGCGATCAAGACCAAGGCGAAGGACGTCAAAGCGGCGGCGGATTTGGTGGCGACCAAGGCGAAGGCGGCAACGATCGCCGACGGCTTCTACATCCAAGTCGAGGACTCCAAGAATCCGCGCTGGGTGGCGGCGGCTGCGAGCCGACGTGGCCGGATTCACCAGGACATTGCAACCTCGATCACGGAACTTCCGGCGCCGCCGCAGTTTGCCAAGAGCGAGGAGCTGAAGTCGGAATGGGCCAGCCAGTTGGCAGAAAAGGCCGCGCCGCAGAAGGTGATTGCGACCGAGCGTTACCGCGAAGCGTTGAAGAAAGCCGCGGAAGTGTACGCGTTTGACAACTATTGGGCGGAAGCGCGCGACAACCTGAAGACGCTGGACACGAAGTTCGCGGAAATTTCCGACATCAAGGAACTGACGGTTGAGCTGACGCCGTACAAGTGGACGGACGCGCAGAAGCCGCAGGACGCGATCCTGACCTCGCGGTTGAAGCTGTACGAGCTGGGCGCGGATGCGGAGAACGCCAAGGCGTCGATCGCGGTCGAGCCGGCGGCTGGCGATGTGGTGGCTGATGCCGCGCCCGCGGGCCCGACGCCGCTGGCCCAGGCCTACGAGAAGATGGCGTTGGCGCACCACGCGCTGGGTCAGGACCGCAACGCGATTTTGGTCGGCGCGGTCGGTATGGCGAAGGCGCCGGAGCTGAAGCAGTCGGCAACGCTGCAAAATGCTTTGGGTCTTGCTCACTTGCGGTTGGGCGAGACGCAGAAGGCGCTGGAGCGCTTTGGCAAGGCGGCGGAAGCGGACCCGAAGGCGACTGAGCCGCTGCTGAATGCGGCGTCGGTGACAGTGCACAACTTGGGCTTTGAGAAGACCTTGGCCCTGTTGCAGGAAGTGCGCAACCGCGATTCCTTCAACTATTGGGCGCTGACGACGTTGCCGGTGGCCAAGCGGCGCGTGAGCGACGACCCGGTAGAAGTGAAGAAATCCCTTGATTATTTTGACGAAGTTGCGGGCGACCCTGCCAACGAGACCAAGCCGGAATGGCGCTTCAACCGCTGCGTCATTGCCCAAGCGGTGCTGACGACGGGCAAGAAAGAACTGCAGCGCGCGCTGAATTATTGCGACGAAGCGCTGAAGAATCCTCCCAAGGGCATGCAGAAAGAGCTGCAGAAGCGCGTGGACGGCCTGAAGGCGACCATCGAGTTTGCCCAGTAGGGCATCCTGCACCGGACAGGGCGCTTGCATTGTCAGCTTGCCGAATTCGTACAACTGTGAAGAAATATAAAACCGCGCTTGCGATCGCTCCGCGTGGTAGCTAGCTTGCGAGAGGTGACGTGGTTGCCTTTGGCGGTGCGGAACCTCACAAAACGTGGGATCATTTCGTTTTGCGCGACGATCCTGCGGTGGCTTTCCTGTGTCTGCGATTCGTCCCGGCATGGCGCTCTTCGCTCCTGGCTATCCCCCCAACCGGGTCTTGCCAACCCGACCCGAACCCGGAGTCCCATGAACCTGCGTCACTTTTCGCTTTTCCCCGCAACCGTTTTCATCGTCCTGCTTGCCTTGGGCGCCTGCGGCTCCACGGCAGCTACTTCCGGCGGCCAGGGCACCGGCGGCGACGCACTCAACGGCGACGGCGCGATCAGCGGCGACGACAGCGCAACGGGCAGCGACGCGTCGGCAGGCGACGATACGACCGTGGCTGCGGACACAACTGCCGGCACGGACGTCGCGACGACGCCCGACACCTCAACGGACACCGGTCCGTCGATCGACAACATGCCGTGCCCGTCCGGCCAAACGTACAGCTTCGGCTCCGGCAACGACATGGCGCCGGGCAATACCTGCATCCAGTGCCACTCTCAAGGCGAAGGTCCGAACTATGTGCTGGCCGGCACGGTCTTTCGCAACCTGATCACGCAAACCGATTGCTACGCCAGCGGCAAGGCCGGCAGCCTCGTGCCGCCCGCCACTTACACCGTGCAGATCACGGACGCCAACGGCAAGGTCTTCAAGACGACCACGTCTTCGCTTTCCGGCAATTTCCACTTCAGCAGCAAGGCGTTGACCGGCTACGCACCGCCGTACAAGGCGACGATTCTCGATGCCGCCGGCAATTCCCGCAGCATGATGAAGGCGCAGACCAACGGCGACTGCAACGCCTGTCACACGCCGGACGGCTTGCAAGGCGCGCCGGGTCGGATCGTCGCCCCGACTGTCCCGTAGTCCAGGTTCGCGCGCCTCTTGGCATTTTCCGCCGATCGTTCCTGAAGCAAATGGCCCGGCTTGCGTTGTGTGGTCAGGTCCGCTACTCAGCGGAACCGCGCACAGCCGCGCCGGAGCTCTTCATGACCATGCGAAAACTTGTTGAAGCGCTGCTGGTGGCCCTCGCGCTTTGCGCCCTGCCGGCGTGCGAGTTCCTGACGCAGCTGGAGAAAAATGGCGGTCAGCTCGCGCAGGGCGTCAAGCCGCTGCTGCCCAAGGTGACGTACCAGGACGCGACGCTGGTGCAAGCGCCGTCGCGGCCGATGATGGCGGCGTATTTCTGCCCGCAAGTCGTGCCGGATCCGTTTGGAGTGCCAGGTGTGGCGGCGCTGGCGTGCCGAC
This sequence comes from uncultured Myxococcales bacterium, assembly GCA_903924465.1. Lineage (GTDB taxonomy): Bacteria > Myxococcota_A > UBA9042 > UBA9042 > UBA9042 > CAIYBN01. Next base: position 45,315 of record CAIYBN010000145.1, on the reverse strand, counting down.
AGGCTTTTGGTCCGCCGCCGAGTCCGCAGCAAATGGCGGTGGCCTTCGATTTGCGCTTCGTCGTCGACAACCCAAATCACTTCCCGATTCCGGTGGCGGAAATGCTCACGGCGGCGACCGTCTTTCCAGCCCACACGAACACCGCGTTGGGCGCCGCGTGCGTCGTCTTCTGCGGTGCAAATCAGCCCGGCTGCACAGGCCATCCGGGGCCCAATTCCTGCCGGGCTTCGAGTCACGACATCCACTCGGTGCAGGATTTCCAGAACGCCGCGGTCAACTTCCTGATTTCGAGCGGCATTCACGCGCTGGCTGGGCAAAAGCCATCCTTTGTGATGCCGCAGGTCGTCTCCGACGGCCACATCCAACTGACCGCGCGCTTTTCCTTTGGCCCGGATGCCCTGCTGACCACCTTGCGGGAAGTGGCCAAGCAGGCGATTCAACAGCTCAAAGTGGGACAGCAGGTGCAGTTTGAGATTCCCTATCGGCTGCAAGGCACGGTGTGGTTTGACGTCGGCTCGTTGGGCCGTGTGGCCGTGGGCTTTGGCCCGGCCGATGGCAAGTGGCTCATCCCGGTCGCGAGTTTGGCCCCGTAATTCCAACGGATTTCCCCGGAGGCTTGCCAGCACCGCCCGGCACCGTTAGCCTTTCGCGCCCGGCCACCCTCCGCCGACGAGGCCTTTCATGCGCGCCAGCCAACTCCATCAGCCGACTCTGCGCGAAGCGCCGAAGGACGCAGAAGTCATTTCCCATCAGTATCTTGTGCGCGGCGGCTACATCCGTCGTGTGGCAGCGGGCGTCTACAGTTTCCTGCCGCTGGGCGTGCGTGCGCTGGAGAAGGTCAAGGCGATTGTTCGGCAGGAAATGAACCGCGCGGGCGCCCAGGAAGTGTTCATGCCGGCGATTGTGCCCGCGGAACTGTGGCAGGAATCGGGGCGTTGGGATTTCTACGGTCCGGAGCTGCTGCGGATCAAAGACCGCAAGCAGGCGGATTTCTGCGTCGGGCCGACGCATGAAGAAGTCGTCGTCGATTTGGCGCGCAAGGACGTGCGCAGCTACAAGCAACTTCCGGTCAATTTCTACCAAATCCAGACGAAATTCCGCGACGAGATGCGGCCGCGAGCGGGCCTGATGCGCGGTCGTGAATTCATCATGAAAGACGCGTATTCGTTCGACGCGACCGTCGAGGGTGCGCACAAGAGCTACCAGGCGATGTACGACGCCTACCAGCGCATCTTCACCCGGCTGGGCCTGGATTTTCGCGCGGTGGAAGCGGATACCGGCAACATCGGCGGCTCGATGAGCCATGAATTCCAAGTATTGGCGGACTCGGGCGAGGACAACATCGTCTCGTGCGACACCTGTGATTTTGCTGCCAACGTGGAAAAAGCGCCCTTGCCGGAAAACGCTTTCGCGCCGATTGACGCGGGCGTCGGGCCTTTTCACGCGGTCGAGACGCCGGGAACGAAGACCATTGAATCGCTGTGCAAGCTGTTGAATGTGACCGCCCAGGACACAATCAAGGCCGTGCTGTACATGGCGGATGACCAGCCAGCGGTGGCGTTCGTGCGCGGCGATCGCGAGGTCAACGAGGTCAAGGTCAAGCAGGCGCTGGGCGCCCGCACGCTGTTCCTGGCCGAAGCGGAGTGGTTTGCCAAGACGACGGGTCTGCCGCCGGGCTACATCGGCGCGCTCGGCACCGGCAAGCTGCGATGCGTGCTGGACACCGAAATCCGCGCGATGCCCAAAGCGGTCTGCGGCGCCAACGAGAAGCAGAAACACACCGTGGACGTCGTGCCCGCACGTGATCTGGCGGACGCCACCTACGCGGACCTGCGCATGGCGCTGCCGGGCGATCCGTGCCCGAAATGCGCGGGCAAGCTGCGGGCGTTCAAGGGCATTGAGGTCGGCCACGTGTTCTATCTGGGCCAGAAATATTCCAAAGCCATGAACGCGACCTTCCTCGATCAGGACCGCACGGAAAAGCCGTTCGAGATGGGCTGCTACGGCATCGGCGTGTCGCGGATTCTCTCGGCGGCGATTGAGCAGAACAACGACGCGCGCGGCATCCAGTGGCCCGTGTCGATTGCGCCGTTTGAAGTGGCGGTGCTGGCGGTCGACCCGTCGGAGCTGGCGGAACAGCTTTACACCGAGTTGCAGAACGCCGACATCGACGTGCTGTTGGACGATCGCGACGAGCGGCCGGGCGTGAAATTCAACGACGCGGATCTGATCGGCTACCCGCTGCAGATCATCGTCGGGCGCAAGGCAGCCGAGGGCATTGTCGAAGTCAAAATCCGCAAGAGCGGCGTTCGGTTGGAATTGCCGGTCGCGAATCTGGTGGCGACCGTGCAAAAAGCGATCGCACTCGCCCGCACCGGCAAACCGATCGAGCTGGGTGCGGCATGATTCGACCTTTGCCGCGGCTGGCGATTGCCTTCGACGGGCTGAGCGTGGAGCCGCTGGAGCCCATTCTCGACCAACTGCATGGGCTGCCGGTGCTGGCCAAGGTCGGGTTGTCGCTGTACACGGCGGTCGGGCCATCGATTGTGCACCACATGCGCATGGCCGGCTTTGACGTGTTCCTCGACCTGAAATTTCACGACATTCCCCATCAAGTCGGCCTGGCGGTGGCGGCGGCGGCGAAACTGGACGTGGCGCTGTTGACGGTGCACGCGGCGGGTGGGCGCGCGATGCTGGAAGCGGCAGCAGAAAGTGCCCGCGGCCGGACGCGGGTGGTCGCGGTGTCGGTGCTGACGAGCCTGAACGCCGCGGATCTGACGCAGACCGGCATCGACGCCGACGTGCCGACGACCGTAGCCAAGCGCCTGCACTTGGCGCACGACTGCGGCCTGGCTGGCGCCGTGCTGTCACCCCAGGAATTGCACCTCACCCGCGCATTCCCGCCTTCGTTCGTGCGTGTTGTGCCGGGCATTCGCGCCACACCGGGTGGCGACGATCAGGCCCGCACGGCGACGGCCCGTGAGGCTGTGGCGGCGGGTGCGACGGTACTCGTCGTTGGCCGCCCGGTCCTTTCGGCCGCCCATCCACGTGCTGTTGTCGAGAAATTACTAGCAGAAATCGCTGCTTCTGGAGAATCCGATGTCCCAACGCGATGATCTGCCGCCCAACGATCGCCCGCCCAACGACGGCCCGTCGCGCTTTGAGCGTCCGCCGCCCCGTCCGCCGCAGCGACCGGCCAGCAATCAGGCACATCCCGGCACCGTGCGCCGTCGTCCCGAGGACCGGCCACCACGTCAGGAACAGCCGGTGGGCGATCGCCCGCAGAGCGACCGACCTTACCCGGATCGGCCGCGTCAGGATCGACCCTCGGGCGACAGGCCATACAACGATCGGCCCCGCGGCGATCGGCCGCCATCGCGCGAACGGCCGCACCTGGATCGCCAGACCCTGACGTCGCGCAGCCAGCTGCCACGGCGCGAGGACCGGCCGCGTCGCGACGAACGGCAGGCGCCGCCACCTGACGTCGTGAGCGGCCTGCACGCCGTCGAGGCGCTGCTGCGTTGGCAGCCCAAGCGCGTGCAGGCTTTGTACCTGTGGGCGAGCGATGCGCGGGTGCGGGCTCGCCTCGAGGAACTGGCGCAAACCGCCAAGGTTCGCGTCGAAAAGGAGCCGCCGCGTGGTTTTGAACACGAATTGGCCAATCCGCAGGGCGTCGCGGTCCGCGTGACGCCGTTTGAGTACGCCGATATCGAGCGCATCATGCCGCTGGAAGGACCGGCCGATGGCACGCTGATTGTGTGCCTCGACAGCATCACCGATCCGCGCAATCTAGGGGCAATCCTGCGCAGTGCCGCGTTCTTCCGCGCCACGGCCGTGATCATCCCGCAAGACCGATCGGCGGAAGTGACGCCCTTGGTGGAGCGCATCGCGGAAGGCGGCGCGGCGTCCGTGCCCGTCGTCCAGGTCGTCAATCTGGCGCGCACGCTGGGCAGCTTGCGCGATCGCGGTGTGGAAGTGGTCGGTACGGCGCTGGACGGCGCAACGGGCGATTTGCGCACGTACAAATGGGCCAAGGCTACCGCGTTGGTGCTCGGTGCGGAGGGCAGCGGCATCCGGCCGTTGGTGCGCAAGAACTGCGATCAGTTGATCACGCTGCCGGGTCCGGAGCAGATGCCGTCGCTCAACGTCTCGGCCTTTGCCACGCTCACGATGGCGATGGTGCGCGGCAGTCAGCCGGCTCCGAGGTGACGTTTCCGCGTCTGGAACCGATCGAAAGCCTTGACACAAAGCACCGTGTCGGGTATACAGACGGCCCCCAAAGGGGTCCGTTGCGCGCGGTCCGCCCCTCTGGTTGTAGCAAAAAGTGGTGTTGAAACAGCGACTTGGAAGTCAATTCCTGCTGTTTTCGGCTTTTTTCGCTGATCGCGTGGCGCTGTTTTGTCAGTGCGCGGGCTCTCGGAATGGATCGGAAATGGGAGGCTTCCCTTGCCGCTGGCGTAGCTCAATTGGCAGAGCAGCTGATTTGTAATCAGCAGGTTGCGGGTTCAAGTCCCTTCGCCAGCTCTGTGGTTGCGAGGTTACGCGGCTCAGCGGGTCACATCGGTCAGACGGAAGATCAGCCAAACGGAAGCTTGCCCGAGTGGCTAATGGGGGCAGACTGTAAATCTGCTGGCTAACGCCTACGGTGGTTCGAATCCACCAGCTTCCACCGTGAATCCGCTGCACAAACCGAACCCGCTGGCGCATGCGTACTGCGACAACGCGCCTCTGGGCGGCGTCGCGCGGCCATCGTCGACTTGGACACCACTTGAGGCGCACGCGGGAATAGCTCAGCTGGTAGAGCGTCAGCCTTCCAAGCTGAATGTCGCGGGTTCGAATCCCGTTTCCCGCTCTGACCGACCGTTCTCTGCCTGACAGGCCTACGCAGCTTGGGAAACGGCGAAAGCGCCTACGTAGCTCAGTCGGTAGAGCACTTCCTTGGTAAGGAAGAGGTCACCGGTTCAAATCCGGTCGTAGGCTCCAGGCGCCGCGCTGACTCGGGAAGTCTGGTCTGGAGAGGTTTGGGCGGAAACGCCGCGGACCGAGACAGCGCAGAAGACCGGGAGAGAGACGCGTCGAGACAAATCCATGTGACACCGCTCGACGAAGGCTCGCCTTCACGACAGCCACGTGTCGCGAACCCACGTGCCTGGCAACGGGCACAAACCGCCAGACGGCATGCGCCCGAAGGCAAAGACGCCACACGACTTTCGGGTCGTGAGGCAGCACGCCGAAAGGCAACCAACAGGCGGGTGCCTGTTTGATGAACCAGACGCCGCATGTGTGGCGGGAGGACCCTGACAATGGCCAAGGCCAAGTTTGAGCGCAACAAGCCCCACGTGAACGTGGGAACCATCGGCCACGTCGACCACGGCAAGACCACGTTGACGGCAGCCATTACCAAACACCAAGCAGCCAAAGGCTTCGGCAAGGCCAAGTCGTTCGATGAGATCGACAAGACCCCCGAAGAAAAGGCGCGTGGCATCACGATCTCGACCGCTCACGTGGAATACGAGACCGCGAAGCGCCACTATGCGCACGTGGACTGTCCGGGTCACGCCGACTACATCAAGAACATGATCACTGGCGCGGCGCAGATGGACGGCGCGATCGTCGTTTGCGCGGCGACGGACGGCCCGATGCCACAGACGAAGGAGCACGTGCTGCTCGCTCGTCAGGTGGGCGTGCCCTCGATCGTGGTGTACCTGAACAAGTGCGACATCGCCTATGCGGATGACCCCGCGGGCGAGCTCGTTGACCTCGTCGACATGGAGCTGCGCGAGCTGCTGGCCAAGTACGAGTTCGACGGCGACAACGCGCCGATCATCCGCGGTTCCGCGCTGCAGGCTCTGCAGGGTGAGACCACGGAATTTGGCACACCGTCGATCGACAAGCTGATGGACGCCCTGGACAACTTCATCCCGGATCCGATTCGCGAACTCGACAAGCCGTTCATGATGGCCGTCGAAGACACGATGACGATCTCGGGCCGTGGCACCGTGGTCACCGGTCGCGTGGATCGCGGCACGGTCAAGGTTGGCGACGAAGTCGAAGTGGTGGGCATTCGCCCGACGCAGAAGACGACGATCACCGGCATTGAAATGTTCCACAAGACCGTGGATCAGGGCCAAGCGGGCGACAACCTCGGCGCGCTGCTCCGTGGTCTGAAACGTGACGACGTGGAGCGTGGCCAGACGCTGTGCAAGCCGGGTTCTGTGACCCCGCACACGCAGTTCGTGGCTTCGGTCTACGTGCTGAGCAAAGACGAAGGCGGCCGTTCCAAGCCGTTCTTCAAGGGCTACCGTCCGCAGTTCTACTTCGGTACGGCGGACATCACCGGCGATATCGATCTGCAGCCGGGCGTCGAGATGGTCAAGCCGGGCGACCGCGTGGACCTGATCGTCAAGCTCATCGTGCCGGTCGCCATGGAAACCGGTATGCGGTTCGCGATTCGTGAAGGCGGCAAGACCGTCGGCGCGGGTCTGGTGGCGTCGATCGACAAGTAATTGTCGCGTCGCGCAAGCGAATGTGCGATCCGCCGGGCTTGTCCAAAGCTCCCTCAACAGGAGTTGCGGCCCCGGCGGATCGCCTGCTTGCAGGGTTATCTTGAGGCGCATTTGCCTCACCGTTCGAGTCCCAGCGTTCGCGCTCGGGATATTTGCTAGAAGGAGTCCGTGATGGCCGCCAGCAACCGCAGCATCATCCATCTGGAGTGCCAGACCTGCCGCACCGCCGGCATCCCGGGCGTTTCGCGTTACACGACCACGAAGAACAAGAAGACCACGCCCGGTCGCTTGACGCTCAAGAAGTACTGCCGCTATGAGCGGAAGCACACGGAACACAAGGAGACCAAGTAAATCGGGCTTTGTCGCCTGTTCCTGCCCTCTGCTCCCTGTCTTCGTCTCGGCCGTCGAGACGGGCCCAGATGCAAGGCGGAGCAAGGAAGGACGGCGCAGGCGTACTTGGGTACGTCAAGCCGGCCTTCCGCAGCGACAACGCCGCAGATGGGTCCGTATCGACGGATCGAGAGGCCAGTAGCTCTAACGGTAGAGCGGCAGACTCCAAATCTGCGGGTTGTGGGTTCGAATCCCGCCTGGCCTGCCCCGCTCACAACCACCGGTCTGCTACCGATTGGCGCGTGAGAAGTTGAATCGGAAGGAGAAAGCGAGATGAGCCAAGAGCGCATGGTCAATCTGGCGTTCGTTGCCGCGGCGTTGCTCGTGTGGTTCCTGAGCGCGCACCTGTTCGCAGGCGTGTTCGATCTGGTTCGTCCGGAATGGGACGCCGGCATCATTGGCCGCGAGTTCCGCCTGTCGAATTTGCTCGGCGTGTCGGCTGGGATCATCGGTGGTATCGCGCTGTGGCGCAACGAGAAGCTGTTCCAGTTCGCCCACGAAGTGGCTGGAGAATTGCGCAAAGTGACGTGGCCGTCGATCGCCGAAACGCGTCTGCTGACGACGGTGGTGATGGTGACGACGGTGCTCGTGTCGCTGTGCCTGTGGGTGTTTGATTCGTTGATCAGCGTGGTCACGCGGTTCATCTACCGCATTTAGTGACGCGGATGCGTGGCGGGACGACTGGAAGCGGTCGCGGCGACGGATTCGGACGCGACAGGCGAACCTGACAGGGAATGAGGCAGGGAATCAACATGACTGAGCAGCTCCAAGAGATGACGACTGAAGCCCCCGCGACCGTGGGCCGTGTGCCGCGCAAGCGCTGGTTCATCGTCAACACGTACACCGGCTCGGAAAACGTGGCCCGTGCCAGCCTGGTCGAGCGGATCAAGCAGGAAGGCCTGGAACAGTATTTTGGCGAAGTGCTGGTGCCGACCGAGAAGGTCGCGGAGGTGCGCGCGGGCGTGCGTCGCGAGTCCAAGCGCAAGTTCTTCCCGGGCTACCTGCTGGTGCAGATGATTCTCACCGACGAGAGCTGGCACCTGGTCAAGAACACCCAGAAGATCATCGGCTTCTTGGGCACGGAAAAAGACAAGGCCAAGCGCCCGAGCCCGGTGCCGGATCTGGAGATCCAGCGCATCCTCGGTCAGTTGGAGACGAGCGAAGTCGCGGCCAAGCCGGTGGTCAGCTTTGACGAGGGCACGGAAGTGCGCGTCATCGATGGCCCGTTTGCCAATTTCGCCGGAACCGTGGCGGAAGTCAGCGCCGACAAGCAGAAGCTCAAAGTGCTGGTATCGATCTTCGGTCGCGCCACGCCGGTGGAGCTGGGCTTCATGCAGGTGGAGAAGATCGCCGGGCAGTAGCCCACAAAAACGCTGTCCGTAAGGACGGTTGAGCGCGAGGCCAAGGTTGCTGGCCGGTTGAAGCGCGACGCTGGGTGAGATTCACGCAGCGCACACAACAGGCAATCGCACCGGAGCGGGTTCAAGTGCCGCGCCGGCTGGAGAAGTGTCATGGCAAAGAAGATCACAGGTTACATCAAGTTGCAGTTGCCGGCTGGCAAGGCAACGCCGTCGCCGCCCGTCGGCCCGGCGCTTGGCCAGCATGGCGTGAACATCATGCAGTTCTGCAAGGCCTACAACGCGGAAACGCAGGCCCAGGCTGGCATGGTCATCCCGGTGGTGATCACGGTCTATTCGGACCGTTCGTTCACCTTCATCACCAAGACGCCGCCCGCGTCCCGCTTGCTGCTGAAGTACGCGAAGATTGAAAAGGGCTCGTCGGTGCCGAACCGGGACAAAGTGGGCAAGGTCACGAAGGCGTTGGTCGAGGAAATCGCCAAGATCAAGATGCCGGACCTGTACGCCACCAACTTGGACACCGCACGCAGCACCATCGCCGGCACCGCCCGTTCGATGGGTATTGACGTGATTGGTTAACAACCCCTGACTTTTTCAGGCTGAGCTCTGCAAAGGAGCCGGCCTGTCCCTGAGGACACCATGGCTAAGCATTCGCGCAAGTACAACGCCGCGCTCGCCCGTTTCGACCGGCAGAAGCGCTACTCCCTCGACGAAGCGATCCAGATCGCCAAAGACAACTCGTTCTCCAAGTACGACGAGGCCTTTGAAGTCGCCATCAACCTGGGCGTCAACCCCAAGCACGCGGACCAGATGGTGCGTGGCGCGGTGGTGCTGCCCAATGGCACGGGCAAAGTGAACCGCGTGCTCGTGTTCGCCAAGGGCGAAAAGGCTGCGGAGGCGGAAGCCGCTGGCGCCGACTTCGTGGGCGACGACGAGCTGATCGAAAAGGTCAAAGGCGGCTGGTTCGAATTCGACACCTGCATCGCCACGCCGAACATGATGGTCGCGGTCGGTAAGATCGGTAAGGCCCTCGGTCCGCGCGGTTTGATGCCCAATCCCAAGGTCGGCACGGTCACGTTTGACGTGGCGGCGGCGGTTTCGGCGGCGAAGGCCGGTAAGATCGAGTTCCGCGCGGAGAAGGCCGGTATCATTCACGCTGCCGTGGGCAAGCGCTCGTTTGAAGCCGTCAAGATCCGCGAGAACATCGCGGCGCTCGTCGAAGCGCTGGTGAAAGCCAAGCCGGCGACGGCGAAAGGCACCTATTTGAAGGCCCTGACCGTGACGACCACGCATGCCCCGGGCGTGCGCGTGGATCCGGTTGCGATGGCCGCGGAATTCCGACTGGCGTAACGCCAGCCGGATCCTGCAAGGCTGCGCGCTTTGTGGGAAATCGGTCCGTCGTTGCAAGCTGCGGCGATGGACCACCAGGTTCCGGTTCTGCGGGAGGATTCGTCCTGGCCAAGACCGGAACTGCGTCTGAGAAGTCGGCTGCTGCGAGCAATCCCAGCGCTAAGTCCGACGGAGACGTGTGGTGAGCAGAAAGGGAAGGCCCCAGATGGCGACATCTGCCGGTCGAATCTCCTGGATGCGATGAGGTCTTGGACCTCGTCACGCATTGCCTGGCAACGGTGCCCGGCATGCACCACGGTGTCTGGAAAGAGGCAGACAGAAGCCTCGTTCCGGAACTCCACTCAGGCTGCAAGGTAGTTTGACCCGAGATGGCTTGCCGCAAGGCAGGCACAGGAGCTCAGCATGAACAAGGCTGAAAAACAGGATCGGGTCGACGCGCTTCGCCAGCAACTTGCCGGCATCGACGCTGTGATTGTCGCGGAATACCGCGGCATGACGGTGGAACAGATGCAAAGCCTGCGCACTGCGGTGCGTAGCGCGGAAGGCAAAGTTGTAGTGGTGAAGAACACCCTTGCTCGCTTGTCGGTCAAAGGCACCTCGCTTGAGGCGCTCTCTGACAAGCTGGTGGGGCCTGTGCTGATGACCTTCGGTCCCGACGTGGTCGGTCCGGCCAAGGCGATCGTCAAGATTGCCAAGGACGTCCCGAACCTCGTGATTACCGGTGGTGCCCTGTCTGGCAAAGCGCTCAGCGCCGCGCAAGTCAAGGCCCTGTCGGAACTGCCGGGACGCGATCAACTGCGGGCGATGCTGCTCGGCACCTTGAATGCCGTTCCAGCCAAGTTCGTCGGTACCCTCGCGGCTGCTCCGCGTTCCATCCTCAACGTGCTCACCGCGCGTATCGAGCAGTTGGAACCCAAAGCGGAAGCGGCCTAAGCGTCAGCAGGTTCTGCGTCGATTGAATTGAGTGCACAGCGCATCCGGCACGACGCCACGATGCCCAGACAATCCAGGAGTTTCCCATGTCGATTTCCCGTGAAGATCTGATTAGTCACCTGTCCGGCCTGACCGTTCTCGAACTGTCCGAGATCGTCAAGGCCCTTGAAGAGAAGTGGGGCGTCTCCGCCGCCGCTCCGGTCGCCGCTGCTGCGGCTGCTGGTCCGGCTGCTGCCGCGGCTCCGGCCGTGGAAGAGAAGACCGAGTTCGACGTCGTCCTGTTGGACGCCGGCGCGAACAAGATCAACGTCATCAAAGTGATCCGCGAACTGACCAACCTGGGTCTGCGCGAAGCCAAGGAGCTGTCGGAGAAGCCGGGTTCCGCGGTCAAGGAAGCGGTCTCCAAGGCCGATGCCGAAGGTTACAAGAAGAAGTTGGAAGAAGCCGGCGCCAAGGTCGAAATCAAGTAATTTCGCCAAGGTCTGGTTTGTTTCACCGGGAAGCTTCGGTCACTGCGCGTGACCGTGCGGGTTCCCGGCAAGGTTCAGAAGGCACCCCTGGGCGGACGGAATCGATTCCGCCGCCCGGGGGTTTGCCAGTTCCCGTCCCCAGAAGTCCGCCGCTCCAGATTTCGCTGGAAAGAGGCTGGAAGGAGAAGTGATACGATGGCTCGCACTGCGATGGACCTCCGCGTCCGCAAATCGTTCTCCCGCATCAACCGCGTGGTCAAGGTCCCCGATCTCATCCACGTTCAGCGCCAGTCGTACGACAAATTCCTCCAGCGCAACGTTCCCGCTCCCCAGCGTGAGAACGTGGGCTTGCAGGCGATTTTTTCCTCGGTCTTCCCGATCCAGGATTTCAACAAGACCGCGAGCCTCGAGTTCGTGTCGTACCACTTGGAAGAGCCGAAATACGACGTGCTGGAATGCCGCGCGCGTGGCATGACGTTTGCCAGCCCGATCAAGGTGCTCATCCGCCTCGTCGTGTTCGACGTGAGCGAGACCGGCATCCAGTCCGTGCGCGACGTCAAAGAGCAGGAAGTCTACTTCGGCGAAATTCCGCTGATGACCGACGCCGGCACGTTCATCATCAACGGCTCCGAGCGCGTGATCGTCAGCCAGCTGCACCGCTCGCCGGGCGTGCTGTTTGAACACGACAAGGGCAAGACGCACGCGTCGGGCAAGCGCATCTACTCGGCGCGCATCATCCCGTACCGCGGCTCTTGGCTGGACTTTGAGTTCGACCACAAGGACACGCTGTACGTGCGCATCGACCGCCGCCGCAAGCTGCATGCCACCGTGCTGCTGCGCGCGTTGGGCTATTCGACCGAGGATTTGCTCAACTATTACTATGACATCGAGACCATTCGGCTGATTCCGGGCGAGAAGCTGCGCGCCATGCGCTCGCTGAACTTCGACCTGCTGGAAGGCCAGCGGACCACCGATGACATCACGCATCCGGGCAATGGCACGCTGCTGCTGCACCGCAACCGCAAGTTCACGTCGCGGGTCATCAAGATCCTGCGCGACGCCGGCATCAACGAGCTGGAAATGCCCGCGGACCAGATCGAGGGCAAGGTCGTCGCGACCGACATCGTCGATCAGGAAACCGGCGAGGTGCTGTTCGAAGCGAACCACGAGCTGTCGACCGCGGATGTGAAGAAGCTGCTGGACCGCAGCGTCAGCACGTTTGAAGTGCTCTACATCGACCGCCTGAACGTGGGTCCGTACCTGCGCGACACGCTGGCCAAGGATGTCGAGGACGTCCAGAAGCGCAAGCGTCAGCCGACGACCGAGCAGGCCATCGAAGACATTTACCACCACCTGCGTCCGGGCGATCCGCCGTCGGCCAACCAGGCGAAGAACTACTTCAACAACCTGTTCTTCAACGAACAGCGTTACGATCTGTCGGACGTCGGCCGCATGAAGGTCGAGTACAAGTTCGCGCGGCGCAAAGCGCTCATGGCGCTGAAGAAGCAGGGCTTGGTTCGCCTGGAAACCGTGTCGATGCGCCGCGATCGGTCGTTTGACCTGTCGAGCCCGGGCAACGACTACCGCAACTGGCGTCTGGAATTCTCGATGTACAGCTCCGGCCAGAAGGTGAAGTCCTTCCTGGTCAAGCTGGACGCCAAGACGTTCCCGGACATGAAGCGCGTGACGCCGAACGAGCTGATGGCGCACCTGTCGGGCGTGTTCTCGGTGGCGGACCTGACGCGGCCGGAATCGGTCAAGCAGGCCGACTGGACGCTGGGCTTCCTCGTGCGCGGTGCGGACGGCAAGGAACAGCACGTCTCGTGGAAGGTCGACCAGAAGGCGTTTGCCAACCCGCAGCAGGCGCTTCCGAGCGAGCTGGCCGCGGCGCTGCAGGCGGCTTGGGCCGACAGTCCGTTCGTCGGCGTGTCGTTGGATGCCAACGGCGAGCTGCTGATCAAGGCGACCGAGAAGGGCGCCGAGCTGGCAGTGGAAGCGCACGACGTCCTGCGTCAGCGCCTCGACTTGCCAGGTGGCGTGTTCCAGCCGGAAATTCGCGTGTCGACGGGTCTGATGACCGTTGGTTTGTCGGAAATGCGCACGGTGCTCATCATGCCGGTGCGCGGCAACCGGCAGTCGAAGATCGAAGTGTCCGGCAACGAAGAGCTGCGCAATCGCTTGGGCTTGGCCCCGGTGGCGCCTTGCTTCACGCTGACGCGTGCGGACATCCTGCGGACGATTCAGTACCTGCTGGCGCTGAAGAATGGTCGTCCGGGCTACAACATCGACGACATCGATCACCTGGGCAATCGCCGCGTGCGCGCGGTGGGTGAGCTCATGGAGAACCAGTGCCGCGTGGGCCTGGTGCGCATGGAGCGCGCGATCAAGGAGAAGATGAGCATCGCGCAGGACATCGAAACGTCGATGCCGCACGAGCTGATCAACGCCAAGCCGATGTCGGCCGTCGTGCGCGAGTACTTCGGTTCGTCGCAGCTGTCGCAGTTCATGGACCAGACCAACCCGCTGTCGGAAGTCACGCACAAGCGTCGTCTCTCGGCCTTGGGCCCGGGTGGTTTGACGCGCGACCGCGCTGGCTTCGAAGTCCGCGACGTGCATCCGACCCACTATGGTCGCATCTGCCCGATTGAAACGCCGGAAGGTCCGAACATCGGTCTGATTGCCAGCCTGGCGACCTACGCCCGCGTCAACGAGTACGGCTTCATCGAGACGCCGTATCGCGAAGTGGTCGACGGTACGCCGCAGGACAACTACGAGTACTACTCGGCGCTGGAAGAAGAAGAGCACATCATCTGCCAAGCGAACGCGAAGCTGGACACGAACGGTCACTTGGCCGGTACGTTCCTCGATGCGCGCGTCAACGGCGAGTTCAAGCAGGTCGCGCCGAAAGACGTCGAACTGATGGACGTGTCGCCGAACCAGCTGGTGTCGGTCGCGGCCTCGTTGATTCCGTTCCTGGAAAACGACGACGCCAACCGCGCGCTGATGGGCTCGAACATGCAACGCCAAGCGGTGCCGCTGCTCCGCACGACGTCGCCGCTCATCGGTACGGCGTTGGAACGCACGGTCGCGGCGGATTCCGGCGTGACGGTCGTGGCCAAGCACAACGGCATCGTCGTGAACGTCGATTCGACGCGCATCGTGGTCAAGCGCGACGGCGATTCGGATGATCCGAATGCGTCGACGGACATCTACAAGCTGGTCAAGTACACGCGCTCCAACCAGAGCACGTGCGTCAACCAGCGGCCGATTGTGCGGCGCGGTGATCACATTACGGAAGGCGACGTGATCGCCGACGGTCCGGCGACGGATCGCGGTGAGCTCGCGCTCGGCCGCAACGTCGTGGTCGCGTTCATGCCGTGGGGCGGCTACAACTACGAAGACTCGATCCTGATTTCCGAGAAGGTCATCAAGGAAGACTTGTTCACCTCGATTCACATCGAGGAATTTGAATGCGTGGCCCGCGACACCAAGCTCGGCAAGGAAGACATCACCCGCGACATCCCGAACGTCTCGGAAGAGGCGTTGAAGGACATCGACGTCAGCGGCATCATCCGCATCGGCGCGGAAGTGAAGACCGGCGACATCCTGGTGGGCAAGATCACGCCGAAAGGCGAGACGCAGCTCAGCCCGGAAGAGAAGCTGTTGCGTGCGATTTTCGGTGAGAAAGCCGGCGACGTGCGTGACACGTCGCTCCGCGTTCCGCCGGGCGTTGTGGGTACGGTCATCAATGCCAAGGTGTTCACGCGCAAGTCGGAAGCCAAGGACGAGCGCACGCTGGAAATCGAGGAAGACGAGAAGTCGACGCTTTTGAAGGACATGGGCGACGAGGTGCAAATCCTCGCCGATTCCACGTACGAGAAGTGCGCGCGGATTCTCGCCGGCCAGAAAACCAATTCCAAGGTCGTCAACGACCAGGGTGAAGTCGTGTTCGGCAAGGGCACGGACCTGAACGAAGCGGAACTCGCCAGCTTGCCGCACAAGCTGTACGACGACGGCGATCGCTTCAAGGTGCCGAACGTGTGGCGCGACATCCGCGTGAACGACAAGGACCTGCAGACGCAGCTCGGCGCGCTTCTGGATCACCTGGAAGACAACGCGAACCAGACGCGCTTCTACTTTGAAGAGAAGATCAAGCGCTTCGTGCGCGGCGATGAGCTGCCTCCGGGCGTCATCAAGATGGTCAAGGTCTACGTCGCCATCAAGCGCAAGCTGCAAGTGGGCGACAAGATGGCCGGTCGTCACGGCAATAAGGGCGTTGTGTCCCGCATTCTCGCGGAAGAAGACATGCCGTTCCTGCCCGATGGCCGTCCCGTCGACGTGGTGCTGAACCCGTTGGGCGTGCCGTCGCGTATGAATGTCGGTCAGATTCTGGAGACGCACTTGGGCTGGGCGGCGCGCTGCTTGGGTCTGAAGTTGCACGATGCAGTGCTGTCGGGCGCGTCCACGGACGAAATCCGCAAGATGGTGAAACACGTGTTCGCCGCTCCGGATATCGACAAGCTGGTCGACACGCTGACGGACGAAGAGCTGCTGCGCTTCATCGACGACAACAACGAGGGCATTCGCTTGGCCTCGCCGGTGTTCGACGGTGCGACGGAAGCGGAGATTCGCGAGTTGCTGGCCCGCGCTGGCGTCGAGACGACCGGTCAAACGGAATTGTTTGACGGCCGCAGCGGCGAAGCGTTCGACCAGAAAGTCACGGTCGGCGTCATGTACGTCCTGAAGCTCCATCACTTGGTCGACGACAAGATCCACGCCCGTTCGATTGGGCCCTACTCGCTCGTCACGCAGCAGCCGCTGGGTGGTAAAGCGCAGTTCGGTGGTCAGCGCTTGGGCGAAATGGAAGTGTGGGCGCTCAAGGCCTACGGCGCTTCCTACGCGCTGCAGGAATTCCTGACCGTCAAGTCGGATGACGTGATCGGCCGGACGCGCATGTACGAGAGCATCGTGCGCGGCGAAGGCAAGCTGGAACCCGGCCTGCCCGAGTCGTTCAACGTGCTGCTGAAGGAACTGCGTGCCTTGGCCTTGGATGTCGACCTGCTCGACAAAGATGGCCAGCCGATTCCGTAGCCGGTTCTGCACCCCCGCAAGACTGCGCGTCGAGCGGGAGCGAGTTGAGAGTGTTCGAGTGCCAGTGCGAAAGGGACCGTTACCCGAATGGGCGGAGACTCGCTTGCGAGGCTCCGGTCCGGCCATCCGGCCGGACTAGGGCCCGGTCCCCGCGGTAGCGGGGATTCGCCCAAACAGTCAGAACTGACGCCACTGTGCCCCCTGTCCCCATTTTTCCCGTGAGGTTTCTATGCGCGAGATGCTGCACTTCTTCGAAATGCCCAAGAACCCGCTCAACATCAAGGCGGTGCGCGTGGGCCTGACCTCGCCTCGCAAGATCGCCCAGGAATGGTCGTTCGGCGAAGTCAAGAAGCCGGAAACCATCAACTACCGGACGTTCAAGCCGGAGCGTGATGGCTTGTTTTGCGCCAAGATCTTCGGGCCGGTGAAGGACTACGAGTGCAATTGCGGCAAGTACAAGCGCATGAAGCACCGCGGCGTGGTCTGCGAAAAGTGCGGCGTGGAAGTCATCCAGTCCAAGGTGCGGCGCGAGCGTTTGGCGCACATCAACCTGGCGACGCCCGTGGCGCACATCTGGTTCCTGAAGAGCCTGCCGTCGCGTATTGGCCACTTGCTGGGCATGACGCTGAAGGATCTGGAATACGTGCTGTACTGCGCCAAGTACGTCTGCCTGGGCGCGCTGAAGCTGCAGGTTGAGCGCGGCAAGGCCGGTATCAACGTGTTCTACATTCCGCGGGAGCGTCGCGCCGACCTGCTGGGTGAGCTGGAGAACATGCAGGAGCAGGGCGAGATGGGCAAGATCATTGCCCGTGGCACCCGCGATATCCAGCGCAATACGCTCATCAGCGAAGAAGATTACTACGACGTCCAGGGCGGCATGGTGATCGAGCGCGTGTCCAAGGACCTGGGCAAGCAGTGGCTGCCGGAAGTGGGTCCGCTGGTGCCGGGGCGCATCCTGTCGACGGAAGATTACGAGTACGTGGTGGACACGCTGGGCGAGCTCGCCATCGACGCGATGCCCGCGACCGATTACCTGAAGCTGGAAATGGGCGGCGAGGCGATCCTCGAGCTCCTGACCTACATGGATCCGGGTCGTGTTCCGCCGGATAAGCCGCGGTGGCCGGGCGATGGCGTCGACGTCGAGACGCTGGACGATTTGGCCAAGCGCCTGCGCGCGGAAGTCAACCTGTGGGAAGAAAAGACCGACGCGCTGACGAAGCTGTCGGGCGAAGCGAAGATCAAGAAGACCGGCAAGCGTCTGAAGATCGTCGAAGCGCTGCGCTCCTCGGGCAACAAGCCGCAGTGGATGGTCCTCACGACCATTCCGGTGCTGCCGCCGGATCTCCGTCCGCTGGTGCCGCTGGACGGTGGTCGTTTCGCGACGTCGGATCTCAACGATCTGTACCGCCGCGTCATCAACCGCAACAACCGTCTGAAGCGCTTGCTCGAACTCGCCGCGCCGGAAATCATCGTGCGCAACGAGAAGCGCATGCTGCAGGAAGCGGTCGATGCGCTGTTTGACAACGGTCGTCGCGGCAAGGTCATCACCGGTCCGAACAAGCGGCCGCTGAAGTCGCTGTCGGACATGTTGAAGGGCAAGCAGGGTCGGTTCCGTCAGAATCTGCTCGGCAAGCGCGTCGACTATTCGGGTCGTTCGGTCATCGTCGTGGGTCCGGATCTGCGCTTGCACCAGTGCGGCCTGCCCAAGAAGATGGCGCTCGAACTGTTCAAGCCGTTCGTCTACGCCAAGCTGGAAGAGCTCGGCTACGTGACGACGATCAAGTCGGCCAAGAAGCTCGTTGAAAAGGAATCCGCCATCGTGTGGGACATCCTGGAAGACGTGATTCGCGAGCATCCGGTGCTGCTCAATCGCGCGCCGACCTTGCACCGTCTCGGTATGCAGGCGTTTGAGCCGATCCTCATCGAGGGCAAGGCGATTCAGCTGCACCCGCTCGTGTGCACGGCGTTCAACGCCGACTTCGACGGTGACCAGATGGCGGTCCACGTGCCGCTCAGCCTGGAAGCGCAGATTGAGGCGCGCGTCCTGATGATGTCGACCAACAACATCCTCTCGCCCGCGTATGGCAAGCCGATCATCAATCCGTCGCAGGATATCGTGCTCGGTCTGTACTACATGACGCGTGAGTCGCCCTACGTCGCCGGTTCGGGCAAGCTGTTTGCTTCGCCGGAAGAAGTGCGCGCGGCCTATGACGCCAATGAGCTGCACCTGCAGGCGAAGATCCGCTGCCGCATTCCGGTGTGGGCGACGACCGCGAAGGAAGGCGATGCGCCGACCCACCGCGACACCGTCGAGACCACGACGGGCCGCGTGCTGCTGAGCGAAATCGTTCCGCACGGCGTACCGTTCTCGATGTACAACCGCGAGCTGGGCAAGAAGGAACTGCAGAACCTGATCGACGAGGTGTACCGCGCGGCGGGCTCGAAGAACACGGTGCTGCTGGCCGACGCGCTCCGCACGGCGGGTTACACGAACTCGACCAAGGCCGGTATCTCGGTTTGCTTGAGCGACATGACGATTCCGGCCGCCAAGGGCGAGCTCATCGACAAGGCGCAGAAGCAGGTTGCGGACATCACGACGCAGTATCTGGAAGGTCTCATCACCGACGGCGAGCGCTACAACAAGGTGGTCGACACGTGGTCGGACACGACGGAAAAGATCGCGAAGGTCATGATGGTGGGTATTTCAACCCGCAAGGTGACCAACCCGGCGACCGGCGAGATCCACGACACCAAGTCGTTGAATCCCGTGTTCATGATGGCGGATTCCGGCGCGCGCGGTTCGGCCCAGCAGATGCGTCAGCTGGCCGGTATGCGCGGTTTGATGGCCAAGCCCTCGGGCGAGATCATCGAAACGCCGATCACCGCGAATTTCCGCGAAGGTCTCTCGGTGCTGCAGTACTTCATCTCGACCCACGGCGCCCGCAAGGGCCTCGCGGATACCGCGTTGAAGACGGCGAACTCCGGTTACCTGACGCGGCGCTTGGTCGACGTGGCCAACGATGCAGTCATCACGGAATTCGACTGCGGTACCTTGGACGGCATCGACATGGATGCGCTGGAAGAGTCGGGTGAAGTGATTCAGCCGCTGTCCGATCGCATTCTCGGTCGCGTGGCGCTGGAAGACATCGTCGACCCGGACGGCAACGTGCTGGTCGAGGCCGATCAGGTCATCGAAGAGAAAGTGGTCGCCAAGATCGACGCCGCGCACATCCGCAAGGTCAAGATCCGCTCCGTGCTCACGTGCCGCAGCCAAACGGGCGTGTGCGTGCTGTGCTACGGCCGCGACCTCGCGCGCGGCAAGATGGTCAACATCGGTGAAGCGGTCGGCGTCATCGCCGCCCAGTCCATCGGTGAGCCTGGCACGCAGCTGACGATGCGTACGTTCCACGTGGGCGGCGCCGCGTCGACCAACCGCGACCTGCCGCAGCACCGCGCGCCGGTCGAAGGTGTCGTCAAGTTCCGCGATCTGCCGTTGGTGGATCCGGCGGACGGCGGCGGCAAGGTTGCTGTGGCCCGTGGTCACCTGCTCGTGACGTTGCCGGGCGTGCCCGAGGATCGTTGCCCGGCGTTCGCCATCCAGGCGGGCGCGCGTGTGAAGGTGTTGGACGGCCAGACGGTCAAGAAGAACGACCTGTTGGCGGAATGGGACTCGGGCTTTACGCCGATTCTCACCCACGTCGGCGGCAAAGTTCGCCTCTTGGACGTCGACGAAGGCCTGACGATGAAGGAACAGCTGGACGAGACGACCGGTCTGGCCCAGAAGTTCATCATCGACTCCAAGGATCCGGCGGTGCGTCCGCGCGTGGCGATTATCGGTCTTGATGGCGAGATCCTGCGCAACGACCGCACCGGCGCGCTGGCGCAGTACAACCTGCCCGTGGGCTCGAACCTGGTGGTCCATGAAGATGGCACCGTCAAGCCCGGCGACGTGCTGGCGAAGATGGCGCGCGACACGGCGAAGACCAAGGACATCACGGGCGGTCTGCCGCGCGTGGCGGAACTGTTCGAAGCCCGTCGGCCCAAAGACCACGCCATCATGGCGGAAGTCGATGGCATCGTGTCGTTCGGCAAGGGCGTCAAGGGCAAGCAGCGCGTCATCGTGACGCCGGAAATCGGCCAGCCGCGTGAGTACCTCATCGGCAAGGGCAAGCACTTCACGGTGGCTGAAGGCGACCGCGTGCGCGCCGGCGATCCGCTGATGGACGGTCCGCTCAACCCGCACGACATCTTGCACGTGCTCGGCATCGAGGCGCTGGCCAAATACCTGGTGGACGAAATCCAGGAGGTCTACCGTCTGCAAGGCGTGCGCATCAACGACAAGCACATTGAAGTGGTTGTCCGCCAGATGCTGCGCTGGGTGCGGGTGACGAAGACCGGCAACACGATGTTCATGGTCGACCAGCAGGTGCTGAAATTCCGCTTCGATGAGGAAAATCAGCGCGTCATGGCCGAAGGCGGCAAGCCGGCTTCCGGTGAACCGCTGCTGCTGGGCATCACCAAGGCGAGCCTGTCGACGGAATCCTTCATCGCGGCCTCGGCGTTCCAGGAGACCACGAAGGTGCTCACGGAAGCGGCGCTGTCGGGCAAGAAGGACTTCCTGAATGGCTTGAAGGAAAACGTCATCATGGGCCGGTTGATTCCGGCGGGTACGGGCTTGAGCGCGTACACCACGATGGAAATCGAGACGGCCGCGGGCGACACGACCGGGCTGGATTCGATTGGCAGTTATGCGGGTGGGATGGTGTAAGCGGGCCAGGTTCGGAGGCGAGCGATGCCGGAGATCAGCCGATTCTTGGGGATGGTCATCCGCATGTATTGGGACGAGCATCCGCCCCCGCATTTTCATGTAGAATACGCCGGGGAGCAGGCGGTGGTCCGGATCGACACGTTGGAGGTCGTGAAGGGCCATTTGCCGCGCCGTGCTATGGCGCTCTTGGCCGAATGGACGCTCCTGCACCGCGCCGAGCTGCAAGAAAACTGGGCGCGGTCTGAGCGCGGCGAGCCACTGTCGCCGGTTGAGCCGCTGGAGTAGGCAATGGAACGGCTGATCTACCTCGAAGTCCGTCCACCGTATCGTCTGATGGTGCGCTTCGACGACGGCGTCGAGGGCGAGGTCGACCTGGCGGACCGTTTGCGCGGGCCGATGTTCGAGCCACTCAAGGACCCGGCGTACTTTGCGCTGGTGGTGCTGTCCGATTACGGTGCGCCTTTGTGGCCGAATGGTCTGGATTTGGCGCCGGATTCGCTGCACGAGAGAGTCGTGGGCGCACGGGCGGCGTAAGCCGGTGAAGCCGGTTTGCTCGACACTTGCTTTGGGCCGTTCACGGGAAACGCGCCGAGGTCGTCATGTGGCAAGGACGTTACGATGCGAGGCGCGACTGGGACACCTCAGGCCATGTTGCGCGGTTTGGTCCCGATCCCAGAATGCGGCGGCGGGATTTATTCACCGACACATTTTTCAATCCTGAAAAGCCAAAGCCAACCGCGCGCGATAGGCTAGAGCCGCTGGATTTGGCTGGTCGCCAGCTGGAGAACAACAACAGGATTCTCTGCGGCGCGGATTTCGGCGGCTGGGATCTGTCTGGCAGTAGGTTCGTATCCGCCGACCTTCGCGGCGCAAATTTCTGCCGAGCGTACTTGGTCGACGTCGACTTCACGCGCGCCAGGTTGGACCGGGCGACGTTCGAAGGAGCGTACCTGCTCCGCTGCCAGTTCTCGGATTGCGCGTTGCGCTCCGCTTGCTTCGAGAAGGCTGAAATGGAGGACGTCGTCTTCGAGGGAAGCAACATGGCGGCTGTCCGGGCCAGTTACATGCGCGCAACGCGCACGTCGTGGCGGGCGGTCGACCTTCGGGGCGCCGATTTTCGGGGGGCCGACTGCGAGTACTGCTGGTTCGGCGGCACGTTTCTCTCGGATTTCATCGCGAGGTCTGCCGCCTTTCGGAATTGCGAGTTCGCTGAAGCGTGTCTGCTTGACGTCGACTTCCGTGGTTCGGACCTTCGGTGGAGCTATTTTTGGAAGGCGCGGTTGCGGAATTGCGACCTTCGATGGGCGCGGATTCGTGACGCCGACTTTCGCGCGGCAGACGTTGCGTCACTCGCTCATGCGCGTCGGGTGGGATGGTGGAGCCCACTGGGTCGAGGCGCCCGCTGGGATGCTCGACTTGTCGCCGACGAAATGGCCATTCTCGCAGCAACCGTTGTCGGCACTGCAGCTGGCTTTGAATTCTTGCGGTCTGGGGCTCTGCGACGATTCGTCGTGGTCGTGGATGACTGGATGCCAACTGCCAATCTTTCTGTGATTTGGACCCTGGCGGCGGTTGTTCTAGCCGTGTTCGCCGTCAAAGTTGCGATTCGCCTGCGCGAAGTTCTGGAATGGGACAGTCAAACGATTCCTGGACTATTGATCATCGGCACTATGCTCGGGCTTCCTTTCTACATGTATCCTTTGATTCAAAATCGCTCATTCATGGCTTCGCAGTTTGGATTGCTTTCAGCGATCGTGAGCTTCCAGCTTGGGAGAAGTTCAGGGAGGCCGTTCTCACGCGAGTGGGGCGGCCTTTCTGGTATTTTTTTGCCTTGAATTCCCGCGGTGAAACGCCGATGGTATGGGCATGAAGACGTCATGCTGGCTGTGGCTCGGAATCCTGGCGGTCGCGGAGTCCGCGTGCGTGGGTCGCTCCACCCTGGACGAACGCCCGGTCGCGGCGAACTGTGCATTTCCTTTGGACGCGCTCGCCGACTCGCTGCGCGCCATCACCCTGGACGAAGCCGAAGCGAAGGCGCGGACCTCTTGCAAGGGCCTGAGTTACGCTTCGGGCGCCATGCTTTGGCCTTGTGCCGATGGCGGCAACCTGGTGAGCCGATCAGACGCTGAATCGTGGCGTTTTGACGCCGCTGGCCACTTGCTTGCCTACACCTGGTTCAAGCAGGGGGCATCCGACGGCTGCAACACCCGAATCTATGGCGATGCGGCCGGGTGCCGGCTGCCCTCGCCCGGTTATGGTCTCTTCATCGATGGCCAGAACCTCTGCGCATCGGTCGCGGATGCCACGAGTAGCGCCGACCTGACCACTGCCGACGCCAGCGACGCGCCGATTGCAGCGGACGTTGTCCCCGACGCCGCGCCCGACATCCTCGACGTCGCCGCCGAGATCCCCGCCGAAAACACCGTCTGCAGCAGCCAGGCCGACTGCGCCGCCGACAAGTGGTGCAGCTACACGGGTTGCGGCTTCACCGAAGGCCAATGTCTCCCCAAACCGACGAATTGCGCCGGGCTCTATGCGCCCGTCTGCGGCTGCGACACCCACAGCTACGACAGCGCTTGCCACGCGCAAAAAGCCGGCCAAGCGATCGCTGCGTATTCCGCGCCTTGCCTTGGCACCGGCTGCACTCCCGCGTGCACGAGCGGCCACACGTGCGTGGACTGCGCATCGGGCGGCATGCAGTGCCTCACGCCGGGCGAGACCTGCGCTGGCGGAAAATAGCCGAATCGCGGGCTCGACCACCATTTCAGCCGACAACTTGAGAAGCCAACCCACTCCCGATAAGCTTGTTGTCGGGGCGTTGCGGAAAAACGGGCGGTAGCGCCGGATAGAAGGCGGGGAAGCGATGCGGGTAAGCGAACACAACCGGATGATGCTGCGGTGGGGCTGTTGCCTGACAACGCTTTTGACCTTGGCGGCCTGCGGATCGACGGCGGCTTCACCGGATTCCGCGGCCTTGGTCGACGATGTCGGCATGGACGTCGGCAAGGACAGCAAGGACGCGAGTCCAGACTTCGTGGCGGAGGACGTTGGTCAGGACATTGACGTGATCGACACGCAAGACGTCAAAAATACGGATGTTTCCGTTGATCCCAACCTTTGCACCATCAACGCCAAAGGCTACCAACCCGGCGATTGCGGTTCGCCGTGCAGCACGGAAAAGTTGTGCGCGTTCCCGTACTGTATCAGCACGCCAGACAACAACGTGTGCAGCAAGGACTGTGGCGGCAATGACACGCAATGCCCGCTCGGCTGGCAATGCATCCAGCTCGCTGAGCCACCGGACGTCCAATATGGCTGCGTGCCGCGATCGCCCAATCTGGGCAAGCCGTGTCAGGCCGACACCGACTGCAAAAGCGCCGTGGGCGCGACCATCGGCGGTTTGGGCGACTACTGTGTGAGTTTCGGCGATGCCGGCGCGTTCTGTGGCGGCGCGTGTGACAGTGGCCAGCTTTGCCCGACCCATTTCACCTGCCAACAGGTCAAGCGGTTGTCCGACAGCAAGCTGGTCCAGCAGTGCGTGACCGACAAGGCGAGCCTGGATCAGAATTGCACCAAGCGCTACGAAGCCGAAGGCGACGAGACGCTTTGCTACAACACGGTCGGCAAGGACCGCTGCGCGGGCAAACGCCACTGCGACACGGGCGTGCTGACCAAGTGTGATGCCGCGACGCCGACGGCGGAAATCTGCAATAATATCGACGACAATTGCAATGGCCAGACCGACGAGGCTGTGCCCGGCGCGACGTGTTCCGTGTTGTCCAACAACGGCAAGCTGAAATGTCCGGGCAAGCCGTTTTGCGCGGGTGGCATCGAGACGTGCGTCGGCCAAGCGCCCCAGACCGAATCCTGCAATGGCTTTGACGACGACTGCAATGGCAAGACCGACGAAGGCTGCGACGACGACGGGGACAGTTACTGCGACGCGACGATGGGTTACGAGCCAGGCACGCTGACCTGCACCAAGGGCGGCGGCGACTGCGACGACACCAAGAATGAGATTCACCCGAAAGCACCTGAGATTTGCGACGGGTTGGACAACGACTGCAATGGCTTCGTCGATGCGCTCGATCCCGGCCTGCCGCTCACCGACCCGCA
The DNA here is from genome assembly GCA_903924465.1 of uncultured Myxococcales bacterium. Classification (GTDB taxonomy): domain Bacteria; phylum Myxococcota_A; class UBA9042; order UBA9042; family UBA9042; genus CAIYBN01. The sequence continues at coordinate 20,333 of CAIYBN010000145.1, read as the reverse complement.
ATTCTGCGCGAACCAGTTGGGCGTCTGCTCTGGCGCGCCCAAGACCATCTCGCTCTGTTCCGGGGGCATTTGGCAGGCGTGCAGCCCGACCGACTACAAGAAATACGACAGCAGCTTCAGCAACGCGGAGGTTTGCGACGACAAGGACAACAACTGCAACGGCGTGGTCGACGAGGGCTGTGACGATGACAAGGACGGCTACTGCGACTCCGGCTTCTCGACCATCGGCTTTCCGCTCTCCTGCCCCAAAGGTGGCGGCGACTGCGACGATACCAACAGCAAGACGTACCCCGGCGCGCCGGAACTTTGCGACAACTTGGACGAGAACTGCAACGGCGTGACCGATGAAGGCTGCGACAAGGACAAGGACGGTTGGTGCGATGCCAACATGATGACGTTCGGCGGCCCCAACGTGTGCCCAGGCGGCGGCGGCGACTGCAACGACGGCAACCCGGACATTCGCCCGGACGCGAAAGAAAAGTGCAATGCCGTCGACGACGACTGCAACGGCCTCACCGACGAGACCTGGCCCGACTTGGGCCTACCCTGCGCCGGTGGCAAGGGCCAATGTGTCGCCAAAGGCATCAAGGTCTGCAAAGCGGATCTCAGCAGCTCGACGTGCAGCGTCCAGCCGGGTCCGCCGCAAACGGAAATCTGCGACAACCTGGACAATGACTGCAACGGCCTGACGGATGAGGGCTGCGACGACGACCTGGACGGGTACTGCGATGCCAACATGGGCGCGATCGGCCACCCCTACGCGTGTCTGGCGGGCCCCGGCGACTGCAACGACGAGGATCCGGACGTGCACCCCGGCGCGAAGGAAGTTTGCGACAATATCGACAACGATTGCGACGACAAAACCGATGCGGACGACGGCGACATGATCAACGACGATCCGCAGCAATGCGAGACCCAGAAAGGCGTGTGCGCCGGCACCAAGAAGTCCCCGACGATGTGCAAGGCGGGCGTTTGGGCCAAATGCGATACTTCGCAGTACCAAGCGTGGAACATCTTCTACAGCACGGTGGAGAGCTGCGACAACATGGACAACGACTGCAACGGCGCGACCGATGAGGGTTGCGACGCGGACGGCGACGGCTTTTGCAGCGCCGCCAAGAAGATCGTCGGCGCGCCGGCGGTGTGCTCAACCAAGGATCCCTACACCGGTTTTGTCATCACCCACGTCAACGACTGCGATGACAACAACGCGGCAGATTTCCCCGGCAACACGGAGATCTGCGACAACAAGGACAACAACTGCAACGGCAACATCGATGAAGGTTGTGACAAGGACAACGACGGGTATTGCGACGCGAACTTGATTGTCATCGGCAAGCCGACCGTTTGCCCGATGGGCGGTAACGACTGCAACGATGACCCCAAATCGGGTGGCGTGCTGATCAACCCGGGCGAACCTGAGACATGCTTCGATAGCATCGACAACAACTGCAACGGCAGCATCGACGAGAACTGCAATTGGTATTTCCCGCTGGCCTCGGTCAACAATCCTGGCGGAATCGATCCCAACGCGATCGGTCCGGACTACTCAGGCGAGGGCTATTTCCAGTGCGCCGGCTATCAGGACCTGCCCTACAGCAGCGACATCCCGGACAGCGGCTGGGCCGCCAACTGCGCGGCAACCCAGTGGAAACGTATCCGCATCGCGTGTGGGCAGCAGCCAGCAGCTGGCGCGCCCGGTGCGCCCTGGCCGCTCTTGCGCGCGATTGACCTGAACCAGAACGTCTTCTTGCCTGGAGCGCTTGTTCAGGGTCTCAAGGCCGGTGCGATCGTCAGCACCCATGGTTTCCCGGCCGACAAGGCGGCGACCATCTTGCAGAACAACCTGCTGCAAATCGTCATGGGAAGCGGCGACACCGGCAACCACTCCCTCGATTACAACTACAGTTGGATTGGCGATCAGACCGGCTTCGACGAAACCCACCCGAGCTTGATCGTCAACAACCCCGGCAGCCCGTGGGAGGCAGCGAATTGCTTCGGTTTGGCGCTCTGGGACAACTACTCGACGCCCAACCTGACCCACAAGCGCTCCCTGCTCGTCTACGTCGGCAAGTGATGTCGTAGCCCAATCGTCACCTGTTCACCTTGACGAGATCGCCTCGCCTGGCTTAGCCTTTGCGCCCGGGCTCTGATTGGCGCTCGCCGCATGTGATGCGCGCGCTCGACTCGGAACTTCCCAGAAATTGCCGCGTTATCTCGCCCGGTTCAGGCGTTCTTGTCTGATCCCGGCGCAAGGGGATTGTCATGGCCGTCCAGCCCAAATCGACCAAATTCATTTTCATTACCGGCGGGGTCGTGTCGTCCATCGGCAAGGGCCTCACCGCGGCAAGCTTGGGCGCGCTCCTGGAAAGCCGCGGTTTGAAGGTCACGAACGTCAAGCTGGACCCGTACATCAACGTCGATCCCGGCACGATGAGCCCGTACCAGCACGGCGAAGTGTTCGTCACAGACGACGGCGCGGAAACGGACCTGGATCTGGGCCATTACGAGCGGTTCACGTCCGCGACGATGAAGCGGGCGAACAACTTCACGACCGGTCAGGTCTATGACACCGTGATTCAACGGGAACGTCGCGGCGAATACCTGGGCGGCACCGTGCAGGTCATTCCGCACATCACCGACGAGATCAAGCGCAAGGTCAAGGCGGCGGCGGAAGGCGTGGACGTCGCGATCATCGAGATCGGCGGGACCGTCGGTGACATCGAGTCGCTGCCGTTTCTGGAAGCCATCCGCCAGATGCGGTTGGAGGTCGGCGCGCGCAACGCCGCGAATATTCACGTGACGCTGGTGCCCTACATCAAGGCCGCGGGCGAAGTGAAGACCAAGCCGACGCAGCACTCGGTCAAAGAGCTGCGCGAAATTGGCATCCAGCCGGACATCATCGTCTGCCGCAGCGATCATGACCTCGACGAGGAAATCAAAGCCAAGATTTCGCTCTTCTGCAACGTCGTGCGCGATTGCGTGATCCTGGCGCCGGACGTGGCGTCCATCTACGACTTGCCGCTCAAGTTGAATCAACAGGGATTTGACGCGCAAGTCTGTGAAATGTTGGGTATTTGGACCCGCGATCCCGACCTGTCGTCCTGGCAAAAGTTTGGCGAGACGGCGCGGTCGGCGAGCAAGGTTGCGAAGATCGGCATCGTCGGCAAATACGTCGAGCTGCAGGAGAGCTACAAATCGCTGAACGAAGCGCTGATGCACGGCGGCGTGGCCAACGACGCGAAAGTGCAGTTGAGCTATATCGACGCGGAAGACTTGGAGACGGCCGACGATTTGACCGCGATTCTGGGCGATGTCGACGGCATCCTGGTGCCCGGCGGCTTTGGCCGGCGCGGCGTGGAAGGCAAGATTCGCGCGGCGGAGTATGCGCGGGTTCACAAGGTGCCGTATTTTGGCATCTGCCTGGGCATGCAAATCGCCGTCATCGAATTTGCCCGCCATGTCGTGGGTCTGGAAGGCGCGCATTCGACCGAGTTCGACAAGGACGGGCCGTATCCGGTCGTGGATTTGATGGCACACCAGCGGGAAATCACCAACAAAGGCGCGACCATGCGGCTGGGCGCGTATCCGTGCAAGCTGACCAAAGGCTCGTTGGCCGAGCGCGTCTACGGTTCAGCGCAAATCAGCGAGCGGCACCGCCATCGCTTTGAAGTGAACAACGCGTACCGCGAGCAGCTCACCGCCAAGGGCCTCGTGCTTTCTGGCTTGTCGCCCGACGGTACACTCGTGGAAATGTGCGAGATTCCGGACCATCCTTGGTTCCTCGCCTGCCAATTCCACCCCGAGTACAAGAGCCGCCCGCTGGCGCCGCATCCGCTGTTCCGCGGCTTTGTCAGTGCGGTCCTTTTGCACGCTCAAGGCGAGGCGTAGACGGTGGCGCTGGAACCCGCGACGCTGTACGTCATCGCTACGCCCATCGGCAATCTGGCAGACCTGAGTCCGCGCGCTGCTGAAGTGCTGGGCGCGGTGGACCTGCTGTTGTGCGAAGACACGCGTCATACCGGGCACCTGCTGGCGACGCTGGGTCTGAAGAAGGAGATGTGGTCGCTGCACGCCCACAACGAGCTGGCCAAGATTGCGGGGGTGATCGCGCGGTTGCAGTCGGGCGCGACGGTTGGCCTGGTTTCCGATGCCGGTACGCCTGCGCTGTCTGACCCCGGGCAACTGCTGGTGGACGCCGCGCACGACGCCGGCCTGCAAGTGCGGACCCTTCCCGGGCCATTTGCGGTGGCGGCGGCGCTGGCGGCATCTGGACTCACGCCGATTCCCTTTGCCTTTTGGGGCTTTCTTCCCAAGAAGACTGGCGAACGGAAGCAACTGCTGGAGCGCACGCTGCTGCCATCGCCCGACGGCAAGCCGATGACGCACGCATTCTACGCGCCAGGTCGGGACTTGCAGACCGTGGCGCAGGATCTGGCCGATGTGCGGCCACTTGCGCGGGCGGTCGTGGCGCGCGAACTGACCAAAATGCACGAGGGCTACATCCGCGTGCTGGCAGCGGATCTTTCAGGCGCGCTGACGGAGGAAATGCTTCGTGGCGAGGCCGTGCTGCTCGTGGAAGTGAGCCAAGCGACGGCGCCGCCGGTGGAACGGCCGGATGCCCGTGTGCTCGTGGCCGAAGCGAAAGCGGCGGGCCTTGACCGGAAGTTTGCGACGCGGGACATCGGCGAAAAGACCGGCCTTTCGCGCAACGAAATCTACGCGCTTTGGCTCGAAACGTAGGCTACGGCGTACTGCCCAGCCACTCCGCGCCGTCGTCCGTCACTTCTTTTTTCCAAATCGGGACACGGGCTTTGAGCTCGTCGATGACCCACCGGCAGGCGGCAAACGGCTCCGTGCGATGCGCGCCCGCGACGGCGATCTGCACCGCGATGTCGCCAACCTGGAGGACGCCCACGCGATGCAGGATGCACACGTCGACGAGCGGCCAGCGCCGCATCGCTGCGTCCGCAATCGCCGTCATTTCCTTCAACGCCAGCGGTGCGTAGGCAGAAAATTCCAGACGCTGCACGGCCTTGCCGAGATTCTGCCGACGCACGACACCGGTGAACGTGACCATGCCGCCCACGCCGTCCTGTTCGCAGAGCGCTTCGGCCTGTCCGAGGACGATGGGTGTTTCCAGCAGCTGCACGCGTGGCGCGCCACCCGCAGACGGCGGCAGGACCAGCACGTCGTCCTCCGCCTGGAGCACTTGGTCATCGTCGGCGAATTCGTCATTGCAGCCCAGCTTGCAGATCGGCAGCAGAGGCGCCAACGGCGGGTGGCGCGTGGCCAACAGCGTCCGGAGTTGACCGATCGACAGGGCGTCGGCCAGCTCCAGCCGTTCTGAATCGACGCCAGCGCGGTCGCGGGCCGCAGCAAAATAGCGCACGGTCACCGCAATCATGGCGATGCCTGCACCCGCACGAACCGGGCGATGAGCTTCTTGACGCCGACCGCCACCGAATCAAAGCGCACGGTCAGGCGTGCGTCGCTGCCGTAGCCGTCGGCGTCCAAGACCGTGCCGCCGCCGAAGCTGCCGTGCTGGACACGCGTACCGGGCTGGAATGGCGAGTCCGGATCGCCGCGCTGAAACACCGGCTCCTGTTCCACGACCGGTCGCTGGCGCGGCGTAAACGAGCCTCCCGTCGGCTGCGGCTTCTGGGCCCAACCGCCCGATCGGCCTGTCGTTGTGCTGCTGCTCCAACTGCTGCCTTGGGTCCAGCTGTGCGAGGCCGCACGCCCGCCTTCCACCCGAATGCGCTCCTCGGGAATTTGCGCCAGGAACCGCGACGGATCGGCCTGCATTTCCGGGCCGCCGAAGCGCCGGCGCGTGCGGGCATGCGCGAGGAAAAGCCGTTTGCGGGCGCGGGTCATGGCGACGTACAGCAGCCGGCGCTCTTCTTCCAAATCACGACCTTCGCGGCCTTCCGCCAACGAGTTCGCGTGCGGCAGGATGCCTTCTTCCAGGCCCACGACGACCACGACGTCGAATTCCAGGCCCTTGGCCGAGTGCATCGTCATCATCGACACCTTCGCGCCGTCGCCCAGTCGATCGGTGTCCGACACCAGCGCGACCTGCTCCAGAAAGCCGCGCAGCGACGGGTCTTCCGCGGTATCCGCGTGTTCCGCCATCGCCGCCAACAGCGCGTCCAGGTTCTCCAGGCGATCCTGCGCGTCCGGATCTTTGTCGACCTGCAACGCCGCGCGAATCCCCGACGCCTTCAGCACCTGCGCGCCCACGGTGTCCGCGCGCAAGCCTTCGATGCCGTCGCGCAGGCTGCGCAGCAGGTTCTGAAACGTCCGCAGCTTCTCTGCCGACCGTCCAGCTTGATTCAGGACCAGCAAATCGTCGGCCGCCTCCGGCAGGGAAATCCCTCGCGCGCGCGCCCGTTGCGCCACCAGTTCGACGGTCGCGTCGCCAATCCCGCGGCGCGGCGCGTGGATGGCGCGTTCCCAGCCCGCCGAGTCCTGCGGGTTGACCAAGAGCCGCAGCCACGACAGCGCGTCCTTGACCTCGGCGCGCTCGTAAAACCGCTGGCCACCAATCAGCACGTAGGGCAGGCGAAAGCGCCGCATCGACTCTTCCAGCACCCGCGATTGCGCGTTGGTCCGGTAGAAGACCGCCATGTGCGACAGCGACGTCCCGGCCGTGCGCATCTGCTCCAGCGTCCGCGCCGCCCAATCCGCCTCATCGCGCTCCGTGTGCGCCACGTGCAGCGTCAGCAGCTCGCCATCGCCACTCTCGGTCCACAGCACCTTGCCGTGACGGTTGCGGTTGTGGCTGACGACGGCGGTCGACGCCGCCAAAATGTGCCCCGTCGACCGGTAGTTGCGCTCCAGCTTGATCGTCGTCGTGTTGGGAAACATCTGCGGAAACCCCAGGATGTTGCCTACTTCCGCGCCGCGCCACGAGTAGATCGACTGGTCGTCATCGCCGACCACGCACAGGTTGCCATGCTCGCTGGTCAGCAGCTTCAGCAACTCGAACTGCGCGGCATTCGTGTCCTGGAACTCGTCCACCAGCACGTAGCGAAAGCGATTCGACCAGTTCTGTCGCAGTCCCGGGTTGTTGGCCAGCACGATCGTCGGACGCATGATCAAGTCGCCGAAATCGACCGCATCGGCCGTGCGCATCTCCGCTTCGTAAGCGCCATAGACGGCGAGCGCTTTCTTGTCGAAATCCGATTCCACCTCATCCAGCAGCTTGGGATCCTGCGGCAACTGCAAGCGGTTCTTGCAGCGATCGATGAACTGCGCGAATTGCTTGGGCTTGTACGTCGAGTCCGACAGATTCAGCGCCTTCATGACACGGTTGATGGTGCGCACCTGATCGTCGGTATCGTAAATCGAGAAGCCCGCGCGCAGGCCCGCTTGCGGCGCCAATTGCTGGAGCATACGCACGCCGATTTTGTGAAACGTGCCGAGCCACACGTCCTTGGCGCCATCGCCGACGGTCTGGATCACGCGCTCGCGCATCTCGCCCGCGGCCTTGTTGGTAAAGGTCATGGCGAGAATCTGCCACGGCGAGACGTGCTCGTGCTCGATCAGCCAGGCGATGCGGTGGGTAATGACCCGCGTCTTGCCGGAGCCAGCACCCGCGAGAACCAACAGCGCGCCGCGCGTGGTCGTCACGGCGCGTCGTTGCTCCGGGTTCAAGGGCGCGAGCAGCGGATGTTCTGGCGCGGGATCGGGAAACAGCGACGACTGCACGGGGACCTCCATCGGGTTTGTAGCGCGCCTGCGGACTGATGGCTAGCGGCAACACGGGGCGCAGCGTGTAGACATCGCCGGCAAAGTCCGCTAACACGCGGCTCCCATGCTCCTTCGCGACCTCCTCCGCAATCCCTTTGGCGTCGTCTTCACCGAACCGTGGGCGCGCATCGACGCCAACGACCGCAGCGACCGCGTCGGCAAGGTTTCTGCGCGCGCGGCGACGCTCATCACCTGCGTGACCGCCGCGCTAATGCTGGTCATTCTGCGCTTTGTGGTCATGGATCAGACGTTCCAGAGCCATGTGGCTCAAGGCACGATTGACGCGGCCTATGCGCTGTCAGAACCGTTGGGCGCTTGGCTCGATCCGTACCACCGCCTCCTGCTCTCGCTCTCGTGGGTGGCGGGCAGCGTGACGTGTTACTTCGTGATTCCAGCGCTCGTAGTCCGCTTGATTTTTGGCCTCAAGCTGAGCGACTTCTACCTCACGCCGCGTGAATACTTTCGGCACCTGCCGTTCTACGCGCTGCTGTTTCTGCCGGTCGGCCTGGCCGTGCTCGCCGTCGCGCAGACGCCCAATTTTCAGGCGCATTACCCGTTCTATGACCACGCCGCCGGCTGGCAGGATCAAGTGGCGTGGGAGCTGGGCTATGCGCTGCAGTTCTTCGGCCTGGAATTCTTCTTCCGCGGCTTCATGCTGCGCGGCGTCGTGGCGGAAATGGGCAGCATGGGCGTGATGGTCATGATGATCCCGTATTGCATGATTCACTTCGGCAAGCCGCTGCCGGAATGCCTGGGGTCGATTCTGTCCGGACTGGTGCTGGGCACGTTGGCGATGGATACCAAGTCCATTTGGGGCGGCGTGACGATTCACGTGGCAGTCGCCTGGCTGATGGACGGCGCGGCGTTGTGGCTGAAGGCGCACGCCGGATAGCTGTTGTTGCAGCTCTTTGCTGCGCGGAAGTTTTTCGCCCTTGACCGGCCGTCACCCCCAACCTACCATCACTTCCCACGTACTGGGGGAGGATACCATGGCCGAGAATTTCGAGCTTCAGCCGCTGACCGACGAACAGGTCGAACAGCAGCGCATCATGCTGATTGAGAAGCGCGAGCGGACGCTTGCGGCGGTCAAGGCGGCCGAACAGAACCAGGACCCGGACGAATTGCGGGTGGCGGACGAAATGGACTTGTCCAGCGTCGGCTACGATCAGGCTTTTGAATTCCGCCTGCGCGACCGCGACGCGACGCTGCTGAAGAAGATCGACAAGGCGATTCGGCGCATTGAAGCCGGCGAGTACAACTACTGTGAGGAATGTGACGCCGTGATTGGCGCCAATCGCCTGCTGGCGCGGCCGGAAGCCAACCTGTGCATCGACTGCAAAGAGAAGCAGGAACACGTCGAAAAGATGTACGAGAAGCGCCGACAGCGCATGACATCTTTTGAAATGTAGTCCTCCTCCGTAAGCGGGCGCGATGACCTTTGCTTCGCCATCGCCGACGTCGCTGACCTTGCGCCGCTGCAAGTTGATCGCGACAGGTGCGGATGGCCGCGCGACAGAATACGTTTTTGACCAAAACAACATCACGCTGGGCGCGCTGGCAGACAACGATCTGGTGCTGGACGACGATCGCGTCAGTCGCCATCACGCGCGAATTTTCAGCGACGGTGCGTGCTTTCTGATCGAGGATTTGCGATCGGCCAGCGGCACTTTTGTCGATCGCGTGCGGGTGCGCGAGGCGTGGCTGCGGTCAGGCTGCACCCTGCGGCTGGGCGGGACGACGCTGCGGTTCTCGGTCATAACGGAGAAACTGGATGTCCGACCTCGCGCGGAGGCGCACCTGGGCGGTTTGGTGGGGCAGTCGGAGTCGATGCGGCGGCTGATGGCGGCTGTTGAAAAAGTGGCGCCGACCGGTGCGACGGTGGTGCTGGAAGGCGAAACTGGCACCGGCAAGGAAGTCGTCGCGCGGACCCTGCACCAGCTCTCGACCCGCGCCGCGCAGCCGTTCGTCGTCTTTGATTGCAGTGCGGTGCAGCAGAATCTGATCGAATCCGAGCTGTTTGGTCACGAGAAAGGCAGCTTCACCGGCGCCATGGCCACGCGTCAGGGGCTGTTTGAAAGCGCCGACGGTGGCACGCTGTTTCTGGACGAAGTGGGCGAGCTGGCGCTCGATTTGCAGCCGAAATTGCTGCGCGCCTTGGAGACCCGGGAAATTCGCCGCGTGGGTGGAAATCGGTCCATTCCGATCAACGTGCGCGTCATCGCGGCGACCAACCGCGATCTGCAAGTGGAGGTCAAGGCTGGGCGCTTTCGCGAGGACCTGTTCTATCGTCTGGGTGTGGTCCGGCTTCGCCTGCCGCCGTTGCGGGAACGTCGCGAGGATATTCGCATTTTGGCGGAGCATCTGCTGCGCACCGGCCGGTTCAACCGCGCCGGCATGGGCGAAAATGAGCCGGATAGCCTGCGGGTGAAAGGGATCAGTCAGGACGCACTGCGGTGGCTCCACGACTACAGTTGGCCGGGTAATGTGCGCGAACTGAGCAATATCGTCGAACGCGCCTGTTCTTTTGCCGAAGGCGACTTGCTGCAAGTGGACGATTTGCCCGAAAGTATCCGCGGCGTGGAGGGACCGCGTCGTCGTCAGGATGGCTACGCGCCAACGGCGCCGCTGTCGCCACCGCCCACCGCGGTCACGGCGCAGTCGATTCAGGTGGACGTGCCGTTTCGCGATGCCAAGGAGACCTGGCTGGGAACATTTGAACGCGACTATCTGGCCACCGTGCTGGCGCGCCACGGCGGCAACCTGAGTCAAGCGGCACGCGGCGCAGACGTGGATCGCAAGCATTTTCGGCGGCTGGCCCGCAAGTACAACCTGATTGCCGGCAAGCCCGGCGATGAAGATGAGTAAGCAGACGCCGATGAACACGCCCGAACCCCAATTGCGCCGCCCGCTGGATCTGGGCATCGCCATCGCGCTTTGGCTCGTTGCGACGCTGCTGATCGTGATGACCAACGACATGGGCTTTGTGCGCGACGAGGCGTTCTACTTTGCCCACGCCGAGACGTATCAGGACTGGTTTGTCAAAGTGGAAGCGGGCGGAAAAACGCGGCGCGACGCCTTGGAGCGCAAGGCGATTCTGGAGACTTGGCGGGCGAATTCGGAACATCCGCCGCTGGACAAGATCCTGTTCGGTTGGTCCTGGCGGGCCTTTGGCCGCAAGCTCCGGCCGGTGTCCAACATCCACCAGCAGGAAGGCGAAATCCTGTTGGACGTCAATGAATTGGGTCCGTCGCACGGCTATGATGCCAACGCCAAGATCTGGCTGCTGAAGCCGCAGGTGGTGGGCAGTTCGCCGGACACGGGTCCGCGCCGGCTGATCCAGGGCAAAGTGGTGGAACGCAAGAACGATCACGCCACGGTGCGTCTCGACAAGTCGGCGGACCTGGCCTTGCTCAAGGCGACGTGCCTCGCGCCGGGGCTGGGCGAGAAGGGCGTGATTCGCCGCACCGGCTGTGAAGCGTTGGAGCAGCGCAAGCTGTACGTGATGTCCGAATCGAACGCGATGCGCTTTCCCGGCGCGGTGTTTGGCGGTCTCCTGGTGGCACTTCTGTACCTCGCTGCGCGCCTGATGTTTACCGGCGCGCAGACCGCATGGGGGCCCGCGCAGGCGGTGCGCGCGTTCGCGGTGTGCGCGGGGCTCGGCTGGCTGTGCCTGCCGCAGCCGTTCTACCATGCCCACTTGGCCTGCTTCGACACGACGATCACGACGCTGCTGTTCGCGACCACGCTCTGCTACCACCGGTCGCTCCGATCGCGGCGCTGGATCCTGCCCACGGCAGTGCTGTGGGGCTTCGCGCTTTTGGCCAAGCACAACGCGTTGTTCCTGCCCGTCGTGCTCATCGGCCACTGGGCGTGGGATGCGCTGGCGGAAGGCCGTTTCGAAATCGCGTTGGCACCGGGCTCGTGGCTCAAGCGTATTCCGTGGCTGCTGGCGGGCGTGATCCTGGCCATTCCCGCCTACTTTCTGCACCCGCTGCTGGCTCTTGCCATCGTGGCCCTGCCGTTGACGAGGTTCGTGCAGATCGCGGCGCCGCCCGTGCCTGTCGTGTTTTTTGTCATGCTGCCCGTCGGTTTTGCGATCCTGATCGCCGGCTGGCCGCTCTTTTGGGTGGACACGCTGGATAACTTCCTGCGCTGGCTGGAATTTCACATCCACCACGAACACTACATGCAGGTCTATTTTGGCCAGGTTCTGGCTTACCCGCCGTTTCCGCCGCAGTTTGCGTGGGTGATGACGGCGCTGACCTGGCCACTTGTGCTGCTGGTGGCGGTGGCGCTGGGGCTGCTTGCGGTGTACTGGCCGCGGCGGTTGCCGGAGTGGGTTCACCATCTCCAGACGTGGTGGCAAAGTCGCAAACAGAAACCGGAGCGGCATCAGGATTCCACCGTGCCGCTCGACGTGGCCACGAAGCGCCGTGAGGAAACCGCGCGGGACATGGGCCGTCAGGCGGACGTGGAGGCGTACCGGGCGCGCATGCGCCGCGCCGGGCCCTTGGGCCTGGACGACTTTGGTCGCACCGCCGAACTGCGGAGCTACGACCGGCTGATCCTGATGAGCGCGATCTGGCCGATGGCCCTGATTTCACTACCCGGCACACCGATCTTCGGCGGCACGAAGCACTGGATGCTGGCCTTCGCGTTCCTGTTGCTGATCGCCGCGCGCGGCTTGCAAGCCATTTGGCGGCGGCTCGCCGAAGCGATCGCGCCGACCGACGGCACGGCGACCGACCTGGAAGGCGTGAATCCGGGGAGTGTTGAGGCAGCCCTGATGCGGCAATTTGCCCCTCCGGCGCTGTCCTGGTGGCGTGGGCACGCGGCACCGATCTTGTTGGCGTGGGCGATGGCCCTGGCGGTCCTGCTGCCGTCGGCGCAAGCGACGGCCGATGCGCATCCGCAGGGTACTGCTTATTACAACGATCTGATTGGCGGCATTCCAGGCGCGGCGGAGGCCGGCATGCAGCGGCAATTCTGGGGCGGAACGACGCGCGCCCTGCTGGAAGAAGTGAACCGCCGGGCGCCGCAAAATGCGCTGATTTGGTTTCACAAGTCCGCTTGGGGCGCCTATGCGATGTACCAACGCGAGGGCTGGTTCCGCCGCGATCTGCGCTACACATCGGAGGCTGGAACGCCGTCGGCGCTCGGCTTCTTTCACCACCAGAAAGACCACGACGACTATGAGCTGGACCTGTGGCAAACGTACAAGACGCGCACGCCGATTGCCCAATGGTCGCTGGACGGCGTGCCGATGCTGACCGTGTACGAAGCGCCGACGAAAGCCAAGTGACGTGGATCGCGCCAATCCGGTTGCAGAGACGGGCCATGGCTCCTACACTCCGCCGTCCCCGGAGCCATGTTGGCCCGCACCTTGCCAGGACGTCGATGCTGCTCTCCCGTTTGCGCGTCCGCCTTGGCCTGACCCTGACCGTGTGTGGTCTGTGGTCGACGTCGGTTTTCGCCGCGGATGCCCCGGAAGGCCAAGCAGTGCCGGTCGCCAAGCCATTGGTAACCCTCGATCTGCACGGCGAAATGCGCACCCGGCTCGATTACCTGGATGGCGTGCGCTACACGACGCTGGATCCCAGCATTGCGCCGCACCTGGACGTGCGCCACGGCGAATCGAATTCCACGCCGTCAGATGGCCGCACGTTCACCGGCGATTTGCGTCTGCGTTTCGATCCGGTGGTTCACGTGGCGGAATGGGCTGATATCTGTGCGCAAATCGACGGCGTCGGCAACTTGATGTTCGGCGCGCAGAATCCGGCTGCCCACGCCAGCGCCGATCCGATGACCGCGACCAGCTTGTGGACATCAGACACCGGCGGCATCGCCTCGGCCGCGACGATCGGCGTGCGCCGCGCGTGGGTGCACGTCCGCGTGCTCGGCATGGGCGAAATCGACATCGGCCGCATGGGCGATCATTTCGGCCTTGGCATGGTGCGCAACGATGGCCGCGACCTGTTCAGCGATTTCCAGACGGATCTCGACAGGTTGCAGGTTTCTGCGGAACTGTTCGGTTTTCGCCTGAAGATCGCCCGCGATATCTTGTTCAACGGTCCGCTGAGTTCGACGGCCATGACGGGCACCTCGGTGCTCACCAAGGGCGTCAACGCGACCGTGACCGACGGCCAGCCGGTGCCGTTGCAGGACAGCGCGGACGCGACCCGCTGGTTGCTGCAGGCGGAAACGGCCAAGCCGGCTGATGCCCCTGGCTTCAAGTTCGCGGCTGCGTTGATGTACCAAAGTCAGGACAACGGCTTCTACGCGGAGCACGGTCCCGACTGTTCGGCGCAGCGGACCTGCGATCAACTGATTCCGCGTACGGTGCGGCAATTCACCCCGCAATTGTACCTCGACTGGCGCGGCAAGCTGGCAGACGCGCCGCTGCGGCTGCAATTGGAAAGTGCGTTTCGCTATGGCACGGTCGCAAACGCGGATGAACGGTCGAGCACGGTGACGACCAAGACGCTCATCGGCGGCGGATTTGCCGGCAAAGGCGAGTGGCGAACCGGGCGGCATCTGTGGAACCTCGACCTGGGTCTGGCGACGGGCGATCGCGCCGGCGGCTTCGGCGTCAACGATCAGGACAACTGGCGGGTCAGTGCCGCACCGGAAGCTGCGCCGCGCTCGCTGATCACGGGCTACAACTTTCACCGCGGCTTTCTGGTCGACAGCATTCTGTTCCGCGACATCATCGGTGCCGTTGCAAACGCGTGGTATTTCAAGCCGAATTGGCAGCTGACCTTGCTGGAAACTGGCGTGGATCAGGGCTTGTTTTACAACGCGGGCATCATGACCGCGCTGGCGGCGTCGGACAACGCGACGCCGGGCAAGGCGACTTTTCTCGGTCTGGAGCCGGAGACGTCGCTGTGGTGGAAGGCCCAGAAAGCCACGGCGGTCCTGCGCGCGTCCTACTTGCTGCCAGGCGCGGCCCTTGATGCGCCGTCGGGCGCGCGGGCGCAGTCGGTCTGGCGGGTGGACGCGGCGTTGCGCTTCAAGTTCTGACCGTTCCGGCGGACTCGGCAAAACATCCCCGCGATCGCGCGATTGGCGATTCTGGATTTGTCTGCAAAGGGCCGCACGTGCTATGGTGAAGAGATGTGTCTGCTGCCATTTCCGGTCAGCAGGCTTCGTGAAATGCCGGTGCCGCGAGGCCCCTGGACGCTTGCAACGCCTCCACATGGCCCGTCAGCGGCAGTGGCTGGGCAAATGGACGGAGAGACGCGATGTGCAGCGCCTGGAAGGTGGGCTTTGGGCCGCGGGCAGTCGACACCGCTTTGGTGCTGAGCCTGCTGGCGGTGGCGCTGGGCGCCTGTGGCTCGCCAGCGCCAGCCAGCACGGAGACGGGCGATGTCGCGCCAGTTGACGCGCTGGCGATCGACGGCACAGACAGCGACGCGGGACCGGACCAACAGGCCGCCGATCTGGAGGCAACGGATCAGGACGGACTGGCCGATTCGGGCGAAGACGCTGTTTCCGACGCGATTCTGGAAGAAATTCTTGTGGATGGCGCCGACCTGGCCGATCTGGTCACCGGCACGGACGCGTTCGATGTCGCTGAGACGGCCGTGGATGTGCCGCCTGAAGACGCTGCGGGCATTGGCAAATCGGTCCATGCCACGGCGTGCGCCGGTAACGCGGAGTGCGACATTCCTTGTGCCAAAGGTATTTGCTTTCAAGGCAAGTGCAGCTACAGCATCAAGGCCAATGTCTGCCTGACGCCCTACGGCGATGGCCAGGTCGCCTGCTACGGCGCCGGTTTGGCCGACGACGTGACGCCGTGCCTGGCCTGCGCACCCAAGGTTGCGACCGGCAAGCTCAGCGCTCTCTCTGGCCTTCTCGCCCTCGATGGCCCAGGCGAGGGGGTCTCCTTCGTGGACACCGCCAAGGGCGGCATCGGCTGGGGCTTTGACAGCGCGCGCAGCGTTTCTGGCAACATGAGCCTCTACTTCGGCGATCCGACGACGCACACCTACGCCAATGGCAAACAGGTCGCGGGCGTCGCGACGATGCCGCCGCTGCCGGTACCCAAGACTGTCGGCGTGAATCCGACCGTTTCGTTCTGGCTGTGGATGGACACAGAAGCGTCGGCTGGCTACGACGTGCTGACCGTGAGCTTGCTGGAAGGCGCGACCGCCGTGCCGGTCTGGACGTCCGATCCGCAGCTCAACACGACGCACGGCACGTGGCAGCGGATCACGCTCGACCTCTCGGCGCTGGCTGGCCAATCCGCGACGCTACAGTTTGCGTTTGACACGCTCGACGGCAGCGTCAACGCGTTCGAGGGCGTGTACATCGATGAGATCGAGATTTCGACGGGCTGCTGCGCTGCGGCTTCGGACTGCGACGATGGCAATCCCTGCAGCGCCGACGTGTGCCAGCCAACCGCGGGTGGCACGCCTGCCTGTGTCCACAACGCCATTGCCGGTTGCTGCAAGACCCCGGCGGACTGCAACGATGGCGTGTTGTGCACGCTCGATCTCTGCCCGGTCCCGGGCGGCGGCTGCCAGCACAGCGCCAAAGTGGACTGCTGCATGACGCCGGCCGATTGCGACGACGGCGACACGTGCACGATTGACGCCTGCGCCTCGCCGGGCGGCGGCTGCACGCACCAGAACACCTGCTGCAAGTCGGACGCCGAGTGCAAGACGGCGGATTCCTGTTTCTCCGGCTCCTGCAGCGCGGGGCAGTGCGTTTTCCAGAGCGTCTGCTGCCAGAAGGACGACGACTGCGATGATTTCAATCCATGCACGAAAGACGCGTGCAGCGCGGGCAAGTGCGCGTACCTGGCGTCGACCGCACCGGGCTGCTGTGCGCCCACCGTTCTGAGTTCAATGTTCGACGACAGCGATGGTGGCTACGACATCACGCCGATGCTCAGCGGTGGTCCGACCTGGTACTTCAAGACAGTTGCCGATTCCCTGGGGGGCACGGGCGTGCTGGCGTTTGGCAGCCCGACATCCTCCACGTACAGCATTCCGTCGGCGAACAAGCCCAAGGCGGTCGCGGCGGCGCCGTTCATCACCTTGCTGTCAGGCAAGGAAGCGTCGCTGACGTTCAGCTACCGCGCGGACACGGTGTCTTCCAGCCTGACGTTGCGCGTGGCAGCGGATATTGACGGGACGGACACCACGCTCGTGACCAAGACGATCAATTCGGCTGCAACGACGTGGCAGACCGTGACGGTTGATCTGTCCGCGATCGCCGGCAAGAGCTTCGCCCTCCGCTTTGAAGTGACGCCGGGCTCCACCTACGGCAACCTCCTCAACACGCAATTGTACTTGGACAACGTCCACGTCGACTGCACCTGCCAGCCGAAGAAATGTGCCACGACTGCGGCGTGCAATCCGGCTTTCACGCTCAACTGCTACACCGGCGTGTGTTCCGACGGCCAGTGCTCGTGGCCCTACAGCTGCTGCGCCAGCGACGGCGACTGCAACGACAACGTCTTGTGCACCAACGACAAATGCCTCAACCAGCATTGCCAATTCCAGCCGATCCCGAGCTGCTGCATGGGCAATGGCGACTGCAACGACAACAACGCCTGCACCGCCGATTCCTGCCCAGGACCCGGCGCCAACTGCCTGTTTGCTTCGATTGCCGGCTGTTGCCTGAGCAATATCGGCTGTGACGACAAGAATGCCTGCACGATCGACATCTGCACCAAGAATGTCTGCTCCAACCAGAACACCTGCTGCAGCGTCGACGCCGACTGCGCGGACGGCGAGACCAAGTGCACGATTGACTCGTGCGTGAGCCAGAAATGCCAGCACAAGCCGACGGGCGCTGCGGGCTGCTGCATACCGGACATCTGGAACAACGAATTTGACGTCAACGACGCCAAAGGCATGACGTTCACCAATACCGCCGGTCCAAGCCAGGGCTGGCAGATTTGGTTGGGCAGCTCGCAAGTCAAGTCGCCGCCCGGCGTGCTGTATTATGGCGACCCGAGTGTCGGGAACTACGACTTCGGCTTGTCCAATGGCTCCGCGAAGACGCCGCCGATCACCTTGCCGAGCAATGTGAACAGCAAAGTCAGCTTTGACCTGTACATGCAGACCGAGTCTGGCTCCTACTACGACAACCTACAGGTCAACCTCTACGTCGGCGGCGCGAAGACGCAGTTGTGGGACAAGGGTGCCAGCGGCTTTGCTACCGGCGCGTGGACGACGATTTCGCTCGACTTGTCCGCCTACGTCGGCCAGGAGGTCCAGTTGGAGTTCTTCTTCAACACGGTCGACGGCGTGGCCAACAGCACGTTTGGCGTGGCGGTCGACAACCTGCACTTTATCGCGGCTTGCCCGTAGGAAATGACGATGCGCGTGGCGAGCCGATGGATGGCGGGTGTGACAGTGCTGCTGCTCGCGGCCTGTGGTCAGACCGTCGCGCCGGCCGATCAGGATTCCACGCAGGCTGGCACGGACGACGCCGGAACCGACGACGCTCTCGATGACACCAGCGCGGACACGGTGGCGACCGATGATGTCGCTGCGGATGCGCCAGACGACGTCACGGCCGAAGTTGCGTCTGAGGTGGTCGATGACGTGCCTGACGCTGTGGCCGGTGCCTGTGTCATCGACGACGATTGCGCCGACAAGGTGAAGTTGTCGCCCTGTCAGGTGCCCAAGTGCACGATCGGCGTCTGTTCAGCGGTCAAGAATCCCGACGCCTGCTGTCTCGACGCGGATTGCGACGACGGCAACGAGTGCAACACCCACAAATGCGACCAGTTGCAGCACAAGTGCAGCAACTCGGCGATCGCCAACTGCTGTTCCGGCAAAGTGCTCTTGCAGGATGCGACTTTTGAAGCCGGACAGGACGGCTTCGTCGCCACCGATGGTGCCCAGAACGGCGATGTCGGCTGGCAGCAGAGCACTTGGCGGGCCCATGGCGGCAAGAAATCGCTGTATTTTGGCAATAGCTGCCATACCTACGACACGTCGATGACCGCCGGCGCGTGCAAGCCGCAGCTCGGCGCTGCCAAACCGGTATCCACGACGCTGGTTTCCAAGAGCTACTTGCTGCCCAACGACAAGAAAGCGCAGGCGCATTTCTGGCTCTGGCTGGACACCGAACCGTCCTATGCGAAGACCATGCCCTTGGGCACGTGTGATCCGCCGTGCAATGCCGCTTCGACTTGCATTCAGGTGGCAGGCGCGTCGGTGTGCGAGCCGGAAAAGGATGTGCTGTCGCTGCAGGTGTTGGCGCAAGACGTCTCGTCGCCGCCGGTGTTCTGGTCGACGCAGATCGGCAAGAGCACGCTGAATGATCCGCAGAATCCCGGCGGCTGGCGGCATATCGCGGTGGATCTGGCGCAGTGGCAAGGCAAGACCATCCAGTTGGCGTGGCAGTTCAACACGAAGACCAACACCAACAACGACTACGAAGGCATTTATCTGGACGACATCGTGGTGGAAACGATCTGCCCGGACTTGGGCAAAATCCTCTGTGGCGACACGCAGATTTGCGACGACGATGGCCTGACCTGCACGGCCGAGACATGCACCGGCTACAGCAACGTCCCGGGCCACGGCGTCTGCTTTCATGACGCCATCGCCGCTTGCTGCTTGGGCGACGCGGATTGTGACGATGGCAATGCCTGCACCCTCGACACGTGCGTCCAGAACGTCTGCGCATCACAGCCCGACGCCAGCAAAGCCGGCTGCTGCACGCCTTCCGTGCTTTTTGCCGACAACTTCGATGCGCCACCGCTGACGAATTGGGTCGACCTGGAGGACAACTCGGTCAATGTGTTCTGGCGCGCCAATCCCAAAGGCGGCAATCCGGGAGCGGGCACGACTGGGGGCGGTGGCAGCCTGTATTTCGGCAACGCGACGTTCAGCAACTACGAGGACACTTCGCTTCAGCCTGGCGAAGGTGCGCGAGGGGTTGCATGCGCCAAGCTGATCCCGTTGAAGGCCGGAACGAATTACAAGCTGTTGTCTTTTGACCTGAATCTCGAGACGGAATGGTCAGACGTGCCGGCGGCTCAGTACGTCAATCCGCCGATTCCCGGCAACGCCAAGCTCGACTGGTTTTCCGTGGAAGTGCGCGCCGGAATTGACTCCACCACAGTCTGGTCATCCGACGCCATTGCCGGCACTACGTCGGGCAAGTGGCTGCCCGTGACCGTTTCCCTGGATGCCTGGTCCGGCAAATCCATTCAGGTCTGCGTGCGCTTTGATGCGGGCGACGATGTGCTCAACGACAAACCGGGCGCCAACATCGACAACTTGAGCGTCTATCAGGCGTGCCAAAAAGCCGAATGTTACGGGGACAGCGATTGCGCGCAGAAAGCGTGCGGCGCCTGTCAGAAAGGCGTATGCAGCACCTCCGCGTGCGTCTGCGCGGCGGTCAGCAACTGTCCGTGATCCTGTGGATCCGCGCGCGGCGCAAGGTGTCAAAAACGTTGTCCAGTGCCTCGTGGGCGCATCCGCAGACTGATTCAAGCCGCCCGTAGCGCCACCGCCGGCTCGCACCGCCACGCCGCCCGCAGCGCCAGCATCGGCGGGCTTCCAGCGTGACTCCACCGAATCCCCGACCGCTTCATCCGCTGCTGCATC
>CAIYBN010000144.1 GCA_903924465.1 uncultured Myxococcales bacterium | reverse complement strand
TGCTCGTAGGGCTTCGGGTCCAACTAAACAACGGGCTGGAAGCACCAAGAAATGACCGACCTCGGTGCCGGCGCCGCCCCCAGCTTACAACACCTGCCCAGTTTCATGCATACCGGGTGCCGGAGGCATTTGAACTAAACACGCTGACCGATGTCGGACACCACACTTCTTTGATCAGACCTGTTGCATTTCGGACTGGGACCGCGAGTGCATTCCGAAGGTGGCACGCCGCGGATCGAAAACAGATGATCTCGAACTTCGGTCGGCGTGTTTAGCCTTCCGCCACGCTGGACACTGTCATCGCCGAAATCGACACGCCCGACGCATTGGCGTTGAACGCGGCTTCCCGGACGCGCTGGTCAATGCGCTTGAACAATTCCTTTTCGTCCTTGAGCAACTGCCGCACTTTCTCGCGGCCTTGGCCCAAGCGCTCGCCGTCAAAGCTGTACCACGCGCCGACCTTGTCCAGGATGCCGGCTTCTGCCGCGACGTCGATCAGGTCGCCGCATGCGCAGACGCCTTCGCCGTAGAGGATGTCGAATTCGTGCTGGCGGAACGGCGGCGCGACCTTGTTCTTGACGACTTTCACCCGCGTGCGGTTGCCGATGCTGTCTTCGCCGCTCTTCAACGCGCCGATGCGGCGGATATCCAAGCGGATCGACGCATAGAATTTCAGCGCGTTGCCGCCGGTCGTCGTTTCCGGACTGCCGAACATGACGCCGATTTTCATGCGCAGTTGGTTGATGAACAGCACGATGCAGTTGGACTTGGCGATCGACGATGTCAGCTTGCGCAGCGCCTGGCTCATCAGCCGCGCGTGGCCGCCGACCTGGCTGTCGCCCATCGCACCTTCCAACTCCGCCTTGGGCACCAGCGCCGCGACGGAATCGATGACGATCACGTCCACCGCGCCGGAGCGCACCAGCGTGTCGCAAATCTCCAGCGCCTGTTCGCCCGTGTCCGGCTGGCTGACCAGCAGATCATCGGCTTTGACGCCGAGCTTACGGGCGTAGCCCACGTCCAGCGCGTGTTCCGCGTCGATGAACGCGGCGATGCCACCGGCCTTTTGCGCTTCCGCGATCAGATGCAGCGCGATGGTCGTCTTGCCGGAAGATTCCGGCCCAAAGATCTCCACCACACGGCCGCGCGGAAAACCGCCGACGCCGAGCGCGATGTCGAGGCCGATGGAGCCCGATGAAATCACGCTGATATCGCGCGCCGTTGCGGCCTCATCGCCCAGACGCACCATCGCGCCTTTGCCAAATGCGCGTTCAATCGTTGAGAGCGCGGTCGCAATGGCGGCGCGCTTGTCGGTTTCCATCGGTTCGCTGAGGTCTTTCTTGGGCTTTGCCATGGTCTTTTTGTCTCCGGTTCGTTTTGTGTTCAGTAGTCGGCGAGGTTCCGTTCAGGCCTGTACAGATGTTCAGTGATCTGCCGCGATCTGGCAAGTATTTTGTCGCAGGTCACCGCAGGAAAGCCTTCGGCGGTTTTGTAAGGACTTGAAACAACACACATCACCGGCGTGATCAAGAATCCTCGACCACACGGATCTTGCCGTGTTGGATCCATGGCGGCCAGCGTTTTTGAGCCACGCGCAGAATTCAGTTCGCAGGCGCTGGATCACAGCTACGCAAACGCGTTGCGGCCCGTTGGCCGATCATGGCAAGCTTGTTGACGATGAGGTGCCACGAGTGAAGTCTGAGCGCCGCCCGCACGACACGGATCCGACCCCGCCGCCGCCGCGTTCTGTGATTCCTGCGGAGGAAACGTCGCTGGATGATCCGGCCGATGACGGCCAGCGAACCTTCATTCAGCCGTTTCGCACGACTGCAACCATCGATGATCCCGCGACTTTGGCGGCGTTGCAGGAGGCGCTCAATCGCGGCGCGGCCGAGCGTACGACGCCGGGGAGGATGATCACCGGGCGGCCGATGAGTGAGTCGGAGGCGCTACAGCATCTGACCTCGTCGCCGCTTGGCGCGATGGGCGGCCCGGATGAGACGGTGTTGCCCGTCGAACCGGATGGTCGCTATGTGATGGGCGAGGAGCTCGGCTCAGGCGGCATGGGCGTCGTGCGGCGCGTCCGGGACACGGCGCTGCACCGCGATGTGGCGATGAAGCTGCTAAATCCTGAACTGCGCAACGAGCCTGGTTTTGTCGGTGCGCTGCGGCGGGAAGCGCGCATCATCGGCGAGTTGACGCACCCGGCGATCATTCCGATTTACGATCTCGGCGTCTGCAAGGACGGCCAGACGTACTACACCATGCGCATGATGCCCGGCCGTTCGTTGGGCGACGTCCTCGGCTTGTTGGCCATGGGCGATGTGCCGACCGTCGAGGAACTGACCCTGCGGCGCATGGTTGGCGTGTTCATCCAGATTGCCCAAGGCATGGATTTTGCCCACCGCTCCGGCATCGTGCACCGCGATCTCAAGCCGGAGAACGTGCAGCTCGGCGAGTTTGGCGAAGTCTTTGTCACCGACTGGGGCGTCGCCAAGCATTTTGACAAGCCCAATCCAGACGGCGAAGGGATGATTATCGGCACCGCGGCTTACATGGCGCCGGAACAAGCGGCGGGTCGTGAGGATGAGGTCGATGCGCGTGCCGATATCTATGCGCTCGGCGTGATGCTGTACGAAGTGCTGGCGCT
Source organism: uncultured Myxococcales bacterium (assembly GCA_903924465.1). GTDB lineage: Bacteria > Myxococcota_A > UBA9042 > UBA9042 > UBA9042 > CAIYBN01. Next base: position 396,336 of record CAIYBN010000144.1, on the reverse strand, counting down.
GACGCGGCCCTACCACGCGGAAACACGCCAGCAGTGGCTGGAAGCCGCGAAGAATGTCGTGCCGTTGCCGCCGTCGAGCGTCGCCCGCGACCGACCTGTGCCACCGGACCTGGAAGTGCTGTGTATGTGCATGCTGGAAAAGCAGCGTGAACGCCGGCCCCAGACGATGCGCGAGATCTGGCAAGCGCTCGACCGATTTCAGGCCGGCGATCTGGAACGCGAGCGGCGGGCGGAGCGGGCGGAAGTTGCGTACCAGGAAGGCATGGGCGAGCTGGCTCGTTCCGAAGAATTGCACGCGGAACAGGCTTTGTTGCGCGAGGAAGAGGTTGCCCTCGCGCGGGACGTCCGGCCGTGGGATGCGCAGGCGGAGAAGCAGCGGGCTTGGGCGGTGCGCCGGCAGCGTGAGATGGTGGACGTGCTCTACGCCCACGCATTTGCCAGTGCCAACGAGGCGTTGCGTCGGGCGCTGACCGAAGATCCCAGCCATGAAGAAGCGCGTCAGCGGTTGATTGAACTCTACTGGCGGCGTCACGACGAGGCTGCGACAGCGGGCGATCACGCCACGAAGCTGTATTTTGCCCGTCAAGCGCATGAGTTGGCGCTGGCGCAGCGCAAACGGCATCTGCCCCAGACCGGCACCGTGCACATTCGCAGCCAGCCACCAGGCGCGCGGATTTACGCGATTCCCTTTGAACGCATTCGCGAAACGCTGGGCACGCCGGATCCGGAGTCAGAGCTCGGCGCGGCGCCGATCACCGGCCGCGAGCTACCGCTGGGGCCGTATGTGCTGATCGCGCGGCTGGACGGTCATCAGGATGCCGTCGAAACGGTGCATATCCGCGCCGGGTCTCAGGATTTTCTGCTGCTGTGCTATCCGTGGTCCTCGGAATTGCCGACGACGGGCCGCGAAGTGGAGCTCAAGCGGCTGTGGTCGCTGCTGGAAGACGTGGAGCTGCGCTCGCGACCGCTGACGTGTTTGGTGGCGGGTGCCCTGGGCATGGGCAAGAACGTGCTGCTGGATGCGTTTCGCCGCCAAGCCGAGCAGCATCCAGAGAAGCTGTACTTTCTGATGGAAGTGACCTGCGACCGCTTGCACGCGGACCTGCCGTACTCGACCGTGGTCGAACTGGTGCGGATTCGCGCGGGCATCCTGGACACCGACACGGCCGATCAGGCGCGGCGCAAGCTGCAGCGCATGGTGGAATTGGCGTTCTCGCGCATGGGCCAGCGGAAGCTCTCGACCCAGCGGCGGCAGGAAGCGGCGGAGGTGGCGGAAGTGATCGCTTCGCTTCCCGCGTTTGATATCACCGAGCCGGGGCGCGCGGGCATGCAGTCGGGCATCGGCCGCGACACGCGCAAGGAAATGGCTGCGGCGCTGGCGCGCTACTTTCAGGCGGTGGCGCTGGCGGCGCCGATGCTGGTGCTGATCCGCAACGCGCAATACATGGATCCGTCCACGCGCGCCTTTTTTCAGGACTTGCTGGCCGACTTGGGCGGATCGCCGATCCTCGTCGTGTCCAGCTCGACCGAGCAGGAGGACGTCGAGCCGCTGCAGTCCTCGGCGCTGCGCCATCTGGTGCCACGCCAACCGCCGTTCCACTTTGACGAACAGCTGGATCTCCTGCCGCTGTCCAATCAAGCGGTTGTGCAGGTCGTGCGCGAAATGTTGGCCGCGCCGGTCAACGCCAAGCTGCGCGACTGGATTCAGACACACGCGCTGGGCAGTCCCTTTCTCGCCGGTGAACTGACGCACCTGCTGGCTCGGCTCGGCGCCATGGTGCTGGAGAATGCGCAGTGGCGGCTCGTCCGCGAGAAATTGCCGAGCGACATCCGTCCCGGCATGGTCGACGGCGTGATTCGTCAGCTCATCGGCACCTTGCCGCAGCACGTGCAGCGGTGTCTGTCCGTCGCGGTGGTCGTGGGCGCGGAATTCTGGGCCGGCGCGCTGCGGTTCCTGGGCGTCGAACAGCTCGACGATGCGTTGGAACAGCTGGTGCAGACTGGTTTTGTGGTCCGGACCGCGTCCAGTCGCTACCACGGCGATCGCGCGTACCGCCTGACTTCGACGCTGCGGCGGCGCGTGGCCTACGACTTCCTGAAACCCAAGCAGCGGCGCGAGTTGCATCGCAAGACCGCGACCTGGATTGCCGATCGCGGCCGCACCGATCTTGAGGAAGGGCTGCGCCTGGCGCATCACCTGAAGATGGGTGGCCAGCCGGAAGAGGCGGCGATGCTGTACCTGCGTCTGGCGCGCGCGGCGATCGCGGTGGGGGCCGAAGAAGAGGCGGAGCGGCTCTACACCCAAGCGCACGTGTTGTCGCAAGATCCTGATATGCAAGGACAAGTGGAGACCGCGCTGCGGGCGATGCGCGCGGCAGTGCGGAGCCGGATTCAGTAGCCGCGAGCAGGTCATCGCCACCGCGTTCCAACCGCTCATCCGGTCGGACGGACGCCAACTGGGCGCAAGACTGGATCGCGCGTGCATTCGATCCTTGACGCGTAGCGCCGACTGAGGCACAATTCGCACCCCCTGTGCCCCAGTCGGCTCGTCCGACTGCATGCGCAAGTCTGCGAAACGAGGACTACCATGGCGAGTTATGCGATCTTCAAGACCGGCGGCAAGCAGTACCGCGCTGCCCCGGGCCAACAGCTCACGATCGAGAAGGTCGCAGACGCGAACGGTGTCGCGGTCGAACGCGGTGGCGAAGTCGTGTTTGATCACGTGCTTCTGATCGGCGGCGACAACGGCGTGCAAATCGGTACGCCGATGCTGGCGGGCGCCAAGGTGCGCGCGCAAGTCGTTGAGCAGACCCGCGACAACAAGGTGCTGATTCATAAGTACCGTCGTCGCAAGAACAGCCGCAAGACGATGGGCCACCGCCAGTCGATCACGCGCGTGCGCGTCACGGCGATCGAAGCGTAATCGTCCCACCCACTGCGCCCGCGAGGGCAGCGGTTTCAGGCGTTGAGAGCTGCATTGCGGCTCGCAGAACGAGGCAACCATGGCACACAAAAAAGGTCAGGGCTCATCCCGCAACGGCCGCGACTCCAATCCGCAATACCGCGGCGTCAAACGCATGCAGGGCCAAGTCGTCCCCGCCGGCGACATTCTGGTGCGTCAGGTCGGCTCGACCTTCCACGCGGGCAAGAATGTCGGCACGGGTAAGGACTACTCGCTGTTCGCGCTGATTCCCGGCACCGTGGCGTTCGGCGCTTCGAAGGGTCGCAAGACCATCTCCGTGCTGCCCGTCGCCTTGGCGTAAGGGCCCGTCGCTCTGGTTCGGTCCAGACACTTCGGTCGGGCCATGATCGGTTCTCCAGCCAGCCTGTTGCTGCGGTGATCGTCTCGACCGATCGCTGCGATTGCTGCCTTTCCTGAACAACAAGACCGCGAACGGGAACGCATCACGTTGTCGCGCGGCGCTGACTGTGCTACAGCCATCCTGCCGGTGCAGCATTCCGGCTTGGGTTGGCGACGGCCCATGGTCAGGGCGCCCTGATGCGGCGCACGTGTGGATGCAAGAGTGGTTTGGCAGCGACGCGGCAGGTGCCGCGACAGCGGGTGAAGGGAACCATGGCCAATGAAGAGCGACGCGGCGGGAATCCACCTCCTCCGCACCTGGATGACGACGACGAGCCGATCGAAGCGACCCGTGCCATTCGGTTGGACGACTTGCCGCCGGCCCCGCACAGCGCGCAAGTGCCCCCGTCTGCGCCGGTGAAATCGCCGATGCCGCGGCCGGCGCCACGCCCGATGCAGCCCGCCCCCGCCGCGCCGCAAGGTCCGCGTCCGGCCGCGAAGCCGGTCGCTTCACCACCGCCGATTCCGACTTTTGACGAAGAAGATCAATCCACACGCGTGTTTGAAGTCGCCGATGCCGAAGCCGCCACGCGCGCGATCGACACCTCCGCGTTGGCCGCCATGCGACCGATGGGCAAGGCCGCGACGCCGATGGAGTTGCGCGCTGTTTCCGGTCCCGATCGCGGCAAAATCCACCGCGTGCCCGAGGGCAAGCACCTGGTCGGTCGCGGCTTGGACTGCAACATCGTCCTGGCGGATCCGGCGGTTTCACGCAAGCACTTCCAGATCGAGCGCAAGGGCGATGAAGCGGTGCTGAGCGATCTCGGCGGCGCCAACGGCACCAGCATCAACGGCGTCAAGAAGCCGCGCCATGTCCTGGAATCCGGCGATCGCATTGATATCGGCACGAGCGTGCTCGAATTCTTCATCGAAGGTTCGCAACCCGTGGCGCGCAACCGTCAGGCCATGCCCGAACGGCAGGCCTCGGCCACGCCGCAGGTCCAGTATGAAAAGTCCAAGTCGCGCAAGAAGTTGGCGCTGACTGTCGGTGGCATTCTGGCGTTTGTCGCCGTGGGTGGTGGCATCGGTGCCTATTTTGCGACCCGCAAGCCCGCGCCGCCGCCCAAGCCGGTGGTTGCGCCCGTTCAGGATGACAGTGCTGCTGAAATCGCTGCGGCGATCGCCAAAGCGAAGGAACTGCTCTCGGACACGCCGCCGGACTTTGCCAACGCGTTGGATATCCTGAAAGCGGCCAAGAAGAAGGATCCGACCAACAAGGAGTTGAAGGCGCTGATCGCGTCGACGCGCAAGGAAGTGGAGGCGGAAGATACCTTTGAAGAGGCGAAGCAGGCGCTGAAAGCTGGCGATTTTCAAGGTGCGATCAACAGGTTTGCTGAGGTGGCCAAGGACACGCAGAAGTATGCGGACGCCCAGGATGAACTGGCGGCGGCCAAGGAATCGCTGTTCAGCCAGCGCATGTCTGATGCCAAGAAGGCCAACGAGACGGGCGACACGGCCGCGGCGATCAAGGCGTTGGACGGCATCCTGGCGTTGGATCCGAATCGCGCCGAGGCCAAGGCGATGCGGGCGCAATTGAGCGACACGGCGGATGGCCGGCTAGCGGCGCAGGTCGTGGACGAAAAGGCCGTGAAGCCGGAGGCCACGCCGGAGAAGCCAGCGCCCGCGCATGTCCATGCCGCGGCTGAAAAACCGGAGCCCGCTGCCAAGCCCGAACACGCAGCCAAGCCCGAACACGCAGCCAAGGCTGTGCATGTGGCCAAAGCGGAGGCCAAGGAGCCGGCCAAGCCGGAGGAGACCAAGTCCGAGGTTGCGGCCAAGGCAGACTCGGTGAAACCGGAAGTGGTGAAAGCGGAGACAGGGAAGAAGGCGGATTTCTCGGCCGGCCTGACGGCGTATCACAACCGTCTGTGGACGCCCGCCGTGCAGGCCTTTGACGCGATTGCTTCAGGCGCCAGTTCCAAGGACCAAAAGGCCAAGGCGGCGGCCTATGCCGCGGCTGTGCGGCTCGTGGAATCGTCCATGAATGACGCACAGTCGGCGGGATCCAACACCAAGAAGTCCATTCCGGCGTGGATCCAAGCCTACAATGCCGACAAGCGCGTCGACGGCATTCACGGCGTGTTCATCGCCGGCAAACTGGCCGATGGCTATCTGGCGCAGGCCAAAGCGGAGCTGGCCGCCAAGAAGTACGCGGATGCCGCTGAAGATGCCCAGGAGGCGCTGAATTACCAGCCGGAAAAGGCGGAGGCCACGCAAATCGTCGACAAATGCGTCCAGCAGGCGGGGACGATGTTGAAAGATGCCAAAGACTTGATGGACAAGAAGAACTACCTGGGTGCGCGCGATTTGGCGCGGACCGTGGCGCGCATCCTGCCAGCCAGCGACAAGCGGGCTCAGGAAGCGCAGGACATTGCCAAAAAGGCGACCGAATTGAGTCGCCAAGACGCGGATTAACATGCCAAAAGACAACGGAATCCATGTGCTGATTGCGGAAGATGACTTGGAGATCGCAGGCATCTTGCGCAAGACCTTGGCGGCGGAAGGCTATCGGATTGCGCTGGCCTACGACGGCGAAGAAGCGCTGCGGTCGGCTTTGGCGCACAAGCCGGATCTGATCGTGTTGGACGTGATGATGCCGCAGATGAATGGCTGGGAAGTGTGCAAGTCCCTGCGCGCACGCCCGGATTTCAACGATGTGGGCATCCTGATGCTGACCGCGATCGGTCCGAACCTGAATGAGATGACCGCGCCGCTTTATGGCGCCGACGACTATCTGGACAAGCCGTTCATGATTCCGGAGCTGCTGGAGAAACTGGCCGCGCTGGCGCTCAAGAACCACAAGCCGGGCACGGTCGTTTCCGCGTGAAAGGTGCGGCGGCGTTTGCGGGTCTTACGCTTTGGGTCGCCGGCTGTGCTCCAACGCAAGCGGCTGGCGGATCAACGTACGTGGCGCCGGCCGATGCACTCGGCGATGTGGCTGTCGTGGCCGATACCGGCGCGACGGTCGACACAAGCACAGCCGTGGCCAACCTGCCGCCCGGTCCGGTGCTCGAGTTGAGGGCCAACCAGGACTACATGGGTGGTGCTTTGGCGGTCATCCAGACCGCGCAAAAGCAACTGGATATCACAGAGTTCGAGACAACGGCGGGTAGTCAGTACCTGGCGATCCTGATCGGTGCGCTCAAGGAGGCCCATGCGCGCGGCGTGCAGGTGCGCGTGCTGATGGACGACGAGATTGCCAACAACGCGCTGGTGGTCGCGGACCTGAAATCGGCCGGTATTGACGCCAAGCTGGATGGCACCAAAGCGGTGCGGACGCACGTCAAGCTGATTCGCAGCGAACAAGGGTTCGTGCTGGGCTCGACGAATTGGTCGCAATCGTCCTTGTTCTACAACAACGAGACCAACTTCCTGGTGCGCGATGCGACGGCCAACACCGCGATCGCCGGCTACTTTCAGGCGCTGTGGGACAAGCCGTCGGCGATGAAAAAGGTCGCGACGAGCGCTGATCTGAACGTCGCGCTGTACAGCGAAGGCGGCTACAAGGCGATGGTGCAGCCGCTGATCCAAGCTGCCAAGACGCGGATTCTGCTCTGCACGTACGCCATGAACACCGACGACAGCGATGTGAAAGCGGTGTTGGCCGACGTGCAGGCGGCGGTCAAGCGCGGCGTGAGTGTGCGCGCGGTGCTGGACCTGACGTCCGCCAGCGACGGTGGCGATCCGGCCATCAACGCCGACGCCGGTGCGTACCTGAAGAATCTCGGTGTCTCGGTGCGCAACGATCCGGGCGACGTCATCACCCATGCCAAGTTCCTCGTCATCGACGACACGGTCGTGCTGGGCAGCAACAACTGGGGCCACGGCGGTTTCTTCAGTTATCATGAAGCCGGCGTGAAGACGAAGTTCGCGGATGCGGTGACGGCGGTGGTGGGGTACTTTGAGAAGTTGTGGCTGACGGGGACGGCGATCTAGCGAGAATCCCGGGCCGAGGAGTGGATTCTGTTGGGCGCGTCCGGACTGACGGCCGGACCGGGTCTCCAATCGCAAACGTCGGACGCTCGCGACCGAGCCGCGATGCGCGTCTCGGCCCTACGGATTGGGCCCCTCGCGCGCTGGCGCACGAGCCACGGGCCGCGATCTACGGACACAAACACGGCGTTCCCGTGCAACCCGCGGCCCCTGCCTCGTCCACTGTCCCGTCGCAATCATCGTCCACGCCGTTGCACACTTCCGCCGAGGGTGTCTTGGCTGAACAAGCAGTCAGGCCGCTTGCTGTGCACTGCCGGCCGGCCGTGCAGGTACCAAACGTGTTGCTGACTGCGCATTCCGTCGTGAGACCTTGCGCAACCGAAAACGCCGAGCACTCGCACAGGCCGTTCTGCTTGACGCACTGGCTGCCGATGCCGGCTTTGCTCTTCTGGCATAAGTAGCCAACCGCGCAATCGGCGTCGTACTCGCACGACCCTCCGCAGAAGCTCCCCGCGTCGCCGTAGGACACGCATAATCCGCCAGGGTCGTTGGGCGATTGGCATTTCGCGTCCGTGGTGCACGGTTCGCAGCTGTGGATGTGGTATGGCACGCAGGCGAACGTGGGACCCGATGCTGTGTACTCGCACTGCCAGCCGTTCGGACAACAGCTCGCGCAAGATATCGTGCAGACTTTGCCATTGGCCGTGTCGACGCAGAGGTTGGAATCGCAATCAGCATCTTGTGCACAGGGTGCGCCGGCCTCGCCGGTCATCGGGCTCGCCGAGAACTCACAGCCAGTGCCGGTGCCAGTGGCGCCGCATTTCCCGGCTTTGCACACCACCCCGCCTGTGCAAACGACCGGCTGACCGGTGCACGAGCCGTCGGCGAAACAGATGTCCCCTGTCGTGCAGCCGTCCACATCGTCACAAGGCGTGCCGACGGGAAGCGACTTGTACGCGCAGCCGCTGGCCGGATTGCACGTTGCGGTTTGGCAGTCCTTGCCTTTGTCGCAGACCACAGGCGTGTTGCCGGTGACGCAGTTGCCGGCTTGACACGTCGCGCCGATGAAACACTTGTTGGCATCGAGGCAGGTATTGCCGTCGCTGACGGACGTGTGCGTGCAGGCGCCGTTGTCGCCGCAATCATCGTAGGTGCAGGTGTTGTCGTCGTCGCAGCTCAGGCTGGCGCAGGCCGCGCTTGCGTCTTTGGCCGGCGTCACGTCAGTTGGCGGTGCGACGTCGGTCGTCAGCGTCTCGCTGCCGGTCTGCACGTCGGTGACCGCTGTCTCGGGTTCCGGATTCACGGGCTGCGGCGCGCTGGAACAGCCGAGCATTGCACTGGTCAGAACGCATTGGAACAACACACGCCAATGCTGACTTGTCATGTTGCCCCCGCACTTCAGTCTGCCATATCCAGCGCGCGAGTCGACTCAGAAATTCATGGGTCCAATCGTAACGCGGGTGACCCCGACAGACCGACGTGCACCAGCGCGAAAGCGATCGTTACCCGAATGGGCGGAGACACGAGCAGCGTGGCTCCGGGCCCGGCAACGGCGAAGCCGGTCTGCCGGGACTAGAGCGCGGTCCGGCCGCGTGCGGCCGGATTCGCCCAAAACCTGTGCCAACCTCCCGCGCCAGCTGCCTCAAAACACCTTGCGCACATCCACCAACACCTGATCGTCCGTCTTGTACAACCCACCCGGGCTCAGCAGCGGCCCGCCGGTGAACGCCGCGCCCAGACCCGTTTGCCAACCATCAGCGAACTTCCAGCTCACCCGCGGCAGCGCCGCCCAGTCGCCCAGCGAGATGCCGTACATGCCGCCGGCCTGCAGCGCCCACGCCTCGCCTTCGCCGAATTTCCACTGCGCGCCACCCGCTACCACGGCTTGATGCCGCGCCATCAGAAACAGCGGCTGGTCCTTGGGCACATCGACAGAAAGCTGGTAGGTCGCTTCCACCACGACCGCCAGCGTGTCGCCGTGCGTCCATTCCACGCCCGCGCCGGTCATCAGCATCGAGGTCAGGATCGGCTGGAACTGGTCCGTGAACACCACGCGCCCGAGCGCCGTGCCGACCTTCGGCGCGTACGCCAGATCGCCGCGCACGATCCAGCCTTCGGCCACTTCCACGCTCCACTGCCCGCCCAGCGTCAGGCGCCGCTGCCAGTCCGCCGTCGCCAGATCCGTCGGACCCTTGCCCGACGCCTGCACCGCCGCGTTCGCCGCCTGGTACTCCGGATCGCCCAGCATCGCCATCTGCTTTTGCGTGTCAAAACCCACCGACGCCATCTTGCCAAGCAATGTCGCGACGTTTGGGTCAAAATGCAGCAGCGGCATGCGGTCCCAGTTGAAGATCGCCGCCACGCCCAGCTCCCAATCGCCGACGTTGGTCAGCCAGCGCGCGCCCATCGAACCGGCCAGCGGCGTTGCCGGCGGCGGATTGAGCGCCGTCGTCAGCGCATCGCCCAGCTGCCGGTCCATCCGCAAGTCGAGGTGCCGCAGCATCTGGAACATGCCCTGCGGCAGCGGCGGACCGACGTCTGGCCGCACGACGGCGGTGTCGGTAGCAAACGGGCTGAAGCGGTGCTCGGTGAAGAACGGCTGGAAGATGCCTTCAAAACGGCCGCCGCCCAGCGGCTGCGACCAGCGCACCATCCAATCGGCCAGTAGCGGCGTGTCGTCGGGATTGAGCGCGCCCAAAATGCCCTGGCTGTAGTCCACCGGATTCCAGATCCGCCACGGGCTCTGCAATTCCAGCGCGCCCCACTGCACAATGTCGCGGCCCACAGTCAGGCGACCCGGGCCGAGATCCCACTGGACGTAGGCTTCCCGCAGCTCCGCCAGCTGATCGTAGCGCAGGCCAAAATCGGGAAAATGGCCGTTGACGTCGAGCTTCCAGCCATTGCTGTCCGTGCGCGCGGCCGACGTCCGCTGCCACAGCCGCGCCGCGATCTTGACGCGCATGGTCTCGGAAACCGGATGGCGCAGGTCCAGATCCAGACGGTTGCGCAGCACCAGCAGGTCCTCGCCCGGCGCGTCCGCCTGCGTGTCCACGCCCAGCACGCTCATCCAGGTGCCGGTAAACAACGTAGGTTCTTGGGCATACGCCGGCATAGCGAGCCAACCCAAGAGGACCGCGATCGCGCCCGCGATGCGCTTTCTGTTGCCCCGCACGCCACTTTCCGCCATCATGGCCGCCCCTCGGCGCCGCGCGCCCTCTCTGCCTTTCGCACCGGTAAGACCATGACGCAACTGACCCCGCAACCCGCGACTCTGCAGCATTCTACGCTGGACGGCTTCGGCGGTCACCGTTCGCGCTTTGACGACATTCGCCTGGTGCATGAGTTGCTGGAAGAGCTGCCGGAGCGTCTCGGCCTGCAGCCCGCGATGCCGCCGATGCTGCTGCCGTACTACAATGGCGTGGAGCCCGACGATTGCGGCGTGTCCGGTTTCGTGTTCCTGCCCGGTGGTCACCTGACGCTGCACACGTTCAGCTTTCGCGAATGCTATTTCGCCGATCTCGTTGCGCCGCAGTCGTTTGACAACGGCGAGCTGACCCGACTGCTCCGCACCGCGCTGCCGACCCGCTACGTGGACGTCCACACCGCGCTGCGCCCCGAGCGGTTTGATGAAGTGCGCGTCCAGCCGGAAGACGATTTTGGCCCGCATTTGCTCATCAACATCCAGGGTTACACGGGGCCGAACAACATGGACACGCTGTTCAAGCTGTTCGACAACCTGCCGCCGCGCATCGACATGACGCCGATCATGCGACCCTACGTGTTGCGTTCAAAGACGGCGGATGGCACGTCGATTCTGTCGGCGATGACCATGATCGCGGAGAGCCACATCGCGCTGCATGTCAACGAGACGACCCACGAGGCATTCTTTGATATCTTCTCGTGCAAGTTCTTCGATACCGGTGACGTGCTGGAAGAACTGAAAGCGGCGTTTCCCGGCAAGTCGCATTCAGTGCAGCTGATCGCGCGTGGCTGTGGCTATCGCACGCGGCGGACGGAGCGGGAGCCGGAGCACGCGCGCACGAAGGCGTGGCTACAGTCGCGACCGGGCTAGAGGAGGAACAACATGCGCAAGTGGTCAGCAATTCTGGTGATGGCGTCGCTGTTTGCGGCACAATTGGCGGAAGCGGCGGATGATCCGTCGGCGCGCAAGCTGCTGGATGCGGTGATGGCCAAGAACGCCGCGGGTTTCCAGACCGGGCAGTCCAAGACGGCGCTGACGCTGCGGCTGGCGTCGGGCAAGGAAAAGACCTGGCTCACGCTCGCGCGGGTGGTGCGCAAGGACGGCAAGATGCGGTCGCGCATCACGTTCCTACAGCCGGCGGAAGATGCCGGAGTGGAACTCCTGATGCTGGAGCAAGGCAAGGGTCAGGCGGCGCAGCAGTTCCTGTGGCTGCCCAAGACGCGGCGGCTGCGGCGCATCGGCGGTTCGCAGCGCAACAGCGCGTTCATGGACACGGACTTCAGCTTTGGCGATTTGGACAGCCACGGGATGCAAGGCGGCGAAAGCCGTAAGCTGGGCAACGAGACCGTGGGCGGCGTGCCGTGCGCGCGGGTGGAAGTGACGACGCCGGATCCCGACGAGGCGTACAGCAAGGTCGAGCTATGGATTGACGAAAAGCTCAGTGTGCCGCGGCAAATGACGTTCTACGGCAAGGACGGCAAGCTGCAGAAGACGCTGACGGTGGATGTCGTCGACACGATCGAGGGCCGGGCGACGCTGAAGAAATTCCACATGCTGAACCACGTGCGCGGATCGACGACGACGGTGGACACCCGCGAGATTGACACGAAAGTGGCGCTGCCCGACGCGGCGTTCCAGCCGGAAGCGCTGGGGCAATAGCGCGTGGAGCTGTCGATTTGCGCCGTGTGCCGCAAGAAAGCCGGCGTGAGCTGCGATTCACTGCGCGACCTGGTGGATGAAGCGCGGGTGTGGGCCAAGGCACGCGACCAGAAGCTGCCGATCAAACGCGAACCGTGCCTGTCGGGCTGCGTGCAAGGCTTGACGGTGCTAGTGGAGACGTCGGAAGGGTCCATTCGTTGTCAGCGGGTGCAGACCAAAGTGCAGCTGCGGGCGATTTTGGACCACGCCGAGGCGAAGATTCACGCGCCGCTGGTGACGCCGGTGGATGGGTTTGTGTTGAGCCGGACGAATTGGGCGGAGTGGGAGGTGGGGTAGCGCGGGCCTGCGCGGGGCTTTTGGTGCGCGGGGGCGCGAGCCTGATCTTGACCTCCGGTCGGGTTTGGTCTTCGCGATGCGAGGGACAAAACCAGCTCAGGGCCGCTGGTTTCTTCCCTCGCGCTCCCTTCTTCCTTGGCCCCGGGCGGTGGAGTGGTTCTGGCTTGGTGTTCGCTGCGCAGCGGGCCTAACGGCCCGCCCGTGCTCGCTCTACCTGTGGATGCGGAACAAGGGCGATGGGGGCGCGTCTGTGCTCGGGTTGGCTGCGCAGGGCCGCCTTTGGCGTCCCCGTGCTCGCCTTGGATGATGGATCAGGGGGCGGATGCGTACGCCGCGGACTGTCGCTAGTCGTCTTCGAGATCAACATCGCCGGCAAAGTGTCGACCAAACTTTCGAATCCCGGCCCACAGCACTTTTTCCAGATCTGCATCTGCGTCACGAGCAGACGCCCCGACGTAACATCGCCAAATCGCGCGCTCAGGATCCATCGGCTTCGCGATCTTGGCTATCGATTTCAGGTACGAAGCCTCAAAGAGCGCAAACCAGATTCGCCGACCACTCCATGTCTGAACTTGTTTTTCGTTTCGATAAGTTGTGGATTCAAGCACGCGAAATGATCCATTCCCAGTTTCGGTCTGGCTGACTGAGCCGGCTTTGACTGGCACATCAACTTCGTATGGCACGTTGACTTCATCGGAGCTGACGATCAGGACGTACGTGGCGTTTTCCAAGTCGCTGACAGGTGTGCCGCGTGCCGCCAGCAACCGTTTGGACAGCGCCACCGCGTTCCGCAGGAATAGTGTCGCCTCCCCACTTCCATGACTTACGGCGACCTTGGTGTCCTTCCGAACGCCAACCGTCATGTCGACAGTGGCGCTAACGTACGCGGTTCTCGTTGCACAAGAAGCGATTGCCAAGGCGGCGAAGGACAGCACCCCAACAGCCGAAAACCGTCTGATCCGGGTCATCTGCCTCCCCATGCGGACACTCCGAAGTTGACGCGACCGCTACCTCTACTTCTTGAACAACGCATCCAACTTCGCCCGCGCCGCGTCTTCCGGTCGCTGGCTGGACGTCGTCGGCAAGTCCCAGCTCGGCTTCTTGGTCGCCTCGCCACCGCCGCCGAACATGGCGTCGAGCTTGGCTTTGTGGGCGTTGATTTCCGCGCTCGCGTCTTCGCCGACCACGCGGAACTGGAAGAAGCCGCAGAAGTTGCCGGCCTCGCGGTCGCGGATGAACTCGCCCTGGTTCTCGATGCACTGGTTGTGCGCGCTGATGCTCCAGAACCGGCAGTTGCGGCAGGAATGCAGGTACGCACCGCAGTTGGGGCACGTGTCCAGACGGCCGATCTTGACGTCAAAGACCAGTTCTTCTTCGCACTTGTAACAAGCGTTGCGGACTTCCGTGACTGCCATGGCGCCTTCCCTTAGGGATTGTGACAAAATGAGTCGATCGATCGCGAACTTGTGTCGCCGTGCGTATCGCCGCAGGCGGGCGCACTTGGCGACCCAGCCCAAAAGCCAAGATAGGCAAGGTATTCTGTCACAGGCACTTACGCAAACAACCGACGACGCAGGACCAGCGCCGCCAACAGCACCAAACCGATGACCGCACCGGCGCCGTGGCCGCCGCCCGTGCTCGCCGTGCAGCCGCTCTTGGCGGGCGCCGTTGAGTCGGTCGGCGTGGCGGTGTCGCCCGTGTCGACGGCCGTGATGGCGTCATCGCCGCCCGTCGTGTCCGTCGAGCCGGCGTCCGTGTCCGCTTTCTTGGCGTACGGATTGATCGGCGCGTGGTAGTTGTCGGTGTTGTGCAAGTCGTGACCATGCATCGGCCACTCGTTGATGGCGTCCTTGATCACGCCTTTGCGCGTGCCCCAGGCGAAGATCCAGCCGTCGCGCGAACCGATGGCCACGTCGAACTTGCCGTCACCGTCCATGTCGCCCACGGCCGGCGACGCCAGCATCCAGCCCATCGTGAAGTGCGGGAAGCCGGTCGGCTCCTCGCCCAGGTAGTTCCAAGCGTGGACGAGGTAGCCAGCCGAGGCCGCGACGACTTCCGGGTGCTTGTCGGCGTCCAGATCGACGATGCTCGGATTCGAGAAGAACTGCCAGTCGTCGATGACGCGCGGCCAGCCCTCCAGCATCTTGCCGGTCGCGCTGTCGTAGGCGCCGATCAAGTGGTCAAAGTCGGCGCGCTGGCCGCCCGACGCAAACGTCAACGCAAAGTCAAATCCAGCGGAAGCCTTGACGAAATCGATGCCGCCGCCCGGATCGATGTGGCCGACCGAGCCGTCGGAAATCAGCACGAACGCCGCAGTCTTTTCCTTGGTGTTGCTCTTCGGCCCAAAGTTCTTGGCGTTGTTGGAGAACGTCGACGTGCAGCTGCCCGCTTTCTTGCCGATGCAATACGTCTTGCCGTCCCAGGTGAAGAACGTGCCGGCGGAGCCGATGGTGTCGAAGTTCACCTCCAGCTTCTTGTCGCCGTCGAGATCGACCAGCGTCGCGTTGCCGGGCACGCCGGAGCCGACTTCGGGCAGCACGTAGGCCTGGATGCCGTAGGTCGTGACCGGGTAGCCAGCGAAGAACTTGCCGTCACCGTGCAACACGTAGCCGCGCGCTTCATTCTTGGCCTTGTCGGCGCCGAACACTTCGTTGGTGCCCAGCGCGATGTCCAGGGTGCCGTCGTTGTCGATGTCGCCGATCGACGGCGTCGTCACGATGCGGTCGCCCTGGCCGGGCTTGGTCTTGTCGACGACTTCCACCGGAAAGCCCTTTTGCATCGTGCCGTCATGGCGCCACATGTACAGTTGGCCGTCCATCGCGCCCACGACGATTTCGAGCTTGCCGTCGCCGTCCATGTCACCCAGCGCGGGTGCGGAGAAGATGCCGTCGTCCCACAAATGCGTCTCGTCGGCGGCTTTGGAGCGCTCGCGGTCCACGTGCACCGGGAAGCCCGGGCGCGTGCTACCGTCGGCTTCGACGACCATGACGTTGCCGTCGTAGGTGGTGAACACGACTTCCATTTTGCCGTCGGCGTCGAGGTCGCCAATCGCTGGCGTGCCGGTGCACATTTCGTGGAATTCCGGCTTGACGCCGCCGTTCTTGCGCAGGCAACCGGTCTTGTCGGTGCGGAGCGCGCACGCCATCGGCCGGCCCGTGGAACCGATGATGTTGTAGAGGAAATCCTCGGACAGCTCGCGGCGCAACGGCGAAAACACCGGCCAGCCCTTGGGCTCCGTGCCGTCGGCCTTGAATGCGTGCAGGCGGCCATCGGAATTCGGCAGGATGAACTCGTCCTTGCCGTCGCCGTCGATGTCGAACATCTTGCCCGACGCTTCGATGCTCGCGAGGTTGCGGATCGGGAAGCCCGGCAACAGATCCGGATCTTTGAACAGACCCAAGGACTTGCGGAATTCATTCTTCACTTCCGTGCCGTCGGCCGTCTTGGCCGTGACCCGCAGGCGCAGCGTGAAGCTGTACTGGTCGTGATCGGTCAGCGGCGCAGTGAAATCGACAGATTGCGCCGCAGTCGCCACGTCCCAGTTGGCGATCGTGCCGGCAAAAGGTGGGACGTCCGTGCCTTCCTTGATGGACGTCCAGCCGCTCTTGGGATCGATGCCCTTGGCGTATTCCAGCACGTAGCTGTACTTGGTATAGCGTGACGCCGTGCCGTCCGAGCGCGCGCCCACGCGGCCGGTCACCGCGTAGCTTGGCGTCTTGGTCACTTCGACCGGCTCGAACCAGGTCGGCAGCAAGATGTCCGCTTCGGGCGGAATCAGCTTCGCCGCGACCATCTTCACCGACGCCGCGACGTTGTTGCGGCCGTAGCCAAAGTGCAGATCCCAGCCCGGGCCGGAAATGAACTTGGTCGGATCGTTGACCGACTCCGGCACGTTGATGTCATCCACGGTATTGAGGATCACGCCGCGCACTTCCTCAGCCGACAGCGGCGGGTCCAGATTGGTCTGCAGCGCGGCCGAGTAGATCATGCCGGCATGACCCGACGTGACGCCGGTCGCTTCCGACGAACAGCCCTGGCCGGGCGAACTGACGAACAGGTTGCCGCCGTAGTTGGTGCAGTTGTTGAAGTTCAGGAACGTCGTCGAGTTCTTCACTGACGGGCCGTCAAAGACGATCGCATGCACGTACAGCGCGTGGTTGGTCGTGCTGGGCTCGTTGTGGTGGAAGGACAATTCGTCGGCGGCCGATGCGATGAAGACGACGTTGTTCTCGTAGGCGTACTCGATGGCCTTTTCGGCGTAGAGCGAGCGGCTCAGCGAGCCCAATGCGGACTGGATGACCGAGGCGCCGCTGTCGGTGGCGAACAAGACGCCCGCCGCGAAGTCGTTGCCGTCCGCGACGAAGGAGTCACCGGCGCGCACCATCAAGGTCGTGCATTCCGGGCAAATGCCCAAGGAGCCGCGGCCGTTGTTGCCTTCCGCGCTGGAGTCGCGCGCTTCGCCGGTGCCGTGGCCGTAGCGCGTGTCGTCGAACGGATCGTTGTCGTTGCGGTAGAAGTCCCAGCCGGAAATGTCGTCCACATAACCGTTGCCATCGGTGTCGACGCCGTCGGCGAAATCCTTGCTCTTGATGAGATCTTCCGGATCCAGCAGGCCGTTGCCGTTCAAGTCCGAGACCCGCGAGTCGCACGAAGTGCGCGGCACGGCCAGCGGACCTTCCTTGGCATAGTCGGCCATCGTGAACTTGCCGTCGCCATTGGCGTCAAACTTGTCGGTGTCCTTGTACGCGGCAGTGCGGCAGGCAGCTTGCGGCTCCTTGCCCGCGAGTTCGCCGCGGTTCAGGTAGTACTTGTTGATCTGGTCGTCGGAGTCCCATTTGATGCCGCAGTCGATGACCGCGATGATTACCCGACGATCGCCGACCGTTGTCGACCACGCGTCGTTCGTGTGCATGCCGCTGCCGATGGCGCGCTCGGCCTGGCGGAAGCCGGCCAGACGCGTCCACGCCTCAGGAACGAACGAGAAGTTGTTCCATTCGCCGTCGGTGACGTAGATCTTGGGGCCGGTGCCGGGCGCGCATTGCTGCACGGACGTCGAACCGGAGCCGACGTACTGGCAGATTTGCCCGGTCGCGCACGCGGTTTCCACGTACTTGCCACCGACGCAATTCATCTGTGCGGAGCCGTTGATGTTGCACAGCGGCGGCGCGCCATCGGCGCAGGAAGCACCGGCGGGCACGTAGCTGGCAAAGCCCGGATCGTTCGGCCAGTTCGCCGGATCAAGTGGGTCGGAGCCGGGAGCGGGTGGCCAGGCGGCGTCGGCGGCAAACGGCGCGCAGGCGACAACCAGGCCAAAAGCCAGCGCCACACGCCGACCTGTCGATGAAAAACCAACCATGGAACTCCTCCCCCGTGCGGCCGATTCGGCACGCCACTCAACCCAGCAGACTGACACACGAAAACCACATGCTGGCATGCCTCCCCATGGGCATTCAGCACGGCGCGCCACGATAGCAGGCTACGAAGCGTGCGGCAATGAATTGGCGCGCCGCCTTTGGGTCATACTTGCGTTAACCAAAAGCGTAAGGATCGACATCGACGCTGTAGGTTACGCCGGGAGGCAGCGTTGGGACGACTTCACGCTCCAGCACCCGGAGGCCGGCGTGCAGGGGGCGGCGATCGCGGCTGCGGATGAGCGCGTGCCAGCGCCAGATCCCGCGCACGCGCGCCACGCCCGCGTACAGGGGACCGCGCACCTCCAGGCCCAGCTCGCGGGCACGCTCGACCAGCGCGATCATCGCCGCCTGCGCGCGACTTTCTTCGACATGCCGTGTTTCCAACAGCGCCAGATGCACATAAGGTGGATAGCCAAAACGCTGCCGGGCCAGCAACTCAGTTTGGATAAATCCGCTGTGATCATGCCGCAATGCTGCCTGAATCGCCGGGTGATCGGGCATGTAGGTTTGCACCAGCACGCGCCCTGGCTTGTGACCGCGACCCGCGCGACCGGCGACTTGCGTCAGCAGCTGGAACGTCCGCTCGCTGGCGCGGAAATCCGGGATCTGCAAGCCCGATTCCGCCAGCACGACGCCGACCAGCGTCACCGCGGGAAAATCGTGGCCTTTGGCCAGCATTTGCGTGCCGACAAGCACGTCCAACTCGTGGCGCGCGAACTTCTCCAACGTGTCGTGCAGACGTTGCCCCGCCGCTGTATCGCGGTCAAAACGCGCCATGCGCGCTTGCGGCACCGCGTGGGCCAGCGTGTCCTCGATGCGCTCCGTGCCCGCGCCGATGCCCAACAGGTTGTGGCCCTGGCAGGTCGGGCAACTCGTGTCGATGGACACCGAGTGATCGCACAAATGGCAGCGCAGCCGTCCCTGGTTCTTGTGCCATGTCAGCGTGACCGCGCATTCCGGGCAATCCAGCGTCGCGCCGCACGTTTGGCACAGCATGCTCGTGGCAAAACCGCGGCGGTTGTGCAGCAAGATCGCCTGTTCGCCGCGCTGGACGGTCTCCGCCACCGCGGCCACGAGCTCTTCCGAAAGCAGGCTCGGCCGATCCTCCTTTTCGTCGCGCAACCGCGGACTGTCACGCAGGTCAATCACGTGCGCGAGCGGCAGCGCGCCGCCGGTTGCACGCAGCTGCAATTCGGTCAAGTGCAGCTTGCCCTCGCGCGCCAGCAACATCTCTTCACAGCCCGGCGTCGCCGAACCCAGCACGCACACGGCATTCGCAGCTTTCGCCCGCGCCAACGCCACGTCGCGGGCGTGGTAGTGCAGGCCATTTTGCTGTTTGAAGCTGCTGTCGTGGCATTCGTCCACGACAATGACGCCCAGATCCGCGACCGGCGCAAACAGCGCGGACCGCGGTCCCACGACGATGCGCCGCGCGCCCTGGGCGACTTGCGCCAACTGGTCCAAGCGCTCGCCTTCCGTCATGGCCGAGTGCAGCGCCGCCACTTGATCGCCAAAGCGCGCGCGGAAACGCCGCACCAGCAGCGGCGTCAGCGCAATCTCTGGCACCAGCACGATGGCGCCGCGCCCTTGCGCCAAAATGTCGGCAATCACGTGCAGATAGACTTCCGTCTTGCCTGACCCGGTGATGCCGCGCAGCAAGTGTCCGGCAAACCGCCGCGCGTGCGTGTCCTCCTGCATGCGGTGCAGGGCCAGCCGCTGTTCCGGCGTGAGCTCAGGCGACGTATCGCGCGCCACCGGTTCGCGCAGGCCCATTGGATCGCGCAGCACCCGGTCCTGCCACAGCCGCACCAGCCCGCGCTCCTGCAGCAATTCCAGCACTTGGGTCGGCGCCGCCAGCTTGCCGTTCTCGCCCGGCCGTCGCAGCTCCGCCAGCGACAGCGTCCCTGCGGCCTCGATTTTCTGCAGGATTCGCACTTCCGCCTTGCCCAGCCCATCGGGCCAGGGCCGCACGTCGTTGGATGAGACCATGGGCTGCAGGCGCTCCGGCGCGTCGTCGCCTTCCACACCGGTGTGGCGCAGCGGCGCGGGCAAGGCGAGGCGCGCGGCGGCACCCAGCGGCGCGTGGTAGTAGCTCGCGCAAAACCGCAGCGTTTCCAGCAAGTCCGGTGGCAGCGGCGGTTCGTGGCGATGCACGGCGACGATTGGCCGCAGCTTGCGCACGTCGAAGGTCAAGTCCGCCACGGGCTGCAGCCGCATGGCCAGACCCACCACGAGCTTGCCCTGCAGCGGTACGGTCAACCGATGGCCCGGCTCCACGGTGTCCACGAGCGCCAGCGGAATGCCGTAGTGCAGCGCGTCCGTGTGGTTGGCGACCGCGACTTCCACCGCCATCAGGAAGGTCTGGCCCGCCAGCGTCGCCTGCCCTGCCCGTGGCCGCTCGCGCAGGGGTCGGGCGCGCACCTCCGGCGCAACCGCTTGTGTCGGAGGCATTTCTGCGGCGAACAGGTCGATCTGCGGCGACTGGCGAGGTTTGCCCATGGCGCAAGCGTGCCGTTGCGTGGCCAGAACGGCAAGCGTACGCTTCGCCGGAACGGGAGTCAGACGATGAAGCAGGCGCAAACGGTGAAGCAGGCGCGGTTGTCCCTGCCCTGGCGATTGTGCCTTTGCGTGGCGCTCGCCGCTTGCGGACATGCGGGGCAAAAGCCTGCCGCTGGGACCGCGGATATCCGCCAAGGCGACGCGATCGCGGCGGCGCCAGCGACGGCAGTCATCGGCGTGCCACCACCGGTTGAGCCAACGGTGACTTTTGCCCTGCCGACGGGTGAAATCGCGGCCGATGCGCCGCTGATCATCGCGTTCTCCGAGCCGATGGTGCCGCTCGCCGCGCTGGATCTGCCCACCGTACTCACCGGCGTGACGCTTGAGCCCGACGTGCCGATGCAATGGCGCTGGGTGTCGACCGATACCGTTGTCGGGCAACCGCAGCCGGGCTGGCCGCACGCTGAGCGCATCCGCGCCCACCTGGTGGCGAACCTGCACACGCGCGCGGGTCGCCCGCTGCGGCAATCGCTGGATTGGGAATTTCGCACCGCACCGCCGCGCTGGCTTTGGACCTCGCCCAGCCAAGGGCAAGCCTTTGCGCCGCGCGACACGCAGGTACGGCTGCTGTTCAATCAACCGGTCGATCTGGCGCAGTTGCAGCAGCATCTGACTGTGACCAACGCGGATGCCGAACATCCGCTGCCGCCATTTCGCATCGCCCGCCCAAACGCCGGGCGTGTGGCCGAGGACGCGTTACCGGTGGACCTGCGCGACACGAGCGCGCCGATTGACGCCGGCCAGTGGGTCGAAGTGCGCTTTGCCCAGCGTCTGCCGCCGTGGCAGCGCATCACCGTGACTGTGACGCCCGGGCTGATCGGCAAGAGCGGCACGCTGGCGACGCTCGAACCAGAGGCCGTGACGTTTGGCACAGCAGGCGGCGCGTCGGACGCGACGGGCGGCGCGCTGGAACCGTTCGAACTGCTGCAGGTGGCCGAGGATACCGATCCGGATCCAGACATCTGGCGCGCGGCAGAGCTCAAGTTCACCACGCAGATGCCGCCGGTCGATCAGAGCAAACTGCTGATGGCCACGCCCGCGGTCAAGAACCTGCGCCTGGAATGCTACGGCGCGCAATGCTCGATTCTGGGCGACTTTGCCCCGGCGACGACGTTCACGTTGACCGTTGCGCCGCAACTGGAAGATGCGCACGGTCGCCGTCTGCGCAAGCCAATCGTGTTGACGCGGACGTTTGGCCACCGCAAGCCGCAGTTGGCGATCGATACGGACGGCAGCGTCATGGAGCTGCAGCAAAAGCCGCACGCGGTGGCGGTGACGATGCGCAACCTGAATACCGTCTCGGCGCGAGCCTACCGCGTGCCAGCGGATGCGCCGTGGTCGGTGCTGCGTGCGCTGCATGTGGACGATCCGGGTTACGCGACGGCGCTGGCCCAGCTGGGTGCGCCGGTGGAATTGGCGCTGAAATCCACAGGCAAAGTGGACGTCATCGAGCGGCGTGTTGTGGATCTGGACACCGTGCTGGCCGGCAAACCGGGGCGGGTGTGGCTGGAAATCGCGACGCCGGATATCACCCGCCCGCCGGATCAGCGCTGGGCGCCGTCGGGCCGGGAAGGTCGGCTGTTCCAGGTGACGGACCTGCACGTCGCCGCCAAGTCCGCGCGCAACGAGTCGCTGTTCTGGGTCACGGCGCTTCAAACTGGCCAGCCGGTGGCGGGAGCGCGCGTGGAAATGCGCGATGAAAAGGACAGCGTCGTGTGGCGATCGACCACCAACAGCGAAGGCCTGGTGACGGGACCAGGCAGCGTGCCGAATCGCCAGCGCAAGAAGGATACCGAGCGGCGGGTGACGGCAACCAAAGGCGACGATGCGGCCACACTGGAAGTCGTTGAGCCGTCGCCGTGGGTGCGCGACAATGACGACACGCCGGATGACAGCGAGCGGGGTTGGCTGTTGACCGACAAGCCGGTGTACCGGTCTGGCGAAACGGTGCAGATCAAAGGCCTGTTGCGTCTGGTCGGCAAGGAAGCGCTCGGCCTGCCCGCGGCGGGTCGGGAAGTGACGTTACAGCTGCGCGACCCGACGGATCATGCGGCGGCGGAGACCGTGGTGCGGTTGAGCGCCCGCGGAACGTTTGCCACGAACCTGACCTTTGCGCCCAACGCGCGTGTGGGCGCCTGGCGCGTCCATGCCGCGTCGCAGCACACCGAGTTTGACAAGACCGTGCAGCTTGCGGTCTATCACGTGCCGCGCACCCGGCTGGACTTGACGCTCCGGGCGCAGCACGT
The DNA here is from genome assembly GCA_903924465.1 of uncultured Myxococcales bacterium. Taxonomy (GTDB): domain Bacteria; phylum Myxococcota_A; class UBA9042; order UBA9042; family UBA9042; genus CAIYBN01. Next base: position 373,626 of record CAIYBN010000144.1, on the reverse strand, counting down.
GGCGCGCGGCGATGCCGTGCCGGGCGATCTCCAGGCGAGCTGGTTCTCCGGCGGTCCGCTCGGCAAGGCGCCTGCACACGTGACGGCTTCGGGCAGCGCGGAGTCATTTGAGCCGCCCGGTTGGCCGCAATTCCAGTTTGGCATGCACACTTGGCAGGAAGCGGATGGCGCCGGTGCCCGCAACGTGCTGAACCACGAACTGCGCGGTGAAACCGACGACCGCGGCCGGCTGGCCTTCGCGATTCCGACCACGGTGCCCCTGGACCGTTCGATGCGCGTGGAAGTGGCGGCATCGGTGCAGGATCCCAACGGCCGCGAGATGTCGGCCAGCCACGCGTTCTGGCTGCATCCGGCGGCCGCGCTGGTGGGCGTTGGCCTGCCGTCGACGTTGGTGACCGCGCATGCGCCGCTGCCCATTCACTTGGTGGCGACTGATCCGGGGGGCAAGGCGCTGGCCGGTCTGCCGCTTGCCGTCAAGCTACAGCGGCGGGAGTGGAAAGCGATTCGCGTGCGCGGCATGGGTGGCGAGACCAGCTGGCAGACCCGCCTGGTCACGACGTCCGCGGGCGAATGCAATGCGAAAAGCGCTGCGCTGCCGGTGGACTGCACGCTCACGGTCCAGACATCCGGCTTGTTCAGCGTGCAAGCCAGCGTGCGCGACAGCCGCGGCCGGGTGGCCACGACGGTCACAGATTTCTATGCCACGGGTCCGGACATGGTTTGGAGTCCGGATGAAGATCAGCGTCTGCTGATCGCGGACAAAGCGATCTACAAGATCGGTGAAACCGCGCATCTGCTGGTGCGCAATCAAGTTCCCGACGCGCTGGCGCTCGTGACCCAAGAGCGCGCCGGCATCTTGCGGACGCAAATCGTCCAGCTCCATGGCGCGGCGCCGATCCTCGACATCCCGATCGAGGCGCGTCATGCGCCGAACGTGCACGTTGGAGTAATGGTCATTGCCGGTCGTCGCAGTGACGGCGCGCTGGGACTCGACACGGGCGCGCCGAGCGTCCAGATGGAAGCGATCGAACTCACGGTGGACCCGGAAGACCATCGGCTGCAAGTGACGGTAACGCCTGAGCATGCCCAGATGCTGCCTGGGCACAAGACGTCCGTGGAAGTGGTGGTGCGCGACGCTGCGGGACGGCCGCGGGCGGCGGAAGTGACGCTGTGGGCGGTGGACGAAGGCGTGCTGGCGCTGACCGGTGAACACACGCCGGACCCGCTGACCGCGCTGTACGCGGCGATCGAGCGCGGCGTGGAAGATGCGGTGCTGATGGAATCCCTGGTGCGGCGGCGCGCGGGTGAGTTGAAGGGCGATCCAGGCGGCGGCGGTGGCGCGCCAGGCACGACGCGCTCGAACCTGCGCGACGTGGCCTTCTGGCAAGCGTCGCTGGAACTGCCGGCCGATGGCAAAGTGCGGCACACCTTCACGCTCCCCGACAATTTGACGACCTGGCGAATCCTGGCGGTGGCGGTCGATGGCCCGGGCGATTTTGGCAGTGGCGACGCGGAAATGGAGGCGTCGAAGCCGCTCATGGTGCAGCCGGCGATGCCGAAATCAGTCGCGATCGGTGACCACGTGGAACTGACGGCGACCGTGCGCAACCGCCAGCCCTTCGCGGTGACGGTGCGGGCCGAGCTGAATGTGGCGGCACCGCTGGTGCTGGAAAGCGCGCCGACCGAGGCGTTGACGCTCGCGCCGCTACAGAGTCAGGAGGTGCGTTTTCGCGTGATGGCGCAAGCCACGGGCTCAGCCAAGGTGCAATGGCGGGTGACGGCGACGGCGGTGCATCAGCCGGACGTGGCCGATGCGGTGGAAGAGTCGCTGGACATCAAAATGCTTCAGCCGGTGGAAACGGTGGTCAGCTGGGCGCAGGTGACGGGCAGTCGCTTGGAGATGCTGCACAAGGACGACGGCGTGGTGCCGGATCGCGGTGGGCTGCGGATTGCGGTCTCGGGTTCGCTGGCCGTCGGCGCTGAAGTGGCCATCGCCGCGTTGACGGATTATCCCTACGACTGCACGGAACAGCTTGCTTCGCGCCTGCAAGGACTTTTGGCCCTTGAAGCCTTGCGCGGCCAGGACAAAACCGCGCTTGGCCAGCTGGTGGCGGATCCGCACGCGTTGGCGCAGCAGTGGATTGACCACATCCAGGCGCGCAGTCAATTTGACGGCGGATTCTCGCTGTGGGACGCCGGCCACGCGGACGTGGACGCGACACTGTGGGCGCTCTGGGTGCTCGCGGACGCGCAAGCGGCGGGGCTGCATGTGGATGCAGCGGTCCTGCACAGCGCGGCAACCTGGCTGCGCAGCCATCAGGCCAAGAGCCAGCAAGTGCAAGTGCTGGCCGTGGAGGCTGCGGTCGGTCTGGCGGATCCAGCGACGGCGGAGGCCTTCTTTGCCGGGCGCGCGCAGCTCGGTTTGGACGACCAGCTGTGGCTGGCGGCGGCGTTTGCCCGGCTGGATGGCAAGAAGTTCGCGTCGCAGGTTCACGCCTTGCTGGAGCCGCTGCTGGCACAAATGCGCGTTGATGGCGAAACGAGTCACTTGCCCGAGCTGCCTAGCGCCTGGAGTTGGTCGTCGCCGCTGCAGCGTCAGGCCTTGCTGGTGGAAGTGCTGGCGCGAAGCGAGCCGCAGCATCCGCTTCTGCCGCGCTTGACCCGGTGGCTGGCGTTGCAGCAGGGCGGTCACGGTTGGCGAAGCACGCACGACAACGCGTGGGCACTGCGCGCGCTGGTGGCGCAAACCCAGGCGGGGCCAGCGGTCGACGGCGACTTCAAGTTCTACGTGGCCGATCAACTCCAGCTGTCCGGTGTGGCGACGCGAACCGCGCACGTCGACTCGGTCGAGATGAGTCAGGCGCAGCTGGCCAAAGGCGACACGCCGCTCCGGTTTGATCGGCATGGTCAAGGTCCGCTGTGGCTGCGGTTGGCGTACAGCTACGCGCTGCAAACGCCGCCTCAGGAGGCGCGCAATGCTGGGCTGCTGGTGCGGCGGCGGCTGTTCACGGTGCGTGGGGACCCGGTCACCGGGCCGCTGCATCGCGGCGATCAGGTCATCGTGCAGGTGGAAGTGACGGCTGGCGACCGCTGGGAGGATGTGGCTGTGGTCGATCGACCGGTGGCGGGCCTGGAGCCAGTCGACCTGCAGTTTGCCAACCACGACGCCGGTCTGGCGCAACGCTTGGCGGCCTTGCAGGTGGATCGTCATGCGCGCATCGGCGCGGTCCAGAACACCGAACTGGCGGGGCGCGAAGTGCGGTTCTTCGCGGATCTTTCGCCCGGCACCCAGGTGTTCCGCTACGTCGCCCGCGCCGCCAGCCGGGGCAGCTATCAGGATCTCGGCGCCCGCGCAGAAGCGATGTACCGGCCCGACGTCTTTGGCACATCCGGCGCCACAACCGTGCACATCGACTGATGCGGCGCAGGGTTGCCTACCGCGCGGCCGTTCTGCGCGCCTTGCTGGGCATCGCGCTTCTGTGCAGCGCTGTTTGGGCGCTGTCTCGCGGCAGTTGGCTGATTCCAACGGATCCGGGAATGACGCTACAGCAGCGCTACGGCGCGACTGGGTTGCTGGATGCGGATGGGCGCACGCTGCGCTGGCTCTACGGCCCCGACCACACCCGGGCGCAGGCGGTGGCGTTGGACGCGATTTCCGCCAAGTTGGTCGCGGCGACGCTGGCGCTGGAAGATCAGCGATTCTGGCAGCATCCGGGCGTGGATCCCTTGGCGATTGTCCGCGCGGCAGGCCAAAACATCGCGCGCGGCAGGCGCTTTTCCGGTGCGTCCACGCTGACCCAGCAGTTGGTCAAGCAGATGACGCCGCGACCGCGGACGTGGTCCGACAAGGCGGTGGAAGCGCTGGCGGCACTCCAGCTGGAAGCGCGGTACGACAAACGCACGATTCTCGCGTGGTATTTGAACTGGGCGCCGTACGGTGGGCAAATCCGCGGGACTCAAGCGGCGGCGCGTGGCTATTTCCACAAGGACGCCAAGGATCTGTCGTGGGCGGAGGCGGCCTATCTGGCGGTGCTGCCCCGCGCGCCCGGACGTTTGGATCCGCTCGCGCATCCCGAACGCGCGCTGGCGCCGCAGCGGCAGCTACTGCACCTGCTGCATCAGAACGGCGTTTTGGATGAACCGACGCTCGCGGCAGCATTGGCGGAGCCGGTGCTCATCCAACCGGACACGAACCGGGTACTTGCGCCGCATCTGGCCGACTTCGTCCGCGACCACTTGCAGGCCATCTGGCACTTGCGACCGACGCGGCTGCTGACCACGCTGCACGCACCGCTGCAGGATGAGGTCGCCAAGCTGCTGCGCGCCCATCTGGCGACTTTGGTGGAGCGTCGCGTGGGCAACGGCGCGGTGGTGGTGATCGACAACGCGACGATGGAGGTGCGGGCGATGGTCGGCTCGTCTGGTTATCTGCAAGCGGATCGCCTGGGCGCCAACAACGGCGCGATGGTGCTGCGGCAGCCCGGATCGACGATGAAAGCGTTTGCCTATGCCGCCGCGTTTGCCGATCCCGACCAGCACCTGACGCCGGCGACGTTGCTCGCGGACCTGGAGGCGCATTTTGCCACCGAACAAGGCGACTACGCGCCGCGCAACTATGGCGACACGATGGCTGGACCGCTGCGGGCGCGCGTGGCGCTGGCCTCGTCGGTGAACATCGCTTCGGTGCGGTTGGTCGAAAAGCTGGGGGTGGCGCCGTTGCTCGACCTGCTGCACGCGCTGGGTCTGGCGTCGCTCGACCGCGCGCCGGACCACTACGGCCTGGGCTTGGTGCTGGGTGACGGCGAAGTGACGCTGCTGGACTTGACCGGCGCCTTTGCCACGCTCGCGCGTTTGGGCTCACATCTGCCGCCGCGGTGGCTGAACGCGGTGCAACTGGATTCGGGACCGTCGCTGCCTGTGCCCCGCGATTCGCCGCGGCAAGTGCTGCCGGCGACCGCGGCGTTTCAGGTGCTGGATATTCTGGCCGATCCGGTGGCGCGCCAGCCGGGTTTTGGTCGCGGCGGGCCGTTGGAAATGCCGTTCCAAGTCGCGGCCAAAACCGGCACGTCCAAAGGCTTTCGCGACAACTGGGTGCTGGGCGCGACGCCGCGTTGGACCGTTGGCGTGTGGGTCGGCAATTTCGACGGCACGCCGATGCGGGATGTCTCCGGTGTGACGGGGGCTGCGCCGTTGCTGCGGGCCGTGCTGTTGCATCTGGTTGGCGACCAGCCGTCACCCGAATTCCAGCCACCGCCGGGGCTGGTGCGCCGGAACATCTGTCCGCTGTCGGGTGGTGCGCACACTCCGCTCTGTCCGACGGCGGTGGAAGAGTGGTTTGCCGTGGGCAACGAGCCGCAGTCTTGTACCGTGCATCAGGAAATCGCCATCGACCGTCGCACCCACCTGCGCGCGGGGCCGAATTGTCCAGAGACGCAGGTCGTCCGCAACGTGTACGCGATTCTCCCGCCGGAGTTCGATCACTGGGCGCGCGACCACCTGCCACAGCCGCCGCAAGCGTTCTCGCCGCTCTGTCCGGGTGTGAATACGGCGGCGCCGGTGCTGGCGATCGATGAGCCAAGCGATGGCGCCGTGTACCAGCGTGATTCGCAATTGCTGGATTCGACGCAACAAATTTCGCTCTCCGGCCATGGTGCCGCGCCGATCCGTTGGCAGGTCGATGCGCATGCCCTCGGCGAAACGGCCTCGGGTGAACGGCTGTTCTGGACGCCGCTGCCGGGCCGCCACCAGATCCGCGCGACCGACGGGCGCCAGCAGCGTGCCACCGTGCACGTCGAGGTGCTGGCGCCGTGACGGGCTCCAAGGCTAGGATAGCCGCCCCTGGAGGTGCCTATGTGGTTTGACACGCCCGCTCTTCGCACGCTGATCGACCTCGCGCTCGCCGAGGATGTCGGTACTGGTGACCACGCCACGGAGGCGACGCTGGATCCGGCGCGCATCGGCCATGCGTCGGTGCGCGCCAAGTCGGACGCGGTGTTGTGCGGTGGCGCGGTTTTTGCGCTGGTCATGCAGCGTTTTGACCCACGAATTGCCGTGCGCTGCACCGTGCCCGATGGCGCGCAGGTGACGTCCGGAACGGTGGTCATCGAGCTGGACGGGCCGCTGGCGTCGATCCTGACGGCGGAGCGGATCGCCCTGAATTTCCTGCAGCGCATGTCCGGCATCGCGACCGCCACGCACGCCTATGTGATTGCCACGCAGCCGCACCGGGCGAAAATCGCCGACACGCGCAAGACGCTGCCGGGCTATCGGGCGCTGGACAAGTACGCGGTGCGCATGGGCGGCGGGCACAACCACCGGACGGCGCTGGACGCGGGGATTTTGGTCAAGGAAAATCACACGGTGGCGGCGGGATCGGTGGCGAACGCGGTGCAGCGGGCGCGCCATGTCGGGTCGCATTTGCTGCGGGTGGAAGTGGAAGTGGAGACGCTGGCCGACCTGGAAGAAGCGCTGGCGGCGGGTGCGGAGGTCGTGCTGCTGGACAACATGGACACGGCGACGCTGCGCCAGGCGGTGCTGCAGACCGCGGGCCGGGCGATCCTGGAGGCGAGCGGCAACATGACGCTGGCGCGGATCCCGGAAGTCGCGGCGACGGGCGTGGATTTCATTTCCGTCGGCGCGCTGACGCATTCCGTGGAAGCCGCGGATTTTTCCCTGCGCATCCAACGATGAACCGGCTGACTGCGCAACTGCGCAATTTTGCGCCGATCCTGCACTTTGCGACGTGCGACTCGACGCAAACCGCGCTGGCGGACCATTTGCTGCACAACCGTGGCTTGGCGGGGCATTGGCACCTGGCGATTGCGGACGAACAGACGGCGGGTCGCGGGCGCACGGGGGCGCGCTGGCATGCCCAACCGGGCGATGCGGTGCTGATGACGCTCGCCGCGCAGCTGCCCTTGTCGCTGGAAAAATGGCCGCGCACGTCGCTGGTGGCAGGCCTGGCGGCGGCGGAAGCGCTGGGCGAAACCGTGCGGCTGAAGTGGCCGAATGACCTGTTCGTCGAACGCGATGGCTGGCGCAAGCTGGGTGGCATCCTGTGCGAGCGGCTGGAGACGCCGACCGGACCTTGGTGGCTGTGCGGGATCGGTGTGAACGTGCAGCGGGTGCCGGTGGAAATGGCGGAGCAGGCGGCGGCGCTGGAAAGTGGCGAGGATCTTCTGGATGTGGCGGCGCGGCTGGCGAATGCGATTCGCCGGCGGGTCGAGGCTTTTGCCGCGCAGCAGGGGCAACTGCCGCTGGTGGACTTGCACGCGCGTCTGGCGTTTCGCGGCGCGGTGGTGGAGATGCAGGACGGGCTGCGTGGCGAGCTGGAAGGTCTGGCGGATGACGGCGGCCTGCGCGTGGCTGGGCGCCTGGTGCATGCGGGCGCGATCGCGCGGGTGGAGGGAGAGCGTGAGTGGCGTGCGTCCGCCCCAAAATCATGGCAAACTCTCGCCCCCGGTCCGGATGACCGACCCCGATCCCCCAACCTTTGGGACCCGCCATGACGACCACCGCCACCCCCGAACTCCTGCTCGCCATCGACATCGGCAACACCAACGCCGTGCTCGGCATCTACCGCGGCAGCGAGTTGCTCGACCATTTGCGCATCGAGAGCCGTCGCAATTCGACTGCAGACGAGTATTTCGCCTCGGTCTTCCTGATGTTGCAGCAGCGCGGCTTCGCGTTCTCGGCGATCGATCAGGCGATTATCGGCTCGGTCGTGCCGCAGCTCACCGGCGTGTTCGAGGAAGTGTGCCAGCGCGGCATCGGCAAAGCGCCGGTCATCGTCGGTCCGGGCACGCGTTCGGGCATGCCGATTCTGGTCGACAATCCCAAGGAAGTCGGTGCGGACCGCATTGTGAACGCGATCGCGGCGTACGAACGCTGCCAGGGCGCGTGCATCGTTGTCGATTTTGGCACCGCGACGACGTTCGACGTGGTCGACGCCAAGGGCCGCTATCTGGGCGGCGTCATCGTGCCAGGCATCGGCATCAGCGCCGACGCGTTGTTCACCCGCGCTGCCAAGCTGCCGCGGGTGGAAGTGATTCGCCCGCCGAGCGTCATTGGCCGGACGACGGTGCAGGCGATCCAGTCCGGGCTGGTCTACGGCTACGTGGCGCTGGTGGAAGGGCTGGTCGCCCGGCTGCAAACTGCGATGGGCGAGGCGTGCCAGGTGATCGCGACCGGCGGTCTGGCACCGCTCATCGCCAAGGAAACGGAAAGCATTGGCGAAGTGCTGGAATTTCTCACGCTCGACGGCCTGCGGATGGTCTACGAACGCAACCGCGACGATTCGCCCGAGCCGCATGTTGTGCGGCGGGGACACAAGGCGTGAGCGCCAGTGTTGCCCTGATCGAATTGTACGCGTCCATCCAAGGGGAATCGACGCACGCCGGTCGACCGTGCACGTTCGTGCGCCTGGCCGGCTGCCCGCTGCGCTGCACCTGGTGCGACAGCGCGTATACGTTTGGCAAGGGCGAGAAACGCGCGATCGCCGATGTGGTGCAACAGGTCCTCGCACTCGGTGTGCCGCTGGTGGAAGTGACCGGCGGCGAACCGCTGGCGCAGAAGCACGCGGCGCTCCTGCTGGCCGCGCTGTGCGATACCGGCTTGGAAGTGCTGCTGGAGACCTCCGGCGCCTTTGCCTTCAGCCATCTGGACCCGCGGGTGACCGTGATCGCCGATCTGAAATGCCCGGGGTCAGGCGAGTCGGCGCGCAACCTGTGGCCGGAACTGGCGCGGTTGCGGCCTCAGGACGAATTGAAGATTGTCGTGGCGAGTCGCGAGGATTTTGCCTGGGCGTTCAACGCGTTGCGCGGTCCGTTAGCGCCTTGTCAGGCCAAGGTGCTGTGGTCGGCCGTGGCGGGACGGGTGGCGCCCGCGGATCTGGCGGCGTGGCTGCTGGCCGAACGCGCGCCAGGGCGGCTGCAGCTGCAGCTGCACAAGCTGATTTGGCCGGGCGTGGACAAGGGCGTCTGAGATCAATTGGATTTGGGCAACGTGCAGATCCCGGTCGTGCTGCCGCTTGTCGCCGCCACGCATTTGGCCGGCGAGAGGCAATCCGGGCCCTTGCTCGGGTCGCTGTCACACGCTGTGCCGTCGGCGGCGGGCACTTTGCACACGCCGGCCGTGTCGGTGGCCGCTGCCTTGATGCACGTGCCCGCCGCGCCGCAGTACGCGACCGTATCCGTGCCGGTGATGCCACATGCTTCGGCGTCCTTGGCTGCGGTCGCCGCCTTGCAATGACCGGTGCTGTCGCAAAACAGTCCCAAGCTGGTCGCGCAATCAGGCAGCGTCTTGTTGGTCGATTCGCACGCGGCGCCAACGGTTGCGCCCCTGGCCTTGCACACGCCGGCGGCCGTCTTGGTCAAGCCGACGCAGATGACGTTGGGTCCGCAGTGATGGTCCTTGTCGCACGCGCCGCCGACGGCGAGCGGATCGAAACAGACTTCCGCGCCCGCGGTATTCTTGGCGCACTCCAGTCCGCGGCCGCAGCTGGTGGTCGCGCAGCTGTCGCCGGCTTTGGGTAACGCCGTGCACACGCCGCTGACGGCGTTGGTCTGGATGGTGCACCACGTGCTCGCGCACTGGGCCGCGGCGATGCACGCCTGACCTTCCGTCAAGGCGCCGGGCAACGGCACGCAAGGCGCGGGCAGCAGGTTGAGCGAGCGATCCCAGCAGCTGGTCGTGCCCGCAACGTCGGCGCACGCCTGGAGGGTGCCAGCGGTCTGGCTGGTGCTCGACGTGGCGGCGTTGATTTGGCAGCCAAGCAACTGTCGGGCTTCACACGTCGCCAGATCGCCGTAGCTGGATTGGATGGCCACGCCGTTGGTGCAACTGTCCAGCAGGGCGCACCGGGCCTTGGCCAGAGCGGCACACGCCTGATCCACGGTGGGGCCGGCGTCGGCGGAACTGGAGTCCAGCGCGCTGGTGTCGTCCAGACTCGCGTCTTCCAGACCGCCGCCGGTCGCGTCTGCAGACGCGCCACACCCTGACAGCAGCATCAGGAACACAGAACCGATTGAAATCGAAGCACGCATGAAACCTCCGAGCGGGGCCGATAGATGTCTGACACGGTGGTGCCGCCAAGGTAAAAACGCCAGAAACTGCTGCGTCGGGCGGACCGGACGTGGTTGGCCAGATCGGTCAATTGGCATAGCATCCCGCGCATGGCAGCGGCGCCGGGCGGCGCGGAACGAGGACGGGCGATGAAGCGACACGAAGGCAGGCACCCACGGCAGACGCGCATCGTGGCGACGATCGGCAAGTGTCCAGAGGCGAACTACGCGCAGTTCCTGGAGAAGCTCACCGAGTCGGGTGTCGACGTCCTGCGCATCAACATGAGCCATTGTGACGCCGACTACGCCAAGGAAAAGGCGATCCTGGACTGGGCGAATCGGCCGGTACCGAGCTTGTCGCCGCCGCTGGTTGCGGTGATGGCGGACCTGCAAGGTCCGAAATCGCGGATCGGCAAGCTGTCCGACGAGGGCCTGGAGTTGATTGCTGGCCACACGGTGTTGCTCGTGCCCGACGGTGTGACGGTGCCTGACGCGCCCGATGCCGATGGCAACCTGCCGCCGCACATTCCGCTGCCCCAGCCGCTGGGCCAGGGCGTGATGACGTCGCTGCGCAAGCTGATCGCCCAGAAGCCGCAACTGCGTCCGAGCGTGCTGTTTGGCGATGGCGACATCGTCGTGGAAGCGGTTTCGCTGGAAGCGGATTACGTGCGCTGCGTGGTCGTGGCGCCGGGTCATCTGGGCTCACGCAAGGGCATCACGATCCGCGAGATCGATTTGGATCTGGACCCATTTCCGGAGAAGGATCAGAACGACTTGAAGTTCTGTCTCGAGCAAGGCATCGACTTCCTCGCGCTCTCGTTCGTGCGTACCCGCGCGGACGTGGACCAGGTGCGCGCGTTCATCCAGACCCATGCCAAGGCGAGCGAGCGCGACGTTCGGCTGATCGCCAAGATTGAGACCCTGTCGGCGATTGAGCACATCGACGGCATCCTGCAAGCCAGCGACGGCATCATGGTGGCGCGCGGTGATCTCGGCCTGCAGCTGGGCGTGGAAGAAGTGCCGCTGGTGCAAAAGCAGCTGGTGGTGGCGGCGCGTCGGCACGGCAAGCCGGTGATTGTGGCGACGCAAATGCTGGAGTCGATGATCACCAATCCGAGCCCGACCCGCGCGGAATCGACGGACGTGTTCAACGCGATTGTGGACGGCGGCGACGCGGTGATGCTGTCCGGCGAGACGAGCGTGGGCCTGCGGCCGTATCTGGTGGTGGCCACCATGGATCGCATCACCCGCAAGGCGGAAGCTTGGATGCACGACATCCACAAACGCACGCCGAAGAGTCCGCTGTCGACCTTTGACAACGAGACCGCCACGCACTTGCACCGCATCAACGAGGCCTTTTCGGCGACGGCGGTGCAATTTGCCGAGCACTTGCCGGCCAAGGCGATCGTCTGCTTCACCCGCACCGGTCGCACGCCGGAACGGCTGAGCCGCCACCGTCCAAGCGTGCCGCTCCTGGCGTTCTGCTCCAGCAACCGCGCGGCGCGTGCGCTGCTCTTGTACTTCGGCGTTCATCCGGTCGTGATGAGCGGCTTTGACGCGGACCGCGAGAAATTGCACCACATGGTCCACGCCGCGCGGGAAATCCTCTATCGCCAGTACGGCATGACCCGCGGTGACGCGATCGTCGTGACGGCGGGCATCGATTGGCCCAAGGGCGGCACGAACGCGCTGCAGGTGTTGATCGAGGACCACACGCTCGCGGCGGGCAGCGCGCTGGAATCTGGCGACGTGCCGTGGTCGACCACGATCGAATTTCCAAGCGTGAGCTGAACGGGAGGTTCCATGCGCTGGCAACTGATCCCGCTTCTGCTGCTGTGGCCGCTGGTGGCGTTGGCCCAGCCCGTCAGTACCGTTGAGGCGGATCAGACGATTGATCTCGTCCGTCAGGGCCAAATCGACCTGCTGCGTCAGGAACTGCGGACCCCGCGTGCGGCGGCGATTGTGAATGCCGAAAATGAGAACCACGTCACGCCCTTGCTGGCGGCGATTGAAGCGGACAAGCTGGAGATTTTTGAGATTTTCCTCAACGTTGGCGGTCGTGCTCAGGATCCGCGCCTGCTGATACTGGCCGCCCAGCGCGGTGCCATGCCGTTTGTGGAGATGCTGCTCGCGCATGGCGCGCCCGCGACGGCGGCGGATGCTGCGGGTTGGACGGCGCTCCACGCGGCTTGTCAGTCGCGATCGCCGCAAGTGGTCGCGTTGTTGCTGCAAAACGGCGCGAATCCGAACGCGGCGGCCAAGCCGGACAACTGGCGGCCGATTCACGAGGCGATCAGCCAGCGGGCGCAGGCGGCTCTGGATGTGCTGCTGGCCGACAAACATACGCAGGTCAACGCCGCGGATTCACTCGGCTGGACGGCGCTGCACCTGGCGGTGGAAGCGGACGCGTTTGGACCGGTCGGCGCGGGCGCGGCGCCCCACAACCTGCTGACGGCGCTGCTGGCGCGCGGCGCGAAGACCGATGTGGCGACCGGCCTGGGAGAGACCCCGGTGAGTCTGGCGCGTGCGCTCGGCCGCGGCGAGCTCCTGGAGCTGCTCAAGGCGGGCAAGCCAGAGGCGACGAAACTGCCGACGATGGACGCGCTGTTCGCGGGCGGTGGACTGGGCTGCGTGCGCATGGACAACGGCAACGTGTCGTGCTGGGGCGATCTGGGCCATCAGGGCAAGCCAACACCGGTGCTGCGGCTGGGCTATGTGGAGCAGCTGGCGATCGCCCACGACCGCGCGTGCGTGCTGAGTCGCGGCACGAGCGGCGCGAACGCGGTGCGCTGTTGGGGCGACAATGCCGAAGGCGGCTTGGGCGTGGGCAGCAGCAGTGCCACCATCGAGCGGCCGATGACGGTTCCCGGCCTGCGCGACGCCACCAGCGTGGGCAGCGGCCTCGGCTTTTCCTGCGTCGTCCAACGCGACGGTTCGGTGCGCTGCTGGGGCCGTTCGGACGCCGGCATCTGGCTCGGCGCGGCGCCGGGCAAGCCCGGTCAGCCTGTGACCATTGCCGGTGTCTCCGGTGCGGTCGCGGTGGCGACGACGGATAACTCAGCCTGCGTGCTGGATAAACCCGGACGCGTGCGTTGCTGGGGCCACGGCGCGTTTGGTCAATTGGGCCATGGCCAGCTTCACGACAGTCCGACGCCAGTCGAGGTCAAGCTGCCGGGACCGGTGATGGCACTGGTCGCGGGCAGCAACCACCTTTGCGCGCGTCTCCAAACCGGGCGTGTGCTGTGCTGGGGCAGCAACGATCTGGGACAACTCGGCAACGGCGCCAGCGTGTTCGAAGGCCGGGTGCAGGACGGCAGCGATCGCTCGCCATTGCCGGTCGCTGTTGTCGGGTTGTCCAATGTGACACATCTGGTCGCCAGCGGCAGTCAGACCTGCGGCTTGGTGGAAGGCGCGCGACCCGGCGCCATGTGCTGGGGTGGTGTGGCCGGCAGCCAAGCCGAGGCCGACGTGACGGCCGTGCCGCGCATGGTCCAGACCGGCACCATGCGCGCTGTCGCCGTGGATCCGCAAAGCGCATGGTTGCTCAACGATTCCGGGCAATTTCTGCACTGGGGTCTGTACGGCAAACAGTGGTTGAGCAGGCCGATCTTGTGGCGGTGACACGGGGCCCCCGCATCGCATCGCGTGACAATGGTGTGTCGCGAAAATCATCAGCGATTTCATGTTGGTAACTGGCCGTTGACACGGCGCGTCAACAATCTCCGCAACGCGCCGCGTTATCGCTGGACGTAACCGCCGGGCAATCGTACAACGGCGAAGCCGAGCGCCACGCCGGTAGGACCGCCGCACTGGCGATGATGGGTTGAGATGGCTGAAAAGATGTTGAAATTCGTGAGCTTGTCGCGAGAGAACGCCGACAAGCGGCCCGCGGGTGAACGCCGGCAGGACTTCCACGAGATTCAAGCCGAATTGCCCGTTTCCAACGCGGCGCGTCAATCCTCGCGGTGCTCGCAGTGTGGCGTGCCGTTCTGCCAGACCGGCTGCCCGTTGCACAACGACATTCCCGACTGGCTCGCGCTGGCCGCCGAGGGCCGGCTGGAAGAGGCTTGGCAGCTGTCCAGCCAGACCAACAACTTTCCGGAGATCTGTGGCCGAATCTGTCCACAGGATCGCCTGTGCGAGGGCGCGTGCGTGCTGGAAGTGTCAGCGCACGGCGGCGTGACAATCGGCGCGGTCGAGCGGTTCCTGACGGAGACGGCGTTCGAGCAAGGCTGGGTCAAGGTCGTCAAGCCGCGCCAGGAACGCGCGAAGTCGGTGGGTATCATCGGCGCCGGTCCGGCGGGACTGACCGCCGCGGAGGAACTGCGCAAGCTGGGCTGGCAGGTGACCGTCTACGACCGTCACGATCGCATCGGCGGGTTGCTGGTCTATGGCATTCCATCGTTCAAGCTGGAAAAGCACGTGGTGGCGCGGCGTGCGGACTTGTTGCAGCAGGCTGGCGTGACGTTTCACCTGAATTTTGCCGTCGGTCGCGACGCGACGTTGACGGATTTGCGCAAGAAGCACGACGCGATCCTGATCGCCACGGGCGTCTACAAGGGTCGGGCGTTGCACGTGCCGGGCGTCGGCCTGCCGGGCGTTGTGCCGGCGCTGGACTACCTGACGACGGCGAATCGGGTGGACTTGGGCGACCACGTCGCGAACTTTGCGGATGGCACGCTGAACGCGCGTGACAGCCACGTGGTCGTGATTGGTGGCGGCGACACGGCGATGGACTGCGTGCGTACGGCGGTGCGGCAAGGCGCGGCGAAGGTCACGTGCCTGTACCGTCGGGATCGCCAGAACATGCCTGGCTCCGCGCGCGAAGTGCAGTATGCCGAAGAAGAGGGCGTGCAGTTTGAATGGCTGGCCGCGCCGCTGGGATTCGACGGCGTGGATCGCGTCGCGGGTGTGCGCGCCCGCCGCATGCGCTTGGGCACGCCGGATGTCACGGGCCGCCAGGTGCCTGTGGACGTCGCCAACTCAGCTTTCACCGTCCCCGCCGATCTGGTGGTCAACGCCCTGGGATTTGAAGCGGAAGACTTGCCGCAGCTGTTTGGCGAGCCTGCGCTGCGGGTCACCCGCCATGGCACGCTGGAAGTGCAGACCTTGCAGACCAGCTTGCCGGGCGTATTTGCCGCGGGCGACATTGTCCGCGGAGCGTCGCTTGTGGTCTGGGCCATCGCCGACGGTCGCCAGGCAGCCGGGCAAATCGACGCGTATTTGCAGACTCACGCGGCCATTGTGCCGCTCGCCGCGCTGTAGACAGCGTGGGCAAAATCCTTCACGACATGCGAGCAGAATCCATGGAATCCGAGCAGTTGCAGGCAGAACAGGACATCCAACGCTGGCGCGAAAACGCCAAACTGCTGGACGAGAAGGGTCTGTATGACCCGGCCAGCGAACACGGCTCCTGCGGCGTGGGCGTGGTTGTGTCGTTGGACGGGACGCCGAAGCGGGAAGTGGTGACGGCGGCGATTGAAGCGCTCAAGTGCGTGTGGCACCGCGGGGCGGTGGATGCGGACGGCAAGACCGGTGATGGCGCGGGTATCCATGTGCAGATTCCCCAGCCGTTTTTCCGCGATCACGTCGTCGCGAGCGGTTTTGAGCCCGGTCCGGGCAAGATCGCCGTGGGCATGATCTTTTTGCCGCGCACGGATCTGGCGGCGCAGGAACGCTGTCGCGTGCTCGTGGAGCGCGAGATCATCGGCTTTGGTTATCGCGTTTACGGCTGGCGCCAGGTGCCGGTGCACACCGAGGTCATTGGCGAAAAGGCCAACGTCACGCGGCCGGAAATCGAGCAATTGATCGTCGGCAACCAAAAAGGCCTGCCGTCGTCCGAGTTTGAGCTTGAGTTGTACATCATGCGCCGCCGCATCGAGAAGGCGGCGCACAAAGAGAATATCCGGGATTTCTACATCTGTTCGCTGAGTTGTCGATCGATCATCTACAAGGGCATGTTCGTCGCAGAGCAACTCACGGCGTTTTACCCGGATCTGGCCGACGAGCGATTCGTCAGCAACTTCGCGATCTTTCACCAGCGCTACTCGACCAACACGTTTCCGACGTGGCAGCTCGCTCAGCCGTTCCGCGTCATCGCCCACAACGGCGAGATCAACACGCTGCGCGGCAATTTGAACTGGATGATGGCGCACGAGACGCGGCTGGAACATGCGCGGTTTGGCGCCTATATCGAGGATTGCAAGCCGATTGTGACCGCGGGCTCGTCGGATTCGGCGGCGCTGGATGCGGTTTTTGAAGTGATGACCCGCGCGGGCCGCCACTTGCCGGCGTGCAAGGCGATGTTGATGCCGGAAGCGTGGTCGTCGCAGAGCGCCATGTCTCCAGAACTGAAAGGATTTTACGGCTGGTCGAACTCCGTCATCGAGCCCTGGGACGGCCCGGCGGCGGTGTGCGGCTACGGCGGTCGTTGGGTGGTGGCCGGCATGGACCGCAACGGGCTGCGGCCGATGCGTTGGACGCTGACCAAGGATGGCCTGCTCTTTGCTGGCAGTGAAGCGGGCATGGTGCGGCTGGAAGAGGAGCGCGTCCTGGAAAAAGGCCGCCTGGGGCCGGGCCAGATGCTGGCGGTCGATCTGGAAGCCAAGAAATTCTATCACGATGCCGAGCTCAAGGCGCACCTCGCAAGCCTCAATCCGTACCACGAGTGGGTGCGCGACATCACGCCGCTCGACGCACTGATCCGTCCCGGCACTGGCGAGCCGACGCACCTGAGCACCTCGGAACTGCGGGTGCGCGAAGCGTGTTTTGCCTGGAGCCACGAGGATTTGGAGTTGATCCTGCAGCCGCTCGTGCAGGACGCCAAGGAAGCCATCGGCTCGATGGGCGACGACACGCCGTTGGCGGTCTTGAGTGACAAGTACCGTGGCTTGCACCACTTTTTCCGCCAGAACTTTGCCCAGGTCACCAATCCGCCGCTCGACAGCCTGCGCGAACGCCGCGTCATGTCGATCCGCACGCGTCTGGGCAACTTGGGCAATATTCTCGCGGAAGATCCGTCGCAATGCCGGCTCTTGCAGCTGGAATCGCCGGTCCTGTCCAACGCGGAATTCGCCGCGATGCGCGCGTACATGGGCGCGACGGCCGTGGAAATCGACGCGACCTTCCCGGTTGCTGGTGGCGAACAGGCGCTGCGCGACGCGCTGGCGCGCATGCGGGAGGAGGCGGCTCAGTCGGTGCGCAACGGCCGCGAGCACGTCATCCTGAGCGACGAGAAGCTGGGCGCGGATCGCGCCGCCGTGCCGATGATTTTGGCGACCGGCGCGGTGCACGTGCACTTGCTGCGGCAGAACCTGAGGACGTTCACGTCGTTGAATGTCCGCAGCGCCGAGTGTCTCGACTCGCACTATTTTGCCGTGCTGATCGGCGTCGGCGCGACGACCGTCAACGCCTGGCTGGCGCAGGAGGCCATCGCCGATCGCCACAGCCGTGGGCTGTTCGCGCCGCTGACGCTGGAAGCCTGCGTTGGCCGGTACAAGAAGGCGATTGACGATGGTTTGCTGAAAATCATCTCCAAAATGGGCATTTCCGTCATCTCTGCCTACCGCGGTGGCTGCAATTTTGAGGCCCTCGGCCTCTCGCGCACCTTGGTCGACGAGTACCTGCCCGGTATGCCCAGCCGTCTCTCCGGCATCGGCCTTTCCGGTATCGCGGGCATGGTCGTGAGCGAACACAAGAAGGCGTTTGACACCGGCGCGCTGCCGATCGGCGGCTTTTACCGCGCCCGCGAAGGTGGCGAGCGGCACGCCTGGGACGCCGATGCGATTCACCTGCTGCAGACCGCGGTGGCGACAGACAGCTTGGCGGCGTTTCGCAAGTACTCGCAGACGCTGCGCAATCGTCCGCCGGTGAATCTGCGCGACCTGCTGGACTTCAATCCGACCCAGCCGCCGGTGCCGATCGACGAGATCGAGTCGCTGACGTCGATCCGCAAGCGCTTCATTACGCCAGGCATGTCGCTGGGCGCGCTGAGTCCGGAGGCGCATGAGACGCTGAACATCGCGATGAACCGCATCGGTGCGCGTTCGGATTCGGGCGAAGGCGGCGAGGATCCGGCGCGGTTTCGGCCGTATGCCAACGGCGACAATCCCAATTCGGCGATCAAGCAGGTCGCATCAGGGCGCTTTGGCGTGACGATGCAGTACCTGCAGCACTGCAAGGAAATCGAGATCAAGATTGCCCAGGGCGCCAAGCCGGGAGAAGGCGGGCAGCTGCCGGGCTTCAAGGTCACGGAAATGATCGGCCGGCTGCGCCACGCGACGCCAGGTGTGACGCTGATTTCCCCGCCACCGCACCACGACATTTACTCGATCGAGGATTTGGCGCAGCTGATTTACGACCTGAAGCAGGCGAATCCGGACGCGCGGGTGTGTGTGAAGCTGGTGTCGCGATCCGGTATCGGCACGGTGGCCGCGGGCGTGGCGAAGGCCAAGGCGGACGTGATCCTCATCTCCGGCCACAATGGCGGCACCGGCGCATCGCCGCAAACATCCTTGCATTACGCTGGGTTGCCGTGGGAGTTGGGTCTGTCGGAAGCGAACCAGGTGCTTACGCTCAATCGGCTGCGGCACCGCATGCGCCTGCGCGCGGACGGCGGCATTCGCACCGGCCGCGACGTGGTCGTGGCGGCGCTGCTGGGCGCGGAGGAATTCGGCATCGGCACCGCGTCGCTCATTGCCATGGGCTGCCTGATGGTGCGGCAGTGTCACAGCAATACCTGCCCGGTGGGCGTGTGCACGCAGGACGAGAAACTGCGCGCGAAGTTCACCGGCAACGCCGAGAAGGTCGTGAATCTCTTCAGCTTCATCGCCGAGGAAACGCGCGAGATCATGGCCAAGCTGGGCATTCGCCATTTTGACGACCTGATCGGCCGCACGGACTTGCTGAAGCAGGTCAGCCGCGGCGCGGTGCATCTGGATGACCTCGACCTGAATCCACTGTTGGTGCAAGCGGACGCCGGCGGGCTGCCGCGCCATTGCGTGCTGGAGGGCCGCAACGAGGTTCCGGATGGCCTGGACGGGCAGATGCTGGCCGATGCCGGGCCGCTGGTGCACGACGGCGAGAAGATGCAGCTCCAGTATGCGGTGCGCAACACCCACCGCGCGGTGGGCACGCGGCTGTCGGCGATGATCACGCGGAAATTTGGCATGACCGGGTTGAAGCCGGGCCATGTCACGGTGCGGCTGCGCGGTTCGGCGGGTCAGTCGCTGGGCGCGTGGGCGGTGCAGGGGCTGAAGCTGGAAGTGTTCGGCGATGCGAATGATTACGTTGGCAAGGGCCTCTCCGGCGGCTTCATCGTTGTCCGTCCGCCCGCGGCGTCGTCACGGCCAAGCGAACAAAACACCATCATCGGCAACGTGGCGCTCTATGGCGCGACCTCGGGGACCTTGTATGCGGCGGGCCAGGCCGGCGAGCGATTCGCGGTGCGCAATTCCGGCGCGACCGCGGTCGTGGAAGGCTGTGGCTCCAACGGCTGTGAGTACATGACCGGCGGCGACGTGGTCATCCTGGGCGACGTCGGTGACAACTTTGCGGCGGGCATGACCGGTGGCACCGCGTGGGTCTGGGATCCCAACCAGAAATTGGCGGAACGGACCAACCACGACACGGTCCTGCTGCTGCGACCTGATGAAGACCACATGGTACACGTCCGCGGGTTGATTGAGGGTTTTGTCGCGGAGACCAACAGCCGCTATGCCGCGCAAATCCTCACGGACTGGGATCAGGTCAAAAAGCAGTTCTGGCGCGTCTGGCCGCGTGAGCTGGCGCAGCGGGAGATCGACGCGGCCACGTAGCCCTTGCCTGCGCCCCACCATTGGCCGCACCATACCCCGCGTCCCGCCACTTTGGCGCTGGAGCCTTGCATGACGATTCGCCACGACTGGAATTTGGATGAAGTGGTCGCGCTGTACCAACAGCCGCTGCTGGAACTGGTGTGGCAGGCAGCAGCCTTGCACCGACAGCATCACGATCCGCTGGCGATCCAGCGCAGCACTCTGGTGTCGGTCAAGACCGGCGGTTGCAGCGAAAATTGTGGCTATTGCCCGCAAAGTGCCCACCACGATGGCCCGGCGCGCAAGTCCCAGGGCATGATGAGCCTCGGCGATGTGCGTCTGGCGGCTCAGCGCGCCAAGGACTCCGGCGCGTCACGGTTTTGCATGGGCGCGGCGTGGCGGGAAGTCAAGGATGGCGCGCAGTTCGACAGCGTGATCGCGATGGTCGAGGCCGTTTCCGGCATGGGCCTGGAAGCCTGCGTGACGCTCGGGATGGTGACGGTCGAACAGGCGCAGCGACTCAAGGCGGCGGGCCTCACGGCGTATAACCACAACCTGGACACGTCGAGCGAGCACTACGGCGCGATCATCTCGACCCGCACCTATCAGGATCGCCTGCAAACGCTGGCCAACGTCCAGCAAGCCGGATTGCAGGCCTGCTGTGGCGGTATCCTCGGTATGGGCGAGACGTCGCGCGATCGCTGCTTGCTCTTGCAGTCACTGGCCAACCTGGACCCGCAGCCGGAATCGGTGCCGTTGAACGTGCTGGTTCGGGTGCCGGGGACGCCGCTCGCGGACGCGCCGGATCTGGACCCGCTGGAACTGGTCCGCGCGGTAGCGGTGGCGCGCCTGTTGATGCCCAAGTCGCGCGTGCGCCTGTCGGCGGGGCGCAGCGATCTGAGCCGCGAGGCGCAAGCGCTGTGCTTTCTCGCGGGCGCGAATTCCATCTTCTTTGGCGATCAGCTGCTGACGACCAGCAATCCACAGATTGCCGCTGATGAGAAACTGTTGCACGACCTCGGGTTGCACGCGGCATGACGGTCCAGGCGCGCTTTTTGGCCGATCTGACAGCCGGCCTGGCGCAGCGCGAAGCCGCGGGTCTGCTGCGCGCGCTGGCCTTGCCGGCTGGCGTGGATGTCACGTCCAACGATTACCTCGGCTATGCCCAGGACCCGCGGCTGGCGGCTGAAACCGCGGCATTTGTGGAACGGCACGGCGCGGGCGCAGGTGCGGCGCGGCTGTTGCGCGGCCATCTGGACATCCATGCGCAGGCAGAAGCGGCGCTGGCGGCGTTCTCGCAACGGGACGCGGCTTTGCTGTTCAGCTCCGGCTGGGCAGCCAACACCGGCCTGTGGCCAGCGCTCGTCGGCCAGGATGACTGCGTCTTCTCTCACGCCGCCAACCACGCCAGCATCATCGACGGCCTGCGACTGAGCAAGGCGCGGCGGGTGGTATTCGACGATCAGGCCGACCTCGCGCGACTGCTTCAGGAACCGCGCATGGGCCGGACGTTCATTGCCATCGAGTCGGTGCAGTCCATGTCGGGACAACTGAGTGATCTTGCGGCGATCTGCCAACTGGCCGCGGCGCACGACGCACTGGTGGTGGTCGACGAGGCGCATGCGACCGGTCTCTACGGCCCCGACGGCGCGGGTCGTGTGGCGGAGCTTGGACTGCAAAATCAGGTGCTGTGCACGCTGCACACGGGTGGCAAGGCGCTGGGGGTGAGCGGTGCCTGGATTGCCGGGCCGGACGCGTTGATCCAGCACTTGTTGAACCACGCTCGCAGCTTTGTCTATTCGACCGCGGTGGCGCCAGCGATGGTCGGCGGCCTGCTGGCGGTGCTCGAACGGCTGCGGCGGGATGGCGCGGTGGTGGCTGCGCTGCACGCGAAGGCGCGGTGGCTACGGGACCGACTGCAGGCGGCGGGTCTGGATCTGGATGGCAGCGCGTCCTGCATCGTGCCCGTCGTGCTCGGAGCGCCGGAACGGGCGCTGATGGTCGCCCAAGCGCTGCGTGACGAGGGTTTCGATGTGCGCGCCGTGCGTCCCCCCACCGTGCCGCAAGGAACTTCCCGGCTGCGTCTCGTGGTCCGCGCGCCGCTGGCGGATGTGGACGTACAGCGCCTGGCCGAACGCGTCACCTTCCACGCGAGCAAGGCCTGAATGCGCGGTATTTTTGTCACCGGCACGGACACCGACGTGGGCAAGACCCGCGTGTGTGCGGCGCTGCTGGCCGGTGCGCCCGCGGATTGGCGCTATTGGAAGCCGGTGCAGACCGGGCTGGCGGACGATCCGGGTGACACGGCTATGGTGCGCCAGTTGGCCAACGTGTCGGCCGTGCAGGCGCCGGATGTGGGGGTGCGTCTGGACGCGGCGGTGAGTCCACATTTTGCTGCACAGGCGGCGGGGCAGCGCATCGAACTGGCGACGCTTCGTCAGCAGGCCGCCCATATGCTCGGCGCAGGCGTCTTTGCCGTGGTTGAAGGCGCGGGCGGGCTGCTCACGCCGCTCAACGATCGCGAAACCATGCTGGATCTGGCGCGAGCCCTGGCGTTGCCGGTGCTGATCGTCGTGCGGGTCAAACTGGGCGCGATCAACCACGCGTTGCTGACGGAGCGGGTGCTGCGGGACTCGGGCGTGCCGACCGTGGGCTTCCTGCTGTCGGGCGATGCCGATCCGTCGCTGGAGTCGGCGCTTCGCGTGCACGCGCGCGTGCCGGTGGTCGGCCGTTTGCCGGAATGTCAGCCGGACACGCCTCCGGTTCCTCACGGCGAACGACTGCGCACGGCCCTGCGGGAGATCCTCTCATGAGCCTCACCGATCGCGATCGCGCCGTTGTCTGGCATCCATTTACCCAAGCCGCAACCGCACAGCCGCCCTTGCCAGTAGTCGGCGCTCAGGGTTCCTGGCTGTACCTGGCCGATGGCACGCGGGTCTTTGATGCCATCAGTTCCTGGTGGACGTGTCTCATCGGCCACAGCCATCCACGTTTGGTCGCGGCGATCGCCGAACAAGCCGCGCGTTTGGATCACGTGCTTTTTGCCGGTTGCACGCATCCGGGCGCAGTGGAACTGGCCGAACAGCTGGTGGCGCGCGCGCCGGCTGGGTTGAAGCGGGTCTTCTACTCGGATGATGGCTCCACAGCGGTCGAAGTGGCGCTGAAGATGGCCGTGCAGTACCACGCGCAAAACGGTCAGCCGCAACGCACGCGGTTTCTCGCTTTGGAAGCGGGTTACCACGGCGACACGATTGGCGCGATGTCGGTTGGCGATCCTGCCGATTTCGCCGGCCCTTTCGCGCCGCTGCTCTGGCCGGTCGCGCGCGTGCCCGTGCCGGTGGTGGACGGCGATCCGTTGCTGGCAGATGCGGACATGGCGCCTGCCCTGACGGAGCTGGACCGGCTGCTGGCGACGCAGGGCGATACGCTTGCGGCGATCATCGTCGAGCCGATCGTGCAAGGTGCGGGCGGCATGCGCTTTCATCCGCCCGCGTTCCTGCGCGCTGTAGCCGAGCGTGTCCGCGCGCGCGGCGGCCTGGTGATCGCCGACGAAGTGATGACCGGCTTTGGCCGCACCGGCGCGTTGTTCGCGAGTACCCATGCCCGTCTGGAGCCGGATATCCTGTGCCTGGCCAAGGGCTTGACGGGCGGCATGCTGCCCCTGGCGGCAACGTTGGCCACCGAGACGATCTTTGCCGCCTTTCTGGGCCCCGATGCGCGCCGCGCGTTGTTGCACGGCCACAGTTTCACCGCGAATCCCATTGCCTGCGCCGTCGCGCTGGCCAGCCTGCGCGTCGCCGAAGACGAGCACTTGCTGGAAAAGACCGCCGAGTTGCATCGCTTCTACCGCGACTTCCTTCCGCCCTTGTCCGGCCTTCCGGGCGTGCGCGCGGTGCGCTGGCTGGGGGGAATCGGCGTCGTGGAGCTGCACGGCGGCGGCTACCACGATGCGCTGCGATCGCAGCAGGTGCGCGACCATTGCCTCCAGCACGGCGTGCTCATCCGGCCGCTGGGCCCGGTGCTCTACACCATGCCGCCGCTCGGTTCCGATCTGGCTGATGTCGCTCGCGCGTGGGACATCATCGCCACCGGGTTGGCCGGCGCAGCCTGATCGGGCGGTGACGCCGCGGCAGGTTTGTGCGAGCCTATCCGCCCTTTTTACCGGAGCCCAGCCATGCCCGCCCTGCAAACTGCCCTCACCCACGACGCCAAAATCGAGATACCGCTCATCTGCGGCGCCATGTACCCCTGCAGCAACTGGGAGCTCGTCGCCGCTGTCTCCGCCGCGGGTGGCATCGGCATCATCCAGCCGATCAGCCTGACCTTTGTCGGCAAGCAGGACTTCCGCGCCGCGCTGCAGAAGATCAAGTCGGTGACGAACAAGCCGGTGGGCATGAACGTGCTGACGGAGAAATCGTCCAAGGTCTATCTGGACCGCATGAGCAACTGGCTCGACATCGCGCTGGAAGAAGGCGTGCGGTTCTTTGTGACGTCGCTGGGTAATCCCAAGTGGGTCGTCGACCGCGTGAAGCCGTTTGGCGGCGTGGTCTATCACGACATCACGGAGCGCAAGTGGGCGCTGATTGCCAAGAAGGCCGGCGTGCACGGGCTGATCGCGGTGAACAACCGCGCGGGCGGCCACGCCGGGCAAAAGACACCGCAGGCGTTGCTGGCGGAGCTGAGCGATCTGGAATTGCCGATCGTGGCCGCGGGCGGTATCGGCGATGAGCAGGGCTTTGTGGACGTGTTGAAGATGGGCTACGCCGGTGCGCAGCTGGGCACGCGGTTCATCGCGACGACGGAATGCTCATCGCACGCGGACTACAAGCAGGCGATCCTCAAAGCCCAGGCGGACGACATCGTGCTGACGGACAAGCTGTCGGGCGTGCCGGTGTCGGTGATCAAGACGCCGTACATTGAACGCATTGGCACCAAGGCGGGACCGCTGGCGCGGCTGCTGCTCAAGCATTCGCGGACCAAGCACTACATGCGGATGTTCTACTCGCTGCAGTCGGCGTGGAAGCTGAAGGAAGCGCAGCAGCGCGGGTCGGCATATCAGGAGTATTTCCAGGCGGGCAAGTCGGTGCAGGGGATTCAGGCGATTGAGGCGGCGGGAGAAATCGTGCAGCGTTACGCCAAAGCCGCCAGGTCGGCATTGGGCTGATCCAACCGTTCCTCGTCCGCGCCTTCGGTCGATTGCGCTGCCCACACCCGCGCGTACGTCCCCGCCTGCGCGAGCAACTGCGCGTGCGTGCCGCGCTCGGCGATTCGGCCGTGTTCCAGCACGACGATTTCGCTCGCCGCCGCGATCGCGGAGAGCCGGTGAGAGATCAGCACCGCGCTCGTGCCTTTCGCGACGATATCCGCCTGGATCGCCGCCAGCAGCTTGGCCTCCGTGTCGTGGTCCACCGCCGACAGCACGTCGTCCAGGATCAGCAGCCGATAGCCGCGATAGAACGCACGAGCCAGTTGCACCCGCTGCCGTTGCCCGCCGGACAACGTCTGCCCCCGTTCCCCCACGATCGTGTCGAGCCCTTGCGGCAGACGGGCGATATCGCCTTGCAGACAAGCTTTTTGCACGGCCTCCTGGATCCGCGCGTCATCGATATCGGCCACACGATCGATGTAACCGATGTTCTCCCGCACCGAGCGCGAAAACAGGAACGCGTCCTGTGGCACAACCGCCACGGCACGCCGCAGGTCCTCTCGCGCCGCGTCCAGCAGGTCCACACCGTCCAGCGTCACGGTGCGCGGCGGCGGCCGGTGCAACCGCGCCAGGATGGACACCAGCGTCGACTTGCCTGCACCCACAGCACCGTACACGCCCAGCACTTGGCCCGGTGGCAGGTCGAGCGAGAGATCGTCGAGCACCAGCGGCGCGTCCGGTGTGGCGTCCGGGTGACGGTAGCTGAGATGCTGGATGCGCAGGTGAATACCGCGTCCTCCCATGGGCAGTGGGACATCGCCCACCGTCATGTCCGGCTGCAGCTCCAACACTTCCCACACCCGGCGCAGCGACACCACGCCGCGTTGCAACACGCCGATCACCCAGCCACCGCTGGCCAGCGACGTGACCAGGATCGCCACATAGGACGCGTACGCCGCCACGTCGCCCAGCGTCATGCGGTTCTCGGCGACGTGCTGGCCGCCGATGAGCAGCAGGAAGAAGATGCAGATGTTGCCGACCACCGCGACGATCGGCATCAGGAAGGTGCGAATCGCCACGACGCGCAGGTTGAGCGAGGTGAACGCGTCGTTGTCGACGTCGAACTTGGCGAGAAACGCGTGTTCGGCCGCGGCGCCTTGCACCACGTTGATGCCCTTGTAGGTCTCCAGCACCGTATTGCTCAGCCGGCCCAGCGCTTTCTGCGTCTCGGTCATCATGCCAAAGGTGCGCGAAACGCCCAGGCGCAGCGCCACGACCGCGATCAGCAGCGGCAGCACGCAGTAGAGGGTCAGCCAGGCATCGGTGCGGACCATGCGGATCAGCGCCCAGGTCGAGGCCACAAGGATGTTCAGCACCATGATCGCGGCGAAACCGACAAACGCGCGCACGAAGGTCGCGTCGTCGCCAGCGCGGGCCATGATGTCGCCGATGCTCCAGGACTTGAAGAATTGTGGGGACATGCCGAGCAGGCGCTGCAGCATGTCATTGCGGATGCGGAACTCGATGGCGCGGCCCGGGTTGAAAAACAGGATGCGCGACAGCGTGCGGACGAAAATCACCAGCACGGCAGCGGCGGCGATCAGCCAGACCAGCGGCCGGATGGTGTCCAGGGTGACGATTTGCGCAGGTCCAAGTGCCGGCAACAGCGCGGCAAAAGGCAGCATTTGGCGGATCGAGTCGAGCGCGGTCAACGCGTCGAATACGTTCTTCTGCAGCGCCGGAATGGCGACCGTCAGACCGATGGTCGCCACCAGAAAAGCGAGGCCTGCGGCGTAGATGAGCGCGTAGCGGCGGGCATAGCGGTCGAAGAAGAGTCGGAGCATGCCCAGCAGGTGGCCCGCAATGGGCGAGCGAGGCGGCGACTGTACCTGCGCACGGCGATTTGGCCAAGGACGGGCTGGAAAACCCGCGGATCTTTGCAACAACGACAGCGGTGTTTTCGTTGCGGTCGTGATGAGCCCCCTACAGAGGTGTTGCCGGTGCCGCCCTTGCGCCCGCTGGCCCGCCTTTGCCACAATCCGCGCGCCGTTCTTCACGGTCTGGAGCCCCGCATGCGCACGTTCTACCCGCCGATTGAACCCTATGACGCCGGCCGATTGGCGGTATCGCCTTTGCACACGCTGTACTATGAGCAGGCCGGCAATCCGCGCGGCAAGCCGGTGGTCTTTGTCCATGGCGGTCCAGGCGGTGGTTGCGACGCGTGGCATCGGCAGTTTTTTGACCCCGCGCGTTACCGCATTGTGCTGTTTGACCAGCGCGGCTGTGGCCGGTCGACGCCGCACGCAGAACTGCGCGACAACACGACGTGGGATTTGGTCGCCGACATGGAGAAGCTGCGCGCGCACCTGGGCATCGGCGGCTGGCAGGTCTTTGGCGGCTCGTGGGGCTCGACGCTGGCGCTGGCGTACGCCGAGTCGCATCCCGAACACGTGACGGAACTGGTGCTGCGCGGAATCTTCCTGATTCGTCGCAAGGAGTTGGAGTGGTTCTATCAAGGTGGCGCGAGCTGGATCTATCCGGATGCGTGGGACCAGTACCTGGCGGCCATCCCGGAAGTCGAGCGCGGCGACCTGATGGGCGCGTACTACCGACGGCTGACGCACCCGGATCGGACGGTGCAGCTGGCGGCGGCCAAGGCCTGGAGTATCTGGGAAGGCGCGACGAGTCGCCTGTACACCGACCCAGCGATGCTGCACCACTACGCCGAGGACGATTTCGCCTTGGCTTTCGCACGCATCGAGGCGCACTACTTCGTCAACGGCGCGTGGTTTGATCACGATGATCAGCTGCTGCGCAACGTCGGCAAGATTCGCCACATTCCCTGTGTGATCGTCCAGGGCCGCTACGACGTCGTCTGTCCGCTGCGCTCGGCGTGGGACTTGCACCAGGCATGGCCCGAGGCGACCCTCGACATCATCGCGGACGCCGGCCATTCGGCGTTGGAAGCGGGCATTGTCGACAAATTGATCGCTGCGACGGACGCGTTCGCGCGGTAGCGTTCGGGTGTCGGAGACTGGCGACAGACCGTCCGGCTCTCCAGACACCACGACAACAAAGCGCAATCATTGGATAATTGCACGTCTGGTCGGCACTTGCCGACAGGCTTCGCCGCGGTTCTCCGACAACCGGAGGACGCGCGTGTCTGGTAATAGCTTGAAATAATGAGACAACGCAACTTGGCACGGTCCTTGCTTAGGCATAGGGACAGGCGCGAACGAAACGGCGCCACCCGAAAAGAGGACCCCATGAAAACCAATCGCAACCACATCCAGCTTCTCCCCACTTACATCGGCACCGGCGCGAGCTTTCTCGCGTACCTATTCGCTGGCGCGGTACCTGGCATCCTGTACGGCGGTTACATGGGCCTCATCATGTCGACCGCGCTCTTCGGCAACGCGGCGGAACCGACCCTTCTGGCGCGCATCGTCACCGGCGGTGGCATGGCGCTCGGCCTGTTCGCCTCGCTGTTCTTCTTCCTGGTCATCGGCGCATTCCTTGGCACTGTCCTCGGTCTGCCGTTCGCGCCGATCCTGCGCCGGATGGCGGAAGCGGAGCCGATGCCGATCGCGGCCGAAGTCCACGTCGAACAACGTTAGAACCCGCTTCTTGTCTGGATTTCCCGACGCAGCCTTGTCGGCAATTCCAGAATCATCCGCATAACGCGGAAATTTCCCCACATCGGTTGTCTGGAAATGGCGAAAAATTCCCCAGTGGCGGTCTGTCCCAGGGCGTTTTCTCACCCAGATTCAGTGCGTCGTCAGGCGCGGCATTCAAGGTCGTGGTTACAAGTTATTCAAATCACACGTCATATCAACCAGACTCATTCTTCTCCGCCGTTGGCACGGATGTTGCTTGGCCTACGCAGTAGTCGGCGCAACGCGGACAGAGGCCGTTATGTTCTCACAAACTCTTCGCTGGATACTTGGAACGACACTTGCGGCAGGCATCCTGCTGGCGACGCCGCCGACGCACGCGGCAACCAACGATTCTGACGATCCCAAGTGGTGTCGCAATTGCCACAACGAGCCGACGTTCTCCGCCGCGCAATCCAAGCGCAGCGCGCACAAGGACTCGACGTGCCGCGATTGTCACCAGGGCTACCAGTTCAATCCGCACGAGCCGGTCGAGGAGGCCACGAGCGAGGACATCGACGCGCTGAAGAAGCGTGGCTTCAAGAATCCGGTGCCGTTGGCGGCTTGCATGGACTGCCACGACGCGCCGAGCGACACCGCAGGCGCGTTTCCGCACGGCAAGAACAAGGAAGGCACCAAGGCGGGTTTGCCGTATTGCCTCGATTGCCACGGCGACCCGCACGAAATCCAGCTGATGAAGACGATGACACCGGCCGCGCGGCGTACGGCGATGAACAAGCACTGCGTGAGTTGCCACGGCGATCCCAAGCGCATGGCGCCGTTTCGCCTGAGCACCGGCATCGTGGCGGCGTATGAACACACGATGCATGCTATCAAGCTGGATTTGGGCTCCGCTGAAGCGCCGGGATGCGCCGATTGCCACCCGGCGCATCCACCGGGCGATGCCAAAAAAGCGGCAGCGCTCGCTGCGGGACCGTGCATCAAGTGCCACGAAGGCGCGCAACCCAGCTTTCGCGTCCTGGCCAACCACAAGCCGATGACGGTCAAGGATCGGCCGATTTCCTTTTACACCGTCAAGTTCTTCGCCTGGCTGACCTTCCTGACCATTCTGGGCCTGTCGCTGCACGTGTTGCTGGATATCCTCAATGTCGTCCGCCGCGCCAGGAAGTCTTCGCACAAGCGCAAACATGGCCATCAGCCGAAGCTGGAGGATATGGATCCGACGGTGCTCGCGCACGTCAGCGACGGGCGGATTGAGCCCAAGGGGACGATCCTGCGGTTTGATGTGAACCAGCGCATCGCGCACGGGCTGATGGCGCTATCGTTTACGCTGCTGGCCTTTACCGGCTGGCCGCTCAGCAGCCATGGCGTGGGCGCGTCGCATTTCCTGGTTTCCCTCTTCGGCGGCTTGCAAACGACCGGGCTCATCCACCGCATCGCTGCGGTTGGTCTGGTCGTCGCGTGCCTGTACCACCTCACCTATCTCGCCGTGGCGCTCGCGCGCGGTCGACTGCATTTCACGATGCTGCCGAAGCTTCAGGATCTGCGCGATGTGGCCGCCAACCTGGGCTGGCTGCTCGGCCTGCGCGACAAGAAGCCGGCCTATGCCCGGTTCAGCTACTTCGAGAAATTCGACTACTGGGCGGTGTTCTGGGGCTGCGTCATCATGGTTGGCTCGGGTGCGGTGCGCTGGTTCCCAACCCAAGTCATGCGCTTCGCCCCGCCGTGGCTGTATGAAATCTGCTATCTCGCCCACACCGACGAAGCGTTGCTGGCCGGGCTCGCGATCTTTGTCTGGCATTTCTACAACGTGCACCTGCGCCCCGCGGTGTTTCCGATGTCCTGGGTGTTCCTGACCGGGCGCATGAGCTACGAGGAGCACGAGGAGGAACACGGCGCTGAACACGCGGCGTGGCTCGCAGCGGCGCGTGCCAAAGCCGCAGAAGCGGCGGCGAAATCGGCGGAAGCAGCGCAGGCGACCGACGAGAAGAGGGCGCCATGAACGCCAAGAGTGTGGTCATCCTCCTGGGAGCGGTCGCCTCGACGGTCTTTGTCGGCTTCTCCGTCCAAGCCGCCTTGGAGACGCCAGCCGCGAGCGCCCATGCTGTGGCACCGACTCCGACGCACAAGCCCGCACTGTCGCGGTTGGAACGGCTGCCATGCTTTGGCTGTCACAACATCGAGCACTTTCGCAAAGGCAAGCCAAAGCCGCTGGTCCAGCCGGGCGCGGCGGCAGGGGAGCCAAAGCCGGAGTTTTCGCATACACTCCATCAGGACGAGGGCGTCGGTCACTGTCATATGTGCCACGCTTTCGAGGGTCACTTTCAAGTGGTGATCCGCAAGGAGACGTGTGCGGGATGCCACTGATCCACCTTCGCGATGGCCCTTCACAACGACAGCGTGGCGCCTGCTGCTGTTTGGGCTGACGCCTGCGCTGCTGCTGGCGATGTACGTCACGTGGCGCTCGACGGCGAATTACATCCAGACCGATCCGCGCTACTGCGCCCAATGCCACGTTGCGCGGGAGCAGCTTGCGTTCTGGGCGCCTGGTTCGCATCAAAAGGTCGCTTGCCAGTCCTGCCACAAGCAGACGCTGGAGCAAGCTGCCGACATGTTCCGCGCGTATGTCCTGCGCAACCAGACGATGCCGAAATCCGGTCAGCCTCGCCGCCTGCACGCGCCCGACGTGCCGATGAGCGCGTGCGCGGGTTGCCACTTCGATCAGACCGGACCCGTGCCGAGCATCGCGGGAACGGTGGGCCACGAGATGCATCTCAAGCAGCCCAACGTCACGTGCAAGTCCTGCCACGGCAGGGCGATTCACAAGTATGCCAACGCGGTGGATTCCTGTGGTCAGTGCCACGAGAAGGAGACCGTGCGGATTACCGGCATGGCGCCCCTGCACTGCAACGCCTGTCACAGCTTTCGCAAACATGCCGCGACGCTGTTGCCGTCCCAGCATGACTGCATCGACTGTCATGCCTCGCGCGGCGTGGCGTTCAAGGATTACTCCAAAGATCACCACATGGCCAACTTCGCGTGCTCCGTTTGCCACCGGCCGCACGACGCGACGCCCCAAGGTCTGGTCGGCTGTGCGTCTTGCCACACCCACATGGAACGGCGCGGTCTGCATGCCGAGGCCGAGCACCAGCAATGTGTCGACTGCCACAAGGCGCATACCTGGCGCGTGACGAACACCGAATGCATGGTTTGCCATGACGGGATGAAGTCCCACGGTGCGGGCGCGGCATGCCAGAGCTGCCACAGCGGCAAGTAGGGGAGAACCAGGCTGTGTTTCGATGGACGCAATGGATCCGCAAGCCCACGTTTTCGCTGCGGCGAAAGCTGGTGATCCTGTTGTCCGCGATCACCTGCCTGATTCTCCTGGGCCAGACCTTGTTCTGGCTGTCGAGCGAAGTGACGGACCTGGATGCCGACGCGGCAGCGCACGGCACCATTGCCGTCCAGGGCATTGCCAACAGTTGTGCGGCGCTGCTCGACGGGGCCGATCCGCGCCGGTTCGACTCGCTGCTCGATCGCGTCGGCCACGCCGTCGATCTGGTTGACCTGACGATTACCGACCGTTTTGGCGCCGTACTGGCGCAACGCGGATCAAGTGGTTTGCGTCAGACGCACTTTGACGCCTTCGTTCCGCCGCGGTCCGAGCCCGGCCTCTTCGGACTTTTCGGCGACAAGATCCTGTATGCGGTTTCCGCTCCCATCGTGCGCGGCACGGTCGTCGTCGGCTTTGTCGGCTTGCGCTTCCGGTCCAGCGAAATCGCGGACAAGTCCACGCGCCTCATCGTCGTCGCGTTGGGCATGGGGTTGTTCTGGCTGATCGTGGGCGCGGTGCTCGGCACGATCTACGTCCGCCGCATCACCCGGCCGCTGTCCGTTCTGACCGATGCCGCCCAAGCGGTGACCGCGGGCCGGCTCGCCGACGTGTCGATCCCACCGCCGACGTCTGACGACGAAGTGGGCGTCCTGGAAGCGAGTTTTGGCCATCTGGTCAAGGCCTTGCGTGCGGAGCAGGACGAGAACGCCAAGCTCATGGCCAGCCAACGGCAACTGAACGATCGTTTGCGCCAGCGCGTCGACGAGGTCACGGCCGACTTGCGCGAAACGGCGAACTACCTGCAAGCCGTGTTTCGCGCGATGGAAGAAGGCGTGATTACCTGCGATCGCAATGGCGAAATCGTGGAAGTGAACCTCGGCGCCGGACGCCATCTGAATGGTTTCACGCGGCCCGTGCCCGGCTTGAAGGTCGCCGAGCTGGTACCCGACGGGGCGGGACTCCAGCGGATGGTCGACGAGGTCCTGCGCAACGGCAAAGGCCAGACCCTCGAGTTGGTGCGGGTTGGCGCGACTGGGCCCGACTTGGAGCACCGCGCGGTCGACTCCGATGTCCTGGGTGGCAAGCGCACCCTGTTCTTCCGCGCGTACCCGATCCAGGGCGTGAACAAGCAGCCGATTGGTGTGGTGCTGATGGTCACGGATGAGACCCACGCGCGCCTGGTCGAGATCCGCATGCGCCGGCACGACCGGCTGATCTCGCTCGGCACGATCGCGGCCGGGCTTGCGCACGAACTGGGCAATTACATGCACGCCATCCACGGATTTGCTTCCCTGCTCCTGCGCGACACGCCGGGCGACGATCCGCGCCGCAGCGATCTGCAGGCGATTCGCGATGAGAATCAGCGGGCGATCGCCCTTCTGGAGCGGTTCCTGCAGTTTGCCCGCCCGGGACGCCTGAGTTTCCGTGCGGAGTCGCTGGAACGCTTGGTTGGCGAAGCCGTGGCGATGTGCGCCTTCCGACTGCGGGCCGATGGCGTGGCCTTGCACGTGGAGATGGATGCGGTGCCCGACGCCGTGCGCTGCGATGGTGGCCTGCTGGTGCAGGTCTTCATCAATCTCATCCTGAACGCGGCGGACGCGATGGCCGGCAGACCGGAGCGCAGCCTGCGCATCGAGGGTTCGTCCAGCGCGACCGGCCTCGTCACCTTGCGCTTCTCTGACACCGGCGAAGGCATTGCCCCAGAGCATTTGGAGCGCATCTTCGACCCATTCTTCACGACAAAAATGGCCACCGGCACTGGTCTGGGCCTGTCCATCGCGCACAAGATCATCGAGGTGCACGGCGGTCTGCTGACCGTCCAGAGCACGCCCGGCGTCGGCACGACCTTTGTGATCGAGTTGCCCCTCTCCGGGCCGAAGGAGGAGGCAGCATGAAGCGGTCCAATATCCTGTTCATCGACGACCAGCAGTCTGCGCGCGACCTGTTCCTGCGCCTGTTGGACCCGCACAAGTACAAGCCCATCGTCGCGCCGGGCGTGGTCGCCGCGGAGGAGTACCTGCGCCACGAAGCGGCCGACGTGGTGGTCACCGACCTGCGGATGCCCGATGTCGATGGGCTGCAAGGGCTGGAACGGCTGCACCTGACGGATCCCGATCTGCCCGTCGTGCTCATTACCGCGTTTGGCACCGTGGAGACGGCCGTCGAGGCGATGAAACGCGGTGCTTTTGACTACCTGCGCAAGCCATTTGATCCCGCGGAGTTGGAGATCGTGATCGACCGCGCGATCGCACACAGGCAATTGCTGCGTGAAAACAAGCGTTTGCGTTCGGAAGTGGCGCGGCGTGCCGCGTCCGAGGACATCATCTGCGCGGCCCCCGCGATGTCGTCGGTCATGGACCTGATCGCGCGCGTCGCGCCGTCGGATTTTTCCGTGCTGATGTTGGGCGAAAGTGGCACCGGCAAGGACGTATTCGCCAAGCGGATTCACCAATTGAGCGAACGCTCCAAGCAGTCGTTTGTCTCGATCAACTGCAGCGCCATCCCGGAGCACTTGCTGGAAAGCGAACTGTTCGGCCACGAAAAAGGCGCGTTCTCCGGTGCCAGCGAAGCGCGAGAAGGGTTCTTCGCTGAAGCGGACGGCGGCACGCTGTTTCTCGACGAAATTGGCGACATGAGCCTGGCGTTGCAGCCGAAGTTGCTGCGTGTTCTGCAAAATGGCGAGTATTATCGAGTTGGTAGCCGGAGATTGGCCAAGACCGATGTCCGCCTCGTGTGCGCGTCCAACCGCGCCATCGAGGATCTGGTCGACCGCGGCCAGTTCCGTCAGGACCTGTACTACCGCATCAACACCGTGCGCATCGACCTGCCGCCGTTGCGCCAGCGCACCGAGGACATTCCCGCGCTGATCGAACACTTCCTGGTGCAGCTGGCGGCCCACCACCCGCGCGTGCCACACACCGTGTCGGCGTCGGCGATGGCGCTGCTGCTGGAGTATCCGTGGCCCGGCAACGTCCGCGAGCTGGAGCATGTGATCGAACGGGCGTCCCTGGTGTGCGATGGCGACGAGATTCGCCCCGAGTCGCTGCCACGCGAGCTGCGCGACAAAGGCAATGCCGCGGGTGTGGCGGCCGCGGCGATCGACACGCCGTACAAGGACGCGCGCCGCAGTTTTGAGCACGGCTATTTTGTCCAATTGATGGACCGCGCCGGACATAACGTCCAGAAAGCCGCGGACTTGGCTGGCCTGCACCGCAGTACGCTGTATGAAAAGCTCGCGGCGCTGGGTGTGCCTTACGACCACGACGCGTGAGCGCTGGCCGGGCTTCCACGCCGGCCGCCCCCGCTTCGTCTGGTTGTCGGTGACCTGCGACAAGCCGTCCGACTCTCCCGACACAAACCAAACAATCTGAATTCACTAAGTAATCACGGTGATGAGTCGCGCGCTTTGCCGGGATCCGCCGCGAACGCCAGACGGACGAATCGACGTTCACTATCGCAACATCTTGATTGTACAGGATGATCAAACTTGGCACGGTTCTTGCTTAGGTAAGGAGACAGGTGCGCACGAAACGCCGCCCATCACAGAGAGGACCCCATGAAAACCTATCGCAACCACATCCAGCTTCTTCCCACGTACCTCGGCGCTGGCGTCAGCTTCCTTGCGTATCTCGTCCTCGGCGCGGTGCCGGGAATCCTCTACGGCGGCTACATGGGCCTGATGATGACGACCGCACTCTTTGGCAACGCCGGCGAGCCGACGATCCTGGGGCGCATCGTCACCGGTGGCGGCATGGCTCTGGGTCTGTTCGCCTCGCTGTTCTTCTTCCTGGTCATTGGCGCGTTCTGCGGCACAGTCGTCGGTTTGCCTTTTGCGCCGATGCTGCGCCGCATGGCTGAGACCGAGCCCGTCAAAGCCAAAGTCCAGATTGAACAGGAATTGTGACCGCCCACCTTCCTGCCGTCTCGGCATTTCAAGGTGGCAGAAAGTTCGCTACTCCGGCTTGCCCTCATCCCCTTCAATCGGCGGCAGTTCCGCCACGCTGCCATCCACCGGCAGCGTCAGCAATTCGCGGGCATAGCGCTGTTCCTCCGGTGAGCCATGCGCATACATCTGCAGCAGCGCGTCCACCTGCGCCTCGCGCGCGTGCGCCGTCTGGCCAAAACCGTCGATACAATTGGGCCGATCGTCCGGCGGGCAAGCAATGCGGATGTGAAAATGATCCGCATGCGGACTGGAATCACGTGGCTGGACCAGCACATGCATGGCGCGATCGCGCAGGCTCTGCGGCTCACGCTGGCGCAACGCATAGTCGAGCAGGCGGTTGCGCAGCGGCACACTGACGAAGATCCACTGCACCACGACGTCCGGGTCCGTCAGCCAGCGATGCACCAGGGCCCAATTGCGCGCCGTGTCGAATTCCCAGCGGCCGGGGTCGGGCGAATCGGACAAGCCATTCTCGTCAAAATGCACGAAGTTGCTGGGCGCCGCCTCGCTGCCGTTGCGGTCGAACGCGAAGAACAGCACGTCGGCATCGCGCCCCGAATTGTGGCTGTGGCTGGGTGCGATGTCGCCGCCACCCTCCTTGGACAGGTTGCCGAGGCGCACCGTGGAACGTGGGTATTCGTCCGCCACCGCCTGCGCGGATCGCTCCAGCAGGTGGACGAGTTCGCCGGTGCCCCAAAGAAAGCCGCGGGTCCGCGTCTGCGGCAGGATCCGCAGCGCCGGCGATTCCGTCACCGCCAAGCCGCTGAGCAGATAGCCATTTTGCGCAGTGCCCATGCTGTGGCTGTGGCCGCCCGTCGCGTGACCAAAACGACCGACATACGCCATCGGCTCATCCACGGCCGCCAGCAGGTCCACCTGTGAATCGTCCAGCGGCAATGCCACCGTGACCGTCACGTCCACAGGCAGCGCAACGACGGGTGGCACCGTCCGGCGCACTGGCGTCGGTGGCGTCGGGCGACACGCGAGCAGCAAAAGAATCGTGAGAAAGGGCAGGCGGTGCTTCACCCGCTCATGCTACGGCGGGCGGTGACCTCAGGCAACCGCGTGACTCCGTGACCAGCATATGCGCGTCCGATGACGGTAGCGTGACGGCGGTATGCATGCCAGCATGCGTGACGGACGGGCGAGAGGAGACAGCAATGCAGACGACGTGGCAGAGCAAGATTGCGGTGGTAGCTGGCGTATTTGCGCAACTTTTGAGTGGCTGTGGTCAGGCCAAGACCGCGACCGAGGACGCCGCGGCGGATGTGGGCGCAGACGCGACAGCAACGAACGATGCCACGGGCGCGGACGTGACGGCGGCCGACCCGCACCTCGTCAAAGTCATGACCTACAACGTCATGTGCCCATTTTGCCTGAACAGCGATCATCCGGACTGGCCGCAGGACTGGGCCACGCGCGTGCCAATGGTCCGCGACACGATCGCGCGCTTTGATCCCGACCTGATCGGCGTGCAGGAGACGTTCACGCCGGATCCCAGCGTCGACATGCTCGGCGATATCACCGCGACGGGCGGCGTGTACGGCAGCCTGTTCTACATCAAAAAGCCGACCGATCAGACGACCGACCTCGGCGATAGCTTTGAGACGTACTCGGACGCGGCGGTTCTCTACCGGAAGTCGCGTTTCGACGTGCTGGATCAAGGGGCGATCTGGCTGAGCCCGACGCCGGATCTGGCATTTTCCAACGGTTTTGCCACCGGTGGGCAATTTCCGCGGCTGATCTTCTGGGCGCGCCTCAACGACAAGCTGGCCAATCGCACGTTTGTCATGGCGAGCACGCACTTTGACAACAACACGCCGAGCCAGAAGCTCTCGGCGCCGCTGGCGTTGCAGCGTTTCGGCCCCATGGCCCAGCAGGAACCGGTCGTCTTTGTGGGCGATTTCAATTCGACGCCCGACACGGAGGCCTACGCGATCCTGGACAAAGGTGTGGATGGCAAGGGTGGCTTCCAGTTTACCAATGCGTTTGACGTCGCCGTGAAATGGCAAGTGGAC
Source organism: uncultured Myxococcales bacterium (assembly GCA_903924465.1). Lineage (GTDB taxonomy): Bacteria > Myxococcota_A > UBA9042 > UBA9042 > UBA9042 > CAIYBN01. The sequence goes on along the minus strand of CAIYBN010000144.1, from coordinate 335,713 downwards.
AGCAACCGCACGCCCAAGCCAGACTATGGCTTGGCCAACCGCATCGACCACCTCTGGCTGGCCGGCGCGACGTTTACCGTGCCGGAGTGGCACGTCGATCTGCACGCCTATGGCGATCTGCAGATGTGGCCGTCGGACCACGATCCGATGGTCGCGTGGATTCGCTGGTAGCTGTGAGGGAGGTTGAAGCGATGACCGAACTGCCCGAGGACGATCCCGCGCAGTTGGTTCGCTCGCTCGCTGCGTCGCTGCGTTTTGCCCGCTGGACAGGTGCCGATGTCGTCGATCGCGCGTGGGCGCGCCCGGAGCAGGCCGTCGCGGCCTCGGTTGTGCCGCCGCCCGATCGCGCGCCTCCGCGTCCCGCGATCGCGCCGCCGCCCGCGCGCACGACGGCGCCGATTCCTCAGGCAACGACCCCTGATCCGGTCCTGATGTTGGAAAAGCTGCGCGCTCGGGTGACGGGTTGTGAACGCTGTGCGCATGCCCAATGCCGCACGCAGATCGTGTTCGGTCAGGGCAATCCACGCGCAAAAGTGCTGATTGTCGGCGATGCGCCGGGCGCGCTGGAGGATGCCGCGGGTCAGCCGTTCCAGGGTGAAGCGGGCGCGCTGTTGGACAAAATGCTGGGCGCGATCGGTCTCGCCCGCGCGGACGTGTGGCTGACGACCATCGCCCTGTGTCGGCCACCCGCAGCGGGCGTGAGCGCGACGGCGATCGCCGCGTGCAGTCCATTCTTGCGCACGCAGATGGAGGCCATCCACCCGCAAGCGGTGCTGCTGATGGGCGAGGCGGCCGCGCAGTTCCTGCTCAAGCAAGCCAAGCCGCTGGCGGAATTGCGCGGACAGTGGTCGCGCGTTCTCGATCGACCGACCTTGGCGACCTGGCCTCCCGAGGCGCTCCTGGCGAATCCAGCCAAGAAACGCGAGGCTTGGGCTGATCTGCAGTTGCTCCAGCGGGCGCTGCAACCGCGCTAGTCCGCACCGATCCCGCACAGATCGGCCGCTCGAATTGACCGACCCCGGGCCCGACCCTAGACTGGCCTGAACGCGCAACACGCCGCGCGACTTTGAGATTCCGTGCCGCTCGCTCCCTTGGCTCCACCACCGTCGTCGCCGACCCAAGCTGCCGCCATGCAAGCGCATGTCTGGTCGCGTGCGCTGTGGTCGCTGCTGATCGCCGCGGTATTTGCGCTGACCGTGCTGGTGCTGGTGCTGCACGGCGCCGCCACTTTGCAGGGTCCTCAAGCGGTCCAGGCACGTCACGATGGGGAAACAACGCGGGCTGGCGTGGATTCAGCCGACCCCGAGGACGCGGCGTTCGCAGCGGCACAACCCACGCCGCCGGACCCTGGAAGTCAGGAAATTGATGGCGAAACGGCGTATCCGGCGGCCGGGCAGAGTGCGCGCGCGCCGGGCGACGGTGGCGATCCGGCCGATCATCAGCCGCTGCGCAAGTATCCAGGCAAATCCATCACGTTATTGACCGATACCCGTCACGATTATGCTGCGGATTTGTTGGTGAAACTCGATTCCTTCATGGTCCAGGCCAACAACACCCTGGCGGACATTCTCGCCGTCCGCGCGCCGGCCAAACCGACGCAGCTCATCGTTTTTGAGACGCAGGAGCGCTACCAGGAGTACGCGCGGGACAATGCGCCGGGCCTCATCAACAACGGCGGCTACTACGACGGCGCCACGCGCACCGCCGTGACCTATCGCTACAACAATTCCATGCAGCTGTATTTCCACGAGCTGGTCCACGTGATGATGGGCGAACAATTCGCCGACCACAGCTTTTCCCGCTACACCCGCAAGAACTGGCCGATTTGGTTTGACGAAGGCGTGTGCGAATTCGTCGGTTCCTACGAAGTCGTCGGCTCGGGCATTCACGTGCCAGGCGTCAACAAGGGCAAGCTGGCCTATCTGGTGAACGCGCTGCGCCACAATTCCTTCATCGATCTGCCGACTTTGGTGCGCGCGCCGACGGAGCGGTTCTCCGGCGCGTCCATGAACATCTACTACGCGGAGTCCTGGGGGCTGGTCGATTTTCTCGTGCACTCGCCGGCGCACAAAGGTAAATTCACCCAGTATTTCCAGCACATTCACGCGGGAGAAGACGGCATCACGGCGTTCAAGGCGGTCTTTGGCGGCGATCTGGTGGCGCTCGACTCGCAATGGCGGGCCTACATCGCCGAGCGCGCCCAGGTGCCCGAGGGCGATGTCCAGCTGTTCAACGGCCAGAGCGTGGACGATTGGGCGGTGCACGAGGGCGGTCAATGGCTGGTGGCCGGCAATGAGATCCAGGCGACCGGCAACAGCAACCACAATTACCTCATCAAGTCGGAATTGCCGGTCGGTGACTTCAGCTTCGATTTGGACCTGAATCTCGCGCGTGGTACGGCCGGGCTGATCCTGGGCAACAACTTCCACGGCGAATACCCGTACTATTTTCTGATCGACGTCTCCCACGACGCCGTCCTGCTGCGCCGCGCTTCGTCGGCCAGCATGTTGGAGCCGCTGATGCAGGCTTGGGCCGACATTCCGCTGGGCAAGTGGCGGCACGTGCGCGTCTCGGTCATCAACCGCGTGCTGCATGTGGACGTGGCTGGCCGGGAAGCGCTGGCGATGCGCGTCGATCGCGACACCTACTCGCTGTTTGGCATCCACGTTTCGCAAGCCAAGGCGCGGTTTCGCAACCTGACGGTGCGGCAGGAGCACGCGGCGCTGGCGACGCAGGAAGTTCCCGAGATGACGCCAGCGGGTGGGCCGGTTGAAGTGACGGCGCCAGCGATTGTCCCGGAACAGCGCTGAGCGGGTTGCCTACGGCGCCTGCGGGCCGGTGAGCCGGGCGTTCTGCTCCGCCCATTCTGCCAACCACAGCAAGCGAAAGCCCAGCGTGCCCACGTCCTGACCCGCGCGCGCGCGCTGGAGGAAGCCGTTCGCCGCGGCATGGCCATCGAACCACGGCAGCCCGGGCAGGCCCCCCCGGAGTCGTTCCGCGAGCGCCTGTTGGCGTTGCCCATCGGCCATCCACCGCGCCATGGGCACGGAAAACCCCTGTTTGCGCTGCATTTGCGCTTCGGGCGGCAGCCGTCGCGCCAGCAGCGCCCGCAGAATCCGCTTGGTGCGCCAAGGCCGCACGCGATCGCCGGCGCGGACCTGCCAGCACGCGTCGGTGAAATCGCGGTCCAACAGCGGCGCCCGGGCCTCGACCGCACTGCCCATCGTCGCCACGTCGACCTTGACGTTGAGGTCTTCCGGCAAGTACAGGCGAAATTCCAGCGCCAGACAGCGGTCCAGTTGGTTGCGCGTTGCGAACGACTGAAAGGTCTGCGTCACTTGGGCTTGCCAGCCTTCCTGTTTGAGCCGTTGCTGCACATCCGCGCGAAACCAGGCGTGCAGGTGGTGCAGACCATCCGCTTGAGCAGAAATGGCCGCCGCGCCCGGTGTTATCAACCGATAACCGCGAAACCACAGCGACGCTGCGCGGCCGTGCAAGCCGGGATTCTCGCTGGGCAAAGGCACGCACGGCAAGTGCGCGACGTCGTGCAGCAGGTGGCGCAGGGCGAACATCTGCGTCCGCGGATAGCCGCCTTGGACCTCGTCGCCGCCGTCGCCCGTCAGCACCACGCGATGCCGTTGGCCCGCCTGTTGCGCAATCAGCCAGGACGGCAGCGCGCTGGAATCGCCAAACGGCTCACCGTAATGCCGCACCAGCGTCGGCAGCAGGTCCAGCTCGGCGTGGCCGATGTCCAGCACCTCGTGTTGCACGCCCGTGTGCCTGGCCACGCGTCGGGCGATCTCCAGCTCGTCTTCCTGACCATCGCCGGTCCGCACCGTGTACGCCGTGATGCCGGGATGCAGCCGCGCCGCCATCGCCGTCACCAGGCTGGAATCGATGCCGCCCGACAGGAACGTCGCCACCGGCACGTCGCTGCGCAGGCGCCGTTCCACCGCGCGCTGGAGCAGGAACTCGAGCTGATCCAGCGTCGCCGTGTCCAGCGGTTGGCCTGGCTCGGCAAACGGCAGTGGCGCGATCGGCAGCTTGTGCACGCCTTGCGCATCCACCCGCCACGCTTCGCCGGCGCGCAGCTTCTGCACTTCCGCAAACACCGTCCGCGGCGCGGCAATGTAGCCACCGGCCAGATGATGTTCGATCGCCACCGGGTCAATCGTCGTCTGCTGCCCCTGGGCACGCAGCCAGCCCGTCAGCGGCCAGAGCGACGAAGCGAACGCCAGTTGCGTGCCGTGTTGCCAGACGTACAACGGCTTCTTGCCGATGGGATCGCGGGCGAGGAACAGCGAGCGATCCGCAGCGTTCCAGTAGGCAAATGCGAACATGCCGCGCAATTTCGCCAACGCCACGTCCGGTCCCCACGTTTGCAGTGCAGCCAGCAAGACTTCCGTGTCTCCCGTGGAGCGAAACGTGCAGCCGAGTGTCGCCAATTCCTTGCGCAGTTCCAGGTAGTTGTAGATTTCACCGTTGAACGTCAGCGCGGCGCCGTCATGGCCCAGCATCGGCTGCGCACCTTCGGGGCTCAGGTCGAGAATCGCGAGCCGCCGCTGACTCAGGATCACACCCGGCACCTGCCATTGCCCCGCACCATCCGGGCCGCGGTGGGCCATGCCGTCCCGCAGCCGTTCCGCCAACTGGAGTTCGGCTGGCTGCCACGGCGCGCGGCTGGCCAAACGCTCAAAGTCGACGCAACCGCTAATGCCGCACATGGTGACTCCGCCGGTCGTGCCGGTCGCGCAAAGGTAGCAGCATTGCCGGGCCTCCGCGAGTCACACCGTCTTGACCGGGCGTCGCCGCCAGCGCACGCTTCGGCCATGGCGGCGATGGACCCGCATGGCTTGGAATCGCATGGCTGAGACCGCACCCGCAGAAACCGTTCGCTTCGCCTTTGGTCGCAATTGGCGCGCGTACTTGGCGTCGATTGACGAAACGAAACTCCAAGCCGCGGAAGACGAATTGCGCCAGCAGTTGGGTGGCGATCTGCAGGGCCGAACGTTTCTGGACATCGGCTCGGGCAGCGGCATTCACTCGCTGGCGGCCCAGCGTTTGGGCGCCAAAGCGATTGTCAGCTTTGACTACGACGCCGACAGCGTTGCGTGCACGCAGCAGATGCACCAGCGGGCCGGCGCGCCGACCAGTTGGCAGGTGCTGCAAGGCTCGGTGTTGGACGCGGAATTCCTGAAGCAGCTTGGGACCTTCGACGTCGTCTATTCCTGGGGTGTCCTGCACCACACCGGCGCGATGTGGCAGGCCGTGGATCTGGCGATGCATCGCTGTGCGGGTCCGGGCAGCCTGCTGCTCATCGGCCTCTACCACAAGAAGCTGTGGCTGACACCGGCGGTCAAGCACGTCAAACGGGCCTATTCGGCCGGCGGGCCGCTGCGCCGCGGTGCGCTGCTGGGCGGTTATGTGGCGGCGACGCTCGCGTACGCCACTGCGCGCGGGCAACTGGTGCGCTTGGTGCGCAACTCTCCGCGGCGTGGCATGAACGCGTGGCACGATCTGGTCGACTGGGTCGGCGGCTATCCGTTTGAAGCGGCAACACCCGTGGAAGTCGTCAACTTCGTCGAGTCGCGCGGGTTCAAGCTGCGGCAAAGCGAAACGTTTACGTCCTTTGCCGCGGTGAACACGTTCCTGTTCGAGAAAAAGGCCTGACCCAACGCGCTATGCCGTCCATCCTGCTCATCACGGTTGCCTATCCGCCTTCCCGCTTGATCGGCGGCCGTCGGCCAGCGCGCATGGCGACGGGCTTGGCGGCGCTGGGCTGGCAAGTGACGGTGGCGACGCTGCACCCGCGGTACATGACGCCGCTCGACGCGGATGAGCCACCTGTCGCAGGCGTCGAAATCCTCCACAGCCACGCGGTGATGCCGCGTGTGTGGCTGCGCCGGGACGGAACTGCGCACGCCGCGTCGGGCAAGCCGACTGTCGCCGGAGCTCCTTCGTGGCGGAGCACGCTGGGTCGCCTGTTGCGGCAAGTCGAATTTCCCGACGACTACGCTGGCTGGCTGCCTATGGCCCTGGCGTCCCTGCGTGGTCGGCATTTCGATCTGGTGCTGGCGACGATCCCGCCACCGACCGACGCGCTCATCGGCGCGATGGCGGCGCGGCTGTGTGGCGCGCAGCTCGTGCTGGATTATCGCGATCCGTGGTCGGAGGTGATGACGCACGACGGCAGCTATGGCTTGGATCGCGCCTATCCGCGGGTGGAAATGGCGGCGCACCGGGCCCTGGAGAATCGCTTGCTGCAGCAAGCCTCGCTGGTCCTCGCGGTGACGCCGACGATGACGCGATGGCTGGCCGCGCGCACGCCTCAGCCGGTTGAATTCCTGCCGAACGGTCTCGATCAGCCGCCGCCGGTTGAGCCCGTTCCGCGCGCCAGGCCGTTGCGCCTGGTCTATGCCGGTTCGCTGGCCTACGACCGCAGTCTCGATAGCGCGCTGGCGGCGATCGCGGCCCTGAAGGACACCTATCCGCCCGACGCCTTGCGCCTGACCTACGCCGGGCCGCACGGCGCGGAGTTGCGGCGCGCGGCGGAGCACCACGGCGTGGCGGCGTGGCTGGACGACCGCGGCCAGTTGCCCAGTCGCGAGGCCATGGACCTGTACCGCGGCGCGGCTGCGGGCATCGTGTCCGTGTCGGCGCGCACGGATTACAGCTATCCCGGCAAGCTGTTTGAAATTCTCAGCGCCGGCTGTCCGATCCTGTTGTGCGGTCCCGAAGCCTGCGACGCGGCGCAGTTGGTGCGCGATCTGAACGCGGGATTTGTCGACGACGGCGCGGATCCATCCCGTTCCGCGGCGACCTTGCGGCAATGCCTGGCGGCCGAGCCGCGCGCGTTGCCGGGTTTGGCGCCGTGGCTTGCAACTGCACAGGTCGCGCGTCTGGATCAGCTCCTCCGGCAGCTTCTCGTGTAACGGCCCACGCCCTTTTTTCCCACCGCTTCCGCGCTCATCCGCGCGGATCGTACGGCCAACCCGCAACTTCTGGCGCCAAGAACGTCATGCGCTCGTGCGTCGTTGGATGCGTCAGCGTCAGCCGGAACGCCAACAGCGCGATGCAGCGGTCCGGCAGCGGTTGCGGCGCGCCGTAGCGCAAATCGCCGAGCACCGGATGGCCAAGCGCCGCGAGCTGGCAGCGAATCTGGTGCTTGCGTCCAGTCTGCAGCGTGACTTCCAGATGCGAGCGCGCACCGTCGCTTTGCAGCACGCGGTAGTCCAGCACGCTTTCCTTGCCGCGACCGGCTGTCACGATGCGGCTGCCGCGTTCGTCCGAATCCAACCAGTCGCGCAACGTACCGCTGGGCTGCTCCGGTCGACCGTGCACCGCGACGCGGTAGATCTTCTCGATGGTGTGGTCGCGAAATTGCGCCGACAGCCGCGCCGCCGCCTTTGACGTCCGGCCCAGGACCACGACGCCGCGCGCCGGCCGATCCAGCCGGTGCACCAAGCCCAGGTACACGTCGCCCGGCTTGTTCTTCTCCCGGCGAATCCACTGCTTGCCCTCGGTCAGCAGGTCCAGATCACCCGACGCATCCGCTTGCACGGGAATTCCGCCGGGCTTGTAGACCACCAGCAGGTGGTTATCGGCATACAGCACGTGCATCGTTCAAGGCTCCGACAGCGCGCGGTCCAGCCGCGCCAGTTCTTCCGCCAGCCCCTGGGATAGCGGCGTCCACACCGCGTGCTGCTGGATCGTCCGCCACGCCTCGCGGTTCCTGCGGCGAATTTCGGCGTAACGCTCGGCAAACCAGTGCTGCCGCGTCAGCGGATCGTCCGTTTCCACGAGTCGTCGGTAGAGTTCCGCGACCGGCAGGAACGCGTGCGCCGCCAGCAGCACCCCGCGCAACGGCCGCGGATCCGGCCGCACCGGCGAGGCCACGCGCAGGTCTTCATCGCCGGCCAGCAGCGGTCCCAGCCGCATCAGCGCGTGCAGCTTGTTGTGCTGGAACTCGTGGATCAGCGCCTCCAGCATCATCATCGGTCGCGGGTGCAGCGTCAGGTAGATTGTCCCCAGTGCGTGCGGATAGCTCGCCGACTGGTGATCTTCTTCCAAAAAGCCCACCGGCACGACGTGGCCCAGCAGCAGGCGCATCTCGTCCAGCAGCGCCGGCAGATGCGCGGCGATCTGGTCGATCGCAAAAGCCAGGGGCTCCTGCCACGCCGCTTCCGGCCGCTCGCCCAGGCTCACGATGTTGCCGCGGCGCTTGGGGTGATCGTGAAAAATCGCCAGCGGATTGTCGTCGGCCTGCGCCAGACGCGCATTCGGCAGCCCGGGGTGAATCGGCGTGTAGGCGTGCCAGAGGACACACGGCGTCGCCCGGGGTGCAAGGTCCACAAACGCCCATTCGAGCTGTCCCTGGGCACCACGCACCGTCAGGCCATCCGGGGAAATGCGCAGCGCGGTCGTGTCTGCCGGCTCCAGTCGCAGGCCCAAGCGCGGCAGCCCGATCGCGACCGGCGGCAGCTCGACCGGCACCGGCAGCCGACCGACCAGAGCGGCTTCCACCGCCAGCGCCGCGCGCAGCCGACCCTGCAGCAGCCGCCGTTGCACCGGCACGGCCAGCCACACCCGCGCCAGCACGCTCACCTGTGGTCGCAGCAAAATCGCTTGAAGCACGCCCACTTCCGCCAGCTGGCCGAGGAGTTGTGCCAGATTGCGATCGTGACGCGCTGCGGTGGCCTGGAGATCGCGCGCCAGTGTCTGCGTCGCGCCAGCCAGCACACGCCGCAGCGTCGGCGTGCCCGTTCCAGCGTCGTGCAGCGGCAAAGTCAGGTCGGGGAGCGGCAGCGCCATGGCCACAGGATACGGTATGGTCCGCCACTTGTCGTGCGTTTGACGCAGCGCGTCATGCCAACGGGCGCGGTCTCGGATAGCCTGCCACCGCTTTGCCGGGCACTTTCGGCGTTCAGGTTGGTCATGCAGCTGCGAAATCTCCTCCGTTTGATTTGGGTTCCGGCGCTTGTGGCGACGGCGTGTGGCACGGCCGCAACGACTTCAACCGATGACGCGACAGCGGACGATGTGCTCATCGGCAGCGACACGACCGCGACGACGCCGTTTGACTGGCCGAATCACGACTGCGATCCGATTCATCCGGCGCACTGCGCGCTGCCGTGGCCGTCCAACCAGTACTTGGTGGCGGACGCGAAGACCAAGACCGGCTATCGCCTGCAATTTGGCGAGTCGACTTTGCCCAAGAATTCAGGCGGTCAGCTGGTGTCGCCGGCGCCGTACGCGCTGCTGGATGGCTACGGCGTGGGCACGACGCTGTTGATGCAGTGGCCCAACGTCGACACGACGGGGCTGCCCAGCGAGAACACGATGGCCAGCTCGGTGGACGCCACGGCGAGCATCGTGCTGCTGGAAGTCGTGGGCGGCAAGGTCACCCGCCACGTGCCGTATTTTGTCGAGCTGGACCTGACGGAGAAAGACGCGACCAAGCAGATGTTCATCGTGCGCCCCGCGGTGATTTTGAACGAAGCGACGCGCTACGTCGTCGGTGTGCGCGGTCTCAAGGACACGAGCGGCAAGGCCTTTGCGGCGGCGCCGGCCTTTGCGCTGCTGAAGTCGGGCGCGACGGCGGGCACGACGATCGCCGATCGCCAGGCGAAGTTCGACGATATCTTTGCGGTTCTGGCCGGCGAGGGCGTCAAGAAGGACGAGCTGATCCTGGCGTGGGACTTCGTCACGGCGTCGACCGAAGCAGAGCACGGCCGTTTGCTGCACATGCGAGACGAGGCGCAAAAGACCGTGGGCGACAAAGGTCCGGCGCTGACCGTCAAGCAGGTTATTACGTTCACCGAAGCGGAAGATGCCGATATTGCGATGGAAGTCACCGGTACGTTCCATGTGCCTTCTTATGTGCGCCTGGACGACGCGGCGAGCTTGCACTACCTGAACGTGGGCGCGGACGGCATGCCGGTGCAAAATGGCTGGCGCGATCCGGAATTCTTCGTGCGGATTCCGCGCACGGCGCTGAATGGTCCGGCGTTTGGCCTGATGGAGTACGGCCACGGCCTGAATGGCAGCGCGCAAGAGGTCGAGACCGGCTATCTGGGTACACTGGCGACCAAGAGCCAAATCATTCCGTATGCCTGCCACATGTACGGCATGTCGCAGTTTGAGGGCGCTGAAATCATGCTGGTGCTCTCGGCGATGACCAACTTCTCCTCGCTGCCGGACAAGCTGCATCAGGGTATGCTCGAGTACACGCTGTTGCAGCGGGCGATGCGTGAGCAGTTTGCCGATCTACCGGAAGTCAAAGCCGCGAAGGTGACGGTCGACAAGACGCGGATGTTCTATTACGGCAATTCGCAGGGCGCGATCTTCGGCGGCACCGTGCTGGCGCTTTCGACCGATATCGTGCGTGGCGCCGTCGGCGTGGTGGGCAACAACTATTCGACCTTGCTGCAGCGGTCCGCGGATTTTGAAATGTTCTTCGGGATCATCCGCGGCTTCTATCCAGACACCCGCGACCAGATCATTCTCTTGTCCATGATCCAGTTGCCCTGGGACGCCGTCGATTCCGTGACCCACTACGCCCACATGACTGCCAATCCGCATCCGAATACGCCCAAGCACGCCGTGCTGGCGGACATTGCGATTGGCGACCATCAAGTGGCCCCGGTGACGATGGAAATTGCTGCGCGCAGTGGCGGCGACCTGAAGCTGATGGCCAACTGGGGCAAGAACCTGTTTGGCGTCACGCCGCAGAGCTATCCGTACACCGGCTCGGCGGTGGTCAGCTGGAATTGCGGCTTGGATTGGTCGTTGCCGGGCAATTTGCCCAACAAGATCGGCAAGGATCCGCACGAATGCCCGCGCCGCAGCAAGGCGCACATGGCGCAGATGGGCCACTTCTTTGACACCGGGGAAATCATCGACGAGTGCGGCGGCAAGCCGTGCGTCGTTCCCGGCGACGAGTGGTGAGTCCGATGGCGGGGCTCGTCGCCACGTTTGCGCCGACTCCGCCTGGCTTTGGTTGCCCGCCGCTGGACTTGGACAGCGCCAGCGTGACGCGCGCCCGGACGCTGGCGCGGCAGATTGCCACGGAAACGCAGGACAAGCTGGCTGACCATTCGACGCTGGCGATCGAGCGCACGGTGCTGCGGCTCTTTGGCGTGACCGGCGCGACCGCTGATGGCGAACCGCTGGCCAACCGTGTGGTGCTGGACCTGCACACCGCGGGATTGTTGACGGCAGGCGTGGCGCGGCCGTTCTGCCGGGCCATGACGCTCACGGGACTGGATGCGCAGGCGCTGGCGCAAGCGGTGGCGGACGGACGCGTGGACCTGCGCGCGCACGCGGATCGCCTGGACGTGGTGCCGGCAGTGCGTCACGTGGGCGAGACGTTGGCGCAAGCGGGCGTGGCGCGGATCCTGGCGCGGCGGCACGAGCGCACGGCGCTGATCGGTCGATTGGGTCAGGGCATGCAGCCGCTGAAGTACGTGATTGTCGCCAGCGGCAACATCCATGAAGACGTGGTGCAAGCGCGCGTCGCGGCCCGACAAGGCGCGGACGTGATTGCGGTGATCCGCTCGACCGGCCAATCGCTGCTGGACTACGTGCCAGAAGGCGAGACGACGGAAGGTTTTGGCGGCACCTTTGCCACGCAGGCGAACTTCGCGCTGATGCGACGGGCACTCGACGATGTGGGCGCCGAATTGGGCCGCTACATCCGCTTGTGCAACTACGCATCCGGGCTGTGCATGCCGGAAATCGCGGCGATCGGCGCTTTGGAACGCCTGGACATGATGTTGAACGATGCGCTTTACGGCATCCTGTTTCGCGACATCAACATGCAGCGAACGCTGTGCGATCAGCGGGTGAGCCGGCGCATTTCCGCGCTGGCCGGGCTCATCATCAATACCGGCGAGGACAACTACCTGACGACGGCGGACGCGGTCGATGCGGCGCATACGGTGGTCGCGTCGACGCTCATCAACGAGGCGCTGGCGCGGCAAGCTGGGCTGCAAACCGATCAGCTGGGCCTGGGCCACGCCATGGAAATTGACCCGTCGCTGCCGGATGCGCTGCTGCTGGAAATTGCCCACGCAGCGCTGATTCGTCACTTGTTTCCGGGTGCGCCGCTCAAGTACATGCCGCCGACCAAACACATGACCGGCAACGTGTGGCGCGGCCACGTGCAGGACGCGTTGTTCAACCTGGTGGGTGTGCTGACCGGTCAGGGCATCCAGCTGCTGGGCATGATGACGGAAGCCATGCACACGCCGCACATTCACGATCGCTACCTGGCGCTGGAGTCGGCGCAGCTGGTGTTCGGCGGCGCGATGGGCCTGGGCAGCGAGCTGCGCGTGGAGCCGGGTGGCAAGCTGGAAGCGCGGGCGCGGCACGTGCTGGCGGAGGCGCTGGTGCTGCTGGAACACATGGCGCGCGACGGCTTGATGGCCAGTCTGGCGCGCGGGACGTTCGCGGACATCGCGCGTTCGCCCAGCGGTGGTCGCGGCCTGGAAGGTGTCTTCGTCAAGGATGCCGCCTACTGGGATCCGACGGCGGACGCCATCACGCACGCGCTGGTGGCGCAAGGGCAGTTGTCCGCGAGCGGTGAGGCGGTGCCATGAGCGCGATCGATCCGCAGCAGGTGCGCGCTTACGGCGACACGCTGAACGACGGCCAGATCATGCTGTCGTTTTCGCTGCCCGTGCCGTTCGGCGAATCGGCCAAGGAAGCCGCGCGCCAGCTGTGCCGGCAAATGGGTCTGGAATCGCCGCAGGTGTACCACGCGCATGATTTGGGCGAAGGCTTCACCTATCTGGTCGTGTACGCCCGGTCACCGCACGTGGTGGATACGACGCAGCTGCACGTGACGGAGCTGGCGGCCGCGAAGCTTGGGCGCGATGACATTGAAGCGCTCGCGGCGCTGAAATTCACCCGCAAATTGCGGGTGCTGGGTGCCTGCACCGGCGACGACGCGCACACGGTGGGCATCGATGCGATCCTGAACGTCAAAGGCTACCACGGCGACAAGGGCTTGGAGGCGTATCACTGTTTGAGCGTGAGAAACCTCGGCGCGCAGGTCGCCAACGAGCGTTTGCTCGACGAAGCGCGGCAGTTCGACGCCGATGTGGTGCTGGTGAGCCAGATTGTCACGCAGAAGGATTGCCACCGCTCCAATCTGGCGGCGTTGATCGACCTGGCTGAAGCGGACGGCGTCCGGCAGCACCTGCTGTTCATTTGCGGCGGGCCGCGCTTGAGCCATCAGGTTGCGTTGGAGCTCGGTTTCGATGCCGGTTTTGGCGCGGGCACGCTGCCGAGTCAGGTGGCGGGGTTCATCGTGCAGCACTTACCGGCACGTTGAGCGGTCGCGCTACGCCAGTCCCAATCGCCGCGCCAGCAGTGCTCGCGTCTTTTCCTGCCGCCGCACAAGGGTCAGCGCCATCTGCGCGTGATCCTGCAAGTAGCCGTTGCCGATCAGCAAATCCACGTCGGCGCCCACGCCCTCGGCCCCGAGCGCGACTTGGGCGAAGCTGGTCGCCATGCTGAAATAGAGGCAAACCCCGCGCGGCCGGCACGCGAGAATCGCCGCCATTTCCGTGTTGGGCAGGCTCGCCATTTGCACCACGGCATCGCACAACTGACCGTTCGTCCAGCGCAGCACGGCTTCCCGCACCGCCAGCGCATCGCTTGCGTCCAGCGCCGCGTAACCGTCGCAGAGTCCGGCCGCATGCACTTCCCGCAGCGGCGCCTCAAAGCGATCAATGGCCCACAGCCGCAGATCCGGCCGCGTTTCGCGGGCCGCAGCCAACGCCAGCGTCCCCGCCTTGCCGGCACCGATACACAGCAGATGGCCCCGCTGCGGCAACTGCGTGACCATCCGCGCCACCTGCGCCGGCGCACCGCACACATCCAGCACCGCGAGCACAAGCGACGGCGGCAAATCGTCCGGCACCAGCGCGGCCGGCGCACTCGACGGCAGGATCGCGGTCGCGCGCACATGGACCTGATGCGCGTGCGGCACGATGGCGACGATTTCGTGCAAGTGCAGCGGCGTCAACGTCAGAGACACCAGCGTAGCGACTTGATCGCCGATCTGCGCGCCCGCCAACGGTCCGGAGTAGTGCGGGCCCATCTGCTGCACGCGACCGAGCAGCATGCCGCCCGAACCCGTGACCGGATTCTGCATCTTGCCGCGCGCCGCAACGATCGCCGCGATCTGCTGACCGACGTCTGGACCGCCGGTCGCGTGGACGCTTTCCATCTGCACAAACGACGCGGCGTCGATGTTCAGCGTCTGGACGTCGAGAACGATTTCGTCCCGATACGCCGGCAATTCGGCATCGAGCCGGTGCGCGGCTTGCGGCAGCGCGCCAGCGGGCTCAAGCACGCGTCGCACACCGAGTGGATTGGAAATGGGGCGAAATGGCACGGGCTTGCCGCCGGGCTTGCGCTACTTGGTCACGTTGCTGAAATCGAACGCATTGGCGCCCGATCGCACGGTAATAACGCGCTCAAAAGCCTTTGTATCCATGGTCTTGCCGCAGCGCGCCACGTGCTGACCGATGAGCATGCGATCGCGCACGAGCTCAAAGCCGCGCATCGTGCCATCGACAAAGACGTCAGAACCTTGCGGGCAGCGCAGGCTGACCTGGGCATCGGGCTCATCGCGCTCCAGGCGCACGCGGATGTCCTTCGGTGGATTGACGCGCGAGGACGAGACGACGACGGTCTGCGGCTTGAAGCCTGCCACCTGTACGGTGACGTCCGTCGTGCCAAACGGAATCATCACGCGGGTCGGCGTGACGAACGGCAATTCCTTGGTGTTGACGATGACCGTGCCGCCTGGCGGATTCGATTCCACCACGACCGGCGCATGGCTCAGCTTCAGCGCTTGACCGACATTGTCCAGATAGCTCAGCACGATTTCGCGCTGCCGCGGGTCCAACGGTGCCTTGAGCGTTTGCTCCAGATAGGGATGGGCGTCTTCATACTGCTTGAGCGTGTAGAGCATCGAGCCGATGTTGAAGATCGCGTTCGACAGCGGGAACAGCTTCAGCGACGCGCGGAATTTATCCAGCGCTTCCTCATACTTGCCGGACGCGACGAGCTTCTTGCCTTCTTCATTGAGGCGTTCAGCCGCGCGATCCGCCGATTCGCCGGCGCGGACGTTTGGATCACTGGGCGGCGGGTCGGTAGCCGGCGGCGTTTGGGCCAGGACCGTCACCGCGAACAGCGTCGACAGCACCGCGGTGGTCAGCACGAAGGAACGGAGCTTGTGGAACATGGACACACTCATGGGTAGCCTCATTGCAGAACCCAGCGACCGAGCAAGCGTAGTCGTCTTGGCTGGTCCTCGCAAGAGAAACGCCCCAAATCGCTTGGCGATTCACGCAGGGGCAAACCAGTCGCGTAGGGCCTGGGCGACGTGGGTGCCGGCCGAGTCAACCATCCGGAATTCCATGTGGTTGTTGCGAAACCAGGTGGCCTGCTTCTTGGCGTAGGCCAGATGAGCGGCAACCAGCCGTTCGGCAAAAAGCGGCAGATCGGGTGGATTTTCGGTCGCGAGCCAGGCGTCGCGATAGCCGATCGCCTGCAAGCCCGGCGCGCTCGCCGGCAGTCCCGACGCCCGCAGCGCCGCGACTTCTGCACACAGGGGCTCCGCCATGGCCAAAGCCCGCGCGCGGATCCGCGCGTGCAGGACATCCCGCGGCGGCTCCAGACTCACGCGAAAACAGGCGTAGCGGTCCGCTTGGGCCTGGTGCGCGGTGTGAAATGCCGAAAAAGGCTGACCCGTGTGACGAAATACCTCCAGAGCCCGCAGCATGCGTTGGCGATTCTGCGGCGGCGTGAGGCGGGCGTAGGCGGGATCTACGGCTTGAAGCTCCGCCCACAGCGCGTCCGGCCCGCGCTCCAGATACGCCGTGGCCAGGTCTTCGCGGACCTGCGCAGGCACGGTGGGAATCTCGGCCAGACCGCGCAATAGCGCCCGCAGGTACAGCCCCGTGCCGCCGACCAGCAGCGGCCATGCACCGCGCGCGTGCACCTCCGCGATCACCCGCTCGGCCTGCGCGACCCACAGCGCAGCGTTCATCGGCTCATCCGGTGCGACAATGTCGATCAGGTGCGTCGGAATTTGCGCGCGTTCTTCAGGCGTTGGCTTGGCTGTCGCGGCATCCAGACGCCGGTACACCTGCAGCGCATCGACGCTGATCATTTCGACCGGCAAACCGAAATCACGGCGCAGGGAAACGGCCAGCGCGGTCTTGCCCGACGCTGTTGGCCCGCAGATCGCTGCGATCTTCATGGTGGAAACGGGACGCTAGAGCGGCACGATGCTGCCGTCCGTGTCCACCATGGTCGATGGATACAGGTAGCGCGAGCAGTGCGGGCAGGCCGACAGGCTGGACGCCCGCAGGATGTTCTCGACGAAGCGCGGCTGCAGCTGCATGTTGCAGCCCGAGCAGCCGCCGTCTTTCACCGCCACCACGGCCACGCCGTCGCGCGCGTGGGCGATCTTGGCGTAGCGGGCGACGATGCTCTTGTCCAGGTTGCCGATGACCTTCACGCGGCGCACATCCACTTCAGCGATGCGCGCTTCCATGATCGCCAGCCTCTCGGCATTGTCGCGTTCGGTGTGCTCGGCCTGGGCGCGCAGATCGCCGACCTTGGTCTCTTCCTTGGCAATCGCCTCGCGGAATTCCTCAATCGCCTTCATAAGATTGGCGACTTCCTCTTCCTTTTGCGCGATGTTCTTGCGGGCAATGTCCAATTCCTTGTTGACCGCGATGTACTCCTTGGAGCGCGTCACGCCAGACAGCTTGGATTTGCCCTTGTTGAGCTTCTCGCGTTCCGCTTCCAACTCGTTGGTCTTGTTGCGGTACCACGTCTCGGCTTCCGCCAGCTTGCCGCGCTTGTCGTCCAGCTCGCGGTCGAGGTGGTTCAGCACGCGCTTCAAGCGCTCCATGTTGCCGGCCAGCGCATCGCGGCCCACGCGGATGTCGCGAATTTCGTCGTCGAGCGCTTGCATCTTGCGCAAAACGTCCATGATTTCAGCAGGTGTAGTGACGCTCATCGCTATCTCCTTCCTTCGCACGGACTCGTCGGGACATCCTTCGCGGCGAACGCGAAGGCCACACACTCCGACCTGTACCAGCGTCTTGCGGCGCTGGCGGCGAGACCGGTGGGCCCACCTGGATTCGAACCAGGGACCAGCCGGTTATGAGCCGGCAGCTCTCACCGCTGAGCTATGGGCCCTGACTGGACGCGGGCAGATGGCCCGGCAGGGCAGGTAGTTGACACCCGCGAGGGGGGAAACGTCAAGCTTCGGCGTGAAGAAATCGCAGCGGGGAAGGCCGGTCGCGTCACATCATCCAGCGGATCGACTCGGCTTTTTGTTCGTAGACTTTTCCCAGGCCCAGCGCGACGGCTTCTTCCGCCAAGCGCAGCGCATCCTCAAACTGGCCTTCGTCCAGCGCGGCGTCGATCGCCACGAGAAAGCAGCGGATCGACGGCAGCCATTCCTTGTGCTGGCGCGGCAAATCCGTTTGCGCAAAGGGCAGATAGGTGAAGGCCTGCTGCACGGCGTTGTCGCGGACTTCCGGCGCGTCGGTCTGCGCCGCAGCTTCGGCGAGCAGGTCGTAGAGAAAGAATTTCACGCCGTTGGGCATGCTGTGGTGCTTGTCGATCGAACGCTCCAGGTACTTGCGCGCCTGCAGCGGACCGGAGAGCGACGCACTGCGGTGGCCGTCGAGCAGGTCGGCGAGGATTTCCGGGGGCTTTTTGTGGGCGATTTCGGGGCGGCGGGACATGGGTGGAGCGTACAACGGGCGTGGCGGAGATGCCAGTGCTGTCCGCTGGCGGGCGGTGAGGGGCCATGACCGCCGGACGATTCGCGTGAATCTACAGCTTCAAGCTATGCAAAAACAACGTCCGGCTCGTGCCGCTCCGGCCTTCCACCACCGTCGTGACCACGCCGCCGGGACCGACCGCAAGCCCGCCCAAGCCCCGCCAAGCCAGCGGCGCGGCGGAGCCGTCGGTGTCCCAGGCTGTCAGCGTCGCCAGCTGGATGGGCGTGTTCGACGCGCTGCTGGTGAGCCAAATTCCGCCTTTCGACGCATCGATCGGGCCGGTCGAATCGAGCCACTCCAAAACAAAATCCCCCGCCGCTCGCCCCGCAATCCGCACCGCAGAAATCCCAATCGCGCATCCCGGATCCGCGCTTGCCTGCTCCCGCACCGTCACCAAACTCCCCACCGCACTCCCCGCCGTCCGCGTGACCAACAGCACCGCATCCTTACCCGCGCGCCGGACCACCAGCGCCACACCGACCGTGCCCGCCGCGTCCACGCTCGCGTCCATCGCGCAGACCGCGGTGATGTCTTTCAAGTCGCCGGTGCCGGTGCCCGTGCTGGGCTTGGTGCCCGTGGACCATTCCACCGGGGCGCCTTTGCTGCCTGTGGCCGAGATGGGCGCGGCCCACAGGCTACGGAGGACGGGGTCGCCGCTGGTGTCTTCGTTGAGCGCGATGGCCCAGAAGCGCTCGGCCGTGGCTGCGCCCGCGCCCGCGTCCACGACGACCGCGTGCGGCAGCGAGAACGGACCGGTGATTTGCGCCAATGACTTGGGTGCGTTTGCCGACGTGAATCCAACCCGCAAATTCTCCTGCGATCCAGAAGAGCTCAAGTTCGGTGCATATGGTCGCACCGACAAAATCCCTTTCGCCGCCACATCCGTTCCTGCCACCGGCAAAATCCCAAATCCCGCGGTCAGGAAACTCGGCAAGAACGCGTCCTTCGCCGTACACAGCGGCGCCGCGCTCAGATCCGCCTGATCGCCCGCCACCGCACTCCACATTCCACCCGCCGGCAGCCCGCCGCCATCCAGCCTTCCCAGCCGCAGCAGCCCGCCTTGCCCATTGCCCGTCAAACACGTTGTCGTCTGCCCCGGCGCCGATTCCAGCCAGCTCAGCCATGCCAGGTTCGCCGCCAGCGGGTCGTGCGCCACCGCCGGATAGCCCTGACACACCGTCGCGCTGTCGGCCCAGCCGGTCGCGGTCGGCAGCGTCACGATCGGCACGGGCGCGAGAGTCGTCGTCGCCTTGCTCGCGGGCGTGCCGACAATCGAATCGACAATCGCCGCCCGCAGCCCCGCCGGTTTGGTGATGCTCCACTGGCTGTTCGCCGCCGTCGCGCAGGTGTCGGTCTGGAACACCACCCAGGTGCGCGTCGTGCCGGTCTTGTCGTCCAGCACGTGGCGAATCAGCGCCGGATTGGTCGGATTGGGGTGATCGCCGCCCGCCGTCACGATGGCGATCGGCGCGTCTGTCAGGCACGCCTTGGCCGTTGCATCGCAGTGATGGCCGACCGGGCAATCGTCTACGGGCAAGCAGCCAGTCGCGTCGTCGGCGCCTGGATCGCTGGGCTTGCACAGCGGCACGCTGCACGTGTCAGGCGTCGGCGCGCACAGGCTGTCGGTCGCGGTGTGCTGGCAAGCGCCCACGGCGTCGCACGCGTCGGTCGTGCAGGCGATGCTGTCCGTCGCGCAGCTGGTGCCGGCATTGGCCGGGCTCCACGCCGTTGTCGCGCTCGCCGGTTTGCACACCAGGCAGACGTTGTCGCTCTTGGCGGCGCTGGCCAACTGGCACGCGCCGTCGATTTCGCACCAGCCGCCGGCCAAACCGTGGTTGCACGTGCCGCTCTGGCATTGGTTGATGTGGCAGGCCTTGCCATCGCTGCACGCCGTGCCGTCGGCGGCATTCGACCATGCGAACACGTCCTTGCCCGGATCGCAGACCTGGCAGTTCTCCGCCGTGAGCGTGCCGCTGGTCACGCAAGCGCCGCCGATGATGCACGTGCTGGCCACCGCGCCCGCCTTGCACACGCCGTCGCCGCAGGTGTCGTTGCTGCAGCTGACGTCGCCCGGCAAGGTGCAACTGCCCGGCGCCGCCGCGTGTTGACAGTCGAGCTTGGTGTCGCAGACGTCGGTGGTGCAGACATTGCCGTCGTCGCATGCGCCGCTTTGCGTGACGTGTTTGCAGCCAGCGGCGGGATCGCAGGAGTCCAGCGTGCAGGCGACGCCGTCGTCGCAGTTCAGGTTGTTGGCGCTCGCTTCGCACAGGCCATTCTTGTCGCCGCAGTGCTCCAGCGTGCAGACGTTGCCATCGAGGTCGCAAGCGGCGGTGACGTCCGAGGGGATCGCTACGCAGCCGTTGCTCACGTCGCAAACCCCCAGCGTGCAGGCCGAGGTCTTGTTCGCACACGGTCCGGGATTGGCCACGTGCAAGCATATTCCCGTGGCGCAGACGTCGTCCGTGCAGGCCACGTTGTCGCTGGCGCAAGGTGTCGCGTCGCTGGCGAGCGTCCACGCCGATTGGTTCGCCTCGTTGCACACTTGGCACGAGTTGGCTGGATTCAGCGCGCCGGCCACGACGCAAGCCTGGTCGATGAAGCAGTAGCCCGGCGCGGTGCCGGTGACGTTGCAGACGTGCTGCGCTGTGCACGTGCCCACTTTGCAGATGGCGCCGTCGGTGCAGGTCGATGCTTCAGGCAGCGGGCTGTGGTCGCACACGCCGCCCGCGCAGCTGTCGACGCTGCACGGGTTCTTGTCGTCGCAGTCCTTGGTCGCGCCGCTGACGCAGCTACCGGCGGCACACGCGTCGCCCGATGTGCACGGGTTGCCGTCGTCGCACGCGCCGGTGTTCTGCACGTGTTGGCAGCCCTTGGCTTTGTCGCAGCTGTCGTCGGTGCAGACGCTGCTGTCCGTGCAGGTCGCGTCATTCGGCGTGCCGGTCACGCAATTGCCGTTCGCGCAGGTGTCGCCGATCGTGCATGCCACGCCGTCCTCGCAGGCGGCGGTGTTGTTGGCGTGGTGGCAGCCGGTCTTGCTGTCGCAGGTGTCGTCCGTGCACGGATTCTTGTCGTCGCAGTCCGTCGCCGGACCGCTGCACGCGCCCTTGTTGCAGGTCTCGCTGACCATGCACTTGTTGCCGTCGCTGCACACGACGCCGTCGCCCTTGCTGAAGCCGACCTGGCACGTGCCGCTCTTGCAGACGCCGATGTCGCAAGGCCCCATGTTGTCGCTGCACGGCGTATTGGCGTCGTCGGTGGCGGCGGTCCATTGCAGCGGATGGCTGGGATCGCAACTTGCGCAGGAATTGCCCGCGTGCTGAGCGCCGGCCTTGATGCACGTGCCGTCGACAAAGCAACCGCTGGTCACGCTCATTCGGCACGCGCCTTTGTCGTCGCAGGCTGAACTCGTGCAGTTGCCGCCGCTGGTGTTGGGGCAAGTCGAGCCGGCGGCTTTGGCCGGGTAGGCGCAGAGGCCTTCGACGCACTTCAGGTCCTCGCACACGCCCGGCGCGCGCAGGTTGAGCGCGGGATCAGCGGAATTGCAGTCACTGTCGGCGCTGCACGCCACCGAGCCCTTGGGCACGCACGCGCTCTGGCGGCATTCCTGGCCACCGCCGCATTCCGAGTCGTCGCGGCAACCGGTCTTCGGCGTCGGTGTGGTGCAAGAGGAAAGTGCAGCGATGACGAGGAGATAGTAGAGACTTCTGAACACGGCGACCTCAAGCCCGCCGGGCCACGCAGCCGCATGGGGGCAGGATCAGGGTACACGGGGAGGGAAAATGGGCAAAATTTGCCGGGATTTTGGTGACGGACGGCTGAGGCGGTTGCTGGTTTCGGGACGCTCGCGTCTGCCACGGCGCTTGCCGGGATCCGCGGCGCAGCGATCCGAACGGCTCAGGGCGCACTTTGCGACCTTCCGGTCGCCGGACGACTACTCGCCGGAATCTGCCATCACAAATCGCAGCTTGAAGCTTGGGATTTTGACCGCGACCGCTTGGCCGTTGTGCTCCCCCGGCGAGAACTTGCATGCCTTGACCGCGGCAATCGCCGCCTCATCCAGACCGTGGCCAAGCTTCTGCACCACGTGGATGTCCCGTGTGTTGCCCTCCGGATCCACGACGAGCGACAGCACGACGAGTCCTTCGATCCCGGCCTCCTTGGCCTCTTCCGTGTACGCGCCGCGGCAATTGCCTTTGGGCAGCGGATCCTTCGTCACATCGCGTGCCAGCACCGGCGCCGCCAGCGCCTTGGGCTTGTCCACCGCCGGCCCACCGCTGGGAATTTGCAGCGTATTGCCCACCGGCATCGCCGGGCCCTTGCCGCCTTCGGACGTCGACTCGATCGAAAAGCCAAACGTCGGCGTATCCGTGCTGTCTCCCGTCACCACCGCGCGCTCACTGCGCGGCGTGTCGTGGGTCTTGTCGGCCCGCGCCGTCACATGCATCGTCTGCGGCTGCACTTTGTGCACCTCCAGCGGCGTGGGCTGTTCAAGCGGCTTCGGCTCCGGCTTTGGCGCTTCCTCCGGTTTCGGCGGCTCCGGCGGCGGTTCGTCCGGCGGCTTGGGCGGATCGATGACGCGCATTTCCACCGTCACCGGCCGCTGCAGGCGCGGCTGATCCGGCAAACGCGACAGCAGGAACGCCGCCGCGATGTGCAGCACGACCGCCAGCGCGATGCTGATGCCGAGCCGGTTGCCGTACATTCAGTGGCCCTTGGGCGGCGTCAGGCCCGTCGGGTCAATCTGGATGGCAAACGACACCACGCCCAGCGACTTGATGACGTCCAGCACCCACACCACGCGACCGTGCGACACGTCCTTGTCGCCAGCGATGATCGCCTGGGTCTTGGGATCCTTGACCAGCGCGGCTTTCACCGAGGTCCGCAACTGCTCCGGCGTCACCGGCTGGCCGTTCAGGTACATCTGACCGTCCTTGGTCAGCGTCACCGCCAACGTCGTCGGCGTCGGCGTCGAGCCTTGCGCCGCCTTCGGCAGCTCCACTTCAATCGCCTGCTTGGCGATCAGGTTGGCCGTCAGCATGAAAATGATCAGCAGCACCAGCATGATGTCGACCAGCGGCGTCACGTTGATGTCGGTAATCATGCCCTTTTTGCGCGCACCGCCGGCCATTACGCAGCTCCTTTGTCAGCCTTGGGCTTCTCCGCCTTGATGTACGCCAGCACCGAGTGGCCGAGGCCGCCTGCAGCCGCCGCAGCTGTTTCCACATGGCGCGAGAACGCGTTGTAGGCCGCGACCGCAGGAATCGCGACGAGCAAGCCAACCGCAGTTGCCACCAGCGCTTCGGCGATGCCAGCCATCACGGCCTGCGCGCCTTGGGCAGAATTGGCGGCCAGGTCGTGAAACGCGCGGATGATGCCGAGCACTGTGCCGAACAGGCCGACGAACGGCGCGTTGCTGCCCAGCGTGCCGAGAAAAGCGAGTCCGCGTTCGTACCGCAAACGCTCGCTCTCCACCGCCGCAGCGATGTGCTCTTCCACCGAGGCCGAACCGTCCTGGGCATTGGCCAACGCCGCGCGCACGACGGCCGCTTGCATCGATTTGGCCTGGCCGAGAATGGCCAAAGCCGCAGCAGCACCCGCCTTGGGCAACGCCGCCATGGCGTCGTCCAAGGTCTTCTTCGACTGCTTCTCCTGAAAGAAAAACCAAATCCGCTCCACCATCACGGCGACTGCGAACAGGCTCAGCGTCAGCAGCAGCCACAGCACCCAGCGCGAACCGGCGCGCAGCATGATATCCAGCAGTTGTGCATCGAGCGTTGTTTCAGCTTGCGGCATCTCTCTCTCCTTTGGCTACAACCGGGCGCGGAAGCCCACGGTCGGCAGCACGTAGCGAATGATGGACCCCGGCACCACTTCTTCCGGGTACAGCGTGGCGTTGGTCAAGTCGACGTAGAAATCCAGCAGCCACTTGTTCCACACGGCGCGCTTGTCGATGCGCAGGTCCATGCGGAAATAGCCGTCACCGCGCGCGGTGTTGTAGCCATACGTCGTCGTCGCCGGCAGACCACTTTGGTAGGTCAGACGCAGGCCGACGTCCCAGTTGCGCGGCAGCGGCAGGCCGGCCACGAGGTTGAGCAAGTGCGTGCGGTCGTAGTCATACGGCACCCACAGCCCGTTGTTCTTGCGTTCCGAGAGCGAAAGCGTGTACGACAGCCAGCCGTACAGGCCATTGCGCACCTGACGGCGGATCAGCGCCTCCACGCCAAACGAGCGACCCACTTGCGGCACCGTCAGGCGATCGAGGAACTGCTGCTGGGCACTTTCCTGCGGCGTGCTGCTGAGCGCCGGCGAGGCCAGCGCCGCGGACTTGACCACGCTTTGGGCATTGGTCGAGAGGTCAAAAACCACCGGATCCATGTCGTTGTAGAACCCTTCGACCGTCGCAGTAAAGCCTTCGGCCACGGGAATCTCGAGTCCAATGCTCGTCTGGATCGACCGCAGCAGACCGTATTTCAGCGGCATGGAATCGAGGCCCGGCAACGGCAGGGCGAAACGCGGCGGCTCGTGGTAGACGCCGACGCCGGCTTTGATCCACACGGACTTGTCGTCGGATGCGCTCGTCACGCCGGCCGGCAAATCCGGGCTGGTCAGGCGGTAGCGCACCGCCAAGCGTGGGTCAAAACCGGTCTGCGTCGCCGAATCGTCGTGGCGCACATCCACGCGCGCGCCGGGGCGAATCAGCCAATCCGGCGTCGGCCGATAGAGCGCTTCCGTCAACGCCGCGCCCATGTACTGCGTGGTCAAGTCGTTGGTAATCGTGCTCAGGCTCGCGCCGCTGGCCGTGCCGCCGGTGCCGCTCGTGGTCGTCCCGCCTTGATTGAAGCCGTGCACGCTGCCTTCCAGACCCGCGATGATGTCCAGCAGATTGGGCCAGCGCCAGCGAAAGCGCGTCGACGGCTCCAGCACCAAGGTCGACATGTTCGTGCCCGTGCCCTGCTGCGTCTGATCCACACCGCCGACCAGGCGATACGATGCGTCGAACTTGCCGCTGCCGTGCTGCGCCCGCAGATCCAGGCGGTGAAAGTCCATCTTCAGCGCCGGCGCTAAGGTCGGATTGGCCGGATCGGAGCCCGCCGTCGCGGTGTCCAGCTCATCGCTCGCGCCAAAGGCGAACAGGGTCCAGCCGTTGCGGGCATTGCCGCCGTCCAGCCGCAGCTGATAGTCCCAATACGCCAGCGACAGCGCGTTGGTCGCCAGGCTGATGACGCCGCCCGGATAGCCGTAGCGCGCCGCCGCCGTCACAGTCATGCCCAGCGCTTCAATCGGATAGCGGACCAGCGCGCCGGATTGCAGCAGGTTCAGATCGATGTCGACCAGCTTCTCGTCCGGCCGAGATCGCCGCGTGCGACCATCGATGATGCCCGCGGTGTAGCCGCCGTAGAGCACCGGCGCACCGCCCGGGTAGAACTGCACTTCATCAATAAATTCCGGATGAATGACGCTGGGACCTGCCAAGAGGTGGTACAGCATCGGCACGCGCGTGCCATCGATCAGGATGCCGGTCGACCCCGGACTCGCGCCGCGGACCACCGGAAACGGCAGCAGCGACATGATCGACGACACGCCCGGCAGCGTTTGCACCACGCGGAAGGGATCGCCAAACGTGCCCGGCACCTGCTTGATCTCCGCGCCGCGCAGCGTGATGCGCGACAGTTCCTCGCGCCGCTGTTCGCCAAAGACCACGATTTCATATGGATCATAGCGCTCGCGTTCGACATAATACGCAACCGCAAGTTCCTGCTTCTCGTCGACTTTCTCCACTTGCAAGAAAGCCTTGTAGCCCACCGCGTGCACCGTGATGCGCGCTTGGCCGGACGGAATGGCGACGCGAAAACGCCCGCGAGTATCCGCTGGCGCATCGTAATGGCGCTCGCCGATTTGCACCGACACGGTCGCGCCTTGGACCGGCACGCGCGTGCCCTTCTCCACCAGCTTGCCGCGCAACGTGGAGACCAGCGGCGGGCCGCCATCGACGGTCGGCGCGGGCGGCGGCGGGGGCGGCAGGAACGTGTGGGAGAAGGTGATTTCCACCGGCACCGGCTTGCCGCCATACCGCGCCGGCAGGAACAGGAACTTTTCGGCGGCGCGCAGGACCGCGTCGTCAAACACGGCTTGCGGCGGCGACAGCAAGTCAACCTTGGCCACATGACCATCCGCACCCACCCGCAGCTTGACCCGAACGACAATCGGCTGCGTGTGCGCCGGCGCGTGTTCCGGATACGCCACGGTGGTCTCGGTCACCGCCTTGGGCGGCTCCAGCGACGGCGCGGCTTGGCCTTCCTGCGGGTGCGCTTGGGCCTGCGCTTGGGCGTGCGCCAGCGCGGGCGCCAGCGCCACGAGCAACAGCAGGAGCAGTCTTAGCGCCATGAGATCAACCACGTGAGGCTACCGCCCGCGTTGGACCACCATTGGCGGCGGACGATGGATTGCGCGGTGTCGGGCTCGACCCGGCCGACGTTCTCCACGCACGCGGTCCACTGGCCGTCGGCCTGCGCGGCGAATCCGGTGGCGGAGAGCGGACCGAGCACCCACATGTACGTGGCGCGCAAGAGCCCGGCCACGCCGACGCCTGAGCACGCGACCATCGGGGTGCGCGCGCTGGGAAACGTGTAGGAGGCGACCAGCGACGCGCGCTGTTCCGCGTTGGGATCGCTGCGCCCGGTCGCACCTTCCACGAGACCGCCGAAGCCAAAGCCGGCAGCGACGTCCAGATGGTCGGTGATGTGCCAAGTCGGGTCGATGGTGCCGGCAAAGCGCAGGCCCGAGAGATCGCCGTTCTTGCGCCAGCCGGCTACGGCAAATTGGAACGAGCCGAAGAGCGACCAATCGTGGTCCAACCGCGCACCGATGCGCACGAGGATCGGGACATTCTTGCTGCCCGGCGTGCCGTCAATGCCGCTCAGGATGCCAAAGCCGGTGCCCATCTGCAGGCGAAATCCCGGCTGCTGCCAAGCCGCAGCGTCTTCTTCGGTCGGCAGCGACAGCTTGAACGGCAGCAGTTCGTCCGTTTCCGTCGGTGTCACCGGCGGGTCAACGACCACATCCGTCGGCGTGACTTCGGTCGGCAACGGCGCAGCCAAAGCCAGTCGCGGCAGCGCAATCGTCAGCAGGATCAGCAGCCGAAGTTTCATGGCGCCGCCCCGATGTCGCAGGGCCACCAGGCGGGCAGTTTGGCGGGCGTCGTGTAGTCCCATTCCGGCGTCGCGCAATTGGCGTCGCTGGCGCAGCCTTTGAGAACGTAGTGCGTGGTGCTCTTGCAGTCACCGGGGGGCGACGCTACTGCCAGCGAAGGTCTGGCCTTGGCGTCGAACTTGCTACAGTCCAAACCGGGAATTGTCAGGCCAAGAAGGCAGGGGCTGTAATTGACTGGCATGCAGGCCCAGGGTTGCTGCAGCAACTCCGGCGGCGTCACACCGGTTGGGACTTGCATGGCGGGAGCGGCGTAGCGGATGACGCCGGTGCCGCCGCCGCCGACACAGGCGGCATCACGCACGGTTTCGGTCACTTGCAGCGCGATAGGGATGACCGTGTCCAGCGTCTTGACGCTGCACGTGGCGGGGTCCTCGGTGGCGGACCCTAAGCCGGCCAAGGCCTTGAGTCCGTCGAGCGCTGAGAACCCGCCAGCCGACAGGATCGAGAAGCCGGTGGTGGGACCGGTGCAGCCGCTGCGCGGATAGAACAGCCCATAGAGCGCGTTGTTGGCGTCAAACGCGCCTTCCAGATACGCGATGCGCTGGTCGGGCGCGGTCATCGTGAGGAAGCTGGCGCCGTAGACAAAGTCGCCCTTGACGACGGGCGTCGCGGTATCGGGCAAGCCGGTTGGGCCGCCACCCGGGCCGCCGCCGGGGCCGTTGTTGCGGATTTGCGCGACGCGGTGCAGTTCCAGCGTGCCGTTGTTATTGCGATCGTCAAACACCAAGAGGCTGGCGTAGCCGACGCGGCTGGTCACTTCGCCGACCAGCACGGCGGCGTTGGGCAGATTGATGAGGTCGATCGTCGCTGAGCCGTCCGCCGCCACCGCGACGCTCTCGCCGACTTGTTGCGGCACAAAGCCCAGGATATCCCGGCAGCCGGCTTGCGCCACCGCCGTCGCGGACGGATCGATCGGCAGCACTTGGTAAATCGCGCAGAAGGGGTCGGGCAGGTAGATCGCCCCCCAGACGAGCGCGACACGCAGGTGCGGCGTCTCCGCCAGCGTTGCCGCTGGCCGCAGCTGCTGCAAGTCGCCGGTCACTTGGACGTGAATCTGCGTGAGCGGCGTGGCATTGTCCGTCAGGCCCAGCAGCTTGTCCTGGCAGCCGACCGTCCACAACATCAACCATGGCAGAAGGTACTTCATGGCCACCACACAGCGGTCAGTTGGACCAGCCAGCCGGGCGTGACGGCTCCGTTGACGATGTGGAGTGACGGGCCGGCGCTCAGGCCCAGGCCGAACGGGCCGACGATGGGCAACGCGAGGAAGCCCTCCAGCTCAGCACCGGGCAACATGGCCCAGGCAGACGTGTTCAGATCGCCAGCCGCGGCACCAAGTCGCGCGGCTTGAGCGCGCGCACGCACCTCATACAATGCGGTCGCGCCTGCGCCGAGTCGCAATCCGACAAAACCGCGGCCGAGTTGTCCTTGTAGGGCGCCGACGGCGCGCAGGCGAATCTCGTGGTGGGTTACGGCCCACGTCGTCGTGTACTCGGTCGCTTGCGCGTACGACGCGCGGGCACCCCAAGTCCAGGTTCCCGCGTGCAAGATGCCCGCCGACACGCCGCTCGAAAGGCCGGTTCCCAGCGCCGCGGGCAGTCCGGTCTGCAGACCCGCGTCCAGTCGCCAAGCACTTTGCGGTGCGCTCGCCGTCGTCGCCGCGGGCAGCACAACCGGTTCATCGGCCCACGCCACTGCGCCGCTGAACAGCCACAGGCAACTGGCGGCAAGAAGGCCGATATGTCGACGGCATGGGAACATGGTCACGGGTAGGTTCGAGGGGGAAACTTGCAGCAGATCGCCGCGGATGTCGTCAGACTGACGATTGCCCGGGGCGCGGTCAAGGCCTCGACCGCGCAATATGCGGTGCCGCACGACGCTTTACACTGTTTTGCAAACACGATTCACCACGGCTGCAGAGCCGGGCCCGAGCGCTCAGATCGCCACGGCATCCAGCAATTCTTCCGCCAAATCTGGCCCGCCCAGATCGCGAATTTCCTGAATGCCAGTCGGGCTTGTCACGTTGATTTCAGTCAATTTCTCGCCGATGAGATCGATGCCGACAAAGACATGTCCGGCGGCGGCCAGGAACGGCCCCAAGCCATCACAAATCGCCTGTTCACGCGGGGTGAGCGCCGACAACTCCACCGTCGCGCCAATGTGCATGTTGCCGCGCAAATCGTCGGCCGGTGGAATGCGCAGGAGCCCCGCCCGCGCCACGCCGTTGACGAGGATCACGCGTTTGTCGCCGCGCACCACGGCCGGCAGGTACTCCTGTACCAGCACGAATTCTTTGCCATGTCGGGTGGAAATCTCGATGAGCGAGCGGGTATTCAGATCGCCCGGATGCAGCGCGACGATGCCGTTGCCGCCCGAGTAGCCCAGCGGCTTGACCACCACGGCGCCGCCGACCTCGGCCTGAAAACGGCGGATCGTCGCCATGTCGCGGGTCAGCAGTGAGCGCGGGGCCCATTCCGGAAAATGCAGAATGCTCGTCTTCTCATTCCACGATCGCAGCGCGTCCGCGCGACTGCACACACGCGTGGCTTGCGGCGCGAGATCCAGCACGTACGTCGTCGCGATGTACTGCATATCAAACGGCGGATCCTTGCGCATCCAAACCACTTGGAATTCTCCGAGGTTCTTCACTTCCGCGGGGCCCAACTCAAAGTGCCGGCCCTGGATTCCCTGCACCTGGGTCGCGCGGCACGTGGCAAAGCCTTGACCGGATTGGGCAAAAAGCCCGTCGGTGTCGCAGCTCCAGATGGCGTGGCCGCGCAATTGGGCAGCCGCCATCAGGGCAAACGAGGAATCCTTGGAAATGTCAAAACGCTCAATCGGATCAATGACAAACAGGTGGCGCATGGGCAAATCCTTGCAGCGGCGAAAGTGCCGGTTTGGCGCCGGCGGCATCGAGCCTAGATCGGATTGCCTCGCCGCGTCACGTCTCTTGCGCGGAGATTGGCCTAAAGCTGAAGCGATCGCTACACTCCGTCACTGGAGGTTTCCGTTGTTCATGTCGCATCGTATCGCACCGGTCTTTGGTTTGGCTTGGCTCGGCATCCTGGCGGCGTGTGGCAGCGCCGCGAACCAGGGCGACGGCCTCGACGTTACCATCCAGACGTTTGACACGAGCAAGTCCAAGGACACCGGTGGCAAGGATACCAGCGCGGATGACGTGGATGCGGCTGGCGGCGACAGCAAGGTCGACGCGACCACCGACAGCGACACGGGCCCGGACATCGTCAAGACCGATGTGGCCGATGCCACAGACACGAGCAAGGACGCGACCGTCGATATCACCGGCGCGTGCACGAGCCTGCCGTGCGTGGAAGCGCACAAGGGCGTGTGCCTCAATTCCGGCAACACCTACCTGTGCCAATGCGACAACGGCTACGAACAGGCGCTGGATGGTTCTTGCCAGATCATCTGCATCCCGCCCGCGAAGCCGCCCGCGCCGCAGAACGTCCAGCCGGGTGAGTTGGTGATTTCTGAACTGATGATCGCGCCGATCGGCGTGCCGGAGGTGGATGGCGAATGGTTCGAGCTGGCCAACGTCAGCGATCACGCGATTACGCTGGACGGACTGACGCTGACGGACAACAAGAGCGACACGCACATCATCAATCCGTGCAAGCCGGTGATTCTCGCGGCAGGTGCGCGCGCGGCGCTGGGCCGTCAGCCGGACTCGACCAAGAACGGCGGCGTGGCGATGGCGTATGCCTACAAGTCTGAGATGTCGCTGAACAATTTTGGTGATTCCGTGATCGTCAAAGCCGGTACGGTGGAGATCGACAAAGTGACGTGGATTTCGACCTGGGTGACCAAGGGCAAGGCGCTGTCGCTGGACGTGACGGATACGACGGCGGATGCCAA
This sequence comes from uncultured Myxococcales bacterium, assembly GCA_903924465.1. Lineage (GTDB taxonomy): Bacteria > Myxococcota_A > UBA9042 > UBA9042 > UBA9042 > CAIYBN01. The sequence continues at coordinate 304,805 of CAIYBN010000144.1, read as the reverse complement.
CGACGTGCAGACGCATTGGTGCTGGGCGATAGACAAGATGGCGGATGGCGACATGGGCTCGCCGGGCAAGGCCAATCCGCCGTGTCCGGTGCTGCCGGATGCGGACAAGGACGGTATTCCGGACAAGACCGACAACTGCGTGAACGTGGCGAACCCGGACCAAAAGGACACGGACGGCGATGGCGTTGGCGATGCGTGCGACAACTGCCCGAACAACGCCAATCCGGACCAGGCGGATGCCGATGGCGACGGCAAAGGCGATGCGTGCGATCCGGCGATCTGCGGCGACGGCGAATTGGACTTGGGCGAAGTGTGCGACGATGGCAACACGTGGCTCAACGACGGCTGTGAGAACTGCCAGCTGAAGGCGTTTGCGCCCGGCGCTTTGGTGATCACCGAGATCTTTGTGCACACCGGCGCGACTTCGCAGCCCGACACGCAGTGGCTGGAGGTTTACAACCCGGGCGGCACCGCGGTGAGCTTGACTGGCTGGCAGCTGCAATTCGAGTCGTTTGATTTGGCTGCACCGTCGACGGTCACGGTTGGGCTGGCGGGCAATGGCGACCTGAGCGTCGCGCCGGGTGGATTCGCGGCGATCGTCGCCAATCTGGACGTTTCCGTGAATGGCGATGTGATCGGCCTGGCGACGTGGAATTTGCCGGCCACGCCACCGGTCGGCTTGAGCGTCACAGCGAAAGGCCGCGTCACGCTGCTCGATACGCCGGGCCAAACCGTGGCCGACCACGTGAGTTTCGACCCGACCCAATCCGACGCCTGGCTGGCGCACGCGTGGCAGCTGGACCCGCAGTATCAGGGTCAGGTGAGCAGCGATCCGGCGCATTGGTGCTATGGCTCCGACCCACTGCCGGGCAACGCCCAGAACTTCGGTTCACCCGGCGCGGCGAATCCGGCGTGCAACGCGCCCGACAAGGACGGCGACGGCGATGGCATCGTGACGCAGAACGACAACTGCCCGACCGCTTACAACCCCGGCCAGTTGGACCAGGACGGCGACGGCGTGGGCGACGCGTGCGACAACTGCCCGACGGTGGCCAATCCGTCGCAGGCCGATGCGAACGGCAATGGCAAGGGCGATGCCTGTGACTCGCCGACGTGTGGCAACGGCGCGGTCGACAACGCGGCTGAGCAATGCGACGACGGCAACCTGAAGGATGACGATGGCTGCTCGCACGATTGCCAATTCGACATGGCCATCCAGCCGACCGGCACGGTCCTGATCACGGAAGTCATGGCCAATCCGGATGCGGTCGCGGACAGCGTCGGCGAGTGGTTTGAAATCTACAACCCAACGCTACAGGCCATCGACCTGGGCGGCTGGACCATTCAGTGCGCCGTGTTCCAGCACACCATCCAGGGAACAGTGCTGTTGCCGCCGCGGAGTTTTGCGCTGGTGGCTGGAAGTACCGACGTCAGCAAGAACGACAATGTGCCGGCCATCTATGGCTGGGGCGACCATCCCGAGGGCGGTTCGCTGAGCTTGCCCAACTCGGGCGTCGCGACGTTGGCGCTCCGGGATAGCAAGAATGTCCTTGTCGACAGCACGCCGCTTTCGACCCTGCCCTGGAGCACCGGCGCTTCCGCGCTGCTGACGCTCAAGTGCTGGACGCCCGTCGGCAATGACGACAAGACGTGCTGGCTTGGCGCGCAACCTTCCTGCAGCTACGGTCCTGGCGTGGATGTGGACGTCGATGGCTTTGACATCACCGTTGCGGCCACCTGTGACCCGGCGATCCAGTGCAATTTGCCCGTGGAAAAATGCCTCAAAGTCGTCGACGATGGCAAAGGCAACGTCAGCCTGAACCCTGCTGGCGTGTTGAAGTGCGTCGTGCGCGAACGTGGCACGCCAGGCATCGCCAACGTTTGTCCCTGAAACGCGCAATAGCGCCGACAATTTGCGGCAAAACGCGTCCACCGCTATCCTCGCTGCGGCCGTTTTGGTCGACGACCCATTATGCAGCATCCGACACAAGTGCCGCCCACTGCCGTGCCGCCTCCCTTGCGCTGGTTGCTCGGGCTGGTGATCTGCGCCAACCTGCTGGTGCTCTGGACGGTGCCCTGGCTGCCGATGGCCGATCTCGGCTTGCACGTGCAGTTGCTGGACATCACCGCGCGGTACAATGACGTCCAAACCGGCTACCGCAGCTGGTTCATCCTGCCGCACGCGCTCGATCCGGGGACGTTGCCCCTGTGGTTTGCGCGGCTCCTGCCGTTCCTGGACGCGTGGGTGGTGGCGCGGCTGCTGTTGTCGGCCTACGTCATCGGCCTGCCGTTGTCCCTGATGTCGCTGGCGCAAGCGGCGGGCAGATCGCCCTGGCTGGCGCTGTTCGCCGCGCCGCTGACCTGGAATGCGCTGGTCAATGCTGGCCTGCTGAACGATCTCGTGGCGCTTCCGTTGCTGTTCTGGACCCTCGCGCTGGCGCGAACGATGGCGACCGAAGGCGGAGCGAAACGCGGCGTCGTTTTGGCGCTGACGCTGGTCCTGTTGTTCTTTGGCCACTTCCTGATGTTTGGCCTGGGGCTGGTCAGCGTGGTGTTCCTGTTCGTCTGGTACCGTCAGGATGTCTGGAGCCTGTCGCGGCTGTGGGTTCTGCTGCCGACAGTGCCGCTGCTGATCCAACTGGGCTGGCGGCAGCTCGTCGCCGCGCAAACGTTTGCGGTGCGGCACGTCCAGACGCCCGAGCTGTCGTCCACGCCCGTGCACTTGCCGGCGCGCGAACTCGTGGCACGTCTGTACGACTGGACTTTGTTGTTCTTCACCGATCACGTCGACTATCTTGTGGCGGCCGGGTTGCTCGCGACCTGGGCGCTGCTGTGGGTGGTGGGCGAATACGACATCGCGACGACCAGCCGTGGTCTGCTGGATGCCAAGTCGTTTGAACGGCGGATGTTTGGCCGGCGCAAATGGACCTGGGCGCGGGTCAAACGGGCATTGGCGGACGGTTCGCTGCTCACGCAAATGTTGGACAGACGTCGCCTGCGCTGGGTCGACGTGCAGGCGTGGTTGACCGCGCACGGCCTGGAGGTGCTGACGCTGCTCTGGGCGTTGTTCTACCTGCTCCTGCCAACGCAATTTCGCGGCGTTCCGGTTGTTGCGGAGCTTGTGCCGGTGCCCACGCTGCTGCTGCTGACGTTGTGGCCGCGGGTGGATTTTGCCGGCTGGCGGGTGTGGCTGGCCTGCCCGTTGCTGGCGATCGCGATGGCGTATAGCTGGCAAGTCCGCGCAGAGTTTCGCGAGTTCGCCCGCACCGAAATCGCTGATCTGCCAGCGCAATTGGCCGATTTGCCTCACAGTCCGCGCTTCGCGAGCGTGATGTGGCAGGACGTGAGCCGGTCGACCTACAAGAGTCCGCTGCGCCACCTGCCCTCGGGCATCGTGGCGGCGCGCCAGGGTGGATTGATGGACGGCAACCCGGCGACGCAGCCGCAAGCGATTCTGCATTTCCGCAAAGGTCTGGATTCCGTGCACTTGCAGCGCGATTTCTGGCTGGATCCGGCGCTTCTGGAGGTTGATTTCGTGCTGCTGCGTTCCGCTGCGGAGCCGCTGGAGGCGCAGCAATCGGCGCATCTGGAGCACATGTGGCATGGCGGCGCGTGGTGGCTATTCCGCGTGCTACACGGCGATCACGATCGGATGAAGGTGGTCGATGCCGGTGGCGCTGGCGGACTGGCGGGCTACGACGACTGTCCGCGCGGCAGCGTTTTGCAGGGGCTCGTGGCGCAGCCGGGACCGTCGGCCGTGCAGAGCGTCGCGCTGCTGTGCCAGGATCTGCGCACGGCCAAACCGGTCACGACGCCGCCGGATGCCGGCAAGCGGCTGGGCGTGCACTTGGAAGGTGCGGCGGAAGCGCAGCTGCTGTGTCCGCGCGGCCAGTACGTCGTGTCGCTGACCGGGCGAGCGGGCGACTTTGTGACGGCCGTGCAGGTGCAGTGTTCGCCGGTTCCCTGGCCGTCCGCGCAGTTTTCCCTGACGCCCACCCGCATGGTGGGTGGCGCGCAAGGCCGCGACTTCGACCTGCATTGCCCTGAAGGCATGGTTGGCGTTGGCATTCAGGGACGGTTCGGCGACGTGACGGATCGCATTGGCTTGGCATGCGCGGAACTGACGACTTGGTGACCCAGCTGGCAACTGACCGAATTCCGCGTTCAAACCCGCCGGATCCGCGGCATGCCACTCCGAAATGCGACAGGTCTGATCCATGAACTTGGGTCTTGGAATCAGGTCAGCATGTTCAGTGGCAGCTCTTGGACGCCGCTTCCTTGTCATCGGTCGTCCGCCACTGGGCAATTTCCTCGCGGTAGCAAATCGCCGATGAGAATTGGCCGTCGCGCGTGTACTCCAACTGCAGGCCGTTCTTCTTGCCGTGGATGAACGTGGCTTCCACCTTCTTCTTGCCGGTCTCCCAAAACCACACGTGTTTGCCGTTGGTTTTGCCCTTCTCGTAGTCGATTTCTTCCTTCTTCTGGCCGTTGTCAAAGTAGTACGTGTTCTTGCCGTCGCGGTCGTTGTCCTTCCAGCTGCCGTCTTCCACCTTGATGCCGTCGTCGTGCCAAACATGGCTTTCGCCGTTGCGCTTGCCGTTCTTCCAGTCAATTTCCTCAATCTTCTTGCCGGCTTTGTTCCAATACGTGGCCTTGCCTTCTTCCTTGTCGTCCTTGAACAGCACTTCTTCCTTCTTTTGGCCGTTGTCGTGCCACGCCAGGCGCTTGCCCTCGCGCTTGCCGTTCTTGTACGCGGTATCCGTCTTCTTCTGGCCGTTTTCATGCCAGATGACCCAGCGGCCTTCCTTGGCGTAGTTGGCGGGCCAGAAGCAGTAGCGCTCCACTTTGTTGCGAAATTCGCCCGTGCCTTTGGGGCATGCGTCCTCGGCCGCGTCGGAAGGTTCCGGTGCCGCTGGCGGTTCAGCAACGGGCTTTTTGGCCAGGGCGGCGGCAGGCAACAGACTCAGAGACATCAACAACGCGAAAAGGCGCAGGCGCACGGTATCCTCCAGACACCACGTCTCCGTTCAAGTCTGGACGTGTGTGCGCGAATCCTGTCACAGCCGCGGGCGTTGGAAAAGGGGTAGCGCGCGCCGATTGGCTTGTGTACGCTGGCATCGCGTCGGCGGGTGGCGCGGTGTGCGGTTTTTCGGGCGATGAATGCTTCCAGGCGCAGCTTTGTTTTGGCGGGCACGGCCGGCGGTCTGGCGTTGGGCCTGCTGGGCCGGATCGCACCCTTGCAGGCCGTGGAGCCTCCGGCCATCCGCTGGCTGACCTGGCAGGAAGGCCTGGCGAAAGCCGCGGCCGAGCACAAGGCGATGGGCCTGCTGGTCTATGCCGACTGGTGTCCGCACTGCCGTGAGCTGCAGCCCGTCTTCCGCGATCCCGCGATCGTGCACGCGTCGCAGTCGCTCGTGATGATTCGCCAGAACACCGATGAGTCCGCGCCGTGGCTGCACGAACGCTTTGGCGCCTACGGCACCTACGTGCCGCGGCTGTTTTTCCTGCACCCGGACGGGACGCTGGCGGCGGACATCCAGAGCGGCAACCCGAAATTTCCCTATTTCTACCAGCCACAGCAGGGCCCGGCGATGCGCATGGCGATGGCAAGGGCTGCAGCCCTGTCCGGGAAGCGCTGAGACACGCCGCTACTTCGGCGCGTCCTTGGTTCCCCGACGCGTGCGGAGCAAATCGGCGGCGCGCTGGCGAATTCCCGCCTCGCCATGTTCCGTGGCCGTGCGCAGGAGCGCCGCATGCGCCTCGGGCGCCGCCATGTCCGCCAACGCTTGGAGCGCGGCATCGACCACGTCCAGATGGCCGGAATCGATGCACGCCACCAGGACGGGCACGCTCTTGGCGTCGCCGAGTCGCCCCACGGCGGCCACCGCCACGATCGCCAGTTCCCGCTTGGTCGACCGCGCCAGCTTCTCCAGCGGCACCCGCGCCCGCAGGATTTTGCGTTCACCCGTCTCTCTCGCCCCCACCGCCTTGCGCCAATCCTCGTCCGCCGTGAGCAAATCCACCACCGCGTCATCCGGCAGTTGCCGCACCCAGAGCTCGCCCAGCGCCTGAGCCACGGCTTGCTGCAGCGCTTGGGTCAGCCGCGCCTTGAGAAAGGCATCCAGCGGTTCCTGACGATGCGCGGGTAGCGGCAGCGTGGCGCGGAACACGTGCTCGGCCACTTCCCCGCGACCGTGCAGCACAGCCTGCTCGGCGTGCACACCGACCGCCAGCACCAAGGCTCCGTCCACCGCCGGCGTTTCGACCCCGCGCGGTTTGCTGTCTGCGTCAAAAAGCTGCCAACGGACCGACACTTGCACGCCGGCCTGGTTACTGCCCAGGTACGTCGTGCCGGTTGGGTCCACCGCGAGCACCTGCGGCATCTCCCGCAGCCCCGCGACGATCTCTGTTGTCACGGCGGCCAGATCCAGCCCGGTCACTGCCTGATCCTCGGCCAGTTCCAGCTCGACTACCAAGGGCAGGACGTGCCAGCGCCCGTCCGGCAACGCGGCCGCTTCGGTCGTGTCCGCGGCAAGCACCGTGGGCTGCGCTGGCGTCGGCGTTGGTTCCCGCCGACAAGCGAGCAGCGCGAGGGTCATGCCAAGCAGAGCGTGCTTCATGGCGTGCTGCCGTCTTGCGCTGACGGCACGATGGCATCCTCCAGCACGACGAGATGATGCACTGCCCGCGAAGCACCGATGTAGTGCATCTGTCTGGCTTTTTGCGGTGGCAAATGGTTCAGCTCCGTCAGGATCACCACCGGCGCTTCCATGCCCTTGAACGCGTTGATGCCAACGACGCGCACGCAGCCGGGCTCGGCGCGATCGGTCAGGCGAATCGGCGCGAGTTCGGCGGCGCCATTCCACACGTGGCTGTTCTTGGGCGAACGTCCGGTCAGGATCACCACGTCCTCAGGATTGACGCCGCCATCGCCGCAAATCCGCTGGAGCACGCGGCGCAAGCCATTCTTGGCGTGCGGTCGCAGCGTCTCGATTTCCACCGGCACGCCCGCCGGCGCGACACACCGCGCTTGAGCCAGCCTCGGTTCAATTCCGACCAAATACCCATGAATCGCTTGGGTATTGCGCCAATTGGTGTTCAGCACCAGCGCTTCGTCCGCACCCTCGACGGGCGCCGCATCCGGCCGCAGCTGCTGGGCGTCGTCAAAGAACAGGTAGCGAATCGCCCGCGGCGGGTCCACCAGCAGCGCGTGCAGCGCCCCCCACCAGAGCGGCAGGAAGTCCTGTGCTTCATCGACGATCATCGCGTCAAACCGCGGCCCATCGCGCCGTGTCGCAATCAGCGCTGCCTGCGCCAGATCCACGTCGAACCACTGGCTCCGGCCCTTGGACTCCTCCGGCGGCTGCTGCAATGACGGGTTGAGACCAGCGATTTCGTAGCAAAGTTCGTGGAAATGCACGGCCGTCACGTTCGGTTCGTCCGCCAGCGATTCGCGCAAATAGTGGCCGAGCGCCTTGTTGAAGCAAGTCAGCAGCACCCGTTGCCCCTGGCGGGCAAGCAGTCGCGCTTTGTGCATGGCGAGAATCGTCTTGCCCGTACCCGCGGGGCCATAGATCGCCTGAAAACGCTTGCGGTTCAGGTAGTCCAGCACCGTCAGCTGCTGTGGGCTCAACTGCACCAGCTGGGCTTGTTCCGCGGCAATCCGATGGCGCAGCAGCACGCGCGCCTCACGCGGCATCAGGAACAGGTCTTCCAGCGCGCGCCACCACCAGCGCGACGACGCGTTGCCCTGTGGCGGGTGCAGCCGCTGCCAACGCTTTGCCAGTTTTTCAATAGGCTCAGGCAGTTTGGCGATCTGTTCCAGACCCAGCGCAATGTCCGCCGGGGCGTGCGACGCCAAACCGCGCGGTGGCACGAGCACATCGGGCAGCAGCACGGCATGGCCGAACGCCGGCGCGCCGGGCAGCGCGGCGGGGTGATCGCGCAAGCGTGCGACGAGCGTGTGCGCCGCATGTTCGGCCTGGCGAAACGGGTCAGCGATCACCGTCGACTGGCCGGCACTGTCGACTTGCTGCCAGCGATCGGCCGACGGGTCATAGCGCAGACCGCCATCCACCTCCACCAGCGCGAACACACCCCATTGCGGGTGCGCCACGAGAAATGTCGCCTCGCCGTCGTCCAGCGGCGCATCCGGGCGCGCGCGACCCAGCCAATGCGGCCGATGGATGACCAGCCAGTCCTGGGACAGCTTCTGCCGCAGGACGTCGAAGATCCGCAGTTCCTGGGCGCTTTGGGTCGGGCGTGGGTTGATGGGAATCGTGCGCGCCATGGCGCCATCAGGGTGCGCGGAGTGCGGCGGGCGGTCAAGGGCTTGAGCCCGACTGCTTGTGGCAGCGCGGGGGCAGACGCCGTCAGAACCGCCCGCCCAGGGACAGCGTCATCTGGTTGGACTGCATACCGACGGCGAGCAGTGGCAGGGCAATCCCGGACTCGGCGCGACGGCGCGTGCTGGGCGGCGAGTCGTTGGCCTCGTACGCCAGGAACTTGGCGTCAACAGCGCTCGCTGCGACGATGCCGATCACGCCGCCCAGAGCGCTACCACCAATACCGCGGTCGAGTTTCGTGCCGATCCAAGCGCCGAGCACGGGAAAACCCAAGCGCATCGCGAGGCTGACACCGGCCACCCAGGCATTCTCGTGGACCATATGCACAATCGGCGCGCCGAGAACGAAGCCGCTCACCCCGGCCACAGCCAGCGGCGTACCGCCACCCAGCGCGGCCGAAAACACCAGCACGCTCAGCGCATCACAGCCCAGCGTCTGGCTGCCATACCAGACACCGCGGCGGGCAATCCAGTCTTCCTCGGGGTCCGTGGGCGTCACGCTGCGCGCGGGCCGAACGACGCCGGGCTCCGCGCGCGCCACCACCGGCAGCAGCGCCAGCGCCAAGGCCAGCAGCACGCGTTGGGTTGGTTGGGTGAGGTGCATCAAGCCTCCGGTGCGGTTCGTTGGCAACGGCATCAGCATGCGGTCTTCCGTGGGAGGGCGTCAAGGCGCCACGAGCGGCAGACGGCGCTGGTGCAGCGCGCGGGCAAGTCGCTGAGGAAGTGGGCTCAGTCGGCGGCCAAGACAGGGCAGTTACTGAAGAACCGTGGCAAGCGGTGGTTCGGGAGTCGTAGCCGTGGCGCTTCAATCCACCAACACCACCTCAACCCCATCCTGCACCGGCGGCTCCGTTGTTGGGTCCACAAACAACCAACGCAAGAGCGCCCGATAGAAGCCAAACAACGGGTTGCGCGCGGCAATTTCGTCGCGCACGCGCTCACGCGTGGACTTGAACGACGTGTGGCTCTCGCGCGTCAGGCGCTCGCGTTCGTGCAGGAAGTTGGACAGCGGCTGCACCTGCACCTCAAACGTCCGCCCGCCCCACGCCACCACGCTCTTCATCGCCGACCAGCCCGAGCGCTTGCGCGACTCCTGGTCGAGGTAGTTCTTGACCTCGATGAACCGCAGCGCGCGGTGCTCATCGTCCAGCGGCACGTGCCGGGCGGCCAGCCGCGCGTCGGCAAACTGCAGCGCCTGTAACGCCTCGTGCACTTTCTCCGCATCGTCTGCGGTACCGACCACCACTTTCACGCCAAACACGTCCTTGACGTACTTGCCCAGATGGCGCAACTGCTTGTCCTTCAAAACGAGTTGGTCGAGCTCAAAGATTTCGTCCGCCACCTTGTTCCAGATTTCCTCTTCCGCCTTGATGCGCGTCAGCAGGCGATAGACGGAAAACGGATTGGGCGCATTGGCCTCATATTCCACGACGTTGCTGATGAGTCCGGCGCGCAACCAGCCGCGGTGGTCGGCGATGGCGAGGCGGGCGAGCACGCGGTTGCCGAGATCGATGTCCGTCGAGCCGATGACTTCGGCCTCGGTGACGTCGACGGTCAGGGTGAAACGCTCGCGGGTGCGTTCGATTTCGCCAATCACAACGCTGCGTCGCTGCACGGTGCCGAGAAAATGCTCGGCGAGCAGGTTGGCCAGGAGGTGCAGGTCGCGTTCGCCGTGGCGGATCATGTCGCTGAATTCGGCGCGGGCTTGCACGACTTCCGCGCGCGAGAACTGCAAGCGTTCACCGCCGCTTCCGGCATCCAGGGCCTTGCGGTGGCGCTGCAAGGCCACCACCAGCGCATTCAAGCACGGCGCGCGCGACACCATCCACAGCGGCGAATCGACCGTCGGCGTGGGTTCCAAAGTGTCCAGCGCCTGTCCGGGCGTTTGCATGCGGGATTTGGCGACCACGGCGAACCTCGGGGAGCGCTCGGCCGCCGACGGACCAAGGCGTGGCGAGTGTGCCGGGTTGGCCTGCGGCGTCAAGGATGGGGGATTCCCTGGATCCACCGCTTCTGGCGCATTTCTGCGTTGCTGCGCCGGAATCGGCGGCCCAGGCCAATTCACTGGTGGATTCTGGATGCTGGGTTTCCGGGAGATGACCCCGCAACATTCTCGCGCGAATGACGCTGTCCTCGCGTGTTTTGCCGTGTTTTGAGCATGTACATTGCGCCGACCGTAGCGCTAGAATCTCGGCGGATGGTGTTCCGGTTCCAGCGACTGGAGCGGCAGGCGCTGATCAACGCGTGAGGACGGCTTGGGCATCGCATCTTTGGGGCCGACCGCGCTATTGGCAGGGCGCTTCCGGATCGAACAACTGGCGAGTTCCGGAGGCATGGGCCACGTCTATCGTGGGCTCGACACGCACCGCAGCCTGCCGGTCGCCATCAAGCTGATGCATGAACGGCTCAGCCCGGTTGAGGTGGCGCGCTTTGCCCGCGAAGTGGAAGTGCTTGCGCAGCTCGACCATCCGGGCATCGTCGCGCACGTCGCGCACGGGCATACGGACGCCGGTGAGCCTTATCTGGTGATGGATTGGCTCGAAGGCGAAGACCTCGCGGCACGGCTCCGGCGGCAACCGCTGACGGCCCAGGAGACCGTCGTGCTGGCGCGGCGTGTGGCGCTGGCTCTGGAGGCAGCGCACGGGCGTGGCGTGGTTCATCGCGACCTGAAGCCCGGCAACCTCTTTCTGCGCGATGGCCGCGTCGACCGCGTCACTCTCGTCGATTTTGGCATCGCCCGACAGAGTGGCGTGATGCCGTCGCTCACCCGCGCGGGCGGCTTGATCGGCACGCCGGGCTACATTGCCCCAGAGCAGGCACGCGGCCTGCGCTCGGTCGGGCCTGCCGCAGACATTTTTGCGCTTGGCTGCGTGATCTTTGAGTGCCTGACCGGTCGGTCGCCCTTTGCCGCCACGCACATTGCCGAAGCGCTGGCGCGCGTGCTGTTTGATTTGCCGCCCAAGCTGAGCCAGCAACGACCGGATCTGCCCGGGCCGCTGAGCGATCTGCTGGCCGACATGCTCGTGCGCGAACCTGAACTGCGCATCCCGTCGGCGCGGCAGCTGATCCTGCGCATCGATGCGTTGCCGCCGGTTGTGGATGGCCCGGAACCGGTCGTGCTGGACACACGCGCGGGGCTGGGAGGCGAAGAGCAGCGGCTGGTGAACGTCATCATCGCGTCGCCGATGACTTCGATTGCCGAGCAGGAGACCGTCGACGTGTACTCGGTGGAGTCGGAGCGGTCGGCGTTGACCGGCGAGCTGACGGGCCATGGTGCGCGCGTCGAGTTGATGGCCGATGGCTCGCTGATTGCGACGCTGGCGATGGAAGACGCATCGGCGGTGGATCAGGCGATGCGGGCGCTGGAGCTGGCGCGGCTGATTCGCGACCGGCGGCCGGATTGCGTGGTCGCGTTGGCGACGGGTCGCGGCGTTCTTGACGGCCGCCAGCCGCTGGGTGAAGCGCTGACCCGGGCGGGCGAGCTGTTGCCCCAGGCGGTGACGTTGAGTGAACAGCACCCAACGGCGCGGATCCTGCTGGAAGATGTGACCGCGGGGCTCGTCGCGTCACGGGTGCGCACGGTGCGCCTGGCGTCGGGCGTCTCCACGCTGCACGATGAAGCGGTGACCGCGGACGCGTCGCGGCCCCTGCTGGGCAAGCCGACGCCGTGTCTGGGTCGCGAGCAGGAGATCAGCACACTGGAAATGGCGCTGCGGTCGACGCTCGATGACGGTGCCGCGCACGCCGTGCTGGTCATCGGGCCGCCGGGCATCGGCAAATCGCGGGTTCGGCACGAATTCCTGCGACGTGTGGCGCTCTTGCCGGACGCGATCACCGTGATTGCCGGGCGCGCGGAGGCGGGCAACGTGGCCTCGGCGTATGCCGTGCTGCGCACCGCATTGCGCACGCTGTTCCAGGCCGCCGATTGCACGACGCTTGAGGCCCGCCGCGAACGGGTGCGCGAGCGCGTGGCGCGTCACGTGCCGCCGGATGCCGTCGACCGTGTCAGCGAGTTTCTGGGAGAGCTGGCCGATGTGCCCTTTGACGACCGCGCGAGCGTCAAGCTCCGGGGCGCACGTCAGGATCCGCGCATCTTGCGAGACCAGATCGCCTCTGCCTGGCTGGAATTTCTGCGCGCGGAGTGTGCTGCCCAGCCGGTGCTGCTGTTGCTGGAGGACCTGCATTGGGGCGACCGGCCATCGGCGGACCTCGTGGAACTGGCGCTGCGCGATTTGCCGGACCAGCCGCTGATGGCTGTGGCCTTTGCCCGTCCGGAAGTGGCGGAGCACTTGCCCGGGCTGTGGAAAGGCCGTGCGCAGGAACTGCCGTTGCGGCCGTTGCCGCGCCGGGCGTGCGAGCAGCTCGTGGAGCAGGTGCTGGGAACTTCGCTGGCACCCGACGTGGTGGCGCGAATCGTGGCGCAAGCGGCGGGTAATGCACTGTTCCTGGAAGAGCTGATCCGCGCGACGGCCGATGGCAAGGCCGATCGCTTGCCGGCGACGGTGCTGGCGATGCTGCAGTCGCGCATCGGCCGTCTGGAGCCTGAATTGCGGCGCGTGCTGCGGGCGGCAAGCATCTTCGGCGAGGCGTTTCTGGCGGCGGGTGCCCACGCGCTCCTGGGCCAAACTGTGACGATCGAGGAGACCGCCGCGTGGCTGCGGGAACTGCAACAGCACGAGATTGTCGAGCTGCAGCGGGATGGGTCGGACAGCGGGGAAGCGCCACTGCGGTTCCGCCACGCGCTGATGCGTGAAGCGGCGTACAGTCTGCTGACCGATGCTGATCGCACCTTGGGGCACCGCTTGGCGGCAGCCTTCCTCCAGGAGCGTGAAGGCGATCCCGCTGTTATCGCTGGTCATTATGTGTGTGGCAACCAGCGGTCCGAGGCCATCCGCTGGTTCATTCAGGCCGCTGAGCGCGCTTACGATCGCGATGACCATGCGGCGTCCGGCGATCTCGCAACGCAGGCGATGGCGTGCAACCCAGAAGGTGAGCAGCTGGGCATTCTCCTGGCCATCGACGCGGATTCCCGGGTATGGCGCTGGGATTGGAGCGTCGCGCAGGAGCACCTTGAACGCGCGCTGCCGCTGGTGCCGTCGGGAAGTCCATGGTGGTGTCGGACGATTCAGGGGTTGGCGACGCTGATTGCGTATCGTGGCAAACCCGATGGCACGCTTGTCGCGCTTTGCACCCAGTTCGCGGCGACCGATCCGCCACCAGAGTCCGTGCTGGCCTATGCGGTCTGTGCGGCGAATGTGGCGAGCAGTTGCACCCAAGTCGGGCTGACGGACCTGGGGGCACGGATGCTGCAACGCGCCCAGGCGGTTGTCGGCACGGACGACGCGCAATTGCCGTCCATGGGCGCCTGGCGGCGGCTGGTGCGCTGCACGCTCCTGCGCCACACGCACGACGATCTCGCCGAACAATTGCTGCTCGCGGCCGAGGGCTTGCGTTTGTACCGGGAAGGCGGCGCCTCGGCGATGATGATCGGCCTTGCGCACGACGTGCTGGGTGAACTGCTGTGTCGTGTGGGCGATTTCGACGCCGGCTTGCAGATGCTCCACGATGCGGTGGCGGAAGCGCGGCGGCGCGGGATGGACTACCTCGCGACGCACGGCGACCAGTGCCTGGCCAACGGCCTGATCATCGCCGGGCACATGCCGGAAGCCGAAACCGTGGCGCGGACGCTGTTGGCGCGGCCGACGATTTCCGTCGGGTTTCAGGCGATGGCGCGACATGTCGTGGCGCAAGCGCGCTTGGGCCTGGGCGACCTGAGCGAAGCCGAAAACGAGGCGCGGGCGGCTATCGCACTGTCCGCGCATACGCCGATTCGCCGCTTGCAGATGATGGCGACGCTGGTGACCACGCTGACGCGTGCGGATCGCCCGCAGGAGGCGTGTACGCTTGCCGACGAAGCCTTGACAGAAATGGCAGGTTTCGATGGCGGCGGCTATGCGGAACTGGCACTCTTGCACGCGGCGGCCGAGGCCCATCGTCAAGGCGGTGATCGGGACCGCGCGCGCGATCTGGCGAGCCGGGCGAGGCTGAAGCTCCACGCGGATGCCGACAAGTTCCTGGAACCTGCCGCGCGCGTCCGCTTTTTGACCGCAGTCCCCCTGCACGCTGCCATCGTGGCAGCGGCGTATTGATTGGAAATTCAAGAGGATTTTTTATGCTGAAGCTCTATCAAATGCCCCGCGCTTGGGGAATTCCCAACATCAGCCCGCCGTGCGCCAAGCTGGAGACGTGGTTGAGAATCTCAGAAATCCCGTATGAGCTCGGGCCGTTTGACATCTCGCGTGCGCCGAAGGGCAAAGTGCCGTTCATCGAAGACAACGAAGCGCTGACCGGCGACGCGACGCTGCTGCTGGAGCAACTGAAGGCCCAGTACGGCGTCGATCCCGACCGTCAGCTGTCGCCAGCCGAGCATGGCATTGGCTTGGCGTTTCGCCGCATGCTGAAAGAGGATTTCTACTGGTCGCTGGTCTATTTCCGTTGGCGCGACGCGCAGAATCTTCAGGTCATGCGCGACACCTTCCTGGGCATCCTGCCGTCCTTTCTGCCGGAAGAAGTGCGGCTACAGATCGTGGAGGGTGCCAAGGGTAACTTACTGAACCAGTTGCAAAATCAGGGTATGGGTCGGCATACGCCGCAGGAAGTTGCGCTGCTGGGCATCGCCGATCTGGCGGCGGTGTCGGACTTCTTGGCCGACAAGCCCTATTTCTTTGGCGATCGTCCGACGACGACGGATGCGACGGTTTTTGCCGCACTCAGCAACGTCATTGACGCGCCAATCGCCAGCCCGCTGAAGGAATTCGCCCTGTCGCGAGCCAATTTGGTGGCTCACACGCTGCGCATTGAACAGCGCTATTTCCCGGAGCTTGCAGCCGAGAAGGCTTGACATCGGGGACCACCGCCCGGCCGCTTTGGCGTTGCAACTCACAGTCCGAACTTGGCGCGCAGACTGTCCTCGATGAAGCGGCGATCCGTGGCGGTGAGCGCGGACGCGTAGGCGCGGATTTCCGCCACCCAGCCGCCCGCGGATGCGTTGCCGCCGAGTGAGTTGCCAAGACAGATCGGGGCTTGGCCCGCCGGAATCGGCGCCTGAGTCGTACTGTTGTTATCATTCAGATCATACAGTTGCGCATTTGTGTTGTCCTGCACCACGGTCAAGAGCTGCCATTGCTGGGCGCCCAGCGGCAGCGCAGCGCCATCGTTCGCGGCGACTTGCCACGCCAGCGTCTGTGGTGCCGCAGGCGCAATGTGCACAGCGAAGAACGCGCCGTCGCCTTGGGCCAGGAGCGTGGAATTCGCTTGCGCCACATCGAGTTCGAAAACCGTGAAAATCGTGATGTTCGGACTGCTCTGCACCGGTTGGGTGCACAGACGCACTTGGCTGCCGTTGAAACGGATCGCCGGACCGCCGCCTGGCGTGCCGTTGAGGTAGAGTTGCGGCGAATCGCCCGAGCCGACGGTTGCGTTGCGGCCGAAGTCGCTCTTGTCGCCCCAAGTCGTGACGAGCGCCGCGTCGCTGGCTGCGGTGACGACGGTCGCGAGGTCGGCGGCGTCGTACCACGCGAAATCCGGCTTGGGCAGCGCGAAGTTCCAAGCGGCGCGCAGATAGCTGGTGATGGCGTCTCGCTCCACGTCGCTCACCGCATGGTCAAAAAGCAGGAATTCCGAGAGGATGGAGCCACCGCTCGCGCCCGTCGCGTTGGTGCCGAGGAACAATTGCGCCGACTGCGATGCCAGCGTCACGCCATTTGCACTCGCGGATTGTGTCGTGCTTTGAATGAGATCGAGCGAACGAGCGGCCGCGTCCACCCGCGCGGCGATGATGGCACAGGCGCCAACGGGCACCGTCTGGCCGCTGTTGAGCCCGCTGGCGCCAACGTCGAAACTGACCGTCGCTGGTGTCACCGCGGTGGCCAGTTGCCAGCCGCCACTGCCTTGCGCCGCGATGACACCAGGTGCCGCTTTGGCGTCCGTGCACACGACCGCGAACACGCTGGCCGTGCCGCCACTGCCGAACGCGGCTGACACGAGGCCAGCGGAACCGCCGAATCGCACACCGCGGGCGCCGTTGACTGCGGTGTCGGTGAGCACGGGCAGGCTCGCGGGGTCGACCGCGTTGAGGTCGTTGCCGTTGCCGGACTGGTCGAGCCACGTCGCAACGCCCTTGTCGGACCCGGCAACGAGGGTCGCAAGCGATGCCGTGGAAAAGTGCGCGATCAAGCCGGAAATGCTCGGCAGTTTGCATACAACCGTTCCGCTTGCGCAGCCGCCACTGCCGTCGCAGGCGTCATTTTTCGAACACGCCTGGCCATCGTCGCAGGGCTTTCCGGCCGCCGCGGCGCTCGACTGACAGGCGCCGCTGGGGCTGGCGCAGAAATCGTTGGTGCACGGATTGCCGTCGTCGCAGTTCTTTGGCCCGAGCGATTTGCACGACGTGCCCGAGCACACCGCGCCCGCGGAACAGCCGTCGCCGAGGTCACATGACCCGCCGTTGCCCGCGTTGACGCAGCCGATTGCCGGGTCGCAGCTGTCGTCGGTGCAGGTGTTGCCGTCCGCGCAGTTGACCGGCGTGCTGCCGCCGACGCAGACCGCGCCGTTGCACACGTCGCCGCCGAGGCACGGCTTGTCGTCCTCGCACGCGGTTGCGCCGCTGGGCAGGTGCGCGCAACCGCTGGATGGGTCGCAATAGTCGGATGTGCAGGCGTTCGTGTCGTCGCAGCTGGTGATGGACAGGATCGCGCAGGCGCCGCCGAAGCATGCTGTTGCGGTGCAGATGTCGCCGTCGGTGCATGTCGCCGCGTTGGGCAGATGCTGGCAGCCGGCAGCCAAATCGCACAGGTCGTCCGTGCACGCGTTGCCGTCGCCACACGCGCTGATGTCGGTGCACGGCGTGGTGCAATTCGGAAAGCCGACCATGCCTGTCGGGCACTGGTCGCAGTACGCCCCGGTGTAGCCCGGTTCGCAAGCGCACGTCACGGTCGACGGGTTGCAGGTGCCGTGGCCGTGGCAGGTGAGCGGCGAGCAGCTGGGGAATTTGCATTGTCCGCTTGCGCAAATTTCGCCGTTACCGCAAGCGCCGCAGGTGCCGCCACAGCCGTCGTCGCCGCACGATTTGCCGTCGCAAGCTGCGATGCAGCCGCACACGTCGACGTCGATGCAGCAGGTGCCCTTTGCCGCGCATTCCGCCGTGCACGCGCAGCCCGATGGCGCGACTTTGCCGCAGTAGCCTACGCAGCTGGCTTCGAGCGCCGGGGCGACGCACACGCCGAGGCTGCACAGCTTGTCGTTCGGGCAGCTGCCGCATGAGCCGCCGCATCCGTCCCCGCCGCACGCGAGGCCAGCGCAATTCGGGATGCACGGCGAGCACTTGCCCGCGGCGCAGATCGGCTCGGTCGGGTCCAAACATTCGCCGCAGACGCCGCCGCAGCCGTTGTCGCCGCAGGTCTTGCCGACGCAATCCGCCTGGCACGGTGGGCAAGTGCCGTCCGCGTTGCAGGCCTTGGCGCCCGGGCAGCCGACGACCGGTGCGCCGGTGTTGTTGCAATCCGGGTCGACGCCGCCGCAGCCGCAGTTGCAAGTCGCGCTGTCCGCATAGGTGGAAGCCGCGCAGGTCCAGCCGTCGGGCGGTCCTTGGGCAAGGCACACGCCCTGAAAACAGGCGAAACCGGGCTTGCATGCGGGCTGGCAGCCGACAGCACCCGTTGCGGTCACGTCGCCGGCGCCGTCCGCTGCGTCCGCGAGGGCGTCGGTTGCAGATGCCACGTCGCTCGCATCCGCGGCCGTGTCCGCTGGTGCCGTTCCAAGGCAGACCCCGTCCACCCAACTCGTCCCGTCGCCGCAGGTCGTCACGTCGCCATCGGGCACGCAAGCGCCGCCAGACAACACGGTTCCCGGTCCACACGTTGCCGCCGGGCCATGGCAGCCTGCCAGCACGCCCACCAGCAGCAGCCCGGCTACGCCCAGTCGCCCCATCAGTTCGGAACGCATAGCGCCACCTTCGGATCGCCGGAAAAACCCGGGATTTTGCTGGGATAGAAGCCAACCAGCGTGCACGTTGAAGCGGATGGGCAGTCGGCCTTGCCGCCGGGGCACGCGATCGTGCAAACGCCGCCGGTGGGCGTCCCCGCGCAGTACTTGCCGCCTCCGCACGCGGTGCCGGGGATGCAACTGGCGCCGCCCGCCGCGGAGCCCTGGGTGCAGAGGTAGCGCGGGAGGAAGCTGACTGGGTCACTCCAGGCGGCACACACCTCGCCGCTGCCGCACGCCGCTTGACTGGCGCAAGGCGTGGCACTGCCTGGGACCGATTGGCAGATGCCGGCCAAGCCCGCGACGATGCCGGTTGAAGGCGCGCTGACGGGTCCGCCGAGGCAGCGTTGTGTTGCGGCGCAGTCGGTGTCGGCCGTGCAGTACTGCGCGCATAACCCACCAACGCAGGCTGAGCTGGCGCAGTCCGCGTTCACGAAGCAAGGCTGTCCGGGCGCACTGGCGAGTGCGTCCGGCGTTGCGCAGACGCCCTTGATGGCGCCGCCGCCCGCGGCGTAGGTTCCGCTGCACCATTGCACGCCGCAGTCGGCGTTCTTGCCGCAAAACGTCACGGCGCAGATTCCCGCTGCGCCGCAGAGGTCGCCAGCCGACGGGCAGCCGAAGATGGGCTTCTTCGGGTCGCTGCAATCCGGGTCGGGCGCGCCGCAGCCGCAGTCGCACACGCCGCCGTCGCCGAAGTACGCGGTTGAGCATGTCCAGGACGTGGGAATGCAGAGCTGCGTGAACGCACAGCTCGAATCGGCGCCGCATGTGCCACACGAGCCGCCGCAGCCGTCGTCGCCGCAGTTCTTGCCCTTGCAGTCGGGGGTGCACGCGGCGGTGCACAGGCCGTCAGCCGCGCAAAACGGTGCGCTCACGCCGCAGGTGCCGCACGAGCCGCCACAGCCGTCGTCGCCGCACTGCTTGCCCGCGCATTTGGGCGCGCAGCCGCACTTGGCCTGGTAATCCGCGCAGCAGCTGCCGGCGTCCACGCAACCGGGCGCGCAGTAGCAGCCCGCGGCGGCCATGGAGCCGCAGTGGCCTTCACACGACGTCGGGGCGACGGGCAAAACGACCGCGCTGCACTGGCCGTTCTGGCACTGGCTGTCCGCGGGGCACACGCCGCACGAGCCACCGCAGCCGTCCGCGCCGCAATCGTTGGTCGCGCAAATGGCGGGCGTCGGGCTGCACGCGTCGACGCACTGGCCGCTGACGCACGCCGGTTTCGCTGGGTCATTGCAGGCGCCGCAGTACCCGCCGCAGCCGTCGTCGCCGCAGTTCTTGCCCGCGCAGTTCGGCACGCAGGCGGCGCAGGTGTCGTTGGCAGCGCACGTCTCGCTGGGCCCGCAGCCCGCCACGGGCAAGCCAAAATCGCAGTCGGGGTCGTGGGCGCCGCAGCCGCAATCGCAGGTGTCGAGGCCGGCGTACTTCGCCGCGGAGCACGTCCACGCCGCCGGCGCCTTGGCCACGCACTTGCCGCTCGCGTCGCAGCTCTCCAACGTGCTGCACCCGGCGATGGGGTTTTTGGCGTTCTTGCAGTCCGGGTCGGGCGCGCCGCAGCCGCAGTTGCAGGGGTCCGCGCCGGCGTTGTAGGCGGCGAGCGCGCAGGTCCAGGTGCCGGGCACGCAGCGGCCGATCGCCGTGCACGCAAGGCCTCCCGCGCAAGTGCCGCAGGTAGCACCGCAGCCGTCGTCGCCGCAGTCTTTGCCCAGGCATTGCGGCACGCACTTGCCGACGCACTTGCCCACCGAGTCGTCGCAGTACGGTTTGGCCGGATCGCTGCAGCTGCCACACGAGCCGCCGCAGCCATCGTCGCCGCAGTCATGACCGGTGCATTGCTTGAGGCACGGTGGGGAGACGTCGGCCGCGGCATCCACCGCGTCCGTTGGCGCCACATCGGCATCGGCGGATGCGTCCAGGGCATCGGCGGACTGGTCCTGGCCGTCGCCAGCTCCCGCGTCCACCGGCACGCAGGCGGTGCCGACGAGGATCGTGCCCGCGCCGCACACCGCGTTCGCCTGATCGGACACGCACGCGCCATCGGCCAAGTGCGTGCCTGCGCCGCACGTTGGCCCTGCGCTACCACATCCAACAGTCGCTGCCAGCACGGCCAAAGCCGCGAGGCACCCGCGCAATTCCAGCCTCACGGCAGCACCCCCAGCGTGTTCGGGTCCAGCTTCGTCGGGTCGAGCGCGACCTGCTGCGCCGCCGCCTGGCTCTGCCCCGGCGCCAGCTGTTCTTTGATGGCGTCGGCCACAGTCATGGACGATTCCGTTTGCAGTGCGTCCTGCAACACCTTTTTCACGCCCGGCGCCTGCACCGACCACACGCCCAGCGCGTACACCGCCGCCAGCCGCACCGACTCGCTGCGGTCAAAACGCAGCGCTTTCTCCACCAGCGTCT
The DNA here is from genome assembly GCA_903924465.1 of uncultured Myxococcales bacterium. GTDB lineage: Bacteria > Myxococcota_A > UBA9042 > UBA9042 > UBA9042 > CAIYBN01. The sequence goes on along the minus strand of CAIYBN010000144.1, from coordinate 284,020 downwards.
GGACGACCGCCGGTCCCATGCGCCGCGCAGCGTCGATCAGGTAGCCCCGCACCAGCGTTGACGGCTCCTTCGCCATCACTTCCGTCATCACGTCGATGCACGCCGCCGGGTTTTGGTGTCGCAGCGCAAAGGCCGCATGGGCGCGCACCAGTTCCTCGTGTTCACGCAGCGCCGCGAGGAGAATCGGCAGCGCGGTCGGGTGGCGGGTGTTGCCCAGGCTGGAAATCCAAGCGACCCGTGTCTCCAGGTTTGCTTCGGTCTTCGCGCCGCTGCCAAACGTCGCCGGCGCGATGATCGGCGCGGCTTTCAGCAAGAGTTCCGCGAGCGTCTCCTTGGCCGCGTCGGCCTCGCCAAAGTGGAATTGCGCCGCCACCTGGGCACCCAGCGCGTTCACCGCCAGCCCGCCCAGCGGCGACTCCGGCGCCGTGAAGGCCACGTCGCGCAGCGCCACGATCAGCTTGGGACTCGGCACTTCCAGGAGCGTCGCGGCCTGCATGACCTGACCGCGCACGGCGGGCAAGACGCGGCGATCGGCGATGAGCAGCGAGGCGGCCTGCAGCGCTTCCGGCGTCCGCGCACCCACGAGCCCAGCCACGGCCAGCCGTTCACCGTCGCCATGCAGCGTGTGCAGGCGCAGCGCGTCGAGCGTTTGGGCCACGGCTTCCGGATGCCGCCGCAGGCCGCGCGACAGCTCGTCGCGCAGCGCAATCTCATCGGCCACCGACGGCGTCGTCGTGATCCGACCCAGCGCCTCCAACACAACCTCCGGCGGTCGCGCGTCCTTGGCCGACGCCGGCGCGACGCGCTCGGACTGCTGCCAGGGCACCATGGACGCGGGCTGCACCACGGGTTGCCAACTCGCCACAGGTGGTTGCGCCTGCAGGCTCAGGTCGATGCGGTACGCGCGGCTCGTGTGGCTTCGCGCCACGTCATTCAGCGGAAACGTCCCACGCTCCTCCATCACCACCGACGCCAAGCGCTCGCCGTCCAAGCGGAACCGTGTCGTCGCGGTCAGCTGCGGCCAGCGACCCGGCTCGCTCTGCCGTTCCTTCACCACAGAACCATCGGCTTGACGTGCGTAGCTCGCGGTGAATGTGCCGTTCAGGTGCTGTTCGGCGGCGGTCCAAGACGTCACGTTTGGCGTCTGTGGTCGCGCAAACTGACCGGCCATCGCCACTGATGCCAGCACGGCGCGCGCAGGCGAGGGCACCGTCGGGTCAAAGCGCAGCTCGGCGACGCGACCGTCAGCTTCATGCCGCACCAGAAATGGCGTCTCCAGCGCCGCTTCGGCGATCGCGCCAGTGACCGCCACCGCCACCGCGTTGGCATCCAAGCGCGCCCCGCGCACGCGCAGCGGCTGCCACGCCGCGCCATCGATCACGCGCGCCTCGTCGGCTTCCAGCACGCCGTCGACGCGGAAGACTGCCGCCTGACCTTCGCTGTCGACGTCGGCTGTCATCGCGTAGTGCAGCGCCTGGGCACGCGCCAGCCCGAGCTGGTTGGGCAGCAGCGGCAGCAGCGGTGGCACACGGGGCCGTTGCGGCGTCCGCGCGACCTTCGGCTCAGCCGCACCATGGCTCACCGTCGCCTCTGGCGCGCGTGTCGACCACGCCCATCCCGCCCATCCCGCACACGCAGCGACCGCTACCGCCGCAAACGCTGCTCTTTTGCCGTGCTGCATGCCCGCCTCCGTTCGCTGCGTTTTCATGGAATCAACTGTGCTCCCGGCCAATCGAAATCGACCTTCCACTGCTGCAAGGGGGTGTGCTTGATCTTCCAATTGAAATCGAAGCCGCTGAAGCTAAAGAGCTGGATCTCTTTCTCGATTTGCGGATCCAATGGCAGGAACTTCAAGCCCAGTTTGTAAAAGAGCTTGAGCGAGAGTTTGAGCAGCACCATGTCGAGATCCACGTCAAAGTTCTCTGACAACTGCCACAGGTCTTCAATCGGATTGCCTTTGACCATCGGGATGGTGCCTTTCTTCAGGCTGCGATCGGGCGCCGTCCGCGACAGTTGGGTCATGCCCAGCGACCAGGTGATCGGGAAGCCGAACTCGATGACGGCGAGCTCGCCCTGGATGCCCGCCTGCGCCGAGATCTTGTCGGCCACCGCTTCGAAAATCCACGCGGCTGCGGGCAGCTTCTTCTTGATGACCGCCATCAACGTCGGAATGCCGACCACTTCCTGCAAGTCGAATTTTGCCGTCGCCGAGACTTCCAGCCCCAGCGAGGGCCGGATCTGCACGGCCGGTTCGAACGTCGTGCCGTCGATGCTCATGCCAATCTGCAGGCGCAGCACCGGCGCGGCGTTGGCCTCAAACACCATCGGCAGCGGTCCCAGAAAGACCGGCGACTGCTTGACGCAGATCTCAGTCGGCGGCGTGCCTGGCGCGTCGGCAAACGCGTTCATCAGGTCACCCAAGCACTTGATCTTCTTCGGACCGCTGGTCTGCGCGAGGCAGGCCTGAAAATCCGCAATGCCATTGCCGACGCCCAATCCTTGCGTCCAAACGGGCTTGTTGCCCGACTTGAGCTTGAGCGCGTCGCTGCATTCGCCACCCAGGGTCGGGAACCTCATGTCCAGCAGCGTGATGCCCGTGGGTGATGGCACCAGCGTCTTGATGTCCGAGCCGCCCGCCACGCTGACCTGTTGGCGCTGCGGCGTGCAGGCCGTCTGGCCCGGCGGCGGCGGGTTGTATTCGCCATTTTGGATGGTGGACGCGCAGTTGTAGGTCAGGCTGGTCGTCGGGGTCTTGCAGATCGGCGTGCCGCTCGTGTCGTCGCAGATCGCCGTGTCGCCGACACAGACGGAAGCGGACCAAATGCCGGCGGCCGGACAACTCAGCACCGATGCAACGCCATTCTTGTCCACGCCGCACACCTTCGCCGTGCCGGACGTGCACGCATCACCGGCGATCGGCTTCAGGTCCGGGCTGACCAGTGTCAGGCCGAAGAGTTCGATCTTCGGCGCGTAGCGGACGCGCTTCGGCACGGTGTTGTGACCCGGGACGATCGTGTAACCCAGATCGATGTCGGCGATTGTCCAGGAAATTTCGTAGCTTCCAGTTGGGTCGCCGGTGTAGACAAGGTTGTCCGAGTTTGGAATCCCATGCAGCACAGGCACCGTAATGGTCGACTGAAGCTGGCCGCGCACCTGCACATGCCGGCGGTCCTTCACGCCGCCCGCCGCCGGCGTCTTGAGGTCGTCTTCCGGATTGGTCGGCGTCGGCAAGCCCAACGAGGCGAGAATGGGCGCGTATGGATACTTGCCGAAGTGCAGGTGTGCGTAGTTTCCGCCGGAATAGCCAAAATAGCCGATGTCGTCGGACAGCGGATCGCTCTGCTTGGTCGTGGATTTTCCATTGTTTTCTTCCACTTCACTCACGCCCGGCTCGCAGGCACCGGTGTCGTACGCGCAGAACGCGGATTCGCACATCGAGTCAGCGGCCGTTACGCCATCGGTCGCGAGGTACGGGCACTGCGTCCCGTTGGCGAAGCGGTTGTACTCGCAGAGCGTGAAGTTCTGCCGTGGATCATACTCCGGCGACTTCACGTCAATGACAGCGGGCGCGCCGACGACGGCGTACGAGGCCGAGTAGGACTTGAAATCCGCCAGCAGGCATTCCGACAGACTGAACGCAATCTTCGCGCCGTTCGTCTCGTTCCACTTCAGGACATGCAGCAAATTCGCACCGGCGCCGGCATCCTTCAGCTGCGTCAGCTGCGTGGTCGTCAGGTCCGACGTGACGGTTGGGAAGCCGCTCAAGCCCAAGAGATAGGCGAGCTTGGTGAGATCCAGCTCGTCGTACAGCAAGTCTGTGCCGCCGAAATTGCCCGTTGGCGCGAATGAATTGCATTGGTTGGGCATCCCGTCTCCGCCCGCCATGCCCGTTTGCGGGTACCAAGTGGTGCTGCGGACGCCGGTCGCGCCGTCAGCGGAATAGCCATACAGGTACGACGCCCCGCCAATGTCATGGCCGATCCAGCCCTCGATCTGGTTTGCTTTGACGGCAGCTATCGCCGCTTTCAAGGTGAGCGTCTGGCCGTTCAGCGCCGTGATGGCAGGGACCGTCACCGTGGTCCCGTCCAGCCGCGTGACGGTCGCGACGCTGTCCATGTTCCTGTATTTCTTCAGCCACGCCGTGCACGAGGCGTCGGTCGTGAAGCTGCTCTTCAGGATCGGCAGGAAGTCGACCTTGCTCGCGTAGGTGTTGAGCGCCGTGGCGCACAGCGCGGACGAGTATTGCGACCACAGCTTGCGGAACACGGGCTTGGGCGTGCCGTTCACGGTGAGGGTGTCGGGCAGGCAGGTGCCGCAAACCACGCCTGATTCCGGGTTGCCGTCCCAGCGCGTGCCGCTCGTGGCGACCGCAGAGCGGTGCAGGTCTGTGCAAAACGCTTGCGTGGGCGCGATGCACCGCTTGTGGTTGACCGTGGTGTCGTTTGCCTTGGCGCACGTCTGCGTACCGCCGTTGCATTGCCAGTCGTCGCCTGCCCAGCCGTTGTCCAGAACACCTTTGCCGATAACGGTTTGCGCGCCAGATGCCGTCACACCGTACGCGTCCTCGGCGACGGTCGCGCAGATGCCGCCGCTCGCGCACTGGGTGTCACGTTCGCAGATCTCGCCGAATTGCCGCGTGGGCGTCCAATGGCAGTTCGGCAGGTTGTCGTAGCCGTCCTGCGAGGAAAGGACGGCGCTGCCCGCTTGGGCAAAGTCGGTCGCGCACTGCCAAGTGGAGCAGAAATAACCGGTTTGGCCTGCCAATGTCGGATCGCTGTCGCTGCAGGCCAGTCCTTTTTGCAGACAGGTGCTGCGGCATGAGGCGACGTCCGTTTTTGCCCATTGGCAAATTCCAAGCGCGCAGTTGTTGGTCGAGCATTGCTCGTTGCGGGCGCACAAGCTCATCGGCGGGCGCTGGAGAACGCATTCTCCGGCGATGTCGCCATAGCCACCGGTGCACCCGCCGCAGCTGCCGAAAAGGGTGCCGGACGAGGCGCCTTGGGTGTCGGCGCAGGTGCGATTTTGCGCCTCACAGGTCTTGGCGATGCCACCCGAGCCGCACGACGCGCTCGCTGCGGCAGCGAGATTGTCCGGCAACGCGTCGCCGTACCAGATGCGCACGTTGTGGGCGCCGGGGCCGCCAGCTTTGGTCCAGTGGATCGCGATCGTGGCGCCCGGTTGGCTGGGCATGGGCCAAGCGAGTGCAGCCTGTCCGTTCGAGACGTTTGCGCCCGCGACGCTTGGCTTGCCGCTTCCGAGCGAAAAGGCGAATTCCCGATCGACGGGCGGAACCGGGGTGCCAGCCACGAAGACCGTGTCGGTTTGAATGGGATCGCTGTCGAAACCTTGCGGCTGCCCAGCCCCCGGCACGAACTGGCGGAATGAAAAACGGCACTGACGGGAGGTGTGCGGAATGAGCATCCAACCCGACGGGGTCGAGTGCTGCTCGCACACGAGCCGAACCTGCCAGTGCGCGCCGCCTTCGACCAGAACCTGAGCGAGGTCGAGCGACACGGATGGATCACCGGGAATCGTGATCGTGCCGGCGACGGTCAGCGGCGGCGGACTCTGCGCATCGTCCGGTCCGAGGCGGCCGCGCAACGGCACGGAGAGCCAAGCCTCTGCCGCCAGCGGATCCGTCAACGGGACACCAGAGATCGTCCAGGCCGTCGGCTGGTCCGCGGCACCAGAATCCGTGTTGTTGTGAAAATTCGCCAGATCGACAGGGACAGCCGCGCCTTGGGCGCTCTTGAAGTCGCCATTCAGCCAGACAGCCGGGCCGGTGGATCGCAGCGAGGCAACGCCGGAGCGGGCTTGGCCGCCGCTGATCAAGGTCGCAAAGCCGAGGTCGGCCGCGGCGGTGACGTGCAGCTGACGTGGCCCGGTGCCGGACGGGTCGAAAAACGGCGCGCTACCGCTGGCGTGCGTCGGTGCCCCGTCGACAAACAGCGCGCGTTGGCCGTTGTCGTACTGGACGACTGCGATGTGCGCCCATTCGCCCGCCGCAAGGACGTGATCGCAGTTCACAGGTTCGACGATTCCGCCGTCCGGGAATCTGGCCTTCACGCCATGGCCTCCGCACGCGGGAGAAGCGGTGATCACGACCCGCGCAGACGTGCCCTGGCTGACTGCGAGGAGCGTTTCGCTCCCCGTCAACGCGGGCGCGCGCAGCCAAGCGGCAAAGGTCCACGCGGGCAGGTTGTCGAGATCCGCGCCATCGGCGGGGATCGACAACGTCGCGCTGCCGGCCACATGGAGGCCGTCGAACGGCGCCCGGACGAGCCCGGAAGCCGAGGCCGAGGTGCTGCACGTACCGGGGTCGCGCAGCCAAGACAACTCGACGGGAATCGCGGAAACCTGGCCGCCGGTCGTCCACAAGTTGTCCCGTGCCACTTCCGCCGGTGAGATCGGCGGCCAAACGCGAAGTGCGCCGACCGACGGTCGATCGGCCAGTTGTTTGACCTCGTCCGACTCCAGCGCGCGCCGGTACGCGAAAAGCTCATCAAATGACGCATTGGACACCGCATTCCACGGCGTGTCGCCAATATGAGCGGGCGAGAGCATCTGGCCCCAGGCGTTCGGCCAGCTGGAGGTCAGCCCTTCGAGGTAGCCACGGCCCCATGACCAACCGTTGGTGGCGTCCGCAAGACCGTAGCCAGAAGCGACTTCGGCACCGTTCAAGTAGAGCGCGTAGCGGCCCTCGATGCGGCCGTGGCCGTCGCCACCGACGTTGCCGGGCGCGAACACGATGGCAACGTGAAACCACGTGTCAAGCGGCACGGGCGCGCCAGAGCGCAGCGCCAGGGGCTTGTAGCGAGCGCCAGTGCCCCAGTAGACGTCCTGCGACTTGTGCAGACCGTTCGGAATGTTGAGCACCAGCCGACCGTTGGGCGCGTCCGTTGTGCAGCCGCCGCTCGGACAGGTCTGGGAGCCATCTTTGCCCTCGACGAACAAGGTGGCGCCGGCGGGTGACGTGCCGCAAAGCACGCGGACGAGCAGGCGCGGGTTGGTTCCGCTGACGGTCTGGCACGGGTTGGCGCCGATGACGTTGAACGGCGGATTGCAGGTTTTTTGCCCAACGCAATACGTCCGCAAGCGGTCCGTGACGCCGTTGTCTTCGCACACCGAGGAGCGCCGTACGCTTCCCCATGCCGCGCAGTCGTCCTTCGGCAGCACGTCGGTGCCCGCGTCGCCCCAATACGCTTGGATGTCCGCGATCGATTCCTGGCCGCAGGTGAGCGCGATCCGCGAATCGTCGGGCCGCGACGTGAAGCAGTGCTCGTCCAAGCCGGGCCGCGCGCCGAGCTTCGTACAATCGCCCGGCATGTTGTGATCGGCGCCACAGAGGCCGGTGGCCTCGTCCCAGCTGCCGTACCCCAAGTCCTGCGCCGCGCCGAGCACGTTGGGCAACGGCGCCGCAGCCGTCGGCACTTTCACCCAGGCCGCGACAGTGAAGCCGCCATTGGAGCCCGTCGCAAAGCTCGCCAACTCACGCAGAATGCCTTGATTTTCCATGGTTATTGCGCCGCGGCGCAGCTTGCCGGCAGCATCCGCTTGGCCGTCTATCAGGAAGCCGTCGCCGTCCATGCCCGGCGTCACGCCCACGATCGCCGCGGCCGTCGCACCCGGCTCGCCGTTCAGCTGGAGATTGACCCGACCTCGCGGCGATCCGAGCTGCAGCCCCGCCTGCGGGACGTAATCGACCAGCCCCTTCTGCGGAATCAGCGGCGGCGCGGGTCGCATGTCAAAAGGCGGCGGCGTGATCAGGTGTGTCGTCGCGCCCGGTGTGCCCGCCGCGTCCGTGCGTTCCGGGTAGGGTGCAGCAAGGAGCGCCGCGTTGGCGCACACTTGGTTGGACGCGCAGTCGCCGGCGCACGTCGCGCTGTTTTCCCCGAACGCGCTCTCGCACACGCCGTTGCCGCACTTCGCGCTGAGCTTGGACGGGCCGCACTTGGCGTCAAAGTTGCTGCAGCAGGTGCCCGCGGCGACGCACGTGGGGTCACACGAGCAGCTGCTGGTGCTGGCGACGCAGGCGTCGTTACAGGTGCCGACGGCAGGTGCAAGGCACAGGATGTGGCTGGCGTCGCCGGGCACCGGCCCGCACGTTCCGCCGTTGGCGGTGCAATCCAGTGAGTGGCTTGCCGTGTCGCCGCAGTAGTTGGCGGTTCCGGTGGCAGAACACGTTTCGAACGCTCCGAACGCGCACGTCACGCATTTGCCAATCGCGTTGCAGCTCTTGCCCGTGGCGCAGGTGCCGCATGGGTTGCCGTTGTTGTCGGGTCCGCACTCGCGCCCGCCGCAGTCCGGCGTGTAGCATGCGGAACCGTCGGGCTTGCACTGCTGGCCGCTCGGGCACGTGCCGCAGCTGCCACCTGCGCCGTCATCGCCGCAGACCTTGGTCATTGGAAATTTGCAGCCGCCTGCCAGCGGAAACGCCGAGCACGCCTGGGCTTTGATGGGCCAAGAGAGCTGCCCCGTCGTGTAGTTCGTCATCACCGTGTCGGAGACGCCCGACGGATGGCCAACGCCCCACGGATCGGTGTATTTCGTCACCACGTTGAGGAACTGTTTGGAAGGGGTGGTGTTGGCGTTGTCGACGCACTGCCATGCGCCCGGAATGTTGTTCCAGAGTATGCCGTTCGGGCAGGAGACGTCGCCTGCATTGGCGATGCTCGACGTGCCGTCGCTGTTCTTCGTGCAGGTCCGGATGAGACAATTCGTGCCGACGAGCGCGCTCGAGGGGTAGTTCGGGTCGGGCTTGAACAGGCAGTTGCCGGACGCGTCGTAGTTTCCAGACGGGCAGCCGCAGCCGTAGTAAGTGTGCGCGGTGGACACGCCGTAGGTGCCGGTCATGCTCACCGTCGGCTTGTTCGTCGTCAGGTTCTCGACGCAGCCGCCGGGCGGCACCGCGCCGCCGCAAATGGTCGAGATGCACTTGCCGTCCAGCGGCGAGCAGGTATCGGTCGCCGCGCACTGGTTCGGGCATTGGCCACCGCAGCCGTCCGGTCCGCACGAACGGTTCGTGCAGTTGGCGACACACGTCGCAGCCTTGGGGCAAGTGAACGCGGGGCCGCCACTGGGCGCGGACAGGCCGGTGTTGGTGCACGCATAATCCTGCAACGTCGCGGACCAGCCGCAGAATTGACCGGTGGCGGCGCAATCCACGCTGCTCAAGGCGCTGGGTGCGGCGCAGTGCTTCAAGACGCGGCCGTCGCAGCAACCGTGATCGGTGGGCGCCTTGCCGTAGCAGGCGACTTTGGGCTGGCACGACGCACCGTCGGCGCTGCAGCTCTCCTCAGACGTACAACTGCCGCACGAGCCGCCGCAACCGTCGCTGCCGCACTTCTTGCCGGTGCACATCGGAGTGCAGCACGACTGGTATGCGCCGTTGGCCACGAGCGTTTGCCCAGTTGCGCACGCGCATTTGCCGACGCCGCCCACCGCGCTGCAGGTCCCGCCGAGGCACAGCGCCGCGCCCGCGCATTTGCCGTCCGCGCCACAGGCGTCGGCCGTGGTGCAAGGGTCGCCATCCGAACACGTTGCGCCGATGTGCGGCACCTGGCTGCATACGCCGAGGACGCTGCTGGCGAAGCTGCCGGCGCCGTTCTGGCTGGTTTGAACTGTGGGCGTGCACACGTCCGTGGTGCACGGGTTGCCGTCGTCGCACTTGGCGCTGCCGGCGCATGTCCCGCCGCCACATTTGTCCGCAACGGTGCACGGGTTGGCGTCGTCGCAGCTCGCGGTGTTGTTCGTGTGCGTGCAAGCTCCCGTGGCATCGCATGTGTCGTCGCTGCAGGGGTTGCCGTCATCGCAGGATTTGGCGATGCCTTTGCACGCGCCGCCCGCGCAGGTGTCGTTCACCGTGCATGCGTTGCCGTCGTTGCAGGCGAGCTGGTTCGGCGTGAACACGCAGCCAAGCGTCGGATTGCAACTGTCCGTCGTGCAAGGGTTGCTGTCGTTGCAGACCGCCGACTTGCCGGGCGTGCATGTCCCGCCGACGCAAACGTCGCTGAGCGTGCAGGCGTTCTTGTCGTCGCACGGCGCGGTGCTGTTCTTGTGGAAGCAGCCCTTGGCAGGGTCGCACGCGTCGCTCGTGCAGGCGTTGCCGTCGTCGCAACCGGGTGCGGCGCCGCCGGTGCAACTGCCCTGCCAGCAATAGTCGCCGGTTGTGCATGAGTTGCCGTCGTCGCAGGCCGCGGACCGAAAGCTGTGCTGGCAGCCGGCAAGCGCGTTGCAGTTGTCAAAAGTGCACGGATTGCCGTCGTCGCAGGTCTTCGGGCTGCTGCCCACGCAGGTGCCGGCGCTGCACTTGTCGGCTTGCGTGCACACGGAGCCGTCGTCGCACGCAGCGGTGTTGAAGATCTTGACGCAGCCGCTCGACGGATCGCAGTCGTCCGTGCACGGATTCTTGTCGTCGCAGCTCGCGAGTGGTCCGCCGGGCACGCAGGCACCGGCCGCGCAGGTGTCGCCCGAAGTGCACGCGTTGCCGTCGTTGCAGGGCGCCGTGTTGTTGGCGTGGGTGCAGCCCTTGGCGCTGTCGCAACTGTCGTCGGTGCAAGGATTTTTGTCGTCGCAATCCAGATTTTTCATGCCGGCGCATTGACCGGACTGGCATGTCCCGGGCAAGTGACACGCGCTGCCATCCGCGCACTTTGAGCCGTCAGGCGAGTTGGTCTTCGGTGCGCAAGTCGTCGCGTCCAGGCAATCGTCGCTGGTGCAGGGATTGCCGTCGTCGCAGCTGAGCACGCCCGTGCCCGAACACTTGCCGTTGGTGCAGGTATCGCCGCTCGTGCAGTTGCTGTGATCGTCGCACGTGGCGGCGTTGGGCGCGTGTTTGCAGCCCACCGCGGCGTCGCAGCTGTCGTCGGTGCACGGGTTGCCATCGTCGCAGTCGACCGGCTGTGGTCCGGCGCAGCTGCCGCTGGCGCACACGTCGCCCGTCGTGCAAGCGTTGCCGTCGCTGCAAGCGGCTGAATTGTTGGCGAACACGCAACCGGTCGCGGGGACACAGCTGTCGTCCGTGCAGGGGTTGGCATCGTCGCATGCCAGCGAGCCCGTGCCCGGTCCGCACGCGCCGCCCGCGCACGTGTCGCCCACGGTGCAGGCGTTGCCGTCGGTGCACGGGTCGGTGCTGTTGGTGTTCTCGCACGCAGGTTGGCCGTTCTGGACGCTGCATGCGTCGGTCGTGCACGGATTGCCGTCGTCGCAATTCTTTGGCGTCCCCACGCACGCCTCGCCGCTGCACTTGTCGGCCTGCGTGCACGGATTGCCGTCGTCGCAGGAGCCCTTGTCGCACGAGCCGCCGCAGCCGTCCGAGCCGCACTGCTTGCCAGTGCAACTGGGGACGCACACGCACGAGCGCAGGGGCACTTCTCCGCCTCCGGGTGCGGATCCTCCCGCACTGGTGCACTGGTATTCGTTGGCGGCAAAGGCGGATATCCCACCCGAGCATGCGCCGCACACTGAGCCGCCGCAGCTATTCCCCGCCGCGCCGGTGCCGTCCGCGTTGCAGCAGTCGCCGTAGGTGCCGCAGAGGCTGTCGCAGTAGCAGCCGGCCGCCGCGCCGCCGCAATGGGTGTCGCAGAAGTGGCTGCTGTGGGTTTGCCAGCCACAAGTGCCCGCCGCGCACGCTTCCGATTTCAAGCCAGTCGCATCGCACCAATAGCGCTGGTCGCCGTTGCAGCAGCCGAGCGCCGAGACCGCGCCGCACGGGGCGTCGTCGGTCAGGACGCCCAAGCCGGTCTGGTCCACGAAGAACGCGTTGTGGACGGTCGCGAGCGCAGCGATCAGCGCTTTGCCGATGGTTGTCGTCCCCCCGAACGAGTTGCCCCAAACTGCAATCGTGCCGTCGACCTGCAGCGCCACGGGCACCTGGTAGAGCACCGCCACGGCGACACAGGGCTTCAACCCGGGCGGATTCGCGACGATGTTGTTGCCCGTGTCCCACACCACGACTGAGCCGTCCTGCTTCAGCGCCATGGCGTAGACCAAGCTGATCGCGGCGCTGACCACACCCGTGACCTGTGCAGGCGGCGTCGGGTTCCAGCCGTGATTGTCCAGCGTTCGCCCGGCAACCACCACGGTGCCGTCGGACTTGACACCCATGTAACCAGCGTCCGAGTAGTACTGGCCGGCGACCGAGACGTAGCCCGCCGAGCCTTGATTGTCGTTCAACACCTTCTGGAATGATGGATCGCCTGAATAGTAAAACGTAACAAAATCAGGAGCGCCCCACACGGTGATGCTGCCATCCTGGCGTACGACGGCGTTGCTGTGCTGCGACGCGGCGATGGACTTGATGCCGGACAGCCCTGTCGGCATGTACGGATCGGTTGCGCCGATTCTTGTCACCGTACCGTCTGAACGCAGGACCAGCAAGTGGGTATCCGCGCAAGCGATTTGTTGCGCGTCGGTGATGGCGATGTTGGCGGCATTGGCAAAAAGCGGGACGTTGGCCGGTTCTGTGCCCCAGTACGTCAATGTGTTGTCCATCTTGATGCCCGCGGACCACGTGGCCGTGCTGCACATCGCGTGGAGGCCGGAATCGGGTGCAGCCGTGCTGCTGGCATAGCCCCATGCCGATAGCCGCCAGTCGCTGATCACACCTCGTCGATACGGTTGGCACGCTCCGTGAACGCACAAGGTGCCCGACGCGCAGGTGCCGGGACAATCGAGACCGGTACAACCGGCCTGGCAATTGTTCGTGCAGAAGCTGGTATGCGCCCAATCCGACGTACCATTGCCGACGCAACCCGTCATGCTCCATTCAGAAATATTCGTACAGCCCGCTGCGCTGCAGGTCTCGCTTGGGGCGTACGACACGTCTGCCGAACCGTCAGCCTTGCACAGGTACACGTTCTGTCCGGCGCAGCAAAACCCGGCACTGTCGCACGCGGCGCTGGCGGGTTTGGTCCACAGGCCCAGCAGCGTCGACAAGCACAATGCCAGCACACGCGCGAACCGAAAGTGCCCTCTGCAGCCCTTGAAAGCCACAGAAATCCATTCGCCGCGATGCGCCATGGGGACCTCTTGAGGGGGATGAAACGGGGCAGCCCGCACGGCCACCGAGAGAGACTCAACGTACCCACCACACGTGGGTCGGTCAACAGAAAACGGCACAGCGGTTTGAATGGCTTGGTATTTCTATTCCCCTGTCAGCGGAACGCCCGGATGATCCCGGGCTTGCGGGCAGCAGCGTTGCCATGTTGCGTTGCCAAGGTGGGGAAACACGTTGCGGACGGCCGCCCACCTCCGCATGCACAGCAGCGGACGGAGCATCCCGACATCCACCACTCCCGGATCGAGCCATCCGTTCACGACCCAAGGATCGACACAATCCCGCGCCTCTGCTAAACGCGTCCCGCGCCCCGTGCGCACCCGATCCACGCCTGCGAGCCCACCATGACCGTCCTCACGCCTGGCATCTACCACCTCATCGGCATCGGCGGGATTGGCGTCTCGGCCGTCGCGCGCCTGTTGCACGCCCGCGGCTTGCGGGTGCAGGGCTCGGACGTGCGCGAGTCGCAGATCACGCTGCAGCTGCGCGAACTGGGCATTCCGATCACCATCGGCCAGAAGCCGGACAACCTGGGCAAGGCGGATACGGTCATCGTCTCGACGGCGATTCCGTCGGGCAATCCGGAGCTGGTCGCGGCCAAGCACGATGGCCTGCGCCTGCTGCACCGGTCCGAGGCGCTGGGCGCGCTGCTGGAAGGCGTGCACGGCGTCGGCGTCATCGGCACGCACGGAAAGGGCACGGTCTCGGCGGGCATCGCGTGGCTGCTGGATCAGGCGGGCTATCAGCCGGGCTTTGTCATCGGCGGCATGCTGGAGAACTACCGGCTCAACGCGCGGGCGCCGGTCGCGGGCAAGCGCGGCGAATGGCTGGTCGCGGAAGTGGACGAATCTGACGGTTCGCTGGTCAACAGTCAGCCGGAATACGCGGTGCTGAACAACCTGGAGCTGGACCACCTGAACTACTATCCGGAGTGGTCCAAGCTGGAAGCGGCCGTGCTGCAATTCTTCCATGACAACAGGAACCTGCGCGTGGCGGTGCTGAACGCGGACGACGGCGGGGTGCGCAAGATCCTGAGCAAGCTGCAGCTGCCGTCGGGAGCCAAGCTGCTGACCTTTGGCTTTGGCGCGGCGGCCGATATCCGCGGCTCGAACGTGGAAACGCGGCGGATGGCGGCGAGCTTTGACGTGGAGCAGCGTCAGGAAGATGGCTCGTATCAGCTGCTGGGACGCGTGCACACGGCGCTGCCGGGTAAGTACAACGCGTCGAATATCCTGGGCGCGATCGCGACGGCGCTGGCGGCGGGTGCGTCTTTCGCCGATATTCGCGACGCCGTGCCGACCTACAAGGGCCTGGAGAACCGCTTCACGCTGGTCGACGCCAACGGCGTGGAAGTGGTCAAGGACTACATTTCCCATCCGACCGGCATCGCGCGCGTCCTGGAAGCGGCGAAGGAGCAGGCCAACGGTCCGATCATCGCCGTGTTCAAGCCCTACCGCTTCACGATGATTCACTACCTGCAGGACGACTACCGCGAGGCGTTCAAGCTGGCCGATCGCGTGTTGGTCACGGAGCTGTATACCGCAGGCGAAGTGCCGATTCCGGGCACCGACGTGCACACGCTGTGCGCCAAGATCCGCGAGGTCGTGCCGGACGTGACGTACGTGCACGCGCTGGACGACATTCCGGTCTGGCTGCAACAGCAGGTGGTGGCGCCGGCGACCGTGCTCTTCTTTGGCGGCGACGACCTGTTCCAGATGGCGGATCGCTACGCGGCGCTGCGCAACAGCCATTCGTGAGGCCAGCATGAACAGCCTGGAACGCAATGCAACGCTGGCCACGCGCGCGGTGTGGGACGACCTGACGGGCGCCAGTTTCACCGTCGTCGGCCTGGGCAAGTCCGGCGTGAGTGCGGCGAACGCGCTGTGCAAGCGCGGCGCGGAAGTGCTGGCGATTGACGACCAGCCGGCGGAGAAGTTGGCGCAGTCGCTCGCGGCGCTGGACAAACGCGTGGTGGCGCAGGTTGGGCTCGGTGGCGTGGGGCCAATCGGTCGGCGCGGCGACATCTTTGTGGTCTCGCCCGGGTTGATGCCCCACACGCCGCGGTACCAGGGCATCGCGGCACTGGCGACGGCGGTGGTGAGCGAAGTCGAGCTGTTCTACCGGCTGGATCGCGCCGCCAACCACGGCGCGGGCCATCCCATTGCGGCGATTACCGGCACGGACGGCAAGACCACGACGACGCTGTGGGTGGCGCATCTGCTGCGCGAAGCCGGTCGAACGGTGGTGGTCGGCGGCAACATCGGCGATCCGCTCTGCGATTTCCTCGACACGATGGGCCCGGATGACGTGGTTGTCGCCGAAATCAGTGGATTTCAGCTCTATGCCTGCTCGCTGTTTCGGCCGCGCGTCGCCGTTGTGACCAACGTCGCGGAAGACCACATGGACTGGTTTGGCGGCGATTTTGCCGCGTACGTCGCGCAAAAAGTGGCGGTCGGCCGCGCGATGGGCATGGGCGACACATTTCTCGTGAACGGCGACGATCCCGATCTGGCGCCGCACCGACAGGCGCAGGCCGCGAGATCCCTGAATTTTCAAGCGTTTTCGATTCATCACGTTCCCGACGTCGGCTTGGGCTTTGACGGCGAGCGGCTGATCTGGTCTCTGGCACCTGACGCGCGCGTGGAGCTGGGCTGGTTCAGCGAATTGGGTCGTCTGGGCAAGGCGCCGATCATCGGTGTTCACAACGTGGAGAACGCGCTGGCGGCGTGTGGCTTGGCGATCGGTCTCGGCGTCCCGCTGGCCGCGATCCGCCGCGGCTTGCAGACCTTTTCCCTACCGTCGCATCGTCTGGAACCGGCGGGCAGCATTGGTCAAGTGCGCTTTGTCGACGATTCCAAGGCGACCAATCCGCACGCGGCGATCGCCGGGCTCGAGGCGATCGCGCTGAAGCCGGGCGAGAAGCTCGTCTGGATCGGCGGCGGCAGTGAGAAAGACTCCGATTTTGCGCAATTGGGCGACGTCGTCGGCCAGCGCGCGGCTTGCGCCCTGCTGATCGGCCAAACAGCCGAGCGGATTGCCCGGACGCTGCCGGAGTCGCTGCCCGTCGAGCGCTGCAATTCGATGCAGGAAGCAGTGGCGCGCGGTCTGCAGCTGGCGTCACCGGGCGGCGTGGTGCTGCTGAGTCCGGCGTGTGCCAGCTTTGACATGTTCAAGAGCTATGCCCACCGCGGCGACGTGTTTCAGGAAGCGGTTACGGCGCTGGCGGCGGCGGTAAAGTAGCCGCCTGCTGCGCGCGTTCCCGACACCAGCGGGCGTTGTCGCGCGCCTGCCGGGCGAAAGGCCCGTGGCGACTCGCGCGTTCAAACCAGGGAATCGCTTTGGCAAATTGCTCTTCCCGCGCCAGCAGGATGCCGCGGGCATACTCGCCCGGATAGGCCGGATCGTTCGTGGCCAGCTCATCCAGCAACGCCAGGCGCCGCTGCAGATCCAGGCCCGCGTGCGCTTCCACGCGGAAATGCTGCACCAGGAACCACTCGGACGAAGCCACTTGCGGGGCGCCGCCCGGCACGCGCGCGCCCAGTTGCAGGAACCTCACCTGGGCAATCGCCTCGATGACTTGACCCGCGACCGGGTCCAGCTTGCCGTCGTGCACTTGCCGGTCGATGCCGATGCGCTCCAGCGTCGTGCCCAAGGCTCCCGACAAGTCGGTCAGCGCCGAGACATCGGCTGGCAGGGGCTGGGCTTGCAGGTGCACGGCAAAAGGCTGACGCGCCGCGTGTGCCGCTGCAATGGCGGTCGCCAGCGCGGCGTGGACATCGCGGCCAAACTGCACGGCCAAACGCCGCAGCGCATCCGCGCCATGGCGCTGCACGAGCGTGCGCACGGACTCCTCGACCGCACCGAGCGCCATTCGCGCTGCCGCATCGTCCGCCGTCTGGCCGCTGAGCGCCGCTTCGCGTTTCAGGTACAGCTTGAATTGCGCCTGAATCGTCCGCTCCAGTTCCCGTTGCTCCGGCGACGCCGCGGTCAAGCGCAGCAAGGCGTCGTCCGTCTGCCGCATCGCCGCGAGATCGACGTCGTGCCACGTATCCAGCGTCAGGTTCGGCTGCAGCCGCGGTCGCAGCGGCGGCGCCCACAGCACGCCCGCGATCGCCGTCAGGACGAACAACGCCAGCGCCACTGCCCACAGCCCACGCGGCGGCAACAGCACGGGTTCAGCCAGTTGCGGCACTTCTTGCGGCTGCTGCTGCGTCTCGTTCACAAGGCCCTTTTGTCAGCGCGGCGGCGCCAATCGCTCCAGCGCACCCAGCAGCCGCGGATTGGCCCACGGCTGGCTGGCAATCAGCCGCACCAGAGCTTGTCCATCGACCAGGACGTACGTTTCCGGAAGTTGCAGCGTTCCCAAGCGAACCCGCAGCATCTTGCCTTCGTCGCCCGACTGTCCTTCCACCTCGCGCAGCCACACGCCGGCATCCGGCTGGGCCTTGCCATTGGTCTGGACCAGCGCCGCGTCCGCGTCCGCCCAGGCGTCGTCGTGGCTGACGGACACCACTTGCACCCGCCGGCCACGCAGCGCTTGGGCCAACTTGCCAATTTCCGGCAATTCTTCCATGCATGGCCCGCACCAGCTCGCCCAGAAATGCAGGATGACGGTGTCGCCGCCCGCCATCAGCGCGCGCAACGTCGTGCTCTTGCCATCGTGCGTCTGGATAGGCAGGTCGAGTTCTTCGTCGCGCAACGGCCGGTTGATTGGCTCGGCGCCCATTTCCGTCAGCACCGCGAGTGCCACCTTGTCGGCCGATGTACGGGACGTCAGGCGGCCCAGAAACGGCAGCGCCACGACGACCACGAACAGGATCAGGTACAGCCAGCGCGGCACTTTGCGCGGCGGTTTGGCTGGCTGTTCAGGCGTGGTGTGCGGCATGGTCGGCTCTTCGGGCGTCGTCGCCCGCGGGGTGGAGGTTAGCCTAAGCGCGTGGGCACGTCACTTCGCGGTCGAGGTCGCCGGTTGCAGCTGGCCCAAGGGCGTCGCGAGCCAGTTCAACCAGGCGGACAGCGGTGGCTGCGGCAGCACGGCCGACGGCGGCAGATAGAGCAGCACGTGGGCGGCAAAGTCGTCCAGACGCCCGTCCGGACCCAGCAGCACGGCAAGCCGGTCCGCCGGCAGTGGATAGACCATCGCGCCGGGCTGAATCCGCACAAACTGCCGCGACTGGCTCGCGATGGCCAGCGGCACCGCGTCGCGCCCCTGCGGATCCACGAGTGTGCGCGCCCGCCCGAGGAGCAGTTGCACGCCGTCACCCAGATCCAGCACGCGCGGCAAGGGCATGTCGACCGCAAGCGCCAAGGCCACCTGCCACGGCAGCAGCCACAGACCCGCCAACGGCGGCGACCGCACCTGGGCAGAGCCCGGCGGCGGCAGGAGAGGAATCAACGCTGAGGCATGCCACCGCAGCGCCGGATCGGGAGCCTGGAGCAGCCAGAGCAAATTCTCGCCCAGCGGATAGAGCATGACGTTGGGCTGGCTTTGCACGAACCGGCCGGTCTGATCCGCGGCGCGCATGGCGGCCAGATCGGCGGCATCCAGCGTCAGCAGGCGATCGCGGCGGTCGAGCAGCAAGAGGCCAAAAGGCTCCAGCGGGAAGCAGACGGTCCGTCCCGTTTGCAACGCCCAGTCGACATTGGTGTGTTCGCCGATGCAGCGACCTCGGCTCAGCAAGCCGCGCGGCACGTTGTCCGGCAAGGCCAGCGTTTGCCCCGCCACGACCATGGGCTGGGTTTGCACCGACGGGAGCCGGGCCGGTCGACGCAGGTGCCCCAAGGCTTCGCCGAGCGCGACAGCAAAGACCAGCGATGTCACAGCCACCGCCAGACGCATCCAGCGCCGCGCCGTCCGTTGTCCATTCAAGCCCGGCAACTGCGGTTGCAGCCACAGGCCCATCGCAAAACCAGCCAGCGCGCCCCCTTGATGCGCGTACGGATTGAGGTGCTCGACCTCGCCGAACAGGCCGTCAAACGTCAAGCGCAGCAGCAGGAATGCACCCGGCACGAACACCAGCGCGGTCCGAAGTGGCCCGCTCAGCCGTGTCCAGAGCCGTACGCCCAGGGCAATGGTCGCCCCGCACAGGCCCATGACGACGCCGGAAGCGCCGACCATCACGGGCGTGTGGGCGTTCAACGCCAGCAGGCTGCCCGCCAGCCCAGCGGTCAGGCAAATCAGCCAACTGCGCGCCGGTCCCCACGCCGCCTCCACCGGTCGGCCGAGCACGAGCAGAAAGAGCACGTTGCCCAGCAGGTGAAAACTGCCCTGATGCACCGCCCAGGAGGACGCGATGCGCCACCATTCACCGCCGCGAATGGCGTGGTCCAGATGGCCGAAAGCCAGAACGACCGGCAGCATGGGATTGTCACCGCCGCCACGGCCGAGCGCAGGCAACAGCACCTGTGCCGCTACGAGACCGACCACCAGCAAGGGAATTAGCCGCGGTTGTCGGCGCAGCGTCTTCAGGAGAAAGTGCTGCAAGATGATCTGCTGCCGCAGGTGCTCGCGATCCTCGTTCGACTGCGGCTCACGGTCGAGGGATGGCATGGGTCGCTACTCGGGCGAACGGATGAACGGGCCGAATGCCTCCAGCACTGCCGGCTGCTTGGCGTAGACGGCGCGAATCGCCTCCAGACGCGTCAGCGCTTTGCCCATTCGCTCTTCGTAATCCTTCTTCACTTCGTCCGGGATGTCGGATTCAAATCCCAACGCCTTGAGCCGGACCGCCATGTCGCGGGTCTTGACCGCGAGTTCAGCCAGATGCGCTTTGTGCTTTTCGCGATAGGCGACCAGCGCCGCTTCCGCCGAGGCAGGTTCCTTGGCATGGCTCTCCAGAATCGCCACACCGTCTTCCAAAAGCTGACACGTCAGCGTGATGGTCAGCTGCAAATCGTCGCGAAACGCCGGGTCCAGCGGTTTCACGACAACATCACGGCCATTGCTGGCATCCGGCCGCCGACAATCGGGGCAATTCGGATCTGCGGTGTTCGTGGCAATGAATTCGCTTGGCTGTGCCGTCACATTGCCCGCGGAGGCGGTCGGTGCAAGCGGCAGCGCTGTCGCTGGTGCTGGCTCTGCGCGAGGTGCCGCGGAAGTGGAACCGGCTGATTTGCCACACGCGGACGCCAGCAGGCCCAACATCAGGAATCCACAGCAAGCCGTCAACCGCATCGTATTTTGCCTCATGTCGGATCCGCGCGACGCCACGGCATCGCTGCCAAAGCAGCCGCCACAGATCGAGCGGCTACAGTGTCTTCAACAACTTGCGCACCCAGTCCGCTTTGGCGTGATCCGGGTGCACTTTCAGGAACTCTTCATAGACCTTGCGCGCCTTGTCCGGCTTGTCCATTTGCTGATACAGCGTGCCGAGCAGCAATTGTGCGTCGTCGTGGTTACCCGCTTTGCGCAACACCGCGGCAGCAGCCGCCATTTCACCGGCGTCAAAATAGGCGCGACCCAAGGCGGTCAACGTGCGCGGACTGGGGCGCGCGGCTTGCGCGGCTTTGAATTCTTCAATCGCACCCCGAAAATCGCCTGCGTCTGCCTTGCGTTTGCCGCTGAAAAAGAGCTCCGTCGCGTCCCCCCCGCCTTGTGGCGTTGCCGCAACGGGCGGCTCAGGCTTGGCGGCCTCCGCTTTCACCGTCTTTGCGGGTTCTGGCTTGGCCGGCTCGGTCTTGGCAGACTTGTTCAGCTCCGCTTTCGCCGCGGGTTCTGGCTTTGGCGCATTGGGATGCTTGCGCGCCCACGCCGCCGCCTTTTTGGCTGCCAGCGCCGCTTTCTTCGCTTCGACCTTCTTCTGCTTGGCCGCTGCGGCGCGTTTCTTCGCCTCGCGAAGCTGTGCCTGGGCCTTCTTCTTCTTGTCCGCCTGGGCCTTCTTGGCCGCCGCCTTCGCCTCGGCCTTGGCTGTTGCCGCCGCCACCTTGGCCTGTTTCTTGCGCTCCGCTGCGCTCAACTTCGCCGCCTTGGCGGGCTTGGTGACCGGCAGGGGCTGGGCGGTTGGTTCCGGCTTGCCCGGCGCGCCCGCCTTGACGATCGGTGTGCCATCGCGCCGCACGGGAATGGGCACGATCGGCGGCAAACTCACGTCGGGCTTGGCGGAGACATCGGGCTTCAGCTGAACGTCTGGCGCCAGATGCACGTCCGGTTCAGCGATCACATCGGGCAGCGGTTTCACGTCTGGCGTCGCCTGCACATCCGGCGCGGGCTGAATATCCGGCGGCTGTGTCACATCGACCACAGTCGGACCCGCGTCCGGCCGCTCTGGCGTCGGCGTGTTCGCGGCTGGCAATTGGGTCGGCGTCGCTTCCGCGGCTTGTCCAGCCGTAGCTTCACGCGGCAAACCGCTCGGGTCGTCCAGCAGTTGGTCGATATGGCGGGCGAGCACAACCGGTGACCCGGACGGCGCGTGGTCGGGCTGGCACGCGGACACCGCCAGAAGCAGGAGCGCGAGGCCACTGCAGTGGGCCATGGATCGCACAGGATGGATTGCAGTTCCGCTCATCGCCGCAAGAGCGTAAACGCGCAGGGCGATGTGGTCAAACGAATGTGTGATTCCCGACAGGGCCACCTGAAATGCGACATTCCCGCGACGAAGGGGTGACGCCGGAGCGAACCTCACCGATACTCAGCCGCAAAGCGCGCCCGTCCGACGCGCCAAGGCAACCGCATGTGGCTCGACCGTATTATCAAGGCATTGTTACCACAAGAGAATCGCTTCTTCGGCTACCTGGACGCGCTGGCGCGTAACCTGACCATTGGCGCCGATGAGTTCGCCAAATTGTCGTCGGCGGAAACTGCGGAGGACTTTGCCCGGGTGTCGGAAGCGATGCGCCGGATTGAGCACGAAGGCGATGAAATTGCACACGTTGTCTATGACGAACTCGACAAGACCTTCGTCACGCCGATTGACCGCGAGGACCTGCATGCGCTGGTGTCCGCCTTGGACGACATCATCGATTTGATGGAAGAAACGGCCGGTCTCATCGTGATCTACCGCGTTGGCGTGCTGACGGATGCGATGCGTGATCTCGTGCGGATCACGCGTGAGTCCGCGCACGCGGTGGCCCATTGCGTGCAGCTGCTGCGGTCTGGCGACAACCATTCGGAGCTGCACGTCTGGTTTGTTCGCGTCCACGCGCTGGAGAACGAAGGCGATACCGCCTACCGCAACGCCGTGGGCCGGCTGTTTCAGTCGCCGCCAGAACCCATCGACCTGATCCGCGAGAAGGAAATTCTCGACTCGCTGGAAAAGGCCATCGATGCCTGCGACGACGTGTGCGATCTGATTCGTTCCGTGGTCGTGAAGCATGGCTGACGCCACCGTGCTGGTCGATCCGTTTGTCCTCCTGATCGTTGTCGTCGTCACGGCGCTCGTTTTCGACTACATCAACGGATTCCACGACACTGCCAACGCGATCGCGACGGTCGTTTCGACGAACGTCCTGTCGCCGCGCACCGCGGTCATGCTCGCGGCCGTCTTCAACTTCGGCGGGGCGTTCCTCGGCACCGGCGTCGCCAAGACCATCGGCGGCGACATCGCCGATCCGTCCACCATCACCCAAACCGTGGTCGTTTGCGCGCTGATGGCCGGCATCATCTGGAACCTGATCACGTGGTCGCTCGGCTTGCCGTCCTCATCCAGCCACACGCTGGTCGGCGGCCTGATCGGCGCCGTGGCCTGTCACCGGGTCATGGATGAGGACGCCAACCTGTTCGACGCGTTCATGACGCTCATGCACTCCAAGGGCGTCTCCAAAGTCACGATGGGCCTCATCTTTTCGCCGATCGCCGGCTTTCTCATCGGCTTCATCATCATGGTTGGACTGACCTGGATCGTCCGGCGCAAAGGGCCTTCCAAGGTCAACAGCGTGTTCCGGCACCTGCAGCTGCTGTCGGCCAGTGCGATGGCGCTCTCGCATGGCTCCAACGATGCGCAGAAGGCGATGGGCGTGGTGACGATGTCGCTGGTGGCCTATTACGCCAAGCATACGGCGTCCCAGCCGACCTGGCTGAATCTGGCGGCCTATCAGCAGCGCGGCGAACTGGTGGTGCCGTTTTGGGTCATTGGCGCCTGTGCCGCAGCGATGGCTGCAGGAACGGCGGCCGGCGGCTGGCGGATCATCCGCACGATGGGCAGCAAGATCATCAAACTACAGCCAATTCACGGATTTGCCGCAGAGAGCGCCGGCGCGATCGTGATCCTCACCGCTTCGTGGTTGAAGGCGCCGGTGTCGACCACGCACGTCATTTCTTCGTCCATCATGGGTGTTGGCGCGTCGAAGCGCCTCAGTGCCGTTCGCTGGGGCGTGGCGGGTAACATCCTGATCGCATGGGTGTTGACGCTGCCGGTGTCCGCTGGACTGGGCGCACTGCTCTACGTCGGGCTGAGCCACGTGCTTGGCCACTGATCGCCGGAAACGCGGTTAGCTCAGCAAGTCGACCGTCAGAAGCCCGCGCATGCCCGCGACCCGCGATGCGCGAATCGACGGAAAATCGGTCGCGATGGCATCCGCGATCTGCGGGCCATCACCGGCATGGCACAAGGCCGCTGCCTCCAAGCCGCAACGCCCCAGGACCTGTACGCCTGGACGATCGACCATCGCCGCGTGCCAGGCAGCATAACGGACCTGAAGCTGGGCGAGCATGGGCGCGGGCCAGTCCGGCTGCAGCGCCAGACTGTGCAAGACCGCTGTGGCCCGATCCGCGATGACCCTGGGCAGACGGGTCGGACCCACCGCTACGCGCAACCCGACGCCGCTCAACGTGGGCACAACCAACCCGCACACGAGGGGCTCGCAAGGCTGATCCGGGTCGCGCAGCGCGATGAGCGTCAAGGACTTGCGCGCCGCCGGGACTTGCGCTCCCCAGCAATCCTCGGTCCGTCGCGCGTCGATCACCACCGCGCGCAACGGCAGCCCGGCGATCGCCTCGACATCGTCCGCTCCGCTCCAGATGGGTGACTCGACAATGGCGATGGCCTCGTCATGAGCTGCTGCGGCGCGCTCCGCTGCCGGCCGATGCCAGCCGCCCACCGGCGTCGGCCCATCGAAACGTCGGCCGACGTCCACATAGCGCGCGCCGATGGCAAGCACGGCCGTTAGCCAATCTTCGTCCATGGGTCGGGCCACCAGCGCCACGTCCGTCGGCGCCATCACCGCCCGCACCGCTGCGTTCATGGCCTCCTGCGCCGTGGCGAACAGAAAAAGGTCATTGGGGTGGATGTTCAGATGGCGCGCCCAACGAACCAAAACCGACCATTCCATGCGCAGTCCGAACGGCGCGCGCGGCAGGATGGGTTTGCGGTTCTGCCGGGAGGGAAAACGTTTGGAATCCAGAAACACGTGCATCATGGGCAACCAGTCTAACGGGCGCCAGCATTTCCGGCTACCGTTCTGTCCAGAACCACGGCGTGTGACCTTCGATCAGTTCCTGTCCGGCAATCAGCAGCCAAAGGGTCGGCGCGGCCGCGGGCGAGAGGGCAAAGTCAGCGTGCCAATTTGGCGCGTAAACCAAGGGCAGCCCGCCCATGCATGCCAGTTGCATCAGCGGTTGCCACAACTGTTGGGCGCGATCCACTTGGCCGAGACGCCAGCGGGCCAGCGGCTGCGCGATGCTCCCTTCGACGAACCACGTGTCGGGCGGGCCCTTGCGGTACGGTCGCCAACCCGGCCAGCCATCCACATGCGCCGCGTGTTCGCGCGCCACCCAGGCGAGGACTTGCTGAGCCCGGTCGCGATCCCCCTGCGCCAGGAGCCAGAGCGCGGACCAGGTTCCGGCCGCATCCAACGCACTCTGGCCATCCGTTCGGCCATTCGCCAGCCCTTGGGCAAACCGCAGTTCCGCCGGGAGCCACAGCCGCTCATCCATGCCCGCCGCCAAACGCGTCAGGATCGCCGGGAGATGTTGCGTCGCGGCAAAGTCCGGCCAGGCGCGAGTGACAGCTTGCAGCGCGAACCACGTGTCGACCTGGTGTTCGGTGGCGATGAACTGCGCCGGCCACGCGGGCGAGAAGTGCGCAGCGTCGATCCAGCGACCAGAACCCGCGCGAAACAAGCCCGTCAGTGGATCCGCCTGGCGCAGGAGCCACAGCACAGCGCGCCGGAGTGTGTCATCGAACTGCGCGTCGCCGCTGGCTTGGCGATAGTGCGCGAGGGCATACACGACCCAGGCGACGGTGCCCGTGCGCACATAAGCGGCGTTGTAGTAGCCGTCATCCGGGCCCGCATGAAAACTGAAGCCCCACGCACCATCGGGATGCTGTAGCGCCGCGACCGTCGACAGGATCCGTCGGGCGCGCGGCACATCGTGGTCGTGCACGAGCCACAGCGCCATCAGCGCGTTGTCGTAGAGAAAGGAACGATGCGCCATGCGCCGAAAATCGTCGTTTCCGCCCGAAAATCGCTGTGGATCCGGATAGCTCAGGACCGCCAGCGCGTCGTCTGGCCACGCACCACCACGAAACACGACGGGACGGTTTTCGCCGTCGAGATCGTAAAGCGGCCGTGGTCGATACGCTTCCAGGACGAGCCCACGCCGCGCCTCCTGAAGCAGAACTGGTGCGTTCGGCGCTTCACAGCGTGCCGGCAAGTCCGCGCGCAGCAGGCGGGTCGCCGCGCACGCCGGCAACAGAACCGCCGCGAGCGCCACGCAAGCGAGCAAACAGTGGCGAATCACGCGCCGCAGGCGTTCACATTTCGCCGTTGATGACACGGGTAATGGTCGGCGCGTAGACGCGCCACAGCAGGCGAATGTCTTCCGGCACCATGCCCGTCTGCGCCATCCAGCGCCGCACCGTCGGGATGAACGCCAGCCACGGCGGGCCGAGGTTGGCCTCCGCGTCGGTCATTTCGCCGGCAAAGTACGTGTGCGTGAGCTTGTCATCATGCACAATCGCCGGGAACGCGTCCGGAATGCCAAATTTGGCCAGCAGCACTGCGCCCGGCTCCATCGTGTGTAGCTTGTACGTCGCCCGGACTTCCTTGGCGTCCGTCGCCTCGTCGATGTCAAACCAGTACGTCACCGGCACCGACTCCTTGCCGTACGTCAAAACCAGAGGATTCTTGGGAATATCCAGCTCTTCCTGCAAGCAGACGACGCGGCCATCTTCGTGAATCAGCAGGATGCCAGGTCCTTCCAAGTCATACGGTCGGCCCGTCTCTTCCGCCCAGCGCTTCTGCACCCACTGGGCAATTTCGCGGTCATCGGAGAAGTCGTCCACGCGGCGACCCGCCCAGCCCGACCATTTTACATGCAGGATCTTCTCCATCCGGACCCGCGCGCTGTAGGGCGTCGGCGTGGCAAAAGTATTGAATTCTGCGCAGATTCGTCCACCGCGCGCGACAAAACGCTCGATGACATCCATTTCAGCATCCGACAGTCCGCCAAAGATGCGCTTGGACAATTCCAAGTGCGCCACCGGCCGCGGCATCGCGTCGTAGTCGTCGACGTACACACCGTAGGAGTCTGAAATGAAAAGCAGATTGCGATCCTTCAGATCGGCGTCGTTCAACTCGCGGTGCGCTTTCGTCGTCGGATTCCAGCCCACGTAATCGTTCACCGCGTCCCAGATGAAACGCGACTTGGGCGGTTGGGCTTTGGCTTGCGTCAGCAGCCACATCAGGCGCAAGTGCTCGCGGCGGTTCTCAAAAGGCACCGTCTTGTCGAGAATCTGCGCCTTGACGACCGGCCGCGGCTTGATGAGCCAACCCACCGGCAGCATGACGAAGGCCGCCAGCAGCAAAGTCGTCAGAATCGGCAAAGCGCTGGAGCGCTGCTCGCCACGCGGACCCGTGCCGCCGGCAAAACCCAGGCGCGTCATGCGGCCCCACGTCTTGCGACGGCGGAGGTAGCCCCAGAGCCCGCGGATGCGGTACCAGAGAATCAGTTGGCGATAGCCCATGTTCTCGAGCAACGCGACCGACACCAGACGCCACAAGTCGCCGCGTTCGCGGAAGAACGACAGCGACAACTCTTCCAGCAAGATGGCGCCGAGCGAGAGCAGGAAGCCGATGAGCACGGCCAGGATCAGGAACAGCGTCGTAAAGACCGGCTCGATGAAGCCGCCGACCAACATCAGCGAGAAGTAGAAGTAGCCGAACAGTTCGACGATCGGTCCGAACAGCTCGAAGAAGATGAAGAAGGGCATCACCACGAGGCCGATGGGGCCATAGCGACGATTGAACGCCATCTTGCGATGCCGCCACAGCGTGTCGGCCAGGCCGCGCTGCCAGCGATCGCGTTGGTTACCCAAAATACGAATATTTTCAGGAGCTTCAGTGAAAGCCACGGGATCGGGCAGGTGCGCGATCGCGCGGCCTTGCAGCCACTGGGGAATTTGGTGCCGCAGGCGCGCGACCAATTCCATGTCTTCGCCGACCGA
Source organism: uncultured Myxococcales bacterium (assembly GCA_903924465.1). Lineage (GTDB taxonomy): Bacteria > Myxococcota_A > UBA9042 > UBA9042 > UBA9042 > CAIYBN01. The sequence continues at coordinate 256,582 of CAIYBN010000144.1, read as the reverse complement.
ATCGTGGGCGTAGCCGCCGGCCGTCGTGACCGCTGAACGGCGGAACAGGCCAAATGCCCCGGAAATGATGAGGTTGCCGCCCATGCGGTCCCAGCCCAAGCGGCCGACCAGGAACGCGCGGAGGTATTCGACCACCTGAAAGCGCGCCAGCCAGGACTTGGGCAAGCCCATTTCCACCACTGCGCCGCGCTCAATCGTGCAACCGTTGGCGAGGCAAATGGTGCCGCCGACTGCGACCACGTCGACGTCGGTGAGGAACGGCCGGACCAGCCGCAACAAGGCGTCGGGCAGGATCAGCGTGTCGGCATCGATGGCGCAGACCAGTGGGAAACGGCTGGCGTTGATCGCGCAGTTGAGTGCGTCGGCTTTGCCGCCGTTTTCCTTGTCGATGACGATCAGGCGGTTATAGATGGCGGAACGGTACGTCGCGCGAATCGGCTTGCACGGCAAATCCAGGCGAATATCGATGGGCACGGCTTCGAGCGCAAACGCGGTGCGCAGCCGTTTCATGGTCTTGTCGGTCGAACCGTCGTTCACCACCACCACTTCGTGTTCCGGATAGCGCAGCTTCAGCAGCGCGCGCACGGATTCCACCACGGTCTTTTCTTCGTTGTGGGCGGGCACCAGAATGGAAATCGGCAAGGTCGCGCGACCGCGCATGGACACGGATTCCGGCGAACTGCCCTCCAGATCGCGGCGTACCTGAATGATACCCACGGAAGCCGCAACAAAAAGCGCAATGTAGCCCGACGTGAGGAGCACGAAGTAAAGGAGCACAAGGATATTGAAGATATCCATCAACATGCGTGTGTGTTCCTAACCTCCGTGAGCCAAATGCGCAGATGCCACTTCATCACACCAAAGAGTCTTCCGTGACCGACAAGCGGGCTTCGGCCAGCGCGCTGGATGCCGAATCGTTGCCGCGGGCCGCCGCCGATCGCAACGCGGCAATGCCCGCTGGACCGCACCGGGAAAGCGCGAGCGAGGCATTGTGACGGACCCATTCGGCTTCGTCATCCAAGAGCACGGCGATCGACTCCGCCGCACCGCCACCGCCCAGTGCGCCACAGGTGCGCGCCGCTTCTGAACGCACTTCCCAGCGTTCGTCCTGGAGCGCGCTCAAGCATACCGGAAGCGCCGAGGCATCGTTCATCTCGCGCAGGCCTTTGACCGCCTGGATGCGCACTTCCGCGTCCGGGTCAGTCACGGCGTGCACGACCACCTGGACCGCCTGGCGGACGCGCGCCGTGCCCAGCACCGCCACGACGATTTGCCGCACGTCGGGGATTTCAGAATTGGCCAACTCGACCAGCGACTGGACCGGCAACGGACTGGCGCTCGACATCGCATCAATGGCGCGCACGCGGTTCAGCCGACCGTCGGCGGCCAAGAGTGGAATGGCGGCGACGGCTTCATCCGCGCGACTGAGCGCACACAGCGCCTCGAACGCACCCAGGCGCACATCTGGCACTTCATCGCGCACCAAACCGGCCAGCAGCCGCGCGGGATCGTGCATGGCGCGGGCCTCGCGGATCACGCGCAGGCGCTCCCATGGCCGCGCGACCGCGTTTGCGCGCGCTTCGACCGCCAGGTTGGATGCCGCATACAGCTCTTCAAACGCCGCCGTACCCGTCGGCCCCGCCAACTCCGCCATTTCCGTCAGCAAACGCCGGGCAAAGTCGCGCGACAGCGATCCGAGCGCGGCCAGCGCCTTGGATTTGGCCGTTGGATCGGGCTCGGCTCCGGTCATGCGCTGAATCGCTTCCAGCAGTGTGCTGCGCGTGAACTGGAACGCCTTTTCACGCCGGATGGCACGGCTGCGCACGATCAGCATCGCCGTCAGCGCGACGAGCACAATCACCAATTCCAACGCCACGAACAAGATGATCAGCAGCTCTGGCAGGGTCAGCAGTTCGAGGCGGAAATTGCTCACAGCCGACCTCGCAGCACGAGCGTCACGTCGGTGAAGGAATCATTTCTGGAATCAAACGGTTGCACGCGTGATGCCGAAAGACGGGTGCCCCAGCGCGGCGTCCACCAATGTTCCCCGCCGAGCACCAGCGACGCGCCGGTGGCCGTGACCACACCGTAGCGCTCGACAAAGGTCGGATCGGTGCCGAAATACAGCCACGCAAACGCCATCCAGCGTGGATGTGGTTCCCAGCGCGCCTTGAGAAATCCTGTGTGAAAATAAGAGGTTGCGGTGGTATTGGCGCCCGCGAGATTCATCAGCATGTAGCCGGGCTGGAGAGTCCAGTCCTTCACATAGAAAATCACATTCGGCGCAAGCGTCCACGCCGACGAGGGCCGCGTCTGGGAAGTCGCCGTGGTCACGTAGTCGGCAAACCGGCCGTAGAGACCCAGCGAGAATGCCTTGACGAGGGACAGGCTCAGGTCCGCACGGCCATCAAACACCGGCAAGAACGAGCGGTTGGGCGACGATTCGATGTGCAGCATGCCGTCGATGCGGCTGAAGCCGAAATACAGCTCACCCTTGACTGCCTCGGCAACTGCCAAGTCTGCGCCGGAATAGCGCTGCTCCACAATCGCGCCCAACAGTGCACTCCAGCGTTTGTTGATCCGCCGGCCCAAATGCGCATCGCCGCGCCACCATGCCGAGCCGCTATGCAGCGTTGTCGTTCCGGCCACATCGGCGAACCACGGATGCACGAGCCGCGTGTAGGCCATGTCCTGCTCTTCGCTCAGATGCCCGCCAAACTTCAGGGATTTCGTCACCGCGTCCGACTCTTCCAGTTCCAGCGACAGGTCGATAATGCGCTGGTGCAATTCCACGCGGCCATCGCCGGCGATTTCCAGCGCGCGGTACTGCGCCAGCGCCCCGACCAGGTCGCCGTCGGCCAGCTTGAGTTGCGCGTCCAGTTCGCGAATTTCCGCGTCTTCCGGGTGCCGCGCTTGAAGCGGTGCGAGGTACTCGCGTGCCGCTTGCCGCCGATCCAGCCAGTACAACAGCCGCGCCCGTTGCACCCGCAACTCGTCGTCGTTGGGCGACTTTTCCAGCAACGCGTCCACTTCAGCCAGTGCTGCGCCGAACTTGCTGGCCTGGATCAGCCGAACGATCGACTCGAATCTCACATCACTTTGCAATTTTGCCGCAGGCACTGGAGGCAGCGCAGAAGCCGTAGCCACGGGCGCTGCATTGGTACGCGGCTTGGCGGGCGTGACCGGCGTTGTTGCGGAAACAGCGGCCGGCAAGTCATGCGCCTCAGAAGCCGACGCGATCGGGTGCGCGTTGGGCACCGCCGCAACGGCCGGGGAGGTCGGCAGCGCCTCAGGCGTCTTGGCAGCCGGTTTCGCGATCGGACCGCGTGGGGCCTTGGCCGACGCCGGTTGGACAGGTGCAGCCGCTGCGGTGGCGGGATGCGGCAGGGCGACGGCGGTTGTTGGGGTCGCCGTCGCCGCCAGCGGCACAGCGTTCGACGGTGCCTGCGGGGCGTTGGCGACCGGCGCGCGGGCCGTTGGCGGCGTGGTTGCGGCATCTTTTGCGCGCCCCGGCTTCTTGTGCTTTGCCTTTTTGCTGGCGACCGTCTTGCCATGCCCTCGCGCGACGCCCTCCGCGGGGGCCAGGACCAAGCAAGCCGTCACCAACACCACGCCGAGCGCACGCAGCAGGGCAGACGCCGCAAACCGGCCGGATCTGACGCTCAGCTGGCTCCATTGCACGTGCATCGCAGACACTCCGGACACCTGGGCGTCCAACACTAGCTCAACGAAAATCAGCACGACGAGCTGCCGCAAGCGTGAACTTGCACCTTACCCACAATGCGAAGCCCCGCACAAGTACGGCGCTGAACGCAGAGTGTCCGTCAGGTCCGTCGCGGCGGCAAGAACTTGCACCTTTAGCGACCGGCACTTGTCCATTGCATCAGGCCGATTGTCGGGTGAATTCCATCAAGCGCCGCACATGCTTGGCAAAAATGTCCGTCTCCACATGTACGGCTTTGCCGATGTCACCGTGTAGAAGCTGCGTGTGCGCCGCGGTATGCGGGACGATCGTGACACCGACGACGCCTGCGGGCTGATGGGCAGCGCCCACGCGATTGACCGTGAGCGACACGCCGTCCAGACAAATACTGCCTTTTTCCACCACCTCTGGCAGCAATGTCGACGGCAGTTCGTAGTCGAGATCCCAGCCCGCCGGCTGCTGACGTTTCGCGACCAGATGCGCGACGCCATCCACGTGTCCCGTGACGATGTGACCGCCCAGGCGATCGCCCACGCGCAACGCCCGTTCGAGGTTGCACGGTTGGCCAACCACCGCGGCGCCAAAAGTCGTGCGTGCCAGCGTTTCGTGGGACAGGTCAAAGGTCAGTGTTTCGCCTGCTGCGGACTCACTGATGCGTATGGCCGTCAGACACGCGCCATTGACCGCTGTGCTGTCGCCCAAGCGACTCGCGCCATCGCCCTCCGGCCAGCGCACCACAACACTGAGTTGGGCGCCGCCGCCCTGCAGGGTCATGGCCGTGATCGTGCCGACTGCTTCCACCAAGCCCGTGAACATCTCGCCTCCTTGGTCTGCCCTTATGCCGGCCGCGCCGTCAGCCAGACGTCCGAACCGACTTGCTGAACCGCCGACCAGCGCAGCGCGCGCGCGGCACTGAGCGTCCCAATGCCCAGCGGCTGCAACCACGGTGTGCCGCTGCCCAGCAGTGTGGGCGCCATGACCACATCCAGTCGATCCACCAACTGGGCCCGCCAGAGCGCGGTGCCCAGCGTCGGTCCGGCTTCGCACAGGACGTGGTGGAGACCGCGTTCGTGCAGCATCCGCAACACGCCTGCGAGCCAATCCGTGCTGGGCGGCAGACACAGGACTTCCACGCCTTGGGCGCGCAAGTGGCCGGCATGGACCGAATTGTCATGCTTCGGATCGTCGGTGATGACCAGCGTTCCCTGCGTGTCGGTTTGCGCCAGATGGCTGCCCAGCGGCAACTGCAACCGGCGGTCCAACACGACCCGCAACGGCAACTGCGGCGGCGGCGCGATCAGTTCGCGGCAATCCAGCCGTGGATTATCGGCGAGCGCGGTCCCACTGCCGATCAACACGGCGTCCGCTTGCGCGCGCATCCCATGGACCAATTGGCGGGCCTCAGGCCCGGTGATCCAGCGTGTGGTCCCGTCCTGGGCGGCAACCTGGCCGTCAGCGGTCACGGCGATCTTGTGCTGGACAAAGGCACGCTTGTGGCGGATGCCGGTCAAAAAGACGTCCGCCAGATCACCAGCGGCCTCGGGAAGGACTCCCGTCTCCACCTCAACACCGGCAGCCCGCAGCGTGTCAACGCCACCTGCCGCCGCCGCATGTGGGTCGCGCACGCCGATGACCACACGTGCGACGCCGGCCTGAATCAGGGCTTGCGCGCACGGCGGCGTGCGGCCCCAATGGTTGCAAGGCTCCAGCGTCACGTACGCGGTCGCGCCCTGGGCCAGCGCACCGGCTTGGGCCAGCGCTACCGCCTCCGCGTGCGGACCACCGACGATGGCGTGAAAGCCCGCGCCAACGACTTGATCCCCTTGAACGACCACACAGCCGACTCTGGGATTGGGTCGCACGGCGCGAGTCGCTTGGCCGCCCAGCAGGATGGCCTGCAACATCCATGCGCGATCCCGCGCGCCCTGATCCGCCGCGCCGTTCATGGCTTGCCGCTTGCGGCCGATTCGTCATCGGCCAGCTGCCGCACTTCATCCAGCAGCTCGGTAATGTCACGGAATTCTCGATACACGCTGGCAAATCGCACGTAGGCAATGTGATCCTGTTTGCGCAGGAACTCCATGACCATGTCGCCCAGCAGCGTCGAGGGCACTTCGCGCTCGCCGGTTTCGGAGAGGCGCGTTTCCACGCCGCGCAGAAATTCGTCCACCGTGTCCGCGGGAATGGGCCGCCGGTGCATGGCCTTGACGATGCCGCTCCGCAGCTTGTCGCGGCCGAATTCTTCCCGCTGGCCCTGCTTCTTGACGATCAGCGGCAGCTGTAGCTCGATGCGCTCGTAGGTCGTGTAGCGGTGGTTGCAGGCTTCACACGCGCGGCGACGGCGGATGGCATCGCCACCCGGCAAAAGCCGCGAATCGACGACCTTGTCGGCCTCATCACCGCAGCGGGGACAGCGCATGGGGGCTCACTCCATCTGGGAAATCAGGTCCAGACGGGCTTGGTGACGGGGATCAAAAGCCGTTGCCAGCCACGTCTCCACGCATTCCTGGACGATCATCGGACCCGTCGAGCGCGCGCCGAGGCAAAGCACGTTGGCGTTGTTGTGTTCGGAGCACAGGCGGGCTGTCGTCACGTCGTGCACCAGCGCCGCGCGGATGCCGACGATCTTGTTCGCCGCAATGCTCATGCCGATGCCGGTGCCGCACAGGAGAATGCCGCGATCGGCTGCGCCCTGCATCACGGCACCGCAAACGGCGGCGGCGTAACGCGGATAGTCGACACGCTCGCCTGGACCGCAGCCCAGATCGTCCACGACATGGCCCAGCTCCACCAAACGTTTGGCAACGCTTTGGCGCAGTTCAACGGCAGCATGATCGGACGCGATGGCGATGCGCATCAACGGCCTCGCGACTTAGGACTCGCTCGACGCCGCGGCATCCGGCTGCAGACCGGCGATGATTTCCTTACCGGCATAGTGGCCGCAGTTGCCACAGATGCGGTGCGGGCGCAGGGCCTCGCCGCAATTCTTGCAGGTGGAAAGGGTCGGTGCGGGCATCTTGTCCCACTGGGCGCGGCGCATGGCCGTGCGCGAGTTGGACATGCGTTTCTTTGGAACTGCCATCTTATCCTCCGGTTACATTCGCTATTCGGGCAGATTTCGCTGCCATTTCTTCGCCGACGCGCTGAGGCCAATCAGCCCTACTGTCCGCGCCCTCAGTCTTTTTGCACCCGCAATTGCGCCAGCTTGGCCCAAGGCGATGAACGCTCTTCTTGCAGATCGCACGTGCACGATTCCACGTTGCGGTTGATGCCACACCGCGGGCAGAGCCCCTTGCACGCTTCGTCGCAGAGCGGCACATCCGGCAGCGCCAGGATCGTATGCTCCACGCACAGGTCGTCGAGTTCAATCCGTGTGCCGTCGTGTTCGCTGACGTCCGGGTCGTCGTCGAGCCCGGCCAGGTCTTCATCCACGTCACTGCCCGCATCCAGTTGGCCCGGACCGACAAAGTGATGGTCAAACTCGGTATCCACTGTCAAATCAACAGGTTCGGCGCAACGGCTGCATGCGCAGCGAAACTTGCCTTGCACCCGCACGTGCGTTTCCACCACTTCCGCGTAGCGGGTCGCCTGAACGACGATCGTCATGTTCGGCGCAGCGGCTTCATACACGCCCGTCAATCGTTCCGCGCACCAGGCCGTCGTGAGACTTGCCTCTCGCGTTTGCGGCGTTGCATTCAGGCCGGCGATGGGAATGGAAACGGTCACAAAACCCTCAGAAAAGCCAGAACCGACCGGCGTGCGCCGGGCAGAAAGGGGGCTGTATGCTAGGGGCCGGCGCTGGCGCTGTCAATGGAATCCTGCCGATTCGGCACCTTGACAGCGGCAGCGCGCGGTTCGCAGAATGCTCCGGCGGCGCTGCCGGGCTTGGGTGAGCTGATGATCCAGGAACACGCGCGATTCCAGCTCGAAGCCAGCCGGCTCGGTCGCGACCACGTATTTCAGGTGACCGTTTTTGAGAAGGAAGAACGGCGGCGCAAACGCTACTTTGCCGAAACGCAGTGCTCCGATCCATTTCACCTCGTGATCCAGTTCATCATTCGCGACGCCGCGAATTGCGACGAGCTGCTGCGCCGTTTCGTCGGCCAATTGGAACACCGCGGTTTTGAGCCGCGGCGCCTGCGCGTGTGTGGGCCCGCTGGAAAATGGCAGGCGTGGGGGCCTGTGCCGCACCTCGGGGAATGGCCGGCGGTTGTGCCCGTGGAGCCGGGCGAGGCGACTGACGGCCAGGCGAGTGCTAAAGCGTGAGGGCCAGCTGCCGCGGCCCGGAACCTGGGGGCACAGCGCGGCCCTGTTCATGCGCCAACAGCCACGCCTTGCACGCCAGGCCGCCGCCATAGCCGGTCAAGGCTTCGCCGTCGCCGATGAGCAGCAGCGGTCCCAGCGGGCTCGCCACGATCGGATACAGCTGGGGTCTTGCCTTGTTCAAGAAGCCGTTCCTTCGTTGGCCCGGCGCGCCAGCCACGCCTCGCGCGCCCGTTCACGGATGCGGCGGTTGCCGGCGGGATCGCGGACGGTCAGGCGTTCGCCGTCCAAGAATTCTGCAAATGGAATCAGGTGTTTGCGGGTCAGCCCGAGGACGTCTTTCAGTTCGCCGGTGCTGAAGCCGGTGGCCTCCACAAAAGCCGCCAACACGCGTTCGCGCGCTTCCTGGGCGACCGCCGCCATCACCCAGTAGTCTTCCGTCACGCGCACGACGCGTCCAGCCGCCTGCGCAGCCTGCAGACCCAGCAGGACCGCCCTGGGCTCCGTCCCCAGTATCTCCGCCAGGTGCGCGGGCGTTTCCGTCGCCAGTCCTTGGGCGGCCAGCAGCCCTTCCAGCCGCGCCGTCAATTCCGGCGACGCGGCGATCTTGGCAACAAAGCCTGGCACGGCCAGTCCCGTACCCGCCGCGGTCAACAGCCCTTGTCGCACGATCAGCGCGCACACCTGGGCAAACGCCGACGGATCCAGCCACGGCGCCCACTGCCGGTGCAGATCGGCGACCTCCGCACCCGGACGGGTCGGCTGCGCCGCGTGGAACTGCCGCACGGCGTTCAGTACGGTCTGGCTGAGCGTTTGGACGTCCCGGGGCTGCAGCCACCGCGGCGGCGCACCCAACCGCTGGAGTTGCTTGCGTTCGGCCAGGCCCTTCAGTGCCTTTTGCACCTGCGCGGGCGGCGCGGTGCAAATCCGCAGCAGCTCGTCGTCGGCCACTCCGCGACCTTGCGCCAGCGCGACGGCGCCCAGCACCTGGGCCTCCGCGTCGGGTTGTGCGAGGCGCAAGAGGGCTTCCAGCACTATGGAATCGTTCAGCTTATGCCGGCGCGGCTGGGGATGCAGCACGCGACCGCCGCCCAGCGTTTGGCCAAACCGCGGATCCACGCGCGAGCCGCGCACGACAAAGCCCTCACCCGCTGCCACGGCCATCGGCGCGTCCAGGCGGATTTGCGCCAACGCGGTTTGGCCCGCCTGTAGCGGTTGACCGTCCAGCAGCACGATGGTGCCTTCGCCCACGGCCGTTCCGAGCACGATCGCCACACGCCGTCGCGCCGGCAGAGCCTTGCAATGCGGCAGCAGCTTCAGTTCCACGTCCACGCGATCGCTGACCGCGACGGAACCGGGCGTGGCCAGCATTGCGCCCAGCGGCACATCCTCCAGCGTCGCCCCGGCGAGATTCAGCGCCACGCGCCCGGGCGCCTGCACGCGGCTCTGCGCCTCGCCGTGGCGCTCCAGCCCACGCACGCGGAACGACGTGCGCTGCGGCAGCACCTCCAGCATTTGCTCGAGCTCCACCTGACCCGCCACCGCGGTGCCCGCCACGACCGTCCCGCGACCTTTCAGCGAGAAGCTGCGGTCCACCGCCAACCGGAAAGGCCGCCCCAGCGCCTCGGTCTCCTGCCGCCGCGCCGCCTGAAGCGACTGACAATACGCGCCAAGCTGCTGCCGCAGCGCCGCGATCGTCTCCGGCACGCGCACGGAGACCGGCCACACCGGCGCGTCCGCAAGGAATGTCCCGGCGGTCAGCTGCGCCAGATCGTCACGCGCCATGTCGAGCATGTCGGCATCGCAAAGATCGGTCTTGGTCAGCACGATCGCGCCGTGGCGAATCCCCAGCAATTGCGCGATCGCCAGATGCTCGCGGCCTTGCGGCATCACGCCTTCGTCCGCCGCCACGACCAGCAGCAGCGCGTCCACGCCCGCCGCGCCGGCGATCATCCGCCGGACGAAACGCTCGTGGCCGGGCATGTCGATGAGCGCGACGCGGCCCACTTCCGGCACGTCCAGCCAGGCAAAGCCGAGCTCAATGCTGATGCCGCGCCGCTGCTCCTCGGGCAGCCGATCGGTCTCCATCCCCGTCAAGGCGCGGACCAGCGACGTCTTGCCGTGATCGACATGGCCGGCGATTCCCAAGGTCAGCATCGCGCTCCTCGTCGGCTATTCGGGCGCCAAAATCACTTCCACGCAGCGCTGAGGATCCAGCCGTTCCCGCGCCACTTTCAGCACGTCGTCTGCCGTCACGGCCAACAGCCGTTGCAGGTGCCCTTGCCACGCCGGCCGGCCCAGCCCGTACAGTTCATCGAGGCACAGCGTGGCCGCCCGCGCCAGCCGCCGTTGCAGGCCAATTTGGTGGCCACCCGCCAGCGAGGCGCGCGTCCGCTCCAGTTCACCCTGATGCAGCGGCTCCTGACGCACGCGCTCCAGCTGCGCGTACAGCCCCGCCAATGCCTGCGGCACCTTGTCCGGCGTCGTGCCGATGTAGAAGGAAAAATAGCCCGGATCCACGCCGTCCACGTTCATCGCGCCGACCGAATACGCCAGCGACTGGCGATCGCGCAGCTCCAGGAACAGTCGCCCTGACTGGCCGCCCAGCGCGGTCGCCAGCACTTCCAAGGCATAGCGTTCCGGTTCAAACAGCGTCGCGCCGCGGAAGCCCAACACGATGTGCGCCTGCTGCTTGTCCGCCTGCAGGCGAATCTGGCGCTTTTCGCGCAAGAACGGCACGTCCTGGCTTGGCGGCGCTGGCAGCGGCACGCGATCCGCCGGAGTCCGCGCCGCGATGGCCTCGGCCATGCGCTGCGGATGGACATCGCCGGAAATCGCCCACACCAGTCGACCCGGCACCAGCCGACCGCGCAGGTACTCGAGCAGCTCTGGGCGTTGCAGCCGCGCCAGGCTTTCCGGCGAACCGAGAATGCCGAAGCCATAGGGATGGTCGCCGTACAGCGTCCGCGCCATCGCCCGCATCGCCCGCCGGCTGGGCGCGTCCTCTTCATGGCGCAGCTCCTCCAGCTGGACCTTCTTCTGCTGGGCAATCTCGTCTTCCGGCAGCGATGCGCCAAACAGGCAACTGCACGCCAATTCCAGCACCGCGTCCGTCGTGGTCTTGAGCGACACGGCGCTCAGCCCCAGGCTGTTGCGCCCCGCGACGCCCTGCACGCCCGCCGCCAAGCCCTCAATCCGCGCCGCGATGGCGTCGCCCGTCATCTGCTCCGTGCCACGCGTGAGCAGCTGGCCCAACATGCAGGTCCGGCCCACCGTCAGCGGATCTTCCGCCAGCTGCCCGCCCAACGCCGCCACGCGCATGCCCCACACCGGCACGCTCGCATCCGGCTGCACCAGCAGCACGTCACCGCTCGGCAGCACGATGCGCTCGATTCCGTCCAGCACATCCGGCTGGTGCAAGGCCAACGACGCCGGCGCGGGCCGCAGACAATCCTGCACACGGCGCAGCAAAGCGTCCGCGTCGATCGGCTCTGCATCCGACTTACCAGGCAACACAACCACTTGCACCGTGTCCGCGGTCAGCCACGTGTAGGCGGCACGCTGCACTTCCGCGGTGGTCAACTCGCCGATCCGCGCATGGTAGGAGCGTTCCCAATCGGCATCGCCCGTCGCCATCAGAAAATAGCCGTGGCTTTGTACAAGGCCCTGCGCCGTCTCGCGTTTCCAGGTCGCGTCGCTCAGCAGATTCACCCGCGCCTTGTCCAGCTCCGCCTCCTCAATGCCGCCGACCCGCAGCGCTTGCACGACGGCGACCGTCGCCAACACGGCCGCTTCCAGGCGCTCCTGACTGGTGGAAAAGGACACGGTAAACAGGCCCGCGCGCGGCGGCGTCCAGGTCGCGGAGCCAATGTCGTTGCACAGCTCCTTGTCGCGCAGAACCTGCCGCACCAGCCGCGACGATTCGCCTTGGCCCAGCGCAATCGCGGCCACATCCAGCGCCGCGACGTCGTGCTCCAGCAGCGCCGGAATCGGCCAGGAGAGCAGGACTTTGGCTTCCGAAAAGGCGTTGTCGACCAGGTCGATCGCCGCCCGTGCCCGCGGCGCCATCACTTTGGGCTCCGGCTCGATCTCGCGGTGCAGTTGCCCGGCGAAGAGCTCGGTCACCGCCGCGTGCAGTTCCGCCGGGTCAAACGCGCCGGCTGCGACGATCGCCGTGTTCTCGGCCACGTAATGACGCCGCCAGAAGCGCCGCATCGCATCCGGGGTCACGGCGCGCACGCTCTCCGGCGTGCCCAGGATCGGCAGCGCATACGGATGGCCAGCAAAGGCCCGCGCGAACAGGCGCTCAAACGCTACGCTGCCCGGATCATCGGCGGCGCGGCGCTGTTCTTCCACCACGACTTCGATTTCCCGCGCCAGCTCGTCTGCGTCAAAAGCCGGATGGCACACGGCGTCGGCCAGTACGTCCAGGCCCACGCGCCATTGGGTCGCCGGCATGACCACGTGGTAGCAGGTCTGATCGTGGCTCGTCCACGCGTTGATCTGGCCACCGACGACCTCCACCGCGTGCGCCACATCGCCCACACCGCGGTGGATTTTGCCGTCACGCTCGGTGCCCTTGAACAGCATGTGTTCGTGCAAGTGGGCGAGGCCGTGCTCGCCGTCGTGCTCATCGTAGCTGCCCACGCCGATCCACACCTGGATCGCGACGACCGGCATCTCGGGCACGTGGATGGCCAGAAACGTCTGACCTGTAACCAGTTCTTGACTCTGCATAAGTTCCAGTGCCAGCGACTAGGCTGGCTCGACTTGGCTGTGACGCGCCCGTGCTCGGGCCACCATCGCCACCAGATCCGGCTCAAAAGGCGCTTTCGCGACGCCTTGTTCGGTCATGATGCCGGCAATCAGCTCATGGGGCACCACGTCAAAGGCGGGATTGAAGACGTCCACGCCGGCCGCCGCCACGCGTTGACCGCCCAAATGCGTGACCTCTTCCGACTTGCGTTCCTCGATCGGAATGTGCGCGCCGCTGTCGCAGCCGATGTCGACCGTCGAGGTCGGTGCGGCGATGTAGAAGGGAATGTTGTGGTATTTGCACAGGATGGCTAAGCCGTAGGTGCCGATCTTGTTGGCCGAATCGCCGTTGCGGGCGATGCGATCCGCGCCGACGATGGCCGCCTGCACGTGACCCAACTTCAGCACATGCGCCGCCATGTTGTCCGTGATGAGCGTCGCCGGCAGCTTGTCCTGCGCGCACTCCCACGCCGTCAGCCGCGCGCCTTGCAGCAAGGGCCGCGTCTCATCGATCCACACGTGGATGTGCTTGCCTTGCGCGACGGCCGACCGGATCACGCCGAGCGCGGTGCCGTGGCCGCCCGTCGCCAGTCCGCCGGTGTTGCAATGCGTGATAACGCCACCCGATTCTGGCATCAGCGGCGCGCCGTGGCGACCGATCGCCAGGCACATCTCGATGTCTTCCGCATGAATCCGCTTGGCCTCTTCCACCAACATCGCCGCACGCTCGAACGGCCCACGCACATGCCACCGCGCATTGGCCTCCTGCATCCGCTTGATCGCCCAGAACAAATTGACCGCGGTCGGTCGGGTCGCAGCGAAGCGCTTGCACGTTTCATCGAAGATGGCGTTGAAGCTGTTGACGTGCAAATCCTTCGTGTGGACAGCCAGTTGCATAGCTTGCGCGATGCCGTAAGCCGCCGCCACGCCAATCGCCGGCGCCCCGCGCACGGTCAGTGTGCGAATCGCTTCCATCACCTCGTCCGGCTGGCGGCAATCCAGATAGATCGTCTCGCCCGGCAAGGCGCGCTGATCCAAAAGGCGCACGATCGGCCCGGCATCGGACCAAGCAACAGCTTGAAAATGACTGGAAAATTGCATCACAACACCCACACGCCGGATCGGGCTCGCGCGCCCGATCGCCTAGCGCACCTGAATTTGGCCGATGGTCACGCGGTTGTCGCCGTGCTTGACGACGCCCTGACCGCTCGCGGCAAGCAGCGTCAGGCGCTGCTCACTGGATGGATTGTACCAGCCCAGAATGATGTCGTTGGGCCCGGATTGCGTACCCAGCGCGACTTCCTGCTCAAAACTGTCGGCGATAATGTCGCCTTGCATCCAGTGATTTGTCGCAAAACATCCGCCGCACGGCTTGTTTTCATCCTCGCTCTGATCCGGATCCGTCAGCGGCCAGCGGTCCAGATTCAGCGGGTGCGGGTGCATGAAGAGCTTCCACGAGGTCGCGGTCGGCTTCACCACTTTCCAGTAGAGCGTCATCTTGTATTTGCTCGAGCGCTGCACGGAATATTCCGCCATTTTGAAGCCAATCAATTGGATGCTGTTGTCAAAGTTGGCGAATACCTTCTTGACGCCCGGGATCGCGTCGAATTCCGCTTGGCTCAAAAGCGCCTTCTTCAGCCAATTCTGGTCCGTCTGGCCCGCCGCGAGGTGGTTGGCCGTCAGCACCAGACGCGACGACGCGGCATCAATGACCGCGATGTGCTTGCCATAGGCCTCGCGAAACGCGTGGTTGATCTCGGAAAATGCGTCTTTGGGCACGACGACGAACCGTTGCAGCGGCGCCGGTGCGGAATACGCGCTGGAGCCCGCCACACCGTTCAGTTTGTCCAAGGAGAACGCGCCTTTGACCGGATCGTCGGCGACGAGATCGGCTGGCGCGCCCAAAGTGAGCCAGTCCGCGCCGTTGTCCACCACGGTCTGCGGCGACCCATTCGGCCCCGTGAACTGCGCGCCTTGCCACTGCGACGCTTGCCAGCCAACGCCTTGGACGGTCAGCCGCGTCCCTTCGACTTTGTGCGCCACGCCAAACCAGCCCGGTGCGTCGCGCTTGCCATCGTGATTGGCATCGACGGAATTCGACCAGCCGGGCAAGCCCAGCGGGCCCGACAGGCTGCCTTCCTGGTTGTCCGCCAACCGAACCGCGACGTTGCGATCAGCCAGCAGGGCCAGCACAGCTTGACGGTCGTCGATCTGCGGCATCGACGCGGTGTAGAAATTGCTCTCGCCGCCCGTTTTGGCAGAACCGTGGGTGAACGTGCGCGGCGAGCCCACTGGATCCCGCGTCTGGCCTTCCGCTTCGGCGATGCGATTCAACAGGTGCTTCTGCGAATAGTGTACGGAAAGGCCCGGCAGCAGCGACCAGCTATAGCCCGCCGTGAACACCGTCCCCGCGAGCACCAGCACGAGCATCGCCACCCGCGGCTGTTCCAACTTCTCCACGCCGGTCAGGGCCCAACCGACCAGCCGACCCGCCACGGGCTTGCGCGCCGCCAGACGATTGACCAGCACGAGGATCGCCAGCACGACCAATCCACCCGTGTCCGGTGCAGTCGCGAGCACGTGGGCCAGATACTTGATGCCCTCGCGCAACGCCGCGCTTTCCTGACCTTTGACCGCTGCCTGCACGGTTTCGCTGAGATACCGGGCGCCCATCGGACCCATGACGGTGAAGAACACGGTCACACCGATGGTTGCCAGCGGAAAGCCGTAGCCGCGCGGGCGTTCCTGCGCGGTGCCGAGGACCGTCAACAGCGTGGCGATCGCCAGCAGCCACATACCCAGCAAGTACGGCCAGTTCCATGTGCCAGACTCTTGCGCGGCGCCGATCCCCAAACCAGCCAGCGTCCACAACGCGAGGAAGCCGAAGATCAGCAGCGGAGCGCGCTTGAGCCCAGCCGCCAAAGGCTGGAGCATGTCGTCTTCGCGATCGGGATCGAGGAATCCGTCCGGCTTGACCAGTGCGCGCAGCACGATGCCTTTGATGAGGCCCAACAGCGGCATCAGGAACGCCAGCGACTGCGCGCCCACCGCGAGGGCAAAACCTGCGCTGACATGGCGCACCTCCATCAGCCGCGCCAGGCCGCCGAACAGCACAGCCATCGCGCCGACCGCGGCCAGCGACAGCGACAGCGCGGGCGCCGCGAACGGCCGGGACAGACGCAGCGGCAGCGACGTCACGCGGTTCAGTGCACGCGCGCCGACCGTGGTCAGGATGGCGTAGAGCAACAGCGCAAAGAACAGCACGGCACCCGCGATGATTTCCGGGCGGATGCCAAGAACCGTCACCCAAATCCGGTCGTACGGGTAGTTCCACGTCGTCGCGAGCGTCTTCAGCATCACGTCCAGCTTGGTGCCCAGCGAAATGATGCCGTCCAGCGCCCACAAGATGCCGATGACGGCGAAAGCCCACGAAGCGCCCGTCGGAGTCCGCATCTTCTGGACCGCCTGGCGAATCATCTCGGCCGGCCGCGCGGCACCGAGCGCGAAAGCCATGACCGCAAGCAGGGCCACGGCGCGCAACGCGCGTGGCATGTCCAACTCGGCCGGCCACGGGTGATTGCCTGTGCCATTTGAAAACGGCGGATCGAAGACGATGAAGCGCACCACCGCCTCTGCACCTTTGCCGATTTCCCGGTGCAGCAAGAGCGTCGCCAGCACGGCGAAGACCGCCACGGTTCGACCAGCCACTTCGCCAGCAAGCAGCGCATCCAGCAGGACGGCAGCAGCCACCGCGGCCAACGGTCCGGCGGGCGCGACAAAATGGCCAAACTTGCCGATCAGCACGGCGTTGACCACGAGGCTGGCGACCAAAGCGATCAACAGCACGGCCCGAGCGCGTTGACGATCGGCGCCACCTTCATCGTCCATCAGCAACTTGCCGGCGCCCAGCACGACGATCGCGCTCCACGGATACAGGCCAAAGCCGACCTGGCCAATGACCCAGGCGAAATCGCGGTGGACCTGATCCGGCCCGCCGCCGAACGGCCAAGAAGTCAGACGGAAACTGCGCAAGAGGAGACTTTCCGGATCGCCGCCGTAGACCAGCGCCGCGAGCAAGGCGGTCGCCACAAGGGCCATCAGCGCCCCCAGACCCAGCGGCCCGCGCAGCTGACCGGTGGCCAGCACCGCACCGATCGCGACCACGCACGCGGTTGCGAGCCCGCCCATGCCCGCGCCGCCCGCGAGCAGCGCCAGTCCCGCGAGCGCCAGCAGCGGCCACAACCGCGCAACGCGTTGTGCACCCAACGCCAACGCCACGGCAAAGAGGGCCAAACCCGCGGATTCGGTGGCTTGCAGCGTCAGCGTGCGCGCCAGACCCCAGGTCATCGGCAGCGTCGCGTAGACCGCCAGCACGAGCCAACCGGTGCGCGGCCGCCACAGGCGCCGCAGCGTCAGCACCAGCGCCCAACCGACCAGAATCGCGAGCAGCGCGGCTGGCAATCGCACGGCAAACTCGTTGACGCCAAAGGTCTTGACCGCCAGCGCCGCGAGAAAGGAATCCAGCCACGGCGCCGGCACCGAGACCGAATCCTGCTTGAACGCCGGCATCGTCAACGGCGAAGGACACCGCGTGTCCAGGGCCGCTCGCACGTGGTCCGGCGCCACGATGTCCAACGTCATCAGGAACAGCGGCGCGAGCAGAATTTCCTGCGACTCGGGCTCAAAAAGGCTGTGCAGCACTGAAGCCCGTAGGGTCTCCGCCAGTTGGTGAGCCCGCGCGAGCGCCAAGGGCCAGCGGACGCGATCGAGATCCCGACCGTTCGACACGAGAACCACCGCCGTGCTGCGGTTCTGCGCCTCGATCGTCGCCAATTGACCGGCGACCGACTTCAGCTGCTTGTCATCCGCGCCGGACGTCAGCGCGTCGAGATCGACGACGACCGCATGCGCCACTTGCCGACCGGCGCGCGAGACCGCCAGTTGCAGCGCCGTGGTGGCGGAAGCGTCTTTTTGGTCAAATGGATGGGCCAGCGCGTAGCGGCCAGAGCCTTGCTTGCTGATCGCTTCCAGCAAGCGCCCAGCGCCGGGTTCGACCACCAGCACCGTCGGCGCGGCGGCCATTTTGCGCGCCACAGCGGCTCGGTCCATTTCCCATGGATCGAGCAGTCCGGCCGAGCCGAGACCCGGCAAGAGCAGCGCTGCGAGGAGGAGCGGCGTCAGCCACCACCAGTGACGATCGGCCGCGGCCGCTTGGGAAGAAAGCATGTGGTCGGACACGGTTGGCTCATTCTGGCGCGGGGCGCGCAAAAGGGGCTGAAGTCTAGCATGGCTGCTGGGGGTGGCAAACGCGCCCTGATCCCGGATCGCGACACTTGACAAACTTAACCAAACCCCTTGACAAGACAAAACGCGCAACCGCTTGCAATCACTGATTTTGGCTCCATGGGACGCCGGGCCAGACGCTTGACAAACAGCGCCATGCGCCTAAAATGGAGCGTTCGCTGGCCCGGCCATGCCCGCCAGCGATCCCAAAGCGGCAGCGAGTGCGGCTCCGGGTGATCACGTTTCGACAGCTCTGCGACGCCCGCGCCCCGACATGACGCCTGCGCCACCCGGCTCTTCTGCTTTGTTTTCGTGAGGATAGGCCCGCATGCACGGCACGGATCACGGACGCAGGAGCGATCACGGACGGATTCCCATGCCGGCGATCCGCGGCGTCGTTGCGCAGACGGACATGCTCGCGGTCGTGCGCGAGGTCGTGGAACTCAAGAAGGCGGGCGCGAGCTTCAAGGGCTGCTGCCCGTTCCATGCTGAGAAAACCCCGAGTTTTCATGTGAATCCGGGTCTGAAGCTCTACCATTGCTATGGCTGTGGCGCCGGCGGTGACGTGATCCGGTTCGTCCAGGAGACCCGCGGTCTGAACTTTATCGAAGCGGTCGAGATGCTGGCGGAACGCGTCGGCATCACGCTGGAACGCGTCGCGGACCGGCCGGAAGATAGCGCGCGGCGGGCGGAAGCCAAGTCGGCGCGGGGGCGGATGTTGGAGCTGGACCGGGCTGCGCAGGCGTGGTTTCGCGGTCGGTTGCAGCTGCCCGAGGGACGCAAGGCGCACGCGTACGCTGAAAGTCGCGGTTTGACAGCGGCCACCATCGAGCGCTTTGGCCTCGGCGCCTCAGGCATCGGTTGGACCGATCTGCTGGATCACCTGACGCGCCAGGGCTTCAGCCGCGACGACATCATCGCCATCGGCTTGGCCAAAATCGGCGACAAAGGTGGCACTTACGATCGCTTTCGCGACCGCCTGATGTTTCCGATTTACACCGCCGCGGGCGATCTGGTCGGCTTTGGCGGCCGCGATTTGACAGGCGACAAGGAAGTCGCGAAGTACATCAACTCCAGCGAAATCACCTTGGATGGCGAGGAAGAACACAGTCGTTTCAAGCACTTCTACAAAAAAGGCGACTGCGTGTTTGGTCTTTGGCAAGCCCGCGAAGCGATTCGCCGCACCAAGACTGCGATCGTGGTGGAAGGCAATCTGGACGTCATCACGTTGGCGCAAGCCGGGTTTGACAACGCCGTGTGCGCGATGGGCACCGCGCTGACCGACGCGCAGGCCAAGGAAATCAAGCGATTTGCCGATCGCGTCGCGCTGGTTTTCGACGGCGACAATGCGGGCCGCAAGGCAGCGATGAAGGCCGTGCCGGTCGTGGTCGCGGCCGGGCTGGAAGGCAGCTACGTCGTGCTGCCGCAGGGCGAAGATCCCGACAGCTTTGTCCGCAAGTTTGGCCAGGACGCCTTTCGCACGTTGCTGGACAAAGCACCGCCGCTGATTGACGGGTTCATCGACGCGCTGGTCGCGGAGTCGGACCACTCGCTGCAGGCCAATTCTGTGATTCTGCAAAGGGCTGGACCGCTGCTGACGGCGATCCAGGATGGCATCAGCCGCGACATGGCGCGCAACTACCTGCAGTCGCAGCTGACCAAGGGCGCGATCGAGCCGCACCGGGCGACATTTGACCGCTACCTGCAGCGTCTGGCGCCGACGACGCCCAAGCTGGAGCCGCAGCAGCTGCGGCCAGATCCGACCTTCGGCGAGCCGGAAGTGGGCAAGCTGGAACAGGATTTGTGCGCGGTGCTGGTGTGGTTTCCGTCGCTGTGCGCCCAAGCCGCGCAGTACGGCGCGCTGGATTTGCTGGAGCACGCGGGAATTCGCCTGGCGCTGCGCGATCTCTGCGCGGTGGCGCGCGAGCAGGAAGTCGATGCGGACACGCTCAGCGGTTGGGCGCAGGCGCTGCCCGATGGCCGTGCCCGCCGCTTGATCCTGCGCTTGCTGGTGGAAGCACCGTTGTGCAAACCGGATCAGGCCCAGGGCTGGCTGGTCCAGGTGACGTGGCGGCTGCAGGAACGCGCGCTCAAGCAGGAGCGCGAGCAGGTCACGGCGCAAATGAAAGTCCGGGATGTGACCCCGGAGCGGCTCGCGGAACTGTCCACGCAGTTGAGCGACATCATGAGACGGTTACAGGAATTTGCCAAAGCAGGCGCGCGACAGGCAGTCGCGGCGGCATCGGGTTTCTAGTCGATTCTGGTTTTTGGCACGGCCATCGCAAGCATCAGGGGTTTTTATGTTCGAACACATCAAGGAAGAAGACCTTCGCAGCATGATCGAACGCGGCAAGTCCGCGGGGTTCGTGTCGGTGGAGGATATTTACCGGGTCGTTGGCGGCGACGTCGAACGGGCCGTGCTGGACGACGTGCTTGCGGTGCTGAACGCGAACTTCATTGAAGTGCTGGATCACAAACAGGTTGCTCGCGACGCGCCGACGCCGCCACCGCGTCCACAGGCGCCGCCGCCGCAGGCGCAATCCCAGTCTGCGCCCAAGGATGAGACGCTTGGTTACGTGGAAGAAACCTACCTGCGCACCAACGATCCGGTGCGCATGTACCTGCGCAAGATGGGTTCCGTCGCGCTGCTGACCCGCCAGGGCGAGATCGAGATCGCCAAGCGCATTGAGATGGGCGAACACGAGGTGCTCGATTCGCTGCTGTCGACCAAGCAGACGTTTGAAGCGCTGCTGGATCGCCGCCAGTATGCCCGCGAAATTACCGCGTGGGTGGAGCAGGATCGCACCGCGCAGGCGCAGGCGAGCGCGGAGGGTCTGGACGAGGACTCGGTGTCGCGCGACAGCCGCCGCAGTGGCGAGCGGCCGCCGCATTCGCTGAAGGAATTGGTCAAGTCGCTGGACGACGGCGTGGGCGGCGCGGATGAAATCGCGATTTGCCAGCAGCTGATCGACGCGATCGGCGAGTTGGAGCGGTTCCAGCTGTCGCAGGCCAAGATCAACGCGGAAGTGCATGGCGCGAAGAGCGACACGGTGCGCCGCGATTTGATGAGCGTGGAAGTCGCCAAAGCGGTGACTGAGCCATACCTGTCCGAAGTGATGGGCGACACGCTGGAGAAGATGCAGCTGGGTCGCGCGGCGGTGACGGATGTGGCAGACGTGGCGCTGCACCGCCAGAAATATGGCAAGGATCCCGAGCCGTTGCCCGTGATGGCGACGCTGCTGCGGATGACCAAGCTGTACCGCAAGCGTGTGCGGTCGGAAGATCCGGCGGAAGCGGCGCGTGCGGATCTGGCGCGCAAGAAACCGACGCGTTCGCTGGACGACCTGTTGAAGGCTGTGCTGGAAGACGAAGCGGCGACGCGCGGCTTGATGGCGCTGGCCAAGGGCATCGATGCCGACGACATGGACCCGGCCAAGGTGCTGGACAACCTGCCGGAGAAGGCGTCCCGCCAACAGCAGAAGCAGTTCCAGAAGAGCCTGGCGCAGGCGTTCGACGAAGTGCTGCCGCTGTGCGAAGAGCTGCTGACGCGTCGCGCGGAAGTCGTGATTGGCGAGCCGACGGCGGCGGAGTATCAGCGGCAAGTGAAGGCGCGAATCGACCGGATCGCGCAAATCAGCCATGATATCATCGATATCCTGACGTGGGTGCCGCGTCAGCGTACCAAGGGCAAGCCGCTGCCGGCCCGCCCCAGCGCGCCGGTGGGCGAACTGGCGACCGTGCGGCCGAACCTGGAGACGCCGGAGTACGCGTCCTTGTCGGCGCAATTTGCCGAGCAGGTGGTGTTTGTAGAAGTGCGCCGGGCGCTCAACGAGCTGCCGCTGTCGCTCAAGCTGTTCGACACGATCCAGAAGCGTGCGCTGCTGGAACGCCTGCTCGACTGCGGGATGCACAAGAAGCAGTACGATCTCATCATCGAGGACTTCAAGAAGATCGTCCGCGAGGTGATGGACGCGCAGCATCAGATGGCGTCGGAAGAGTCGCGGCTGGCGGAGCTGGCGACGGAGCGCTTCAAGAAAGACGGCAAGAAGAAGGCGGACATCAACTTCGCCTACAAGAAGGTCGTGCTGGTGCTGGTGCGCGACTTCAAGGATTCGCCGCCGCAGCAGCTGCGGATGTTGGAGAAGAAGTACGGTATCACCCGCCAAGAGCTGATGGATGCCTACAAGATCATGAAGGAAGCCCAGCGGCTCAATGATCAGAACACCAAGCAGACGGGGCATTCGCCGGAAGGCTTGAAGAAGATCTACGAGTCGATCGTGCGCGGCGAGCGCATGGCCAACAAGGCGAAATCTGAGTTGGTGGAGGCGAATCTGCGGTTGGTGGTGTCGATTGCCAAGAAGTACACGAACCGCGGCTTGCAGTTCCTGGACCTCATCCAGGAAGGCAACATCGGCCTGATGAAGGCCGTGGACAAGTTCGAGTACCGCCGTGGCTACAAGTTCTCGACCTATGCCACGTGGTGGATCCGCCAGGCGATCACGCGCGCGATCGCGGATCAGGCGCGCACGATCCGCATTCCGGTGCACATGATCGAGACCATCAACAAGCTGGTGCGCACGAGCCGCTACCTGCAGCAGGAACTCGCCCGCGAGCCGCTGCCGGAGGAGGTTGCGGCCAAGATGGAGATGCCGCTCGACAAGGTGCGCAAGGTCCTGAAGATCGCCAAGGAGCCGATTTCCCTGGAAACGCCGATCGGCGAGGAAGAGGACAGCCATCTGGGCGATTTCATCGAGGACAAGCGCGCCGTCAGCCCGGTCGACGCGGTGACGATGGCGGCGCTGGAGGAGAAGGTGCGCAAGTCGCTGGCGTGTCTCGCGCCGCGCGAGGAGAAGGTCATCCGGATGCGCTTCGGCATCGGCGAACGCAGCGACCACACGCTGGAAGAGGTTGGCCAGCAGTTTGGCGTGACGCGCGAACGCATTCGGCAAATTGAGGCGAAGGCGCTGCGCAAGCTGCGGCATACGGCGCGGGCGAAGATCCTGAAGCCGTTCTCGGACGGCTGAAGCCCGACCGCAACTTGACCCAACCGTTTTGTGACCGCACTCTTCCCCTCGCAATGGGCCGGTTTGGTCGTGCCCAAGGATGCCATGACGGCCTGTCGATTTTCAGGAACCCCGCCGGCGCAGAGACATATGCGCGGACGGTTCGCGGTGGGTAGGACGCCGTGACACCCAAGGCGATTCCCAGCGTGCGGCGGCGTGCCATCGCCATCGCGGCCGTGCTGACCTGTTCTGCCTTGATGCAGGAAGTCGCCGGCATCATCGGCACCAGCGGCGTGGTCGCGGATGCCGGCGTTGATCCGCTGCTGGGTCTCTGGGTTCTGGACGCCATCATCGCCGTCGTCTGCGCGCTGGGCCTCGGCCTCATCATCGACCGGTCGCCGCGTCGCCGCTTGGCCATCGGTCTGCTGGCCGTCTTTGGCATGAGCTACATCGCCACGTGGGTCATGCGCCTATCCGGCGTGTCGCCCGCTACGTCCTATGGCGTGCTGTACTCCATCAACAGCGTGGAAAGTCGCCTGGTGCCGCTGACCGTCTGGGCCCTGGCCCGCGACATGATGTCGGACGAGGAAGCCATCACCTGGTTTGGTCCGATCAATTCCATCAGCTATGCCGGCTCCTTCATCGGCGGCGCTTTTGCCACCTGGGCGGGCATTGCCCACGTCGCGCCGGATCCGCTGATGGCGGTCGGGGGCATCTGCCTGTTGCTCGCCGCGGTCGCGCTGCGCCGGGTGCGGGCGCTGCGCCACGTGACGCTCGCGGATCCGGATCCCACGCCGGACGATCCGTCCGAGCCGCTGCATCACACCGATTCACCGCTTCGCTACCTGCTGCACTCGCCGCTGCTGCGCGGCGTGTCGCTGCTGCTGCTGACCAACGGCATCGCGGAGACGGCGGTCGCCCACCACATCATCCAGACGATGTCCGGCACGGCGACGGAAATGGCGGATTTGCAGGCGCCGTACGGCGAATACCGCCTGCTGATTTGCGCGGTCGCCGCGACGGCTGGATCGGTGCTGCCCGCGTACCTGGTGCGCCGTCTCGGCTTTCAGCGTGTGTTCATCGTGACGCCGATTTCCCTGCTGATGGCGCTGGGAATTGTCGCGATGTGGCCAGGCGAAGTGGTCGCGGTCTGTGTGAGTGTCTTCCTCGTCGTGGCGGGCGCGGTGGAGAGTCCGGCGGTGAGCGCGTATCTCGTGCGGACTCCGGCGCACCTGCGCGGGCGCGTGGCGGCGCTGGTGGAAGGCAGCATGTACTCGGTCGGCTACATCGTCGGTTCGCTGATGATCCTGCTGTTGCACCAGCAGTTGCCGCAGGGTCTGTTCGGCGGCGAGCTGTCCACGGCCGAAATCATCCTGCTCCTGGCCGCCGGTGGCAGCGCGCTCTCGCTGGTGGCGATGCGCATCAGCCTGCGTTACGCCGGGCCGGAACCCGCGTGACGTCTACTCACCCACCCGCAGCGACCGCGCCAGCCGGGCGATTTGCACGAACTCACCGCGGTAGCCAAACGGGTCCTGGCCCTGACTGCTCGCCGCGAGCGCCAGCATCTGATCCCAGCCGAACGCGCCCAGATACTTGCCGCCGCGCAGCAGTTGCCCGAACGCCGCGACCGCTTCAGCGAAGCGCATGTCCTGGCTCACTTCCTTGAGCTGCGCCTTGTCACTCGGCTGGCGGATCGGCACTTCCAGCAGCTTGGACGATCCACCCTCCGGCGCCTTGTAGCGCACCCGCAGAAACGCGAGCTCGCTGGTATCACCACGCGGCGCGGCATCGGTCGGCTGAGGTGCATACCGCAGCGGATCCACGCTGCCGGACTGGCCAATCGGCGTGATTTCGTACAGCGCCGTCACCACGGTGCCCGCGCCCACGTCGCCGGCGTCGACCTTGTCATTGTTGAAGTCCTCGCGCTTGAGCGCGCGGTTCTCGTAGCCAATCTGCCGGTATTCGCTGACCGCCGCCGGGTTGAACTCGACCTGGATCTTCACGTCCTTGGCCACCACCGCCAGCGTTTGCGTCATCTGGTCGACCAGCACTTTGTGACCCTCGTTGAGCGTGTCGATATAGGCATAGCTGCCGTCGCCCGCGTCCGCCAGCTGCTCCATCAGGTGCTCGTTGTAGTTGCCCACGCCAAAGCCCAGCGTCGTCAGCGACACGCCGGTCTTGCGCTTGTCCGCGGCGAGCGTCTTGAGGTCCTCAAAGCTGGTGATGCCGACGTTGAAGTCGCCGTCCGTGCCCAGCAGGATGCGGTTGATGCCACCGTGGATGAAGCCCTGCTGCGCCATGCGGTACGCCAGCTGGATGCCCGCTTCGCCCGCCGTGCTGCCGCCTGCTTGCAGGTCATCGATGGCGTTCAGGATCTTCGCCTTGTCCGCGCCGCTCGTCGGCTCCAGCACCACGCGCGTGCCACTCGCATAGGTCACCAGCGACACGCGGTCCTGGGCGCGCAGTTGGTCGACCAGCAGCTTCAGCGACTTCTTCAGCAGCGGCAGGCGCTCGTCGGGCTGCATGGAGCCGGACACGTCAACCAGGAAGACCAGGTTGGCGGGCGGCAGTTCCGCCTTGTCGACATCCGTGGCGCGCAGGCCGATGCGTACCAGACGGTTCTGGCTGTTCCACGGGCACGGCGCGACTTCCGTGCTGACGGCGAACGGATGGCCGTTGGTGCGCGCGACGGGGTAGTCGTAGGTGAAGTAGTTGATGAGTTCCTCGACGCGCACCGCGTCCATCGGCGGCCGGCGGCCTTCGCGGATGAGCCGGCGGACGTTGGCGTAGCTGCCGGTGTCGACGTCGATGCTGAAGGTGGAGACTGGCGTTTCCGCGACGCGCTTGATGGGATTCTCGTCGATTTTGCCGTACTGCTCGCGCTCCTCGCGGACCGGCGCGGGCCGGGCCATGTCGCCCGAAACGGAGAACAGCGCGCTGCCGACGGACGCGCCGCCGCCACCAGAGCCGTAGCCGACAATGGCCAGCATCCCGGACTTGCCAAGTCCCATGTGCTGGCTGCGGGCCGCCTTCTCCACCGTGCCCACCGGCTTGGCCACGGGCGTCGCCGGTGGCTCGGGTGCAGGAGCCGCCTGCGCCATGGCGGGTTGTTCGACCTGCATCTCCATCGGTTTGGCGGCCTCGGCCAGCGGCGGCGGGTCGGCGGGCGGCATCGGGCTTGCGGCGGTGGTGGCAGTGGTTTGGGCTTTGGCCGGCGCGGCATTCGGCGCGTCGCCGCTGGGCGCCTTGTCGCAAGCGCCGAGCGTGAGCAGGCTTGCGGTCAGGGCTGAGAGGATGCGGGTGTTCATGGTGTCTCCTTCGCGTGTGGGGGAACCGGTGGGCGGTGGTCGCCTTGGGGTTGTGACGCGCGGGAGGCGGGGTCGATCTAAACGACGCGGTGGCGGGGGGGCGGTTTGGGCAGGAGGGCTGGGGATTTCGGAACGCTCACGTCTGCCGCGGCGCTTGCAAAGGCGAACGGCGGCGCGATCCTGGACGGCTTGGGGCGGGCGTGGCGACCTTCCGGTCGCTCTTGTTCGCACCTGCGGTGCGGGCGTGTGCGCTTACGCGCACTCTTTGCTCACGCTTCGTTGTGAAAGGACAGAGACAGAATCATCCGGTTCGCGCCCACGAAGGTGGGCGCGGCAATGCTAGCCCGCCGTTTCAGGCGATCAGCAGGAATACCACCCGGGCACTTCAGCTGCGGTGAGACGGCCTGCAAGGCCGCGAACTCGCAGCCCAGCTAGCAGCGGAGGCGCGAGCAGAAACTTGTTTCTGCTGATCGCCTCAACGGCCGGGTCATCTTGGGGCAGCAATCCCGCCCGGATATGCCTCCGCCCAGACGCTGTTTGTCCAGCCCGAAGACCATGGTATCCTCCGCCCATCGGCACAGGCAGCGGCGGGGTGGTCATGCGTGTAGGACTTGGACAGGGGTTCCTTCTGGGCGTGGCAGTCGTCGTGTTCACGTCGTGCGGTTCGGCGACGGACAGCGGCGATGGCCAAGGAACTGTCGCACCCGCGGGCATGGTGCTGATTCCAGCGGGGACGTTCTGGATGGGCTGCAACGCGACGAAGGACACGAGTTGCAACAGCGCTGAGAGTCCGCAGCACAAGGTGACGCTGTCGGCGTACTACATGGATCTGACCGAAACCACGGTGGCTCAGTACAAGGCCTGCGTGGATGCGGGCGTGTGCACGGTGCCGAATTCGGTGCAGCCGGTGCCCTATGCCACGTATCCGGGGCTGACGAACGACCCGGTGAACTACGTGAACTGGACGCAATCACAGCAGTACTGCAAGTGGCGCGGCGCAGCGTTTGACTTGCCGACGGAAGCTCAGTGGGAGATGGCGGCGCGCGGCAGCTGTGAGAAGAACGGCAGCACGTCTGGCGACCCTGGGTGCGCGGCGGCGATGCGGACGTATCCGTGGGGCGAGCAACCGGCGATATGTAGCTACGCGGTGATGTACGACGGCAGCAACTCCGGCTGCGGCACGAACGCAACGTGGGCGGTGGGGTCCAAGACGGCCGGCGATAGTCCGTATGGTCTTCATGACATGGCGGGCAATGTCGCGGAATGGAACCGAGATTGGTTCGACTTGTACACGTCTGGCGAGCAGACAGACCCTGTCGGTCCCGGCAAGGTCTTCGGCCGGGTCGTTCGTGGCGGCGGCTTCGACTTCGGCGCTGCCAACCTGCGTGCGAGTCTTCGCGGCTACGACGCCCCGTCCGACGCCGGCTTCTACATCGGCCTGCGCTGCATCAAGTCTATTCCTTGAGCCGAGCACGTCCGACCACACAACCCATCACCCCCACCGCCGCAAGGTATCCCCAGGACAGCCACCACCTGTCCCGCGGACACCTCGGACCTATCACCCCGATACCTCCGACCTGTCGCCCGGATACCTCCGAGCTGTCACCCGAACAGGTCGGACCTGGCCAGCCTATAGGTCGCACCTGTCCACCAGACACCTGCGACCTGTCCCGGCGACACCTTCCACCTGTGCGCCTATGCCTGTCCCGGCCCCGGCGCGACCGCCTTCTTGCCGCGCACCGCCGACTTGGCCATGAACGCCGTCAACGGCGCGAACATCGCCGCCAGCTCCGGGTGGTGCCTCACCTGGCCCTTGAGCATGTCGTTGATCTGCCGCAGCTGGTCCCAGCAGGCGGCGTCGGCCAGCAGGTTCTCCTCCTGGATCGTCTGCCGCACCACGTCGAGGGCGACGATCAAGCTGTCGTAGCCCTCGGCGCGCGAGGCGGCGGCGAGCAGGGACTTCGGCGTCACGCCTTTGGGCGCGGTGAAGGCGTCGCCCGCGGCGGTCAGCGCGTCGGCGGTCAAGTGCGCAGCGAGTCCGACGCCAGCCGGCGACTTGGGCAGCCGCAGGATGTCCTCGGGCGTCAGCTTGCCGGCTTTGTCCGAGAGTGTGAGCGCATCGTCAAACACAACGGTCACGGGTCCATGGGTCAACTTGGCCATGAGATTCTCCTCAAAATGAACGCATCAGTGCGTGGGTCGAGGATGAAATGGACCGGTGTGGGGCGTCAAGGGGTGCAATGTCATGGGGTTGTCAGGACTTCGATAGGCCAAAAGCGGACGGAAGGTCGCACGCACGCACCGCAGGTGCGAACAAGAGCGACCGGAAGGTCGCAAAGCGCGCCCCGAGCCATGCGGATCGCGGCGCCGTCTATCCCTGCAAGCGCAGTGGCAGACGGACGCGTTCCGAAATCAACAAGCGCCCTGACTGGGCGCGCGTTCGTGTCTTCTGTCCCAGCGCCCCGCCACGGGCATGCACCGCTCGTGGATCAACCTCCTGTTGCGCCCCGCGCCCAAACCTGCCAAAACACACCCGCCGTCCCATTGGACGGAGGTCCCCATGCGCCTTCACTTCGCTCTGCCCCTGACCCTCCTCCTGCTCGTCGCCTGCGACAAGCCCACGCGGCCGCATCCGGCGGGGCCGGGCATGACCGACAAGGCGCTGGAAGCCACGGTCGACCAGGTGCCCAAGGCGAAAATCAACGCCGGCGATTCGCAGCTCACGCCCGAGCAGCGCGCGGTTGTGGTGGCGAAGATCGGCGATCACGCGATCACGCTGGGGGAAATCGAAGCGCGGCTGGCGCGCGAGCCGGCGGTGGTGCGCAGCCAGTTCGCCAGCGTGCAGAAGCGCAAGGAATACCTGACGAGCCTGGTGCAATTCGAGCTGCTGGCGGCGGAAGCGGCGCGGCGTGGTCTGGCCAATGACCCGGAAGTGCTGGAAGCCGCCAAGCAGGCGATGATCCGCAAGTTCCTGGCGGACACGGCGGTGGATGCGGTCAAGCCGGATGCGTTTACCGACGCCGACTTGAAGACGTACTACGACGCCAATCCCGGCCTGTACCACAAGCCCGAGCAGGTCGAGGTCAGCCACATCCTGGTCAAGGACGCGGCGACGGCGGAGCGGATCGCCAAGGAGCTGCGCGCGGCGTCGGAAGGCGCGCCGGCCAAGCTGGTGCTGGCATGGAACGATTACGTCGGCCGGCTGTCGCTGGATCCGTCCACCGTGCCGTACCTGGGCTCGCTGGGCGTCGTGTCCAAGACGCCGCCACAAGGCGCCACGCCCGAGGAGCTGGAGCGCCTGGCGCGGGTTCCGGCGGAAGTGATTGCCGCGGCGATGGGCCGGGAAACGTTCACGATCGGCACGCCGGTGCAGTCGCCCGCGGGCTGGCACGTGCTGATGGTGACCTCGAAGATTCCGGCGGTCGACAAGGCGTTTGACGACGTCAAGGACTCGCTGCGCGCCCGCCTGGTCAAGCGCGAGCGCGATCTGCGGCGGCAAAAGCTCATCGATGCGCTGCGTGCGGCGGCGAAGATCGAGCTGAACGAGGACGCGCTGCGGCAATTGCCGGTCGAGGCGCCGCCGGTCAAAGGCAAGGGCAAACCGGGCGATTTGCCGCCGGGACTGTCCAACAACAAGCAACCGGCGGATCCGACGCCTTCCGAGCTCTAAACATGTTGACCTATTTCGGACACCAAATCAGTTCGGTCAGACCTGTTGCATTTCGGACTGGGACCGCGAGCGTGCACCTCTGGTGGCACGCCGCGGATCGAAAACGTTTGGTCTTGAACTTCGGTCGGAGTGTTTAAGCGATGCTGAAACTGACTTTCGTGCTGGCGCTGCTGGCCCTGCCGGCCGTCGCCTTGGCGGCAGATCCGGCACCCAAGCCCGCTGAGCCGGCCAAGGTGCAGAAGCCGGCGCTGCCCGTGCGGCGCGCGGCCTTGCCGCAGGGCTATCACGAGGTCGATGGCGTGGTCGCGACCGTGGGCGACACGGCGATCCTGCAAAGTGAGCTGCGCCGCGCGATGGGCCAGACCCGCGGCGGCAACGATCCGGTGCAGTCGGCCGAGCCGCGCAGCCTCGAGGCGCTGCGCAAACAGACGCTGGACACGCTGATTGACAATGCGCTGGTGGCCAAGGCCGCCAAGGACATGGGCCTGGTCGTCAGCGACGGCGAGGTGGATGGCCAGATCGACCAGACGCGCAAGCGCATGCACAAGACCGCGGACGAGTTCGAGGACATCGTGCGCAACATGGGCTTCGCCACCGTGCCCGCCTACCGCCAGCACGTGCGGGCGGAGATGGTGCGGGTGCAAATGCTGCGCGCCAAGATCGCCGGCAAGCTGCGCGTCACCGACGACGAGGTCAAGCGCATCATCGACCAGGAATACGCCGGCGGGCAGTTTGAGGACGAAGTGCACTCGCGGCACATGCTCATCGGCGTGCCGGACGACGCCAATCCGCAGCGGGTGACCGAATTGCGCGACCGCGCCTGGCATTGCTACGACGACGTCGCGGTGCACAAGAAGCCGTGGGACGAGGTCGCGGACGACTGCAACGACGATTCGGCGACCTCGGAAGGGCACGGAGATCTGGGCTGGCAGAAGCGCTGGACGCTCGATCCGACGTTTGGCGCCAAGCTGTGGGCGTTGCAGCCCGGCGAGATTTCCACCGTGGTGCAGACGCCCTACGGCTTTCACATCATTCAGTTTTTGGAGCGTCGCCGCGTGCCGGTCAAGGACAAGGAAGTTCTGGACCAGTTTGTCCGCGCGCGGTTGCAGGAAGAGCAGTTCACCAAGCTCTACAAGTCGTGGTTGGATGAAATGCGCAGCAGTGCGCACATCGACGTGCGGTTGTAGGCCCAGCGCGTTGCGGCGCGGCTGAGAGGCAAGTGCATGAACAGGCGACTCGGATTTGGCCATGGCGTGACGATCCTGACCGCACTCGTCGGCCTGAGCGCGTGCGGCGGCGCGGAACAGGCCGGCGGGCCGAAGAGTCCGCAAGCGACCGCCTACGAAAAGCGCTGCAATTTCAACGCCGGTAAGCAACGGTTTGAGAAAGCCCACGACAACTACACGCCGATGTCGCTGCTCGTGACCCAGTGGCCGGGCCACGGCGAGGCGCAGCTGACGGAAGCGCAGCTGGTCGACGTGCTGGCCAAGGGCGAGGTCAAGCGCGCGTCGATTTTCGCGCGCGGTGGCTTGGGCAAGACGCGGCTGGCGGAGTCCCTGCGCGGGCAGCTCTGCGGCCAAGTGCCGGTGTTTCTGGTGGATGCCAAGCTGGTGGCCAAGTCGAGCGCGGCGGGCAATCCGCTGCTGGCGGCGGTGCTGGCGGACACGGGCCCGGACGTGCCGGCGTTCCTGGCGGAAGTGGCCAAAGGCCGCGCGCTGTTTCTGCTGGATGGCTTGGACGAAGTGGAGATTGCCCGGCGCAACGTCGTGCTGCTGGCGTGGAAGGATGCGGCGGAGAAGCTGCCGGAAGCGCAATTCATCCTGCTCGCGCGGCCACCTGTGCTGGACGCCGACTACGGCTTTGCGCCCGTTGACGCGCGTTTTGCCATCCACACGCTGCGCTGCACGGACACGGACGCGTTCATCGCCAGCACGGTCAAGGACGCGGCCGTGCGCGGGCAATTCCTGCAGTTCCTGCACCGCTACGGCTTGGATGCCCAGGTGAACGCCGCCGGCGATTGCACCTATCCGTACCTGGCGAGCTTTGGCGACGTCAAAACGCTGATCGATTTTCACCAAAAGACGCTCGACCCGAAGTCCGACCTCATCGTCAGCCGCGCGCGTGTGCATGAGGCGCTGGTGGGCGCGCGCCTGACCAAGGAACTGCACGAACTGGGCTGGAATGAGGAGCAGGCGCTGGCGCTGGTGGACCGCATGGTGCGCGCTCAGCTCAGGGTCAAGGAAAGCGCGACGTTTCGTCTGGACATGAGCGATTGCAAGGCGGTCGTCGATGCCGGCGCGCGAACGTCGGATGACAACCACGATCGCGTTTGCGAAAAAGTCTTCCAGTCCGCGCTGTTTCAGCCCATCCCCGACGATCGCGCCGTGCAATTCGCCAGCGCGAGCCTCGCCAACTTGTTCATCGCCCGCTGGCTGGACAGCGAATTGGCCGCGCAAAAGCCGCTCAACTGTGCAACCGCGGTCAAGCGCGCGCAGTTCGTGCAGGACGACGACATCTTTCGCTTTCTGGTCGCCCAGCCGACCGGCCTGAAGTGCGTGATGCCGCTGCTGGACGATCGCTGCAGCCGCATCCGCAACCTGAAGGCCGACCAGGTGGAAATCCTCGACGCCGCGCTGCCGATCGGCAAGGCGCGTCCGCAAATCATCCAGCAGATGCACGCCGGCTATGAGGCGACGCAGTGGAAGCTGTGCACACGCAACACGTTGAAATCGATGGACGGCACGATCAGTACGCCGTAGGTGGGTTCTTCTTGCCAGCTTGTCCGTACTGGCTAGACTCTCGTCCGGACGGAATCGCGTGTGTCGTCCGCAAGGTGAGCCGATGTTGCATGCCTCCAAACCAGCCGACGAGCAAGCCCGGCTAGACGCTCTGCGGCAGTACCAGATTCTGGACACCGCCGCGGAAGCCGAATTCGACGCGCTGACGGAAATCACCGCGCGCATCCTCCAGGTGCCCATCGTGCTGGTGTCGATCGTGGACGCCGACCGCCAGTGGTTCAAAGCGCGTTTTGGCCTGGAAGTGACGGAGACGCCGCGCAATATTTCGTTTTGCGGTCACGTGGTGCTGGCCAAGCAGACGCTCATCGTCCCGGACGCGCGCGTGGATCCGCGATTTGTCGACAATCCGCTGGTCACCGGTGCGCCTCACGTGTGTTTCTATGCCGGCGTGCCGTTGCAGACGCCGGAAGGCTTTCCGCTGGGCACGCTGTGCGCGGTCGACCACAAGCCGCGGGAACTGAGCGCTGAGCAGGTGGGCCTGCTCGAGAGGCTGGCGCGCCAAGCCATGGCGCTGCTGACCCTGCGTCGGCGGACCCTGGAATACCGGTATGCGGACGAGGAACGCCAGCGGCTGACCCAGGAAATTGTCACGGTTCTGGACCACATTCCGGCGATGGTCGGCTATTGGGACAAGGACCTGCGCAATCGCCACGCCAACAAGACGTACTTTGACTGGTTTGGCATCCGGCCGGCAGCGATGCGCGGTATGCACATTCGCGACGTCATCGGCGAGGAGCTCTACGCGCTCAACTTGCCGTACTTGCAAGCGGCGCTGCGCGGTGAGGAACAGGCGTTCGACCGCGAAGCCATCGATCGCGATGGCAATCTGCACTACTCGCGGGCGACCTATGTGCCAGACCTCGTCGACGGCGCGGTGCGGGGGCTGTTCGTGCTGGTCACGGACATCACCGAGCGGCGGCGCATCGAGAACGCCCTGTTCGCGGAAAAAGAGACCGCGCGCATCACGCTGGGCGCCATCACCGAGGCGGTGCTGACGGCCGATGCCGCGGGCCAAGTCGTGTACCTGAATCCGGTGGCGGAGAAGATGACGGGCTGGTCGCAATCGGCGGCGCGCGGGCAACCGCTGGTGGCCGTGCTGGCACTGCGGGCGTTTTCCGGCCAGTCCGATGCGGACCAGTTGCGCGAGGCGGTGGCTGGGCAAGGTGATGCCGCGCAAAAGCGCGCGGCGTGGCTGCTGCGCCGGGATGGCTCGCAACTGGCCGTGGAATATGCCCTGTCCTCGCTTCATGGCCCGGACGGCAAATCACTGGGCGCGGTTGTCGTCGCCCACGACGTCAGTGAAGCCCGCGCGTTGGCGATTCGCATGGCGCGGCTGGCGCACCACGATCCGTTGACCGGGCTACCGAACCGGCTGCTGTTGCACGACCGTCTGGAGCAAGCCGTGGAAGACGCACGGCGGGCCAAAACGCGGTTCGCGGTGGTGTTCATCGATCTAGACGAATTCAAGGACTTGAGCGCCCGCATTGGCGAAGAAGCCGCGGACGAGGCCGTGCGCACGGTTGCGCAACGCCTGCGCGCCTCCGTGCGTGGCAGCGACACGACCGCCCGCTTTGGCGGCGACGAATTCGTCGTGCTGCTCTCCGACGTCGCCGACAAAGTCGCCGCCGTGGAACAAGCCGCCAAGTTGCTGGACGTGATGCGCGAACCACTGCGGGTCGGCACGCTGTCCGTTCCCGCGTCCTTCAGCATCGGCCTGAGCGTCTTCCCAGACGACGACACCGACGCCGATACGCTACTTGGTTATGCCGAAGCCGCGATGCTCGATGCCAAACGTGCAGGCAGGAATTGTCTGCGGGTGCATGGCGGTTAGGGTGGGTGGAATCGTCATCGCCCAATGCTTCTCGGCCCGCCGCACAGCGTCCGCCCGAGCCGGCCATCCGTCAAGACTCCGCGGAGGCGCCGGCCCCGCACCCAAAACCTAAGGCACGCACCCCGGCAGCACCGTGTGCACGCACGCTTGGGTGAACGGATTGCAGGTATCCACGGTGCACTTATTCTTGTCATCACACTGCACATCCGTCGTGCATTGCGGCGTCGGATTGCACTGCGCCAGTTTCTGGTACAAGCAATTGCCGGTGTATGGATTGCAGATGTCCTGTGTGCACGGGTCGCCGTCGGCGCAATCCGTGTCCACGGTGCAGGACGCGCCGCAGTTGGCGATTTTCTGGTACGCGCATCCGCCCGATTGCTTGTCGCAGAGGTCGTTGGTGCACGGATTCTTGTCATCACACGCGACGGCTGTGCCACCACAAACGCCGGCCGTGCAAGTATCCGCCGTGGTGCATGCATTGTTGTCGTCGCACGTGGCGCCGCTGCTGGCGGCATTGACGCAGGCGCCACCCACACACGTATCCGTTGTGCAGGCATAATTGTCGTTACACTGCACATCCGTCTTGCACTTCTTGCCACACTTCGGGTCGACCTTGAACACGCACACGCCGTCCTTGGGATTGCAGGCGTCGATGGTGCAGGGGTCGTTGTCGTTGCAGACAATCGCCGTGCCGGACTGACAAACGCCCGCCGCGCACTTGTCGCCGCTCGTGCATGCGCTGCCGTCTTCGCACGCCGTGCCGTCCGGTCCGGCCACGGAGCTGCACGCGCTCGTTTTGGCGTCGCAGCTGTCCACGGTGCAAGCATTCTTGTCGTCACAGGAGGAAACCGGTCCCGCGGTGCAGACCCCCGACACGCACTTGTCGCCCAACGTGCAGATGTTGCCGTCGTCGCACGCCGGGCCGCTGATGGCCGTCGCGGCGCACTTGTTGAGCACGCAGGTGTCCGTGGTGCAGACGTTGCCGTCGTTGCAGTCCGCAGCGGTCGTGCAAGGCCCGCCGCAGCCGTTGACCGCAGTGTGGCTGCACGCGCCGGTCTTCGGGTCGCATGCGTCGAGCGTGCACGCGTTCTTGTCGTCGCACATGCCCGACGCCTTGCCCTGGCAGACGCCGCTCTGGCACACGTCGCCGCTGGTGCACAGGTTGCCGTCGTCGCAGAAGCTGCCGGTCAGCGCGGGCGGATTCTGGCACTTGCCATTGGCGGTGTTGCAGCCGTCCTTGGTGCACGGGTTGTTGTCGTTGCAATTCAGCAGCGCGCCCTTGCAGATGCCGCCCGCGCACGCGTCCGCCTGCGTGCACGCGTCGTTGTCGTTGCACGCAGCACCGGTCAGCGGCGTGTCCTGGCACTGGCCAGCCACGCATGCGGTCTGGATGCACTGCGCCTTGATGGTGCAATCCGCGACGGTCGCGCAGTTGTTGCCGCACTTCGGGATGGGCGTGAAGACGCATTTGCCGGTTGTCGCCTGGCAGTGGTCGACGGTGCACGCGTTGTTGTCGTCGCACGTCGTCGCGTTGCCGGCGCAGGTACCGGTGGCGCAGACGTCGCCGGTGGTGCAAGCATTGCCGTCGTTGCAGCCGCTGCCGTTGACCGCGGGCACAAAGCTGCACCCGCCGAGCTTGGCGTCGCACGCGTCCACCGTGCACGGATTGCCGTCGTTGCACGTCACCGGCTTGCCGGACTGGCAGGCGCCGTTCAAGCAGACGTCGCCCTGCGTGCAGCTGTTGCCATCGCTGCACGACGTGCCGTCCGCCGGGCCGCTGGCGCAGTGGCCCGCCGAGCAACTCTCCGACGTGCACACGTTGTTGTCGTTGCAGTCCGCGTCGACCTTGCATGCGGCGCCGCACAGCGCAATCGGCACGTGAAGGCACGCGCCGGTGCTGGCATCGCAGCTGTCGGTGGTGCAGCTGTCGCCGTCGTCGCAAGCGAGCGTGGAGGTGCCGACGCACACGCCGGTTTTGCATGCGTCGCCCGTCGTGCACAGGTTGCCGTCGTTGCACGGCACGTTGTTGGGGCCGGGACCGACGATGCAGCCGCCGGTTTGTGGATTGCACGCGTCCTTGGTGCAGACGTTGCCGTCGTTGCAGACCGTCGCCGTGCCCTGGCAGACCGCCTGGCCGTTGACGACCGCGCACGTGTCGCCGCTCGTGCACGCGTTGCCGTCGCTGCACACGGTGCCGATCGCGGGTGTCTGCACGCACTTGCCGGCGACGCAGCTGTCCGCCGTGCAGCCGTTCTTGTCGTTGCACTGCGCGTTGGTCGTGCAGGTCACGCCGCAGTTGGGAATCGCGGTGTGGGTGCACGTGCCGTTCGCCTTGTCGCAGGCGTCGCTGGTGCAGGCGTCGCCGTCGTCGCAGTTGGTCGCCGCGCCGATGCAGACACCGCCCGCGCACGCGTCGGCGGTCGTACACGCCTTGCCGTCATTGCACGCGGTGCCGTTGACCTCGGCGGCGTGGCTGCACGCGCCGGTGCTCGCGTCGCAGGCGTCCGTGGTGCACGGGTCGCCGTCGGTGCAGTTCGTCTTGACGCCGGGCGCGCAGACGCCGCCCTTGCACTGGTCGCCCAGCGTACAGGCATTGCCATCCTCGCAGGCTTTGCCGTTGATGCCGGGGACGAACGCGCATTGGCCGGTGCCGGGCGCGCAGGTGTCGAACGTGCAGGGATTCTTGTCGTCGCACACGACGGGCTTTGCGGTGCAGGCGCCCGTTGTGCATGCGTCACCGGTCGTGCAGGCATCGCCGTCGCTGCACACTTTGCCGTCCGTCACGGGCGTCTGGACGCAATTGCCGTTGCTGCAGGCCGCGGTCACGCAGGTGTTCGGGGTGGCGCAGTCCGTGTCGATCGTGCACTGGGTGCCGCAGCCGGCGATCGGCGAAAAGACGCACGAACCCGTCTGCAACGCGCAGCTGTCCGCCGTGCAGGGATTTTTGTCGTCGCAGACCGTCGCGGAACCCGTGCATTGGCCGCCGGTGCATGTGTCGCCGGTAGTGCAGGGGTTGGCGTCGTCGCAGGTGCCGGTCAGGGGCATCGGCAGGCACAGGCCGGTCGCGGCTTCGCACTGGCTGCCCAGGCACGTCGTCGCGTTGCTGCACACCTTGGCGATGCCCTGGCACGTGCCGCTCACGCACGCGTCGTCGCTGGTGCAGAGGCTGCCGTCGTCGCAGGGACTGCCGGTCGCGGCGACGTGGCCGCACACGCCCGACGTGGCATCGCAGGAATCGGTCGTGCACGGGTTGCTGTCGGTGCAGTCCTTGGCTTTGCCGCTGCAGACGCCGCCCGCGCAGGTGTCGCCCGCCGTGCAGGCTTGACCGTCGTCGCAGGTGCCGCCATCGACACTGGCAAAGGCGCATTTGCCCGCGGTGCACGTGTCCGCGGTGCACGGGTTCTTGTCGTTGCAGTCGGTGTCGGCTTGGCATGCCGCGCCGCAGCCGGCAATCGCGGTGAACACACAGCCGCCCGATTTCGCGTCGCACGTGTCCGTCGTGCACGGATCGCCGTCGCTGCAGCCCGTCGCTTTGCCTGCGCAGGTGCCCGCGGTGCAGACATCCCCGGTGGTGCAGGACACGCCGTCGTCGCACGCACCGCCATCGGCGATGGCCGTGGCGGTGCAGTTGCCGCTTTTGGGATCGCACGCGTCGGTCGTGCACGGATTGCCGTCGTTGCACGCGACCGGTTGGCCCACGCACTGGCCGCTCACGCAGCTTTCGCCAGTGGTGCATTTCAGGCCATCGTCGCACGGCGTGGCGTCCGCTTGCGGTGTGGAAACGCAAGCGCCGTTGGCCAGGTCGCAGGTGTCGGAGGTGCAGCTGTTGCCGTCGTCGCAGTCGGCGGCGGTCTTGCAGGCCTTGCCGGTGCACGTGCCGTTGGGCGTAAACGTGCACGCGCCGGTCTTGGCGTTGCAGGCGTCGGTGGTGCAGATATCGCCGTCGTCGCAGACCTTGGCGCTGCCGGTGCACGTGCCGGCCTGGCAGGTCGGGCTGGCGGTGCACGGTTCAGCGCTACACGTCGTGCCATCGGGCGCGGGTCCGGCCACGCAGGCGCCCGCGACGCATTGCGGCGTCTGGCACGCACCGAGCGTCACCTTGCCCGCGCAGTCGAGATCCTCCACGCATTCCGGCGTTTGCGCGTCCACCGCCGTGTCGACACCGGCATCCGCGGTCCCATCCTTCTCTGGCGGCAGGTCGGCTTCAATCGACGTATCGACCGCGACCTGGACGTCACCCGTGTCGGTTGCGAACTGCACATCGTCGTTGCTGCCGGTGTCCGGTGCTTCGGCACCTGAAATGACGCCGGAACCGTCGCTCCCACAGCCAGCCGCAGCCGTCGCGAGCGTCAAAGCCAAGAGCAGTCGCCACACCCGTTCTCGTCGACACATGGTTTCCCCCGCCCGCAAAAGGCCCGGTACAGTATCGTCATCGCCGGCCGGCGGCGCAACGACGCGACAGGGTGGGTTTTGTTGAATTGCGCAAAGTTGTGGGCGGGGGGGCCGGGCGGGCGGCGGTGGGACGCGCGCGAGTTTCCGGCGAATCGCGAAGTCCGCTCAAAGTCGCTGAAGTCAGACAAAATGGACCGATTGACGCATGCGTTGGGCAAGGTCACACTGGACAGGACCGATCGGTAGTGGCTACAAGACGCGGCCATGGACGAAATGTGGAGGTGGCTTGTGGAACGGAATGGCGGTTGCGCGACTCATTCTCGCGGCTACTTGTTGTGGTTTCAACTGGCGATTTTGTCTTTCACATGCTCGGCTTGCGGCGAACAGGCGGTGGAAGTGACCGGCACACTGTCCGATCTCGGCGGCAGCGAAACAACCGTTGCGGATACAACGCTGCTGGATGCGCAGAAAGAAGCAGATGCCGCCGATGCGGTAACTACTCTGGCGTGCACCGACGGCCTTTGTGATGACGGCGATTCCTGTACATACGACTCCTGCAAAGACGGTACTTGCAGTCACGTGACACTTGCGGTTTGCACGGAGTCGGCGCCCTGCGCGACGACGGCGGACTGCGCCACCGGCGTCTGCAACGCGTCTCACGTGTGCGTGCCTTGCCTCACGACCACTGATTGCGGCCCAGGCGACTGGACCTGCAATGCCTACACGTGCATCGCCACGGTCGCTTGTGAGAGCGATATTGCCTGCAAGCCTTACGGCCGCGTCTGCTCCGATGGCACCTGCGTTGACTGCGGCGTTGACGGCGATTGCGACGCTGGATCCGTCTGCAAAGATCACGCATGCCGGAAGGTCGAACCGTGTACCAGCAGCAAGCAATGCCCCGTCGGCGTCTGCGATGTTGGCATCGGCAGTTGCGTCGCGTGTGCGAAAGACGTTGATTGTCCTGGAAGTTCATTTTGCGTCGGCAACATCTGTCGGCCGGATGTGTGCAGCGCCAGCAGTTGCCTTGGCAGTGTCCTCTTTGCGTGCGCATCGAACGGCAGCGGCTACAGCGTCCAAAATTGCAGCGACGACAATGTCTGCACCAGCGACCAATGTGACAACACGACGGGGTGCGTACACCTCGCTATTGCCGGAACTTGCGACGACAAGAGCGCCTGCACCGCAAACGACGCCTGTAGCGCCGGCATCTGCATGGGCACCGCCATCACGTGTACCGATAGCGATCCCTGCACCCTCGACGCCTGCGATGCCGTCTCCGGATGCACCTTTGCCACGCCGGCGCTTTGCGACGACGGCAATGCATGCACGGCAGACACCTGCACCAGCAAAGTCGGATGCGTTTTTTCCGTCGCGAGCGCCGCATGCTCGGACGGCATGGCGTGCACAACGGACGCCTGCGTGGACGGCATTTGCGTTGGCACACCAACGGGTTGTTCCGACGGCAACGTTTGCACTTTGGACTCATGCAACCCCGCCACAGGCAATTGCATCCACAAGGCCGGCCCAGATGGCGACGCGTGCGACGCCGATGGCAGCATCTGCACCGCCGATGTGTGCAAGGGCGGCACCTGCAAAGTCGGAACCAAGATGTCCTGCGATGACGGCAATTCGTGCACGACGGACGGTTGCGACGCCATCGGCGGCTGCACCCATGTCGCCTTGAATGACGGCAGCGGCTGTCCCAAGGGAGTGTGTGCATCCGGCGTATGCGCGTTGTGTCTACCGGGAACGCTCCGTATCCCCTTCGATGACGCCGGCGTCGCCAAAGTTGTTTGTGCGTTCGACTATCCAGCGTGGGGCTTGGACGCCTTGACGCCGACGAATTTGACGGACAACGGCGACGCCACTGTGAGCGACGATTTGACCGGCCTCATGTGGACGCAAAATCTGGGCGTTGATGTGAAAGAAGATGATTCTCCGGCGTATTGCGACAGCCTTGTGGTTGCCGGCCATAGCGACTGGCGCCTTCCGACCGTCGCTGAAGGCATGAGCATCGTCGACTACGATGAGCCCTTTGGCCCGATGTTCAGCCCAACGTTCTTTGGCGATGTGCCCAAGACCGGTATTGGCTGGACTGCCGTGGAAGACGACCAGGGCTACATGCGCTGGTGGGTCAACCTGGAGGACGGCGGAACCAAGATTTGGCCCTATGACGCTGGCCAAGTGCGATGCGTTCGCACCCTCAAGGGCGTCACGCCGCCGCCAGCGCGTTATACGATCAGCAAATCGGGGCTAACTGTGCTGGACAATGCAACCGGCAGGACGTGGCAACGCGCTGTCGCAGCAACTATGTATAAGCCAGCTGCAGCCCTGGCGGCGTGTGCGAACTTGACGCTCGATGGACTGTCCATGTGGCATCTGCCCAACGTGCGCGAATTGGCGTCGATTGTTGACCGCACGAATTTCGCCAATGGAGAA
Organism: uncultured Myxococcales bacterium; assembly: GCA_903924465.1. Taxonomy (GTDB): domain Bacteria; phylum Myxococcota_A; class UBA9042; order UBA9042; family UBA9042; genus CAIYBN01. The sequence continues at coordinate 215,137 of CAIYBN010000144.1, read as the reverse complement.
ATCGACACCGCTGTCTTTCCGGATTCTCCCGTAGAGTGGTTCTGGACCTCGACGCCACACGGCTCTGACGGCCAATACTACGTCCATTTTCAAACGCCGTTTTGGAATGATTACGGAAACATGCGTGTAGAAAACGTGCAGAACGAACACGTCATTCGCTGTGTGCATGACTAGCTGCGGGGGTGCCCCAGACGAGGCCCGCCCGATGTCAATTGGCGGATGCGCCACTCGGCGTCGCAGTTGATCTCCTTTCTGGAGAACACCGAACTGCAAGAGGCACTGGCCCGTTATGCGCTGTCGGCCGCGGACGGTGCAGCTGGCACGACGCTGTTCACCGCTTGGGAGCAAAGCCGCAACAACGTGAACCTCGCCCGCGGAGGTGAGAAAGGTACCACGCAACAGAACATCAGCGACCGTGAGAAATTCGCCGCATGGCTGGGTATCTGGTGGTCGATTGCCAAAGTGCGCCTGCGCGACCAGCCCGCGGCCTTGGCGGCACTGGGTGTGGAGCTGGGCAACATTCGCGGCAAACGCAGTGTGGCGACCAAGACCGGCGCGTCACCGGTTGCGCCGCCCGCGTAAATGCATCGCCGGCCCGCGTGATTCGCCGATCCGCCCGCGTCAATCGTTCCTCGGCGCGCGTAGAAATAGCCACCGCCCGCGTCAGTGGTTCATTCGGCCGCGTAAGTCTACCGCCGGCCCGCGTAGAAGTACTGCCGGCCCGCGTAGCAGGGCCAGGCGGCCGCGTAGAATTATCGTCGGCCCGCGAAGCAGGGCCGCCCGGCCGCGTCACTCGGCGATCGCTCCGCGTAGAAGCGCCATCCACCCGCGCAATCTGCTCCCCAGCGAGGCGCGAAGCGCCCAGCCCCCCATGCAAGGCGAGCACGGTGAGGCGCTCGCGCCGAGCTGCGCAGCCTCCCCCAAAACGGTAGACCGCGGCCGACCTACCTACCCAAAACTGCCTAGAGCGAGCACGGGGCGGGCGTAGCCCGACCTGCGCAGCGAACCAAAAGGAAGAGGGCCCGGGAGAAACCTGCGGTTTCTCCCGGATCCGGCGCGCCTGCGGCGCCGGCCCCGCCCCCCCTCACCGTCGGGAGACAATCCGCAACCGGCCCGTGCCCCGCGGCTCCACCGTCAACTGCCGCTGCACCTCCGGCTCCGGCGTCACGTCGATCACCACATCCGCCGGATTCTCCGCCCACTTGTGCAGCGTCCGCAGCAGGTCCTTGGTCGCCTGCACGGGCGCGTCCTGTTCGCGCGGCGTCAGCACTTTGGTCAGCACCATGTCCGGCGTCAGGCGATACAGCGAACCGCGCGCGTTGATGAGCGGCAATAGCGTCTCCGGCTGCAGCTTGCCGCGTTCGTGCAACGTCAGCGCGACGGCGGCCGGACCTTGCTCGACCTTCTGCACCCCCAGGGCAATCGCCAGCACGCGCAGTTCCAGGGTCTCGAACAGCGCCTGCGCCGGCGGCGGCAAGCGACCATAGCGGTCCACCACCGCGCGCATCGCCGCGTCCAGCTCGTCCTCGTTGCGCACGCCCGCCAGGCGTTTGTAGGCCGCCAAGCGCTGGGTCGGATCCGGCACGTAGGTTTCCGGCAGGAACGCGGTGAGCGCCACCTTGATCTCCGGATCGACCGGCGCGCCCAGATCCTCGCCGCGGATTTCCTGCACCGCTTCTTCCAACAGCTTCACGTACAGCTCGTAGCCAATCTCCGCGATGTGGCCGGTCTGTTCCTCGCCCAGCAGATTGCCGGCGCCGCGGATTTCCAAATCGTGGCTGGCAATCTGGACGCCAGAGCCCAGCTCGGAAAAGCGCTCCAGCACCGCCACGCGCCGCGCGCCGTCGGTTGTCATCCGCTCGCGCTCCGGTACCGTCAGGTAGCACCACGCGCGCACGCTCGAGCGCCCGACGCGGCCGCGCAGCTGGTACAACTGCGCCAGGCCAAAGGTGTCCGCGCGTTCGATGAACATCGTGTTGGCGTTGGGAATGTCCAGGCCCGACTCGATGATGGTCGTGGAAATCAGGACGTTGCACTCGCGGCGCATGAACCGCAGCATCGCGTCTTCCAGCTCGCCTTCGTCCATTTGACCATGCGCCACCACCGGCTTGACGCCCGGCACCAGCGACTTCAGGTGCTCGGCGATTTCCGGCAGCCGCGCGATGCGGTTGCAGACGTAGAAAACCTGCCCGCCGCGGGCCAGCTCGCGCTCCAGCGCTTCCTGCACCACATCATCGGCGCCGCGACAGACAATCGTGCGCACCGACTTGCGGTTCTCCGGCGGCGTGGCAATCAGCGACAAATCGCGCAGTCCCAGCGTCGCCAGCTGCAGCGTGCGCGGAATCGGCGTCGCCGACATCGTCATGCAGTCGATACTCGTCCGCCATTTCTTGATGGCTTCCTTGTGGCCCACGCCAAAACGGTGTTCCTCGTCGATGATGAGCAGGCCGAGATCGCGGAAATTCACGTCCTTGGACAGCAGCCGATGCGTGCCGACGATGATGTCGATTTCACCCTTGGCCAGCGCCTCAATCGTCTCGCGCTGCTCCGCGGCGCTCAGGAACCGCGACAGCGACGCCACGCGAATCGGCAGGCCCTGACAGCGTTCGGCGAACGTCAGGCGATGCTGTTCCGCCAGCACCGTCGTCGGCGCCAGCACCGCGACCTGCTTGCCGTCCAGCGCGACCTTTACCGCGCCGCGAATCGCCACTTCCGTCTTGCCATAGCCCACATCGCCGCAGACCAGTCGGTCCATCGGCCGCGGCAGGCTGAGATCAATCAACAAATCGTCGATCGCCCGCTGCTGATCCGGCGTCTCTTCCCACGGAAATGACGCTTCCCACTCGCGATACACTTCATCCGGCGGCGAAAACGCGTGGCCCGGACGCGCCGCGCGCTCGGCATACAGCCGTACCAGCTCCTGCGCCGCCTCCGCCACCGCCTTTTTGGCGCGCTTCTTCGCTTTCAGCCAGCGATCGTGGCCCAGGCGGTCCAGATGCGGCGAGCCGTCTTCACCCGACACGAACTTCTGCACGCGCTCCAGGCTCGTGACCGGCACGTACAGGCGCTGATCTTCCTTGTACAAAATCAGCAGGAAATCCTGCTCGATACCGCCCGCCGCCATGCGCTGCAAACCGACGTAGCGGCCAATGCCGTGGTCCACATGGACGATGTAATCGCCCTCGTTCAGCTCGGCCATGTCGCGGATGAACTGCCCGGCCGAGCGCTTCTTGCGCAGCGATTCCGGCTTGTGGGTCTTGTGGCCAAAGATCTCATCTTCGTCGATGACAACGAGCTTCAGCGCCTCGATGTGGTAGCCCTCGCCCGAGCCGCCGAGCACGAGCAGCGCGTCCAGATCCTTGCGCAGGCGCAGGGTCGGCATGTCCGCCGGCCGCAGCGGCCCTTGGTGGAACTCGCTGCCGATGCCGTAATGCCGCAAGATCGTCGCCAGCCGCTCGCGGCCGCCTTCCGAGTGCGCGGCAATCACCACCAGTTCCTGGAGTTTGCGCGCCATGCGGATGCGCTGCACCAGCGGTCGCAGACCTTCGTCGCGCCCGCGCGCCTCGTGCAGCTCGCGGGTGACGTCGCGGTTGTTGCCCACGTCCAACTGGAACGTTGGCACCGTGCGGCCTTCTTCAAGAATCGCAAATGGCCGCACGTACAACTGGGTATGCGCTTGCAGCTGCAGCCGCACCTCCGCCGGCGACGCGGCCAGTTGCTCCGGCGGGTAACACAACCGGTGCGCCGCCTGCGCTTCGTCGTGCTGCAGCCGCAACTGCTGCCATGCGGCGTCGAGCGCCTGAAAGCACGCATCCGGCTGGTCCAGCACCACGATCGGCGACACGTTGCCCACCGTCGGCGCCAATTGCAGGATCGTCGCCTGCTCCGGCGTGATGCCGGCCCGCAGCGCTTCCAGCCCCGGCACGACGTGGCCGGCGCGCAGTTCGTCCAGGATCGCCCGCAGCTCCACGTTGCCGACGTCGTGCAGATCCGCCAAATCCGTCAGGTTCTTGCCAGCCTGCGCCAGCGAACTCGGGTCAATCAGCAGTTCCCGCACCGGTGGCAGGATCACGTCCAGCAGGCTATGCCCGGTCGCCGCTTGCGTCTCCGGGTCAAAGAAGCGGATTGCCGACACGTCGTCGCGGGTCAGATCGATGCGCGTGGGCTCCTGGTACAGCGGGCTCCAGACATCGATGCCGTCGCCGCGCAGCGTAAACGTGCCCTGATCCTCGCAGACCGGCACCTGCTCATAGCCGCCCGCGAGCAGTTGCTCGACCAGTTCCACGGTGTCCAGATTGGCGCCCACGGACGCCATCGCCGTCGCGCGATCCAGCTGCCCGGCCGACAGCGTCCGGTGCAGCAGCGCCTCGGCGGTCACGACCACGGCGGCAACGCCCAGCCCCAAATTCAGGCGATAGCCCGCGGCCAGACGCGCCTGCACGTTCTGCCGCAGCGGCGAAACCTCGTGGTACGGCGACACATCGTTGGCTTCGTAGCCCAGGACCGGCGCCAGGCCGGGCCAGAGCTCGCCTTCGAACGCGCCCAGTCCCTCGACCACCTGCGCCATGCGCTGCGCCGTCGGCACGACGATCAGCAGCGGCCGATCAACGCGCGCCCGGACCACCGCCAACAGCAGCGGCACGACGCCCGCTTCCGCCGTGGCCAGCACCTGCAGCGGCGCGCGATGCTCCAGCGACAGGATCAGCCCTTCGAAGTCAAAACGGCGCGGCTGGTGCGGGATGGCCATGGGGTCGCGCAGCTTAGGCTTTGCCTGACCGATGGGCAACGCCCGGCGACGTTTCTGCTACAATCGGCCGGGATTGCGACGGCGGCGCGCCCGGAACTGCCGAAGGACTTGACCCCACAGCCGCGCAACCGCAGAGTGATGCGCGAGCGGAATGCGTGGATCCACCTGCGTGTTCAGGCAAACGGGAGTGTGCGAGCTTGCGTAGACAGCTGACAGATGGCGTTGTGGCCTTGGCGGCGATCGCATGTGCGACGCTGTCCTTGGGCGCGTGCGAGCCGGTTTACCCGGCAGCGGCGGCAGTGGCGGATGCCAGCGATTCCGACGCCGACGGCGGCCACTTGCCGCCCAACGGCGGCACCATCTACGGCGACGACAACACCTGCGGGAAATCCTGCACCCCGCCACCGCACGCCGATCCAACCTGCGCGGCGGGAACCTGCGGCTACGCTTGCACCGGCGATTTCCTGGATTGCAACGGCAAGTCCATCGACGGCTGCGAAATCAGCGTCAAAAGCGATCCCGCGCACTGCGGCGGCTGCACGAACAACTGCGGCTCGGTGTTGAACGGCACGCCGATCTGCGTCGATTCCTTATGCCGCGCGTCGTGCGACTCGGGCTGGGGTAGCTGTCAGAACAACCCCGCGCAATGCGAGACCAGCACCGACACCGATCCGTACCACTGCGGCGATTGCACGACGATGTGCACCGGCGGCATCAACGCCGCGCCGCACTGCGAAGGCGGCCACTGCACGTTCCATTGCTCGCCGGGCTTCTCCGACTGCAACCAGTCGACCGACGACGGCTGCGAAATCAACACGGACAGCGACCCCGCGCACTGCGGGGCCTGTGGCATCGACTGCAAGGGCCTCGGCTGCTCGCATGGCACGTGCACCTGCGCTTCCAGCACGCAGACGGCAACCATGGCGCCGCTCGATTTGTACATCATGATGGACCAATCGGGTTCCATGGACCTGCTGACCGGGACCAAAGTGTCGAAGTGGGCGGCCATTTCGGCGGCAATCAAGGGTTTCCTCAGCGATCCGAATTCGGTCGGCATCGGTGTGGGCATCCAGTATTTTCCGCTGGCGACGTGCAACGCCGTCGAATATGCGACGCCGGAAGTGCCGATCGCTGACTTGCCGGCCAACGCCACGAACATCATGGCGTCGATCGCCAAGCACGGCCCCAATGGTTCCACGCCGACGGCAGCCGCGCTGGACGGCGCGATCAACTACGCGCAGACCTATGGCAAGACCAAGGCCGGACATACGATTGCCGTTGTGCTGGCGACCGATGGTGTGCCAACCGGCTGTGCGCCGCTGGATACCGTGGCGGCGGTTGCGCAAATCGCTGCGGCCGGCGTCAAAAGCGTGGCGAACATCCGCACGTTCGTCATCGGCGTGGGCACGGATACCAGTTCGCTGAACCAGATCGCGGTGTCGGGCGGCACGCAGTCGGCGCTGATCGTCGACGTGGCGGGCAATGTCGAGCAGCAGTTTGCCGCGGCGCTCAAGGCCATTCAGGGCGCGGCGCTGGCGTGTTCCTATGCGATTCCGCAGCCCGCCGATGGCAAGAAGCTGGACTTCACCAAGGTGAACGTGCAGATCACGTTGAGCGGTGGCCAGCCGAACCTGCTGAATTACGTGGCAACAGAGAACGATTGCAAGGCGACAACGGGCGGCTGGCACTACGACGATGCGGTCCTACCGACCAAGATCATCCTGTGCGCGACAAGTTGCGCGGTGCCACTGACCGCGTCGACGGCGAAGGTCGAAATTCTGCTGGGTTGTGCGCGGGCGACGACAACGAATCCCTGAGGGACGGGGCATCAACGAGGACGGACGATGAAGCAAGGCGCGTGGAATTGGACGGCAGTGGCGATGGTCGGATGGCTGGCGGCTTGCAGTTCGCCCAAGACCGGGACGGGACCGGCGGACGCGATCGCCGATATCGCCGCGGTGGCGGACACGGTGGTGGCGACGCCGACGGATGCAACCGTGGAAACAGCCGATGCCGCGACGGACATCGCGCAACCGGACGTGCCGGAAGATGTTGGACCGCCGATTGAGATTACCTACGTCACCAATGTCGACTTTTCGACCGATCCGACGGGCGCTGCAGCAACGGTGGGCCAGAATGCACAGTTGTCTGCTGACCTGGCTCTCGTCTACCCGCCCGACAATGCGATGGCGCCGCGCGATTTCGCGCCCATCACCGTGCAATGGACCTACGCGGGGACGGACGCGAGTGCGTTTGTCATCCGGTTTGAAAACGAAGAGGCTGAAGTCGATCTGATCGGCGATGCCACGGCATTTTCAGTCAGTCAGGGCTACGATGTGACGATTCCTGCCAGTGTTTGGGCCGAACTGTTCAAGTATCCGGATCACCCGGATTGGAAGCTGCGGGTGCTTGCGGCCAGCCTCGTCAACGGCAAACTGGTCGGCACGATGCAATCGTCCGCACCCGTCACCTTCCACGTGACGAATCAAAAGGTCGGCGGCGCGGTCTATTACTGGAACACGACCTTGGCGACCGTGCGGGTGCTGGAAGCGGGCAAGCTGACGCCGACGTCCATGCCCGGCATCACTGGCGGCATGTTCGGCTGCACCGGCTGCCACAGTGTCAGCCCGGACGGTTCCACAGTCGCGGTCAGCTCGTTCATCGGCAGCGGCATGGCGTCGATGGGCATGCAACTGCTGACCGGCAAGAGCGGCACGGCGCCGCCCTGGCTGAATCCCAAAGCTGCGACGCAATTGGCCAGTTCTTTCACGATCGCGGCGGCGTTTTCGCCGTCGTACTTCAACAGCGCCGGCAAATGGCTGGTGGTGCCCCAAAGCGGCAAGCTGCGGTCGGTCAACCTGGTCACCGGTGCGTCCTATCTCATGGTCAAGAGCGGCGATTTGGGCCAGCAGGCGTTTCCGACGTGGTCGCCCAATGGCGAGAGCATTATCTACGCCTCGGCCACGGATGTGGGCAATGGCTTCTCGGGCAGCGTCGCAACGGCGCTGTACACCGTGCCGTTTGGCGATGGCGTGGACACGGGCAAGGGCGGCGTCGCCACACCGGTTGCTGGCGCCGATGAACCGGGAATTTTCCATTATTACCCGTCGTTTACGCCAGACGGAGAATACGTCGTCTACAACCGCGCCGATCCTGCTGGCCCGTCGTGCCCCAGCAGCGGCGGCGGCGGACCATCGAGCGGCGGCGGTGCCACCACGTACGACAACTGCAACGCCGAAGTCTGGATGATTCCAGCGATTGGCGGCACGGCGATTCGCTTGGACAATGCCAACCAGTCGACGGATCCGCTGACGAACTCCTGGCCGACCTTTGGCAGCGTCACGGGAACGTACTACTGGATGGCGTTTTCCTCTCGCCGCAACTACGGATTCCTGCACACGGGCAATCCGCCGTCGCCGCAGGTGTACATTGCCGCCGTCGATCCGCAAAAGCTGATGCAGGGTCAGGATGGCTCGTTTGCCGCGTTGTGGTTGCCTGGTCAGGATATTCAGTCCGGCTGCCACATCGCCCGCTGGAGCGCGCCGCCACGGGATTGAGACGCCATCCCGGACCGCCTTGCCACGTGCGTCGTTGAGGCGCACAATCCCGCGTCCGCGCGCCTTTTGGCACGCCACCATTATTCTGCCTCACGAGGATCTGATGTTCGGCAAAAAGCTTTTCCCTATCGCGTGTTGTGCCCTGTTGGCATCCGCTTGTAACAAGCCGGCTGAAACGCCGCCCCCGCCGCCTCCCGTGCCTGCTCCGGCTCCAGCTGCTGAGGCGCCCAAGCCGGTGCCGCCTCCCGCGCCCGCGTCGCCGACGGCTGCGCCCGCGCCTGCTGAGCTGGAAAAGGTCCTCACCGACGCTTGTCCGATGCCCGGTGAAGATGCCGCGGCGTGCCCGGCGAAGCCGGCGACCGTGGACGACAACATCAAGGTCGCGCACGTCCTGGTCGGTTGGGAAGGTTCGCTGCCGGGCAAGCCGGTCAAGCGGACCAAGGAAGAAGCGCTGAAGCTCGCCAAGGAGCTCGCCCACGAGGCGCGCAAGCCGGGCAACGACTTCATCGGCCTGGTGTGGAAGCATTCGGACGACGGTGGCCCGGGCGTGTACGACGTGACGCCGTCCATGCGCGGCCGCTACGTGCCGCAGTTCACGGCGATGGCGCTGTCGCTCGGTGTCGGACAGGTGGACATCGTTGCGACGCGCTTTGGCTTCCACGTGATGAAGCGCGTGCCGTTCGATTTCAAAGCGCCGGAGAAGCCACTGGTCAAGGTGCTGACCGACGTGTGCCCGCAAGCCGGCGAAGATCCGTCGACCTGCCCGACCGAGCAGAAGCCGAAGCCGGAAAAGACCACCGTGAGCCACATCCTCATCGGCTACCAGGGCTCGCTGCCGGGTGAAAACGTCACGATGACCAAGGATGAGGCGCAGAAGAAAGCCATTGAAATCGCGCATCAGGCCCGCAAGAAAGGCGCGGATTTTGCCGCGCTGATGAAAGCGAACAGCAAGGATCCCGGCCCCGGCACGTATCCGGTGGACGCGAACGCGCAGCTGGTGCCGCCGTTCAAGCAGCTTGGCCTGTCCTTGGGCAAGGGCCAGATCGACATCGTCGAGACGAGCTTTGGCTTCCACGTGATGAAGCGGGTCGAATAAAGGCAGCCGATCGTCATGAGCGAACTGCCTGATTGGCAAATCGAAATCGACGGCGCCATCGGGCGCTGGCAGACGGACATCGACGAGGCGTTGACGCTGGAGGCGTTGCGTTCGCTCGAAGTGCGCGCGTTGGGCAAGCAGGGCGAGATTCCCGGGCTGATGAAGCGGATTCCGCAGATTCCGCCGCAGGATCGCAAGGCCTTTGGCCAAGCGGTGAACGCCCTGCAAACGCAGGCGGCGGCGGCGATTGAGACGCGACGCGACGTGCTGGTCGAAGCGCTGATCGCGACCGAGCTCAACGACACTTCGTTCGATCCCACGCAAAGCCTCGCACCGCTGCGCCGGGGCCACACGCATCCGCTGAGCACGGTGCAGGCCGACATCGAGGAGATCTTCCACTCGATGGGCTTTCACGTCCTGGACTATCCGGAAATCGAGAGCGAGTTCGATAACTTCGAAGCGCTCAACATTCCCGGCTGGCACCCAGCGCGTGAGATGCAGGACACGTTCTGGCTGGACAACGGCCATCTGCTGCGCACCCACACGTCGCCGGGCCAGGTCCGCGCGATGCACGAGTTTCAGGCGCCGTTCCGGGCGATTTTCCCGGGCAAGGTCTTTCGCTACGAGGCCACGGACGCCAGCCACGAGCACACGTTTCACCAGGTGGAAGGGCTGATGATCGACCGCAAGGTCACGGTCGGTCACCTGCTGGATTCCATGCGCACTTTGCTCTCGGCGATTCTCCAGCGCGAGGTGGAAATCCGCCTGCGACCTGGCTATTTTCCGTTCGTCGAGCCTGGCTTTGAGCTGGACATCCGCTGCCAGGTCTGTGCCGGCAAAGGCTGTTCAGCGTGCAAGCGCCGCGGCTGGCTGGAGCTGCTGCCGTGCGGCCTGGTTCACCCGAACGTGCTGCGCGCGGGCGGTCTGGATCCTGAAGAATGGCAAGGCTGGGCGTTTGGTCTGGGCCTGTCCCGGCTGGTGATGATGCGCTACGGCGTGCCGGATGTGCGGCTGTTGATGGGTGGCGATCTGCGATTTTTGAGTCAATTCTAGAGGTTGCCCGTGCTGGTTTCCTGGCGATGGTTGTCGCAGTTTGTCGATACGCAGGGCGTGGATCCGCTGCAGTTTGCCGAGAAATTCACCACGACGGTGGCGGAAATCGACGACGTGGTGCAGTGGGGCTTTGGCCTGCGCGACGTGCGCGTGGTCGACGTGATTGCCGTGGCGCCGCACCCGAATGCCGACAAGCTGCGGCTGGCGACGGTCGAGCTCGGCGGCAGGACCGTTCAGGTGGTGTGTGGTGCGCCGGATCTGCGCGTCGGCCTGCGCGTGCCCTTCGTGCCGCCTGGTGTGACGCTGCCGTCGGGTATCACGGTGCGCGATGGCGAAGTGCGTGGCGTGGCGAGTCCGGGCATGCTGGCGTCGGAAAAAGACTTGGGCTTGTCGGATGAAAACGCCGGGCTGCTGTCGCTGGATGGCTGCACGGCGCCGGCGGGTACGCGGCTCCACGAGGCGATTGTCCTGGAAGACGTGCTGTACGACGTCGACAACAAGGCGATTACCCACCGGCCTGACCTGTGGGGCCTGTACGGTGTAGCGCGCGAAGTCGCAGCGATGCTGGACAAACCGCTGAAGCCCTTTGACCTGGATCTGGTGCTGGGCACGACCGCGCCGTTGGCGATCCGCGTGGAAGCGCCCGACGCATGCCCGCGCTACCTGTGCGCCCGCGTGGCCAACGTGTCGGTGCAGCCCGCGCCCGTGGATGCGCGCCTGCTGCTGCGCCGGCTGGGCACGCGGCCGATTTCCAACCTCGTGGACGCGACCAATCTGGTGATGCTGGAAACCGGCAACCCGCTGCACGCGTTTGATGCCCGGACGCTGCGCGGTGGCGAAATCGTAGTGCGGCGCGCCAAGGCCCACGAAACGATTGCCACGCTGGACGGCCAACTGCGGCAGTTGCAAACGCACGACTGCGTGATTTGCGATGCGGAAGGCCCGGTGGCGTTGGCCGCCATCATGGGCGGGGCGAATTCCGAGATTCGCCCGGATACGACGGAACTCATTCTCGAAGCCGCCAATTTCGACGCGCCGACGATTCGCCGAACGGCGATGCGCCTGGGGATGCGCTCGGAGAGCTCGGCGCGCTTTGAGAAGGCGTTGGATCCGGTGCTGGCCGAGACCGCCGCGCGCCGCTTTCTGAAGCTGTGCCAGACGTGGAATCCCGAGGCGCGGATCACCAGCCATCTGGCCGATTGTGGGCCGTTCAGCGCCGACGCGAAGCCGCTGTCTGTCATCCACACGACCGCGACGTACCTGCGTGAGCGGCTTGGCGTGACGGCGGTTGAGCTGCCTGACGCGTGGCTGGACGCGTGCTTGACCCGGCTTGAATTCCGCGTGGCGCGCACGGGCGACGCCTTGGCCGTGACGATTCCCAGCTTTCGCGCGACCAAGGACATCAAGATCGCTGAAGATTTGGTGGAAGAACTGGGGCGGCACTACGGCTACGACAACATTCGCAGTGAAGCGCCGCGGGTGGCCGCGCGGCCGCCGCACACGCCGGCGCTGAAGCTGTTGGAACGTCAGGTGCGCAACACGCTGGTCCATGCCGGGCTGACCGAGCAGGTGCTGTACGCGTTTGACGACGAAGAAACGCGGGCGCGGCTGTTGCTGGCAGAACCTGCCGGGCTGACGCGCGTCGCGGTGAAGAATCCGATTTCCGTCCAGCATACGCATCTGCGCCGCAACCTGCTGCCGAACCTGCTTGCGGTGGCCGAGAAAGGCCTGGTGCAAGGCGACGATGGCCAGCCGGCGCGCAAGGGTTTGACCATCGGCGTCTTTGAGATCGGCCGCGTGTTTGTGCCGGAAAAGAGCGACGATCGCGGGCTGCCGCCGGTGCTGGTGAACGGTACCGAGGCGGAACTCGCCGCGTACACTGCGGGCATGGACAGCGAAATGCTGCGTGGCGTGCTGGACGCGCGGTCGGGTACGAAGCCGCTGCCATTGCAACCCATGCACTTGGGCATCGTGTTTGCGGAGCGACTGGGCGGCGGCGCGGAAGGAACGAAGCTCGTCATCGCACCGACTGAAGTCACGCACCGCCTGTTGCAGCAGGGCATCGCGATGCTGAACCACCTGCTGAGCTGGCTGGGCAAGCAGCCGTTGGCGCTGCTGGCGTCCGGGCCGGAGTCAAGCCCCGGCGCGCCCGACGGATCGCCGACGTGGCGCAGCAAGCTGGGCTACGATTTGGTGGCCTCGACCGGTGAGACGATTGGGTTTCTGGCAGCTCTGCATCCGCGGGTGCGGATTGCCCTGGATCAGCCGGCGCAGGCCGTGGTGGTCGAGCTGGACTTGCGCGCCCTGGAGCGCGTGCCAGCCATCGTGCGGGGGAACCAATGAGTCCTCGTGGTCGGCGCGTCCTGTACCTGTCTGGGCCGGTGGAGCCGCCGTGGACCCGTTCTGACAAGAACCTGGTGCGCGGCGTGGCGGCCAACCTGCAGCGGTATCGCGGTTGCGTGCTGACCCACGAGGGTGTGACGCTCGCCGAGCCCAACATTGAGACGGAAAATGCCTGGGGACCGCGCGGCGAGGGCGATACGCCACTCGGGCGGCGGCTCGGCCTGTTTGGTCGGCTGATCGGCCAGAGCCAAACGTCGCTGGTGCACCTGTTCTGGCCGGCGGACTTCGTCGTCGCCAACGTCGTGCGCACGGCAGCGCGCATGCGCGGGCTCCCGGTCATCCACACGCTGGTGCGGGCGCCGCGGACGACGGTGGGCATCAAGCGCGCCCTGGCCGGGTCGCCGGTGGTGTGTCTGACCCAGGAAACCCAGCATCGGCTCATCGCCGAGGGCGTGCAAAATACCCTGTGGATTCCGCCCGGTATCGCCTTGCATCCGCCGATTGCCGATGGTGACAAAGCGGGGATTCGTCGCAAGTACCGGATTCCGCTGGATGAACCGGTCGTCATGTACGCCGGCGATTACCGCCATTCCAACGCCGCGCGGACCTTTGCTGCCGCGATGCCGCGGATTCTACGCCAGACCGATTGCCATTTTGTCCTGGCGTGCCGGATTCGCAATGACGAAGACCGCGAGGAAGAGGCGCGCATCAAGGAAGCGATCACCGCCGACGGAATCGCGCACCACGTGACGTTCCTGAATGAAGTGACAAGCTTGCGCGAACTGTTTGCCATCGCCGCGGTGCAAGTGTTTCCAGCCGACAGTCACCACGAAAAAATGGATCTGCCGATGGTGCTGCTGGAAGGCATGGCGGAAGGGCTGGCGACCGTCGTTGCGCAGAAGCCGCCGCTGACCGAGCTTGTGCAGGCCGGCGTCGTGCTGGGCGTGCCGCCGATGAATCCGGTGGCGCTGGCGGTGGCGGTCGCGGAACTGCTGCGCAACGACGAACGGCGGGCGCACCTGGCCGAAGCTGGGCGCCAGCACGTGCAGCGGCGCCACGATATCAAGCTGATCGCCGCGCAGTACGAGGAACTCTACGACGAAGTGCTGGCCGTGGCGAAGCGCCCGCGATCGGGCACGTGGGGGATCGGGTGACCGGCGCGGCAAGTTGTTTCTGCTCATCGTGGCTGTTTTCCCTCGGCGCGCTTGCCGCGTTGGTGCTGGCGACTTGGGCGCACGTGGCCTTTTGGCGCCGCCGCCTGAGCACGCCCGTCAGCTACGACGAAACGCACCGCGTCACCTTGGCCGACGGTAGCTGGTGTGAATTGCGCCGTCTGAAACCCGCCTCGCCTTCCAGTTTGCCGCCCATCGTCATGGTGCACGGCATCGCGATCAACCACCGCAATCTGGATCCGCGCCCCAACGCGTCGCTGGCTCGTTCCGTGCGCGATGCCGGCCGCGACGTGTGGCTGCTGACGCTGCGTTCCGGCCGCTGGGACCTGACCTGGCGCGAGCGCCACACGCTGAATTTCGCTATGTTGGCGCACCACGATATCCCGCAAGCGATCGATCTGGTGCTGGCCAAGACCGGCGCCAAGCAGATCGACTACCTGGGCTTCTCGATGGGCGGCATGCTCGCTTACGCCAGCCTGGGCCATACCGTGCCGCTGTCGCGCATCCGCCGCGTGGTGATCATGGGCTCGCCCGGCTTTGTCGGCGCGGTCGTCCCGGGGACGAAGTTCCTCGCGTGGATTGGTCGCTTTTGGCAGCCGAATGTGCCGGCGCGGTTCTTCAACGCACTTTTTGCCTTTGTCTCTGAAACCATCCACTCGCCGATCCAGCACTTGTTTCTCAATCCGGACAACTGCCTGCCCGGCATGCTGCACACGTTCATGATCGACGCGACGGCGGATATTCCCGGTCCGCTGGCGATGAATATGGTGCAGTGGGCGGCGAAGGACGGCAAAGTGCGTCTGGACAAGGAGCCCGTGCTGCCGCGTCTGCAAGAAGTGACGGTGCCGGTGCTGTTCCTGGTCGGCGGTGCGGATCGGCTGGGTACGCCCAAGTCGTTGACCGCGGCGTTTGAAGCCTGGGGCGGACCAAAACAGTTTGTGCTGCTGGCCCAATCAGAGGGCTACGTCGCCGATTACGGCCACATGGACATGGTCACCGGCCCACGCGCGCCGGAAGAAGTCTTCGCGCCGATTATCGCCTTCCTCGCGGAGCCGGCTTGAAGGTCCTCGTTGACGTCACGACCTGGTGCCCCGGGCGCACCGGCGTTGGGCTCTACACCGAACACGTGCTGCGGTCGTGGCTGGCCCTGGGCCAGGACGAGCTGATCTTTGCCACGAACAAGGATTTCTCCGAGTTTGCCGGCATTCCCGTGCAGAAGATCGGCCCGCGCATGCCGATTCGCGCTGCCTGGATGCAGACCGCGCTGGCCGTGCAGGCGGCGAAGCTGAAACCGGACGCGGCATTCTTTCCCAACTACATGGCGCCGTTGAGCTTGGCGGCCGGGTTGCCGAAGATTCCTTATGTGGTGACCATCCACGATCTCGCGATTTTTCTGTATCCAGAAACGTTCACCTTCAAGAAACGCGTCCTGCAGCGTCTGCTGCTGCCGACCTTGGCGCGCGGTGCGGCGGCGATCCTGACGCCGTCGGAAGCCACGCGGCGCGATGTGCTGCGGATCCTGCCCGTCAAACCGGAGAACGTGGTGGCCGTGCCGCTGGCCGCCGACGAGCGTTTCAACACGCCGCCGGACGAGCTGACGATTGCCCGCGAGCGGCAGAACCTGAAGTTGCCCAAGCACTTTCTGCTGGCGGTGGGCACGCTGGAGCCGCGCAAGAATTTGGTGCGACTCATCGAAGCGTTCGAGCACTTCGCGCCGCACCGACCGGACGTGCACCTGGTGCTGGCCGGCGGGCGCGGGTGGAAGGACGAGGGCATTGCGCGGACGCTGAACGCGAGTCCTCAGAAGAACCGGATTCACCCGGTGGGTTATGTGAGTCCGGATGCGCTGAAAGTGTTGTACCACGAGGCGATCGCGCTGTGCTATCCGTCGCTGTACGAGGGTTTTGGCCTGCCGGTGGTGGAAGCAATGGCGTCCGGCGCGCCGGTCTTGACGTCGCGCGGCAGCTCGCTGGATGAAGTGGCGGCAGGCGCGGCGGTGGCCGTGGATCCCCTGAGCGTGGACGATATCCTCCATGGCTTGACCCAACTGGTGGACGACGGCGCGCTGCGCGAGACGCTGCGCCAGCGGGGGCTGGCGCGGGCGGCCGAGTTGTCGTGGGCAAAGACGGCGGACGAGACGCGGGCGGTGTTTTTGCGGGTCACTGGGAAGAGGTGAGGGCTGCGGGGCCGGCGCCGCAGGCGCGCCGGATCCGGGAGAAACCGCAGGTTTCTCCCGGGCCCTCTTCCTTTTGGTTCGCTGCGCAGGGCGGGCGATGCCCGCCCCGTGCTCGCTCTAGGCGGTTTTGGGGAGTCAGGTCGATCGCGGCATGGTGGTTCTGGGGGAGGCTGCGCAGGTCGGGCTACGCCCTCCCCGTGCTCGCCTTGGATGGGGGGCTGGGCGCTTCGCGCCTCGCTGGGGAGTAGATTACGCGGCAGGGTGGCCTCGCTGCGCGGGCCGATGACCTTGTTACGCGGCCGGGCGGCCCTGCTACGCGGGCCGACGGTGTTTCTACGCGGGCACCCGGCCCTGCTACGCGGGCCAGCGGTACTTCTACGTGGCCGGACGGCCCTGCTACGCGGGCCGACAATACTTCTACGCGGGCCGGCGTAACCGGTGACGTGCCGGTCTTGGTCGCGTCGGGGCTATAGCGCTGGAACGCTGACAGCGCGCCGGTCGTGCACGTGCACGGTGCAGCGCCGCGCGCCGCACGCTCCAACCTGCCACCCGTGGCATGCCCGCACGCACTCCGCGACAAAACCCGCGCATCGCATTGACCAGATGGACCGTGCAAGGTAGCGTCATATGGCCCAAATGGGCCTCGGAGTACCCGTGAACGTCCGTTGTCCGAACTGTAGCGCGGTCTTTCCGGTCAGCGCGGCGACCCCTGGTGAGTCGCTGCAGGTGGAGTGTCCGCTTTGCCTGCTGCGGTTTCAGCCGAACGACGAGAGCACGATCAGCTTGCCGGAGATGCCCGCGCAATTTCGCGGCACGGCGGCGCCTTCGCCGGATGACGAGTTTGAAAGTTTCGGTGCGCCCACGCAGTCTCCCGGTCGCGCCGGTGGCCAAGGGCCCAATCTGACGAGTACGCGGCCGTTTTCGCCCGGGATCGGCGAGGTCCGGACGACGACGTTTCCGCCGGCAGCACCGCCAGTCGCACCGGTTGCCACGGCCGAGCCGCCGCAACCGTCGTTCATGGCGCCGCCCCTGCCGCCGATGAACGCGGGCGGCAGCTTTGCGGACGACAACATCGATTTTGAGGCGCTCCTGGGCGACACGCTGGCGCCGGTTGGCCAGCCCGCAGCGCCCAGTTCGCCGTTTGGCAGGATCGCTGCGCCGCAACACACTGCGGTCATCCGCGAGCCCTTTGGCGGCGGCAACAATACCCAAGCTGTCGGTGCGCCACCGTTTGGTGCCGGCAAACCGCTTCAGGGCATTTCCGCATTTGACGCGCATACGACCGGCCCAGCCGAAGCGCCTCGCGGCTTGAATCTGGACGAATTGGGCGACCTGAGCCTGGCACCTGCGTTGCCGCCGCTGGATCCCGCCGCGGATCAACAGTTTGGCGACTTTGGGGCCTTTGCCGACTACGAGCCCGAGACCGGCAATCCCGCGCCGGCGTCCGTTGTCGGTGACGATGATGGCTTCGCCGGGTTTGCCGGACTGGACGCCGCGATGGACGCGCGTCATGCCGGTCGCGGCGCGGACAGCGTGCTCGTGTCGGTGACGCAGGGTGCCTCGGCGCCTACGCGGGCAGCCGGAGCGAGGCCGCAAGGCAAGGCGTCGGCAAAAGCGATCCTGACGCCAGAAATCAAGCAGTACCTGCAACGCGCGTTGACGGCCGTGGTCATGCTGGGTCTGGTGATCGCCCTGGCGGGCGCGGGTTTTGAGGTCGCGGGCTTTGGCTGGTTCGGCCGCCGCCTCTGGGCCAAGCCGGATGCGGGTGTGCAGCGCGCGGTTCAGTCCGCGCAGGCCGCCGCGGCAGCCCAAGCACCGCCAACAGCGCTTTGGGACACGCGTTCCAGCTACGAAACGGAAATCCATCGGCTGGAGCTCGTGGTGAAGCGCTTGCCCAAGGACCAGAAGGCGGCCCAGGACCTGGTCGACCGGTATCTGGACCTGTACGAGCGTTTCCCGTTGCGGTTTACCGACACGTCGAGCAACCGCATCGGCCTGGAAACGGAGCTGAAGCGGGTGTCCGTGCCGGTCCGGTTGGAAGTCATCAAGACGATTGCCTCGGGCGTGAAGGTCGACGACAGCAAATTGGCCGGGCTGGCAGCGGGTACGTCCGACGATCAAGCGCTGGGCATCCGGTTGTCGCTGATGATGCTCGAGCGCAAAACGACGCAGGAAGTGTTGTCGCGACCCGGCGCGACTGGCAGTGGCGAAGTGGACGCGGTGCGCCTCGCTTTGAAGGACAATCCGGACCTGGCCGAGTTGCGCAAGCGCCTGGCCGTGGTCGCGGAGGCCGCCAAGAATCAGCCGAATGTGGCCAAGTTCAAAGTGCTTCAGGCGCATCTGGCGGACCGCGCGGGCGCCTATGCCGAGGTCCTGCCGTTGGTGTCGGAAGTGATTGCCAAGGCGGAGGACAATGCCGAAGCGCGCGTCCTCGCAGCATCGACCCATTTGGAAACGGGCAACCTGGACGGTGCCGACGGTCTGTTGCGCGACGCCATCGACATCGCCGAGTCGCAGAAGCAGCCGGAGAACAAGCGTGCGGCGCTGCTCACCCAGGCGCGGCTCGCGGCCAAGCGCGGCGATCACGACAAGCTGGTGGCGTCCCTGCAAGCGGCGGTGACGTTGCAGCCCGCGGACGAGATGTCGGTTGTCCGGCTGGGTCGGCTGCTCGTGGCGGAGAAACGTGCGGATGACGCGCGGAAGGTGCTCAGTGCGGCCAAGCTGGCCGGCATGCGCTCGATCGCCTTTGAGGTCGCGCTGGTGGAATTCTGGTTGTACATCAACCGCAATGAAGACGCGCTGGAGGAGCTGGGCGAGGCCGGCAAGCTGTATCCGGAGTCGCTGGATCTGCTGTTCCTGCGGGCCCAGGTCGAGGACAAGTCGGCGCACTTTGCCACGGCACGCGACTTACTGGCGCAGGTCATTCAGCGCGATCCCAAGCACTTGCGGGCGATCCTGCGCTTGGCGGAGCTGTTGGCGACGGCGGAAAAACACGACGAAGCGCTGGCCATGCTCGCGGCCGGGCGCAAAGCCGTGGGCGACGATGAGACGCTGCTGAAACTGACGGTTGAAGAATTGGTGGCGCTCAAGCGCGACTCGGAAGCGCGTGCCATTGCTGCGCGTTTGCTGGAGATTGCGCCGGACAATCACGGCTATCTGTTGCAAGCTGCGCGGCTGGATCTGCGGCTGGGGCAAGTGGATCGCGGCTTGGGTTACCTGCGCAAGCTGCGCGACATGCGGATGCTCGATCGCGACGCGGCGTACCAGATGGGACTGGCGCTGTCGTCCAAAGGCAAGGCGGAGGAAGGCGCGCAGACGGTGCTGCCCTTCGCCGAACGGGACGAGTCGGACGTCGAACTGAACGTGCTCGCCGGCAAGCTGCTGTTGGACAGTCACGATCCGGATCGCGCGGCGACCGCGCTCCAGCGCGCCGTGACCGCGGCCAATGGCAAGAGTGCCGAGGCGTTCTTTCAGTTTGGTCGCTTGGCTTTTGCCCGCGACGAGAATGAAGTGGGCATCAACCGCATGCGGCTGGCGATCGCGACGGAGCCGACGACTTGGCGCTACCGCCTGACCTTGGCGCAGAACTTGTTTGATGTGAAAAAGCCGGCGAACGCGCGCAATCTGGCGCTGGCCGAGCTGGATGCCATCGTGTCGGGCGGGCCAGCGTTCAAGGCCGCGGGCCATCCGGTCACCGAGATGCATGAAGTGTACCGGCTGCTGGCGCGTCACTACAGCGAACAGCACCGGTATCCACAAGCAGCGCAATATTGGCGCAAGGTCGTGGAGTTGCAGCCGGACGACATCGACGCGCTCACGTCCCTGGGCGAAGCGCTGCACCAGGCGGCCAGTGCCGACGCCATCTCGGTGCTGAAGCAGGTGCTGAAGCGGCGACCAAGCGATGCGCGCGCGGCGCTGTATCTCGGCCTGGAGGAGATGAACCAGGGTCACTCGACCGAGGCGCTGCACTGGCTGGAAGTGGCGACCACAGGCTCGACCGCGGAGACCGCGGAGGCGTGGTATCAGATCGCGCTGATCAAACGGGAACGCAGCGAGACCATGCCGGCGCTGAAGGCCGTGGAGGAGTACCTGAAACGCGCGCCCAAAGATGCGACGTACCGAAGTGACGCGTTGACGCTGCGGGCAGCCTTGAGGGCCAACGCGCAGCAGTGAGCCAGTTCGTCCCGAAGCTTGATGCGCCGTCAGGCTGGTCCGAGCGCGAATTCCTCGACGACCGCGCGATTCTTGCCACCGCGCTTGGCCCGGTACATCAGGTCGTCGGCGCGTTGCAGGAGCGCGTCTACGGTGCCGTTGCCGTTGGCAAAGACCGCGGCGCCGACGCTGGCAGAAACAGGTGAGCCTGGCGTCTTGGCAAAGACCGCGCTGAGTTCGCCCATCAACCGCTGCAAATGCGCCTCGACTTGCGCGTGGCTCGTGTCGGGCAGGAGCACGGCAAATTCGTCGCCACCCAGACGCGCGACGCGATCCGTGCGGCGGGTGCAGCGATGCAGTGCCGTGGCGACGTCGGACAAGACTTGGTCACCCGCCTTGTGGCCCAAGTTGTCGTTGACCCACTTGAAGTTGTCCAAATCCAGAAACACCAACGCGAAGGGCCGCGGCGTCCGCAGCGTGCGCTCCATTTCTTCCGCCACTTCCTCGTGAAACTGCCGCGTGTTCAGCAGGCCGGTCAGCGGATCGGTGCGCGCCAGTTGTCGTTCCTGAGCCAGCGCGACGCTGAGTCGGGCGACGAGCACCGCGAAGGTCGCAAAAGCGAGGAACTGGGTAATGGTGTTGAAGGCCCACATCCAGGGGCGCGAATACGTCATGCCGCCGAGCCAGTTGGAGCCCAGCCAGGAGAGCGCCGTGGTGACGGCCAGCCCGATGGAGGGCTTGGTCGCGCGCTGCCAGGCGCCGATCGTCAGCGGCAGGAAATACAGCGGATAGATGCGCAATTCATTGCCGGTGGCGTAGTCAATCCAGCCGACGCCCAGCGTCACCAGCACGCCGAACAGCATGCGCGTCCGCGGCGGCCAGGTGCGCGGATCCCACCACATCATGCGCATTGGGCCTCGTTGCGGCAGCAGTGGCGCGTGTGGACAACCTTTGGGACGTGCGGCCGCATGGGCATTGGGAAACCGCCACAACCACCACACACGGCAACTCGCGACACCCTGCGCGACCCCCGCCGGACGGACCGCGCCAGTTTGCCACATTCTTCGCGTTTTCGGCCAATTCTGCGCAAATCGCGGGTGTCTTCGGGCTCGTGCAAGAACAACTCGATCAAGTCCCAGCCGTGTGTCGCCGGGCGTATCGCGCAGCGGGCGCACTTGGCGACCCAGCGACAAGCGTCCCATACGACGGGTTATTGCTGCACGGCGCCTGAGGGACCCAGTCCGGGCAGCGGCGCCAACGGTGCGCCTCGGCGGCGATAAACGTCATAGGTGTAGCTGTCCATTGCGCCCACCGATCCGACCCGTTGGTAGGCGGAAAATGCCGCGTTGAACGATGCATCTTCCTGAAAAAAGGCAAGAATCTTGAAGGGCTTGGAGTAGCCTTCAAACCACCGCAGGCGCGAGCCGGTCGCGGAATTGACAAGCACGATGGCGGGCTGAAGCGGCGTGAACGAGCCCAACATGCGATGACGGAGGTCCGTCTCCAGGCGCACGAGGACCGGATCGCGTGGTCGACGTGCGGCGGTTGCGGCATCGCGATCCTGAACAATCGCACCGAGTTCCACGAGCGATCCGTATTCGCCGGTCCAGCGAATGTCCGCGTAGGAGGTCAGCGGAGAAGTCGCCGTCACGCCGGTTTCCAGCATGAGCACCGGCGTCTTCGCTGGCAAGGCGCGCAGCAGCACCGTCAACGGGTCATTCCACGCGGCACGCAAGGTCAGCGCGCTGGCCGGCAGGACGACCCGGATCGCCACCGTCGCCAACAGACACGTCGCGACCACCGCGGACGCCCAACGCCGCCTCGGCGCTGGCAGCCACGCCTCCAGCACGAACAACGCGCACAGGCCGATCGTGAGGAGAAAGAAGAAGGATGCGGGGCAGCGGTGGTAGCCAAAGCCTTGATGTTGAAGAAAAAAGAGCAGGGTCAGCACGAGCGCAACGAGCCCCCAGCCGACCGCCAGACGCCACGGCGCCGCAAGCCCGGCGCGGTGACGCTGCAGGTAGACGACGCCCAAGGACAGGGCCGCGAGCAGCCCGAGCAGCACCGTCCAGATCGACCGCGATAGCATCACACCGTTGCCCAAGGCATAGCGGCCGTAGGAGTGCGCCGCGGTCGGGAGAACCTCAGAAAAATAGTGAGGGTATGCGATCTGGACGATGGCCAGATACAGACAAATTGCGAGGCCGCCAGGCAGCCAGTCGACGAGCCAATCGCGCCAGGGCCGTGGCCGAATGACCCAGTCGCAGAGCGCCAGCAGGCCCAGCACAGCGATGAAATGCGGCTTGAGCGCTGCGCCCGCCACCGCAAAGACCAGGGCGACGCGCGCGATGGTCGCGGACGGCGGTCGTTGCAGCGTGCGGCTCAGGGCCACCAGCATCAGCGGCGCGACCCACACGCCAAACAGCACGTCGCGCTGGCCAGCGTTCGTACTCGGATAGACCACGAAGACCACGAACAACAACGGCGCATTCCACGCGCGCGCCAGCGCGTGCGGTGGCAGGATGCGGTCGAGGAGCCGGATGGACAGCACGATCGCCGCACATTCCGCGGCGAACAGCGCGGCGGTGTGCACGAGCGCGGGGACCACGTGCAGCCACGTTGCCAAGTGCAAGGACAGTTGGGCGAGCCACATGTTGGCCGGAAAACTGTAGTCCGGAAACGTCTGGTACAGCACCCGGCCTTCCTGAAGGGCGCGCGCGCCGAGCAGGTAGAGCGCCGCGTCGTGATTCAGGGCCAGAGAACCCACGTAGACGGCCGAGGCGAGCGTGAGGAGCGTCAGCCCCAAGGCCGTCGACCCAAAAGGGGGGTTCGTTGCCTGGTCGTTTGGCCTCTGCATGCAACGCCTCTCCGTGCCCGAGCGTAGCCGATGCCTCACCGGTTGGCGAGCCGTTGGCCGGCGCCGCGCGCATTGACACCCTCATGGCCCACGCGTAGGCTGGCTCCCCGGACGCTTCTGAGGATCCCCATTCGCCTGTTGGAGACACGTCTCTGGGTGAGTTCGGGAAGCGTCACGCGGGCCTTGTAGAGCCGCACATTCCCCAGGGTCGGCGGACGGGAGCAGGACATATGAAGGCGGTGATCCTGGCTGGTGGATTTGGCACGCGCATCAGCGAAGAAAGCCACATGAAGCCCAAGCCCATGGTCGAGATTGGCGGCAAGCCGATTCTCTGGCACGTGATGAAGCTGTATTCCCACTACGGAATTCACGATTTCGTCATTTGCTGCGGCTACAAGGGCTATGTCATCAAGGAATATTTTGCGAACTATTTTCTGCACATGGCCGACGTCACGTTCGACATGGCGCAGAACCGCATGGAAGTCCATCACAAGTTTGCCGAGCCGTGGCGGGTCACGCTGGTCGATACCGGCTTGAACACGATGACCGGCGGGCGGTTGCAGCGCGTGCGGAGCTACATCGGCGACGAGACCTTCTGTCTGACCTATGGCGACGGCGTTGCAGATGTGGACTTGGCTGCGCTCATCAGCTTTCACAAGGCGCACGGACGCCATGCGACCGTGACCGCCATTCAGCCCGGCGCGCGTTTTGGCTCCATCGAGTTTGATGGCGACCTGGTTAGCCGGTTTGAAGAGAAGCCCAAGGGCGATGGCCGCTGGATCAACGGCGGTTTCTTCGTGCTGGAACCCGCAGTGTTTGACCACCTGGATGGCGACCAGACGGTGTGGGAACAGGAGCCGATGCGCAAGTTGGCGGAGGCCGGGCAGCTGATGGCGCATCGGCACAGCGGCTTCTGGGCGGCGATGGACACGCTGCGCGACAAGACGCATCTGGAAGAGCTGTGGGCCGGCGGCCGCGCGCCGTGGCAGGTGTGGTCGTGAATCGCACTTTCTGGCAGGGCAAACGCGTCCTGGTGACGGGCCATACCGGTTTCAAAGGCAGCTGGCTCGCGCTCTGGCTGCAGGAACTGGGCGCGCAGGTGATTGGCTATGCGCTGGATCCCCCGACGGATCCCAACCTGTTTGTCGCGGCCGAGGTCGGCGCGGGCATGACGAGCGTCCTTGCCGATGTCCGCGACTTGCAACAGTTGATGGCGGTGGTGGAAGAACACCGGCCGGAAATCATCCTGCACCTCGCGGCGCAATCGCTGGTGCGCGCGTCGTATCAGGCGCCGGTCGAGACCTACGGCAGCAACGTCATGGGCACGGTGCACGCGCTCGAGGTCGCGCGTTTGAGCGATTGCGTGCGCGCCGTGGTCATTGTCACCAGCGACAAATGCTACGCCAATCGGGAATGGGTGTGGGGCTACCGCGAGAACGAAGCCATGGGCGGCCACGACCCGTATTCGAGCAGCAAAGGCTGCGCGGAACTGGTCACTGCGGCGTACCGCGCTTCGTATTGGGGACAGGGCACCTCCGGGCGCACGGTCGCGGTCGCGAGCGCGCGGGCGGGCAACGTGATTGGCGGCGGCGACTGGGCCAAGGACCGTCTGGTGCCCGATTTGCTCGGCGCGCTCGGTCGCGGTGATCCGTTGGTAGCCCGCAATCCCCAAGCCGTGCGCCCGTGGCAGCATGTGCTGGAGCCGTTGTCCGGCTACCTGACGCTGGCCGAAAGGCTGTACCGCGACGGTGCGAAATATGCGGATGCTTGGAACTTTGGCCCTTCGGCCGACGACGTCAAACCCGTCCGCTGGATTGCTGACCGGCTGACCGCGCTGTGGGGCAATGGCGCCGCGTGGCACACCGACGACGGTCCGCACCCGCATGAAGCGCGGCTGCTCACGCTGGACAGTTCCAAGGCGCGCGAGTCCCTGGGCTGGCGGCCACGCTGGACACTGGACCAAGCGCTCCTGCACACGGTAGAGTGGCAAAAGGCGTACTTGCGCGGCGAGCCGATGCGCGCCCTGATGCTTGACCAAATCCACGCCTATACGGCGGCTGGGCACGACGATCCTGCCCCGGAAACCAGACGGACGACCCGCCATGAGCCATGACCTCCACGTTGTTTCCCGCTGCGAAGTCTGCGGCAACGACCAACTCGTCCCCGTGCTGGATTTGGGCCTTCATCCCATGTGCGACGACCTCGTCGCGGTCGGCGACACGCGCGTCTGCCGGAATTATCCCATCGAAATCCTGTTCTGCGAACGCTGCGTCACGGCGCATCAGCGCTTCCAGATTCCCAAACACGAGCTGTTTCCGCCTTCATACCACTACCGCTCGCGCTTCACCGCGGATGTCCTGAACGGCATGGCGTTGCTGGTGCAATCGTGCGCCCAGCGGTTTGGCAGCCTGCAAGGCAAGCTGGTGCTGGACGTGGGCTGCAACGACGGCAGCTTGCTCGACATCTTTCGCCGCGAAGGCGCGCGCACCGTGGGCGTTGAACCGACGAGCGCGTGCGCGGATGCCGCGGCCAAGGGCCATCCGACCTTTCCGGCATTCTTTGACGAAGACGTGGCCAAGGCGCTCCTCGCCGCGCAGGGGAAGCCGGACATCATCACGTTCACCAACGTCTTTGCGCACATCGAGAATCTGGGCCAACTGGTCGCTGCGCTGCGTCTGCTGGTTTCAGACAGCACGATTATCGTGATTGAAAATCACTATTTGGGCGCAGTGCTGGACGGCAACCAGTTCGACACGTTCTACCACGAGCACCCGCGCACCTACAGTTGCACGTCGTTCACCCACATCGCACGATCGCTGGGGCTGGACCTGCTGGACGTCGAATTCCCGGCGCGCTACGGCGGCAACATCCGGATTTTTCTGGGCAAAGGCGATGTCGCGGCCATCACGCCGGAGCGTGACGCGGTCCTGCTGCGCGAAGCTGGCTTCAAAGACCGGTTTGCGGACATGCGGGTCGGCATCGAGCGCTGGCGCAACCACAAACAGCGCGTCATCGCAGATCTGGTCGCCAAGCACGGCAAGCTGCACGCGAAGGCATTTCCGGGACGCGCGGCGATTCTCGTCAAGTTGCTCAACCTCGACGTGGACAGCATTGCGATGGTGCACGAGCGGCCGGGCTCGATGAAGATTGGCCACTACCTGCCGGGGACGCGGATTCCCATCGGCTCGGACGACGATCTGTTTGCCTTGCCCGACCAAAATCAGCCGCTGCTCAACCTGGCGTGGCACATTTCCGCCGAGATTCGCGCATACCTGAGCGGGCACGGCTATACCGGGCCCGTCATCGACATTCTCAGCCGCGAGGATTTTGACCCCACGACGCGCCGATGATCGCGATTCTCGGCTCCGGATTCGGTCTCTACGGTTACCTGCCGGCACTGGCGGGTGGCTGTGGCCAGACCGTCCTTTTGCCCGAGCGCTACCGAACGACGTTCGCCCAGCGTCCAGAATTGGCGGGCTATTCAGAGCAAATTTGCTGGTGTGCAGATGACGGGGAGGCGCTGGATCGCGCTGATGGCGTGGTCATCGCCCAGCGCCCGCTGGACCAGGCCACGTGGATTCCGCTGTGCTTGCAGCGTCCGAACATCCAGCGTTTGCTGCTGGAAAAGCCGCTGGCGCACACGCCCGAGCGCGCCGCCGAACTGCTGGCCGACCTGAATGCCTCTGGCCGGATCTTCCGCCTGAACTACTCCTTTGCCCATTTGTCCTGGCGCGAAGTGCTGCGCACAGCCCTCCAAGGGCCGGTGCAGATCGACTGGCAGTTTTGTGCCCATCACTTTCGCACGGGCTTGGACACGTGGAAGCGCCATCACGCGGTTGGCGGCGGCGTCCTGCGGTTCTACGGTATCCATCTGATCGCGCTGCTGGCAGAACTCGGCTACGACGACGTCGCTGAGTCGTACGCGTCCGGCGCGAATGCAGATGAACCGGCGCAGTGGTCGGCTGTCTTCACGGGACCGAACGTGGCGGACTGTGCCGTCCACATCGATTCGCACGCGCAGGGCACGTCCTTTCGCATCGATTCTGTGCAATCAGACGGTTGCGTGAAGCCGCTGGTCAACCTGACCGATCCATTTGATGCCGAACCGCCTTCAGTGGACGGCCTGGATCGCCGCGTCCCGGTCTTGACGCGACTTTGTTTGAACCTGTTGCAGCCACTCGCGCAACCAAGCGATGGGTACGACGCGTCGATCCGTCTGTGGCAGACTGTGGAAGACCGGACGCAGGTTCGCGAAGGGGGACATCGTGCAGAAAAAGGTCATTAGCATCATCACGCCTTGCTACAACGAGGAGTTGAGCATCGTCGGCTGCTACGAGACCATTCGCGACTTGTTCGCCACGTCGCTGCCCAACTACGAGCTGGAGCACATTTTCTGCGACAACGCGTCCACGGACCAAACCGTGCCGATGCTCAAGGAGCTGGCGGCGCGCGACCCGCACGTCAAGATCATCGTGAATTCTCGGAATTTCGGCATTCTCAAAAACACCTACAACGGCGTGCTGGCCGCGACGGGCGACGCGATCCTGTTGTTCATGCCGGTCGACCTGCAGGATCCGCCGGAGCTCATCCCGACGTTCGTCAAACACTGGGAAAGCGGCTACGAAATCGTCTATGGCATCCGCGGCAAGCGCGAAGAGCCGCTGGCGTTGGTGGCGGCGCGCAAGGCGTACTACCGGCTGTTGAGCCGCCTGACGTACGTCGACTATCCGCCCAACGTCGGCGATTTCCAGCTGGTGGATCGCAAAGTGCTGGACGCGATGCGGCGGATTGAGGACGCGCAGCCGTTCATGCGGCTGATGACCTTTGACGTCGGCTTTCGCTCCATCGGCGTGGAGTACACCTGGCGGGCGCGCAAGCAGGGCAAGTCGGCCAACAACCTCGTGCACATGTTCGATCAGGGGCTGAACGGCATCATCAGCTTCAGCGGTGCGCCGATGCGCGCGGCGCTGTTGAGCGGCATCATCATCTCGTTTCTCAGCGTGGCGTACGCGATCGGCGTGTTCATCCTGGCGTTGGCCGGCATGATCGACAGCCAGCACGGCATTCCCACCGTCATCGTCGCGCTGTTCTTCTTTGGCGGCGTGCAGTTGTTCTTTATCGGCATCCTCGGCGAATACATCCTGGCGATTTACAACCAGGTTCGCCGCCGGCCGCTGGTGATCGAGCGGGAACGCGTCAATTTCGACCACGAACGCCGCGCCGATCAGCCGTAACTACCGCGACTTCTTCTTGGCGTGGCCTTTTTTGCCATGCGCCTTCTTGCCGTGGGCTTTCGCGTCCTTGGCCAGCTTCTTCGCTGCAGCCTTCTCCGCGTTGGCGTGCTTTCTGGCCGCGGCCTTTTCAGCCTTGGCCTTCTTCTTGGCAGCCGCCTTCTCCGCCTTCTGCTTCTTGGCCAGCAGCGCTTTCTCCTTCTTTGTCAGCGGCTTCTCGACCTTGGCCGGCGGCGGCACGACCTTGGGCGGCTCCACCACCTTCGGCGCTTCGATCTTGGCAGTCGGCGCGATGTCCGGACAGCCATCGCCGTCCTCAAAGCCATTCTTGGTCTCCGGGCTCGACGGGCACAGGTCGTCCACGTCCGGGATGCCGTCCTTGTCGTTGTCCGGATCCGGGCAACCGTCCGTGTCCTCAAAGTTGTCGATGTCCTCGGCGGCGTTCGGGCACTTGTCCTGCGTGTCCGGAATGCCGTCCTTGTCGTTGTCCAAGTCCGGGCAGCCGTCGCTGTCCTCAAAGCCGTCCTTGTCTTCCGCGACGTTCGGGCACTTGTCCTGCGTGTCGGGAATGCCGTCGTTGTCGTTGTCCAGATCGGGGCAGCCATCGCTGTCTTCAAAGCCGTCCTTGTCCTCAGGCTCGTTGGGGCATTTGTCGTCCTTGTCCAGGATGCCGTCGCCGTCCTGATCGCGGTTGATCTTGCGGGCATCAAACTGCAGACCAGCCGCCAGGCGCAGTCCAGCCGAGCCCATCGCCGACGTCGGTGCACCGCCGGCCATCGCGAAAATCCGCCACGCATCGGCGATCCGCACATCGCCACCCACGACCACATCGACGACGGACTGGCTCGTCGGCAGCGCGTTGGTCAACAGCGTGCCTTGCGCCTGCAGTTCGGCGCGGAGGCCAAATGCGTCGTCGTCAAAGCCACGCCGGGCCGCGGCGCGCACCAGCCACACGGAACCCGATCGCGCGATCGTCGTGTCCGTGCCGTTCTCGATGGTAAACCCTTGCGCGTCCACCGGATGCACGCGCAGCGACTGCGAAGCCGCGCCGCGCAGACCGAGATTCACGTCGCTACGCCACGGTCCCCACACGGCCGTCGCCAGCGCCTCGATCGCGCCGGTCAGCGTGCCGCCCATCATCGAACCCGCTTTCGCCGTTGGCAATTCGCCCACACCGGCCAGGCCAAAGTGGAACGCGAAGTCGTCGTCTTTCATCGACCAAATCTGCCAGCGCGCGTCCAGGCGCAAATCGCCCATCGCCGGGGCATTCGGGGTGTCCAGCTGCGCCAGATTGACGCCGCCACCGCGGATGACACCGGCAATCGGCAAGCTCGCGCCGATCATCGCGTGATCCCACAGGCCCAGCGCGCCGCCGAATTCCACCGTGCCCAAGTCGCCCACCAGTGTTTGCGTCGCACCCGCCTCGGTATTCTGCAGACGCAGCGGCGTGCGGGCATAGCCAAATCCCAGCCAACCTGACGCATCCAGATGGCCCGGCACCAGCGCCGACTTCGCCAGCAAGCCGTCATCCGGCCCCATGCCCGGTCGCCACGTCTGGACGTTCCACGCCGGCGCCGGAAGCGTCTGCGCCTGGACCGGCAGGGCCGCAAGACTGGCGCACAGCAGCACGCAACATTTCAGCAGAAATCGCATCGTCGGCCTTTTCCTCATCGATTAGGGCTGCAAGGACTTGACCTGCACGCCCGGCGGCGGGGTCCACTCAAACGCTTTGTCCTCAGTCGCCTCGTATTTGACATCTTTCCACGCCAGTGCCGTCTCGTCGCCCAGCGGATCGATGAGCCGCGAACCGCGCACTGCGCCGGTCTTGCGGTCCACCAGCAGCGTCAGCGAGCGCATCACCTGCGTGCCCTTGCGCGGCGTGAGCTTCAGCGGCACCACGTCCGGCTCTGGCGAGGCCAGCAGGTCCATCTGGAAATCGCGGCCGAGGTTGCCCTGACCGACGAGATAGGACGTCGCCTGGTAGACTTGGCTGTTCTTCACCGGCACTTTCGTCGCCAGCCGCTCGCGGCGCTCGTAGGCCCAGAGCGTCACGCCATCGCAGAAATAGAAGACTTCCTCGTTGGGATACTCCCAGCGCATCTTGCCCGGCTTGTTGGCCTTGGCGTCGCCGCGCTGCAAATACACGACGCCTTCACGGGTGATGCCCGTCGCCAGCCCTTTCTTCTTGACCACCTGGGTGAAATGCGCCTGGAAGCCCGGCTGGCTCGCGTAGAACGCCTGGACCGCATCGGCGACCTGCTGCGGCGTGGGCTGCTGCGGCAGCGGCAAGACCATGCCCGGTTGAGCCACCGGCGCAGGCGGCGATGACTCCACGGGCTGGCTAGCCGCCGCCGGGGACTTCACCTTCTTGGCCTTGTGTGCCGCCCAAACAACGTCCGGCAGCGCCAACAGGCACACCGAAGTGAGGAAGAATGCCACTTTTTGCCGGTACGCCATTACGCCTCCAACAGCGCCAAACGCGACCAGTATCGCCGCAGCCGGACGAGGCGACAACCTTTGCATGGGTCGACCGTGCATTATCTGAAATTGCTGCGCAAATTCAAGATATTACAAACCACGGCTCGCTGCGACTATCGTCACCCTGCTGTGCAAGTCCGCAAGACTACATGGGCGCGATGCGGAGTCGGGAGATTTCTGGCGGGCTTGGGGCGCCGTGCTAGCGTCGAACCTGCCTCACTTCCACGTGAAGTTGGCTCGAGACGGAGAACACCATGGCCCGCGCACAGACCGAGACGCTCACGAACCGCGACACGATGCAAACGGACTTGCCCGAACCGCGTCGCAACAAGAAAGGCGGCGAGCCGACGGCGGGCCGCCAGCACGACTTGCGCGGCGAAATCGTCGGCCTCGTGCTGCTCTTTTCCGGCTTGGCTTTCGCCGCCGCGCTCATCACGTTTTCGCCGCGCGACCTGAAGCTGCTGCAGGATGGCCGGCAGACGGCGGAAACGGTGCACAACGCGATTGGTCCGGTCGGCGCGCGCATTGCGGATTTGCTGCTCAACCTGTTTGGTCTGGGTGCGTTCATGCTCGACGCGCTGCTGTTGGCGCTGGCTGGCCGCACGCTGATGGGCAACAAGGCGGCGCCGAAACTGCGACCGACCGCGGGCGTCATCGGCGCGACGTTGTCCGTGCTCATTTTGCTCTACATGTCGTCCAAGTCGGTGGGTCTGCGGCCCTTTGGCCATGATCCGGCGGGCTTCATTCCCGGCGCGATTGCCGTGGTCCTGCTGGCGCTGCTGTCGACGCTTGGCACGACGCTGGTCGCGGTGTTCATGCTGGCGGTGTCGCTCGCGGCGCTGACGGGCAAGTCGCTGGTCGGCGAGACCGTGCGCTGGTTCACGGGCCGGGCCAAGCCGGTGGCGGCGACGCTGAGCGAGTCCGGTGTGCAGGCCGCGCGTCAGGGCCTGGGGACGCTGAGTTCGGTGCCGGGCTGGTTTGCACGGCGGCGGGCGGAAAAAGCCATGGCGGCCGAAACGGAAATGCCCGATGACCTGGACGACGAGGCCGGCCAAGCGGTGAGCGCGTTCTTTGGCGATGCGGATGTGATCCGTTCCGCGGTGGCTGCGCCGTCGCAGGGCGCGGAGACGGCCGTGCGCATGGCACCGCCGCTGGCGCCGAGTGAGCCTGCGGCCAAGGACGACCGGCGCTTTGACAGCCTGGACGTGCCGACGTCTGTGCGCCGGGCGCGCGAGGAAGCGAGCGTGCGCATCCGCCTGCCCGACACGCCCGTGGTCGCGCCGCGTGCGCTGACGGACGTGACGCCGCGCGAGCAGGTCGAAACGAGCCACGCGGATCTGGCGCGCATCGCCGCCGCGACGATGCCCGACGCGGTGCGTGCGACCGGGCCGATGCCGACGATCGACATTGAAGACCTGCCGCTGGAAGCGATTCAGGCGACGCTGCCCGATGCCGACGATGTGCCGCCGCCCGTGCCGGAAGCGCCGATGGCGGTCGCGGCGCCTGCCGGCAACCGATTGACCCAGCCGGATCGCGGACCGCGCATCATCGAAACCGAAGCGCTGCGCACGGATCGGCCGCAAGTGATGGCCAATTCCGTCCAGGGCAACCTTGGCCTGTCGAAGACCTGGCAGTGCCCGCCGGTGACGCTGGTGCAGGAGCCGCCGGCGCGCGTGGTCAACATGGACGCGGCGATGCTGCGCGAGAACGCACTGGTGCTGGAGCAGAAGCTCGGCGAGTTCAACATCCATGGCGAAGTGACGGACATCCGCCCAGGTCCGGTGGTGACGACCTACGAGTACCGGCCAGCGCCGGGCATCAAGATTTCCAAGATCGTCAACCTGCGCGATGACCTGACCATGTCGCTGTCCGCGCTCCGCGTGCGCATCGTGGCGCCGATTCCCGGCCGCGATGTCGTGGGCATCGAAGTGCCGAACCAGAACCGCCAGATGGTCTACTTCCGCGAGATCATCGAAGCGCCGGTGTTCCGCGAGTCGACGAGCCCGCTGACGCTGATCCTTGGCAAGGACATTGAAGGCCGGCCGCTGTGCACCGACCTGGCGCGCGCGCCGCACATGCTGGTGGCCGGCGCGACGGGTACCGGCAAGTCCGTGGGCATCAACACGTTCCTGTGCTCGATGCTGTACCGCTGCTCGCCGGATGACGTGAAGCTGATTCTCATCGACCCGAAGATCCTGGAACTGAGCGTCTACGAAGGCATTCCGCACCTGCTGCTGCCGGTGCTGGATGAGCCGCGCAAGGCGGAGCTGGCGCTGAAGTGGGCCGTGGCCGAGATGGATCGCCGCTATCGCCTGCTCGCCGACGCCGAAGTGCGCAACCTCGCGGGCTACAAGACCAAGCTGCCGGAGCTGCGCGCGGCCGCAATGCGCAAGAAGCAGATGGCGGAGCGCGTGGATTCGGAAGGCCAGATGTCGGAGGACGTCGTCGATATCCCCGACGACATGCCGTACATCGTGGTGGTCATCGACGAGTTCGCGGACCTGATCATGGCCGCCGGCAAGGAAGTCGAGATTCCCGTGGCGCGTCTGGCGCAAAAGGCGCGCGCCGCGGGCATCCACGTGATCCTGGCGACGCAGCGCCCGTCGGTGGACGTCATCACCGGCATGATCAAGGCGAACTTCCCGACGCGCGTCAGCTTCCAGGTGGCGTCGTCGATGGACTCCAAAGTCATTCTCGGTGCGGTCGGTGCAGAGACGCTGCTGGGCAAGGGCGACATGCTGTTCGTGCCACCGGGCGAAGGCCACCTGCGCCGCTGCCATGGCACGTGGATCACCGACGAGGAAGTTGTGGCGATCGCCAAGCACTGGCGCGACCAGGGTGCGCCGAAGTACGAGATGGACATCCTGCGCGACCCGGACGAACAGGCGCACAGTGGCGGCGATGTGGACGATGCGGAGATGGATCCGCTGTACGACGACGCGATCCAGATTGTCCTGGAGAGCCAGCAGGCCTCGGTGTCCTTCCTGCAGCGCAAGCTGGGGATTGGCTATGGCCGATCGGCGCGGATTGTGGACACGATGGAGGCGCGCGGCATCGTGGGTCCGAGTCGGGGACCGAACAAGCCGCGGGAAATTCTCATTCAGCATTGAGCATCGTGGCGGCGCTGACCTTGGCCCGAGTCCTGCGCGGCAGCCCCTCAGCACTTGCAGGATACTCACTTGGTCGGCATGAGTGGCCATCCCGCAACTGCTAGATGGTCACTTGGTAGGCATGAGTGCCCATCCCGCAACTGCAAGATAGGCACTCAGTCGGCATGGGTGCCTATCCTGCAACTGCTAGATGGGCACTTGGTCGGCATGAGTGCCCATCCCGCAACTGCTGGATGGGCACTGAGTAGGCATGAGTGCCTATCTTGCAACCGTCAGACGGTCACCCCAGCCGGTGCTGGCGTCATTCTGCTGCTGCGCGGCGGTTCCCGCCCTCACTGCTCCGGCAGTCCTGACGTCTCGATCAGCGCAAGCACCACGGCACCGATGCCATACGGCAAGTCATCCTGTACCGGTACCGACTGGTAGGTCATGAACGTGCCGACGTTGGTCGGTCCCGACACACCGGTCACCACCCAGCCATCCGGCCCTTTGACAATCTTCGTCTTCACCCCGGCCATCGCCTTGGCGATCACCGGCAGCACGTTGTCCGGCAGCACGCCGATCCGCCAGCCGCGGGCCAGCCCTGCCGCGAACAGCGCTGAGGCCGAGGTCTCCAGATAGGTCTCGCCCGGCCGGTTCAGCACGGTCCACCACAGGCCCGTGGTCGGGTCCTGACTGGCGATGACCGCCCACGCGAGCTTTAGCAGCGCTGCCTCCGCCTTTGCGTCGGTCTCGCCGCGCAGCTGTCGCGCCCGCAGGTAGTCCGCCAGCGCCCAGACCACCCAGCCGTTGCCGCGACCCCAGAACACGTCCGGGTCCTGAACCAGCGCGTTCTCCGTGGCGTGGTGGAAGAAGCCATTGGCATCCTGCAGCCGATCGATGAAGATGCCCACCTGCTTGCCCATCTCGTTCAGCGGCGCCGGGTCGCCCGTCGCCAGGGTCAGACGCACCAGTGGCTGGCCGAACATGAACAGCGAGTCCACCCACAGCGCCACGCCGAGCAGGTCCGAGGAACCCAGGTGGTTGAGGCCGCCCTCGGGCGTCCGCAGCGCCACGTGGTCGATGTAGGCAAGAAAATCGTCGATGGGCTTCTTGTACTTGGCATCGCCGGTCGCCTTCCAGATCGGCACGGCCACGCCGGTTGGCGCCGCGGTGTCGCTGGTCGTCATGGTGTAGCCGGCCGCCAGGTTCACATCCAGCCAGGCTTGCGCATAGCCGAGCGTCGGCGCATCGCCGGTGACGCGGTTCAGGTCGACAAAGGACGCCATCTGCACCGCGCCGCCCCAGCTCCACGGCAAGTCCGCCTTGGCATTCACGACGGCCTGCCGCCGGGCGATCGCCAGCGCGAGCGCCACGTTGGCCGAAGTGGGATCCCGCTTGGCGGCGAAACAAGCCTCGTCCGGCGGCGTGGATGCCATGCACCAGTCAAACGGCGCGGCTGCGGGCGTGGCTGACGACGCGGCGTGGCAAGCGCAGAGCAGCAGGACCGGCAGCAGGCAGGCAAGACGATTCATCCGGGACTCCTTGGGATGCAGGACGGGCGCGAATTCCGCCAGCGCGGCAGGCTCAATGTGCAACGACGGCCACCGGTGCGGTGTTGCCGGTGACGAGCGCCACGCCATCCAGGGAGACATGCGTCCCGCCCGCGACGAGCGCATAGTCGCCCCCTTGCGAGAGCAGCACGAACGCGGCGTCTGTCTCCACGGTATGACCGGAAACCGTCAGTTGCGTCGCGGCGCCGGCATTGCGCAGCCAAGCCACGTCGTGCCATGCGGTCCCGGCAGTCGTGCCAGCGATGGTCCAGGCACAGCTCGCCGCACCAGTCGCAACGGTCGTCACGGTCAGTGGCCCGTCATCGCTCGTCGCGCCCGCTTTGTACGGGGCGAGCACGACGAGGAAGCCGGGCGCGATGGCAGAAATGGTCGCATCCGCCACCGCGTGATTGCCGGAGCCATCGATGTCATGCACGTGTGGCGGCTGCAGCGCCTTGAACGGCGGCTCGATGAACGTCGGAGCGCCTTCGGTGGTCGTTGCCGCAATCGCCAGCCCCGCGAGCGGGCGATCCACCGTCAGGTGGCTTCCCTGGATGGCGTAGGTGCCGCCCACGTCAAAGCCGGCCCACAGGTGCGCGCGCCATTGGAACGTGCGCGGCGTGGTCACTTCGCTGCTGATCCGGTCCGCGACCACGAAATAGCGCTTGCGGACGAACGCCACGCCGCGGCGGATCTCGGCTTTCTCATAGGCCACGCGCCCCTCGGCCCAGGCGACTGCTTCACCGTCCACCGTGTTTTCGAGGAACGCGTCGGTATCGCCCCAGGTATCCAGCAAGCCGCGCTTGGGCGCACCGACGCCTTCGACCAGAATCACGTTGTGTGAAGGCGAGTCGGTCGTCAGCGGATTGTTCATCGAATCCGGCTTGTAGTAGCCGGTGTCGATCAGCAGGTCCTCGCCATAAGCGGAGAGGGCAAACGACGCGCCATCGGCGTGGTTGTGCAAGGTCTTGCGCGCCGGACCGTGGTCGGCGACGAGCAACAGCCACAAGTCTTCTGTTCCCCAGCCCGAGCGGAACACGGCGTGGCCGGCTGCGGGAAAGAAGCGATTGCGCCACGGCGGCGGCTGCGGCACGGCGTCGGAGACGTAGGCCAGATACCAGGGCGTCAGGTTGTCGAACTTTTGGGTGTCAAACGGCAGCACGGCGTTCGTGCCCCAATCCCAGATCAGGTAGCTCCCGCCGCCGAGCGAGGTCGTCAACGCGGCGCCATCGGTGACGGCCATGTGCGTGTCATTGAGCACCGCGCGCAATCCCGAGGGCCGCCGCAGCGAGACCGACCAGTCGAGCGTCGACAGGAAGGTGGGATCACGCAGCGGGTTGACCATCGTGAACGGCTCGCCCTCCACGCAGCCGTTGTCGTCCCAGGGATCCACGTCGTTGCGGGTCAAGCACATGTGGTGGTGCACGACGTTCGCCGGGCTGTTGCGGTCCAGCGCGAGCAGGAATGGCGCGACCGCGGCAAAGCCGAACGAGAAGTAGAAGGGCCCTTCGCTCACCCCGCCGTCGCTCTGCACATAGTGGCCCTTCGGTCCCAGCAGGTAATCCATCTGATCGGTCGCCCAATCCAGCCAGCGGGGCGCGTCGGGATCATCCGGAAACGCCAGCGCGACGTAGCCGATGGCCGACGCGGCGCGCAGCGGATGGTTGTTCTGCGTCACGACCAACGAGAACATCCGGCCAAAGGAATCGTCCAGATAGCGCGCCACGAACTTGCGCGTCACGCTGGCGATGACCGTCTGCGCCTGTTTCGCCTCCGCCGCGGTGATCCACGGCGTCGCCAGCAGCAGGTCCCAGGTGCTGGCAAAAGGCAGCAGCACCGACTGCATGTGGATGTCCAGATCGCCGTCGTTGTTGTCCTCCAGGTTGTCCTGGAATGCGAGCAGGAGCTGCTTGGACTTGGCAGCCGCTGCGGCATCGTCAAAGGCCCACGCGAGGATGGCATTCGCCTGCGCCGCGGAAGCATATTGCGACCAGACGCCGGCATCCCAGGTCTTGGGCGCCACAGCCGCCGGAATGGCCGCAGCCTGGGCACGCAGCCGCGTCCAGACGGCGTCAAACGGCGCGACGTGCTCCCGTGCGACAAGGATGGCCTTGTGTTCCGGCGCGTACATCAGGCGGGGATGCGAGGAGGGTGACACGCCGGTCGTGTCGGTTTCGACCGCTGCATCCGCATCCGAGGTCGGCGCTGCGGCTGGCGTGGTACACGACGCCAAAAGCGCGAACGTCAGGCCGAGCAGAAGCGCAAGCCGCCAGGTCAAGCGTGTGTGAGCGTGGC
This sequence comes from uncultured Myxococcales bacterium, assembly GCA_903924465.1. Classification (GTDB taxonomy): domain Bacteria; phylum Myxococcota_A; class UBA9042; order UBA9042; family UBA9042; genus CAIYBN01. The sequence continues at coordinate 177,338 of CAIYBN010000144.1, read as the reverse complement.
CGGTCATGGGCATTCCTCCGCTGGATGCGACAGCCGACAGAAGGCCAACACCACGTTGACCGCGCCAGATCCGGGCAGCCGGGCAGTCTGGACTGGCCGGATCCACGCGTCAAGCCGCCCTTTGCGCCAGCATGTGAAGCACTTGCGTCCGGCGCACCATGCGTTGCAACCCGCGTTGACGGGCGTGCCGGGCTGTGCGGATACTGCCGGGGGAATCCACCGGCGCCGGCGACCAAGCCACCAGGAGTTGCAGAGATGCGATCGACACCTTCCGCGACCTTCCTGTCCTGCTTGGCCGTGCTCCTGGCGGCCTGTTCCACCTCGTCCGGTGCCGCCGCTTCGGGCGCCGATGCCGTGAGCAGCCAGAGCTTCGTCTGCAATCAGGTCATGGGCTTGTCCGTCACCGGCGAATGGTACGCCGCTGGCTTCGAGACGGCGGTCACCGACGGCCGCTGGCAGGCCATCACGCTGACGCACGCCTACGTCGATCTCTGGGCCGATCCGACCAACACCGTCTGGACCACGCCGGTCGTCTCGCCCTGCACGCAGAATTCCAACAATCCGGACCGCATCCTCTTCACCGGCTGCAACTGGGACTACACGACGGTGGACCAATGGACGGCCGCGTTGACCGCAGTCGTTGAGAACCTGAAGGTCAAGTACCCGAACGTCAAGCGCATCGACTTGTTGACGATGCTGCGCGCGCCGGGCAACCAGCCGTGCCCGGATGCGACGAACCAGGAAACCATCGTGCAACCGTTCATCGACGCCGCGATTGCCAAGGTCGTTGCCGCGTATCCTGGCCTTGTGACCGCTGCGCCCAAGTTCGAAGCGCCGAACTGCGACGTCTTCATCCTCGGCGGACCGCATTTCACCCCGGACGGACAAGCCGCTATCGCCAAGGTATATGGCACGTACTACGCCAATGAGCCGTGATTTCGGCGCGGCTGGTCGTGAGTCCTTTTGGCCTTGGCCGGCCGGCATGTGGTTTCGGAACGCGTCCGTACATCAGTGCGCCGTCTGAGCACAGCGGCGGCGCGCTCCGGCAAGCTTCTGATGGGGGATTGCGCACTTCCGTGCGCGGGCCGGGCGGATGGAGAGGTGCACGCGCCGTGACGCAGAGCGACCGTAAGGTCGCAAAGCGCGCCCCAAGCCGTCCAGGATCGCCACGCCGTTCGCCTCTACGGGCGCAGCAGCAGACGCAAGCGTCCCGAAACCGCCTCACGACAGCCCACACGCGGCACGACGCCTTACTTGCAGGTCGCCAGGAACACCGGCTGGACGCGCGGCACTTTGCAACCTTCCACGTCGCAGCGCAGCGCCACACCGTTCATGGCTTCCAGCAACTGCTTGTAGCTCGCCGTCTCCGGCACGGCCACGACGATCGACGTCGCCTGCGCATCGCCCCAAGCTTCCAGCCGACCGCCTTCGCCATCGCTCGGTGCCGCCTGATCGCCCGTGAGCGCGCCGGTACCCGAGATGCGCGCGGCGTGAATCAGCTTGCCGTCGTGGAACACGATCGACTGGAACGCCTTGGCCTCATACGGATCCTTGCCGACATTCGCCCAAGCCAGGCACTGCCACTTCTTTTTGTCCAAGGTGAAGCTGAACGGCACCGTCTTGTTCACCGTCGGATCGACGTGGTTCTTCTTGTCGCCCGCCGCCGCCAGCGGCAGGATCGTGATCTGGTAGCCCGCCCGGCGATTCGAGCCGTCGCCGCGCCGCCGCCCGACCAGCCACGCCGTCGACCATTCCTTCGCGTGTTCGCCAACGATCGTCGCCCGCAGCGCCGCTTCCAGATAGCGCATTGGCACATCCGCCAGCGTGACCAGCAGGATGTTGGACTGGTTGTACTGCGACTGCGTCGTCGACCGCACCGCTTCCACCAGTTTGCTGATGTCTTCCGCCAGCTTCGCGTCCGGCGTCCAATCCGGCTTCCAGCCGTCTTCCGGCTTGCGCAGTTGGTTGTCCATCAAGTTGACGCCCTTGTCGGTGATCGTCAGCACCGCGTTGCCGCCCAGCGGCGCAGCAAAGGTCGAGCGGATGCCCGGAAAGATCGGGTATTCTTCAAACTTCGGCACCTTCGCCAGCTTGTCCTTGTATTTGGCGGCAAAGCGGTCGAGCAGCGGATTCCACGGACTGGTCGCGAACTTCAGCTTGTACGCCTCGATCTGCGCAATCACGCCTTCGTAGTATTTCTTCTGCACCTGCGTCGGCCGCTCTTCCATCGGAATCGCGTTGCAGTAGTCGCCCAGCTTGTTGGCGCACACCCAGTTGACTTCGTCCTCGTAGATACCGGTCTTCGGGTTGAAATCGAAGACGAATTTCCAGTACGTGAAGAAGCGCAGCACGCGGTCGTCGTGGCGATCGGAGTCAAACAGCGTCCACGACCGCGCCAGTTCCGCGGCGTGGAACATCAGCTTCTCGAACTCCATGTCCGCTTCCCACGGCGCACCGACCGAGAGCCGCCGCGCCGTCGCCAGCGTCGTCCAGTACTCGTTCGGCTCCAGCTTCTCGTCCTGGTAGTACGCCCGCGCGGCTTCCGCCCACTTCGCCAGCGCCTCGGCCTGCTCCGCGACCGGCGTATTCTCCACGGCGGTCGCGGCCTTGCGCAGCTCGTTGGCCGGCGACACCGCCACGCCCTTCTTCAGCCACGCCAGCCACGGGTGCTCGTCGCCGGTGAGGTCATCGCCTTCCGGCAGCGTCGCCATCACGCGTTTGCGCCGCATCTCCATGACTTCCGCCACGCCCATCGCCGCGGCTTCGCTCTTCACGGCGGACTTCTTCTTCTTGGGCCCAGTGCCGCACGCAGTCACGAGCGAGACCACGAGCAACGCGGCAAAGAGTGGACGGAAGGACTTCAAACGCTGCATGGCAACCCAAGATAGCGCCACCAAGGCGCGAGATGAGCCGGGATTCTGTCAGGAGAGTGCGCGCCCGACAAGCGGCTGGCGTCGTCGGTGCAGGGGTATTTTGATCCGGTTTCGTAACGCTTGCGTCCGCCAGTACGCTCGTGCGGACGCTCGGCGCCGCGATCCGAACGGCTCGGGGCGCACGTTGCGGACTTACGTCCGCTCTTTGCGCACCTGCGGTGCGGGCGTGCGACCTTCCGGTCGCTCTCTGCCTGCGCGTGGATGGGCTACGGCCCGACGCCCATTTTCGCCAGCACGTCGCGGTTCTTCACCGCGGGCTCGCAGGTTGGACAGCGTTGCGCCGCGACCGTGAAGGCCTGTGCGGCGGCGGGCAAATCGCCCAGTCGCAACTGCGCCAGTCCCAAATTGTACCAGGCCGACCAGCCGGCACCGCGCACGGTCAGCCCGGCCAGCAAGTCACGCGCCAGCTGTGGTTGTTTCGCCACCAACTGCGCCTCGGCCCAGACTTCCGTCACCAGCGGATCGGCCGGATCGCGGCGTGCCGCTTCCGCTGCATCGCTGAGCGCCGTTGCCATCGCCGGCGGATCCGCGTGCATCGCCGCTTGCGCCCGTAGCGCCAGCACCAGCGGCGTCACGGCATCGCCCTCCAGCCGCGCCACGAACTGCTGCGCTTGGGGCCATTGCCCGGCGCGCGCGGCCAGCAGCGATTGCAGCAGCCACTTGTCCTTGCACTCCAGCGCTTGACTCACCAGCTCGCGCGCGGTCGCCCACTCCCCAACATTCCACGCCAGCACCGCCATCCGCAGGTGCTCCTCCGGCGTCCTGGGCGCCTGCTGCTTCGCCGCTTGCCACGCCGCCTGCCACTGCTTCTCGGCCATCAGCACGGCCAGCTCCGCTTGACGCAGGGCCAGCACCACTTCTTCCGGGTCATCCTTCTTCAGCACGCCCGCCGTCAGCCGATTCCGCGCCAGCGTCACATCGCCCTGCCACAGCGCCCAGGTCGCGCCAAAGGCCGCCACGCGCGCGTCCGTGGCGTCGCTTTTGAGCAGCTTGTCGAGCAATTCCTGCGCATCCGCACGCCGTTCCGGCACCGCGGCCATCAGACGAATCCGGTTCAGCATCGCGCCGGGATACTTGCCCAGCCGGCTCGTCGCATCGGTGTACTTGCGCAACGCCAGCGCGGTCTCGCCCTTCTGCTCCAGCGCCCAGCCATCGCGCCAAGCGTCCACGGACCGCGAGGACGTACAGCCGACGGTCCAAACGAGTGCTGTCCAGATGGCCAGCTGTCCTGTGATTCCTCTCATGCCTCGCCTCGTCCCGGCCGCAGATGGGCCACTGCCTGCGCGGCAAAATGGCCAATCGAGGCCAGCGTCGCCCGCGGATCATCCCAAGCCATGACCGCATCGGTCTCCGCCCACGTTTCCTGCCGCAGCGCATGCACGACCGCCGAAAGACCGCCCGCCTGACCCAGCGCCACCACGTCGCGCAGGCCGTAGGTCCAAGCCACCCCATCGTGCTGCGGCGCCACAGACGCCAGCGGCAGGCCGGCCAGTTCCTCCGCATGCGCGCGGATCAGGTGCGTGCCCGCCGCGCGACACAGGTCGTACCACAGCGTCGGCCGCGGATTGATCTCGATGAGCCGCCAGCGCTCCGTCCGCTCGTCGAGCTTGAATTCCGTGCCACACAGTCCGCGATAGTCGAGCGCCGTGATGATCTCCGCCGACAGACGCGCCACCTCAGGCAACGCCTCCGTCACCACGCGCGATCCGGAGCCAAATTGTCGGGGAAATTGCCGAATCTTGCGCGCGGTCAACACGTGCCGCACCTGGCCCTGTTGGTCCGCCCATACCGCGCCCACCGCCAAATTGGACTCCGGCCCCGCGACCAGCTCCTGCAGCACGACTGCGGACGGGTCGCCGACGACGTCAGTCATCGCCTTTTCCAGCTCCAGCAGCGTCTGCGGCACCAGCAGCTTCTGGCCGCTCAAGCGGTCGCGCCACTTGTGCCCCGCCCGTGGCTTGACGATGCACGGCAGACCGATGTCCTTGGCAAAAGCGCGGACATCGGCCATCGACGTCGGCTGCAAGGTCGCCGGCACGTCAATCGCCAGCGCACGGCAGCGCTGGGCGAACGCGGATTTGTCCAGCAACATGCCGGCGCGCTCGGGCACATAACCCGCGGACACGCGCACGTGGGGCAGCAAGCGGTCGCGCTGCGCAATGACCCACTCGCAGGCATCATCCGCGGCGGGAATTAGCACGACGGGATGCGGCTGCGCTTGGGCGAATCGCGCGAGATCGTCGGCGAGTTGGGCATCCAGAGCGCGGTTGCTGAACGCGCGGAGAAGCTGCACGTGGCGACTGTACCGGCCGGGGCGCGTGCGGTCGGCGTCGATGCCGATGACCGGTCCACACGTCGAGACGTCCCGCGCAACCGCCAGGCCTGTGCCGGTGAGCGACACCGCGATCGTCGTGAACAGGTTGGCGCCGTCGCGTGTCATGATTCGAGCCTGCTCCAAAGCGGTCAGTTGGGCAAATCCTCGGGTTGGATCCCCGCGGCCTCGTCCTCGCTGACGCCGTCGCGTTCGGTCTCGTCGGGTCGCACGGGCACCCGGTAGCTCTCGCTCAACCAGCCGCCAAGATCGATCAAGCGGCAGCGTTCGCAGCAAAACGGAAAGGCCGGGTTCTCGGCGCGCGGCAAGCTGGGCTTGCGGCATGTGGGGCAGGCAACCTTCATGACATCACTCGTAATTCAAGGCGTCGACCACCGGCACGCGCGCGGCCACTTTGGCAGGATAGATGGCGGCCAGCACGCCGACCGCCACCAGCGCTCCGGCATAGAGCAGGGCCAAGTGCACCGGGAAATGCATCGGCACGTCCCAGCCCGTGTCCTGCGCGTTGACCACCTTCAGGATGATGAAACCGTTGACGGTGCCCACCACGATGCCGATCGCCGCGCCGATGAGCGCCAACAGCAGCGACTCGATGAGAATCACCCGCACCAGCTGACTGCGCTTCATGCCCACCGCGCGCAGCACGCCGATTTCGCGCATCCGGTCCAAAATGGCCGTCAGCAGCGTATTCACGACCGAGAGCAGCGAAATGAAGATCGTCACCATCTCCAGGGCGCGGGTGATACTGAACACCCGCTCGATCATCTGGCCGATCTCGTCGCGGAACTCGCTGTTGGTCAACGCGAACAGCCGGTATTGCTTGCCCCATTTGGCCAGCACCTGCTCACGCACCGCTTTGGGATCCACGCCAGGCTTCATGTACGGCTCGAAAGTATCGACCTTGTCGTCGTCCCAGTGCTTCAGGTACAGCGCGCGGTCCATGAACACGGAGCCCTGATCGCTGGAATAGTCGCGCATCGCCGCCAATACCGGAAATTCGACCAAGCCATGAGCCGTTTGCAGCGCAATCGTTTCGCCCGGATTCGTGCCAAAGCGGTGCGACAGCGTCTCGGAGATGACCACGCCTTCGCCCGCCGTGAGCCGCGAAGTGACCGTTTTGCAATCGCCGGAACAGCGGGAAATCGGCCAGGCCGACGTGTGCTGAAAGCGAATCTTGGTCTGCAAGGCCAGCAGCAGCACCCGCGCGTTCTTGAAATCGACGTTGCGCAGCCGCACCGTGTCGACGGAAGCGACGCCCGGTAGCTCGGCAATTTTGGCGGCGAGGGCGAAATCCACGGGCTGGTTCTTGATGCCGCCCATGTTGGCGTTGGAGGTGATGAACAAATCCGCCGGCACGGTCTGCTCGATCCACGTCTGGATGCTGGAACGGAAACTGCTGGTCAGGATGGCGCTGCCCATGACCATGGACAAGCCGACCATCAGCGACGCGACGGTGACGGCCGACTTGTTGGCGCCGCGCGTGACGTTGTCGGCGGCCAGCCGGCCCTCGATCCCGCCAAGACGCGTGGCCACCGGACCCAGAACCCGCGTCAGCACCAGCATCAGCCAGCGCGACATCAGCGTGCTGCCCAGCACAATAAAGAACATCGCGGTCAGGCCAAAGATCGGAAAACCGCCGATCGCCGGACCTTGGGCCACGATGGGCGCGAGGACGTAGCAGACCATGGCGGCGAACTCGCGCAGCTCCCATTTCAAGGTGGGCACGCCGCGAAAATCGAACGCAACCGTGCGGATGGTCTCCACCGGAGACAGCCGACTCGCCTGCCACGCCGGCAGCAGCGACGCCAGTGCGGAGGACAGCGTGCCCAGCACCAAGCCAAAGAGCATTGTACTCCAGGCAACGCGGGTTTCCTGAACGTGGACGCGCAGGTACAGATCGGTGACGGACTGCGCGGAGGTCTCCATCATCGCACGCGCCAGCACGCCGCCCAACGCCAGACCGATCAGCGAACCGCCCAATCCGAACGCCGCGCCTTCCAGCGTGAACAGCTTGACGATCTGGCCGCGCGTCGCCCCTGCCGCCCGCAGAATGCCAATTTCCGATCGCCGCTGCGCTACCGTGATCGACAGCGTGTGGTAGATGAGGAACATGCCGACAATCAGCGCCACGCCTGCGCCCACGGCCAACGCGAGCTTGAACGACTTCAGCAGCTGCTCCTGCCGCGCCTGCCGCTTGCCGGGTCGCTCGACCTCGTACTCCTGGCCCACCGCCTTCTTCAGCGCCGCGACGGCGCGCTGGATTTCGCCGGGCTTCTTCGCGTCGTCCAGCGCCACATCAAAGCGATCGACGCGGCGCTTGAGGTCAAAGACCTCCTGGGCATCGACGTAGTCCATGATGGCCAGATTGCCGCCCATCGCCTTTTGCGGCCCTTTGGCTTCCACGATCGAAAACGCCGTGAACGTCTGGCGACCGCTGGGCGTCAGCAATTCCAGCGTGCCGCCTTTTTGCAGGTGGTGCTTGGCGGCAAATTCGGTCGTCACCACCAATTGCCGCGGCTGATCCAGCATCGCAAAGGGATCATCGGCAAACTCGTCGTCCTTCTTGGCCTTCTCCTGCGCCGCGGGCCGCTTGAGCGTCGCCGCGTCGAGTTGGTACAGGTGGTCCAGCGCCTTGGGATTCTCAGTGAAGTTGACGCCGAGAATCGCCAGCGTTTCGCCGGAGCCGTCGGCCAAATCGAGGGTGCGCTGAATGACCGGCGTCGCATATCTCACGCCGGGCACTTCCAGGACCTTGTCGATCAGCAGCTCGTCGAGCCCGGTGTCGCCCCCGCGCACTTCCAGGTCGACGCGGCCGCTGATGCGGTCCAGCGTGTCGGAAAACGAGCCGACGATGCCTTCATTGACGGTGACGACCGCGACCAGCACGGCGACGCCGAGCGAGATGCCGACTGCGGTCATGCCGGCACGCAGCTTGTGCTCGGTCAAACGGCGCAGGGAAATCGGGCGAAGCAGCGTCAGCATGGCGCCTTTGGTGCGCAGGATGATTCCGCGCTCGCGAGCAAGTCTCAATCGGCGGTCAGAGATCCTGCGCCAAGTCTTCGTACAGCTTGCGCTGGCGATCCGTCAATTTGCGTGGCACGACCACGCGCACGTGGGCAAACTGGTCGCCCCGGCCATTGCCGTGCAGATGTGGCACGCCTTTGCCGCGAATCCGCACCTGCTCGCCGGGCTGGATACCGGGCGGCAGCTTCACTTTTTCATTTTCGCCGTCGATCAACGGCACCGTGACCACGCCACCCAGGACCGCGCGCACGACATCGACGTCGATTTCGCAGTGCAGATCGTCGCCATCGCGCTGGAATACGTCATCGGGCTGGATCGCCAGGACGACGTACAAATCGCCGGGCTCCTGGCCCGGTTGACCGCGCTCGCCCTCGCCCGTGACGCGCAGGCGCGTGCCCGTGTCCACACCCGCGGGAATCTTGACGGTGACTTTCTTCTCCACCCGCTGCTGGCCCGCACCGCCGCACGTCGCGCAGCGATTGGCCGGCTTGATCGTGCGCCCCTGGCCCTGGCACTGCGGGCAAGTCACCGCAAACACGAAGGGTCCTTGTTGATGACCGACCTGACCGCGGCCGCCACATTGGCCGCATGGTTCGGGGCTCGAGCCAGCTTTGGCGCCGGTGCCGGAACACGTGCCGCACGGGTCGATGCGCGGCACCGCGATTTCCCGCTTCACGCCTTGGACCGCGTCGCGCAAGGACAGACCCAGGTCAAAACGCAGGTCGCTGCCCCGCGCCGGGCGCTTGGGGCCGCCCCGCCTGCTGCCAAAGATGTCGCCAAAGATGTCGCCAAAGTGGCTGAACATGTCGTCCATGTTGGCATAGTTGCCGCCACCGCCACCGCCGCGACCCGACTCAAAGGCCGCGTGGCCGTAGCGGTCGTAGGCGGCGCGCTTCTGGGCGTCAGACAGCACGTCGTAGGCTTCCGCGCACTGTTTGAACATTTCCTCGGCGTGGGCGTCGCCGGGATTGCGATCCGGGTGATGCTGCATCGCCGCTTTGCGAAAAGCTTTTTTGAGATCGGCGTCGTTGACGTCTTTGGGCACGCCAAGCAGTTCGTAGAAATCGGTCTTGGCCATCGAAACAATCCTGAGCACAAACGAAAGCGGGGGCGGGCAAATGGCGACAACTACGCCTGTCAGCGCCGCGCCGCCAAGTAATGGGCAAACGGTCGCCTGTCAAGCACAAGTTCGCAAAATCCATGCTTTGCCGCAAGCGGGGTCAAAGGCGTGCATATTTCGCGCCAAGATTCCAAACTTTTCACACGGAAGCGACAATTCGCCGCCGCGCGCAGTCGCATTTGCTTGTCGCCCTCCACTCAGGCCAGTACACTCGCGGTGCCCGTTCGTCCGTGCCGCGGCGGTAGCGCCCCCAGCATTGGACGAACCGGGACGTGGAGCGCATGGAGTTCAAACAGGGTCTCCAACTTGGACAGCGGCTGGAGCAGCGGCTGGTCATGACGCAGCAGCTCCAGCAGGCCATTCGGTTGCTGCAGCTGTCGCGCACTGAGTTGATGGAGGCCGTCGGCGACGCGCTGAACGAAAATCCGTTGCTGGAAGAGGAGATCCAGACGGAGACGTCGCAGGATCCGCTGCCGTCCGCGTTGACCGGTGGTGAGGCGCCGGTGACCGACATCGAAGCGCCGCCGACCCGCGACGAGCGCAACGAAATCGACTGGCAGCAGTATTTTACCGATCTGGCACGCGGGCCGAGCGAAGGCGGCGGGGCGTTTCGCGACGGCGAAGATGAAGATCGCCCGGCGCTGTCGCAAACGCTGACGCGCGCTTCAACCTTGCCGGAGTTTTTGGAAGAGCAGATCGCCTCGACCACGCTGGCGGCGGCGGATCGCCTGCTGGTTGAAGAAATCATTGGTAATTTGGACGATGACGGCTACTTTCGGCCGACGCGACTGGACATCCTCGGTGGCAGCGACAACGCGCGGCGGCAGTTGGCCAAGCTCGCGGATGCGCAGGGGATCGAGAAGATTGAGGCGAAGGCCAAGCTGTCGTTGTACTGGCTGACTGATGAAGAGGTCGCTGCGTGGCAGACCGACGCGGAGAGCCGCGGCTGCAAAACCGACGCGCTCTACGGCAATTCCATCCGGGCGATGGCGCTGACCCACGGCGTGGACGTGGCTGAAGTCACGCGCGTGCTGGGCATCATCCGCACGCTGGATCCATCTGGCGTCGCGAGCCGCGATTTGCGCGAATGCCTGCTGACCCAAGCGTTGGTCCGGCATCCCAAGGAGCCGCGGCTGCACAAGCTGATTGAGGTCGGCTTGCCGTACATTGAAGCCCGCGATCACGCCGGGCTGCGCCGGGATCTGCGCTTGCGGCCCAACGAGGAACAGCGGCTGATGGGTCTGCTGGCGTCGCTGGAGCCGCGTCCGGGACGGCATTTTATCGGCGAAACGGCGCGTTACATCACGCCGGACGTCTACGTGTACAAGCTCGGCGAGGACTACACGGTCGTGCTGAACGAAGACGGCTTGCCGCGCTTGCGCGTGTCCAACTTCTACAAACAAGCACTCTCGGGCGAAGGCGATACGGAAGCCAAGGAATATCTTCAGGAAAAGATGCGCGCAGCGACTTGGATGATCCGCTCGATTCACCAGCGCCAGTCGACGATCCAGCGGGTGACCGAATCCATCATGCGCTTCCAGCGGCCGTTCCTCGATCGCGGCGTGGAAAAATTGCGGCCGTTGGTGCTGCGCGAGGTGGCGGAAGACGTTGGGCTGCACGAGTCGACGGTGTCGCGCGTGACGACCGCCAAATATGTCCATACGCCGCAGGGGATTTTCGAGCTGAAGTTCTTCTTCGGCGCCGGCGTGCCTTCGGGCGACGGCAGCGATGTGGCGTCGGAGGCGGTCAAGAGCGCGATCAAGCGGTTCATCGACAACGAACAGCCAAGCTCGCCGCTGTCGGATCAGGAAATCGTCGACATGCTGCACGGCGATTGGGATCGCGGCAAGATGCTGGCGCGGCTGTCCTGCACCGAGACGCAGCTGGAGGTCCTGCGGCCGCGTGAGACCATGACAGTGGCGCGGCGCACGGTGGCCAAATATCGGGAAGCATTGAATATTCCACCATCATCGCAGCGCCGCAAGCAGTATTAGAGGCAAGGAAACCCCGTTCGACAGGAGCAAATCATGGCCCGCAATGCCCGATTCGTGATTGTCACTGGCATCAGCGGCTCCGGCCGGTCGACTTGCTTGCACGCCCTAGAGGATTTGGGCTTCTACTGCGTCGACAACCTGCCGACCGCGCTGCTTCCGGCGCTCGAATCCATGATGGCCGAGCGCCTGACAGCCACGCCGGTGGCGGTCGGCATCGACATCCGCGCGGGCGAGTTGCTGGGCGACGTCGATACCGCGATCCAGGCGCTGAAGACCGGCGGTGTGCAGGCTGAACTGCTGTTCCTGGACTGCGCCGACGACGTCCTGATCCGGCGTTTTGCCGAGACGCGCCGCAAGCACCCGATTTGGCAGGCCGGCACGGTGAGCGAGGCGATCCGCTTCGAGCGCGACCACATGATGCCCGTGCGCGAGCGCGCGACGCTGGTGGTTGACACGTCGGAGATGAACATCCACCAGCTGAAGCGCCACGTGCAGCGAATCTTCGACCCGGAATACTCGGCGGACGTGCGGCTGATTGTGTCGATGCAGTCGTTTGGCTTCAAACACGGGCTGCCGCGCGATGCGGACTACGTCTTTGACGTGCGCTACGTCGACAACCCGTACTTTGTGCCAGCGCTGTCGCCGATGACCGGCTTGGACGCCCCGGTGCGGCAGTTCGTGATCGAGCGCGGCGGCAGCGAAGCCTTGAAGCGCATGTCGTATCTGCTGGACTATGTGCTGCCGCTGCACGCGCAGGAAGGTCGTGCGATGGTCAGCGTGGCGCTCGGCTGCACCGGAGGCCAGCACCGCAGCGTCGCGTTGGCGGAAGCGATGGCCGAACACATCCGCGCCATGCGTCTCGGCCGCGTCACCGTCAGCCACCGCGACCTGAAGACCAGCCACTGATGTCCCGAACGCTTCTTCGCGCACTGCTGTTTGCCCTGCTGGCGGCGCTCGTGGCGTGCGCGGATGCCGGGCCACAGCGCAAGAAGCGCCGCGGTGTCGATCGCATGGTCTTTCGCGATGCGCCGGAAGAGAACGCCTACGAGAAGATTCCCCTGCCGCCGCAGCGGGTACGGGTGCAGGCGCGCGCGCACACGGCGACGGTTGGCAACGTCGCGGGGGTCGCGAACTTTCAGATGCCCGCGCCGCTGTGCCAGCCGCCCAAGAATCAGCCCTCGCGGACCATTGGCCCGACGACCGATGGCCAGCTTCAGGACGCTTGCCGCATTCCGGGTCAAGGACCGGGCTACATCGCGGTCAGTCCCAACGCCTTTGGCACGGACAACACGGTCGCGCTGCTGGAAATGGCCGCCGCCCAGGTCAACCGGCAATTTGAAGGGGTGCCGGCGATTGTCATCGGTGCGATTTCGGCCGAAAACGGTGGTTTCCTCAAGCCGCACAAGTCCCATCAATCGGGCCGCGACGTCGATATCGCCTACATGCGGACGACGAAAGGCCAGCCGAAGCGCTTTGAACTGACGGATGCGAGCAACCTCGACGCGGAGCGGACGTGGGCGTTCCTGGAAGCGCTGCTGAGCACCGGTGAAGTGGGCTGGATCTTCATGGACTACGAAATTCAGGCGCTGCTCTACGAGGCGCTGCTCGACAATGGCTGGACCGAGCAGGCGCTGGCCCCGGTCTTCCAGTATCCGGCGGGCGCGACAGTGCCGCGCGGCGTCATCCGCCACGCCACCGGCCATGCGGATCACTTTCACGTGCGATTTCGATGCCCTGAGGCCGACAAGCCGGACTGTGTGGATTAGTAGCGCACCTTGCGCTCGCCCCACGCGGCCTGTATTGTGAACGCACTTCCACAGGAGTCTTCCATGCAGAATCGAGGCCTTGTCCGTTCCAAAAGTGGTTTGGTTCGCGTTGTCGCCCTGTGCGGTGTCGCGGTGCTCGCCTTGATGGCGTCTGGCTGTTCCACGACGGCTGCTGGCGGTGGTGGAGGCGTTGCGACCTATGGCGACACAACAGGTGGCGACGGCTCGCTGACTGGCGATTCCGGAGGCTCAGACGACGCAGCCAAGGTCGACGACACGGCAGCGGATGCGGCCAAGCCGGGTGACGCCGCGGGTGGCACGGACATTCCTGCCGATGCGATGGCGGATTCGGGCACCGATGCGCTCACGACCGATACCGGGCCGAGCGACACGGGCCCAGCGGACACTGGCCCGACGGATACCGGGCCGACCGCCGACACCGGGCCGACCTCCGGTCCCGGCTGGGGCACCGACAACAAGAGCGGCAGCGTGCAAAAGGTGACGACGCTCGCCTTTGGCTCGAAGACCGAGGGCTGCGATCTCAACGGCGACGGCAAGGTGGACAACACGATGTCCGGTTTGGCCAGCATCGTCGGCACCAAGTTGCAGGACGCCGTAAACGCCGACTCCGTCGACATGCTGTTCGACCCGAAGAGCTACAACACGACCGGCACGCCGTTCCTGTTCAATGTCCTCCTGGGCGCGCCGGCACCGGGCAGCACCTGCAAGAACCCATCGGCTGGTTGCGATTACGACGTCAAGTCGTCTTCCTACAGCAACAAGAAGTGTGACGCGACCAGCTGCGATGCCGTGGTCAACTTTCCGACCGCGACGATCACCGGCACGGCCCTCAAGGCCACGGCCGACAAGTTCGCCATCACGCTCACGCTGAGCGGCGCGCCGCTGACCTTGACCGTCTCCAAAGTGCAACTTTCCGGCACCGTCGCTGACAGCACCAGCTGGAAGACGACGACCGGCGGCATGCTCTGCGGCTACATCACCGACACCGACTTGAACGCGGCGATTGACGCGCTGCCAGCGTCGGCGCTCTCGGGCTTTGGCGGTGCGGCAGCGGTGAAGGGACTGCTGCCGATTCTGGTGCCGTCGGACATCTCCTCGACGCCGGGCGGCCCGAAGGATGCCAAGTCGCTCGGTTTGAAGCTGGAGACCGTGAGCGCGAACATCACCGCGTTGCTGCCCTGAGGCTCCTGCGGTCGTCGCCGCATATCATGGATGCTTTGCGGGATCACACGCCTCGCGCAATTCCGCGATAGCCGCTCGATCGGCTTCCTCGGCATCACCCATCTCGGCGAGCGCTGCTTTGCACGCCGCCGCATCGTGCTCGCCACGCCACGCGACCTGCGCGACGCCCAACCAGCCGCGCGTGGCGCCCAGACGTCCAGCATCGGCAAACAGCGACTTCGCCAACGCGGCATTTTCTGGGACCGCCATCTTCTTGCCCGCCACCAGCCGTTGCGCCTGCTCCACCAACCGCACGCGCAGGGACTGCTGCCACTCGGTGTGGTCATCGTGGACCTCGGTCCCCGGCCGCACGCCGCACTTGCTGGCCAGCAGCGTCATTTCGGCATCGCCCGGCTGGGCCACCAGCGCCCGCAACGCGTGCTTTTGGCAACGCTGACGCTGGGTGGGTAGGTATTGCACCCACAGCCGGGCGAGTTCGCGATCGCCGCGCCAATCGCCGTTGAACGCGGCGGCTTCCCATTTCAGCGCCGCAAATGCCGGCTGGGTTTGCGCCACCGCGCTGCCTTCGTCAAAGGTGCGGCGGGCGGCTTGCAGGGCCGCATCCCGCGCTTGGTCGGCCAGGCGCGCAGCGGTGACGGTTGCTGGTTCTGGCGGCACCACCACGGCGGCGGCCTCATGCGTGCCGCGCGTCTTGGCCACCACCGAGGCCACACCGCGATCATCGATGTGCACTCGGCGTTCCTGGTCGCGCCCTGGCGTATGCCCCGGCCCGAGCATCCGTGCGCCCAGGCCCACGATGGCGATCAGGATGACCACCTGACCGATCAGCAACAGTTCCTTCTGCTTGCGCACCGCCGGCGTCAGCGCCGACGACGGCCGCCGACCGGTCCACGTCGGCTGGCGGAACGACTCGGCCGACAGATCCGGAATCGGTCGCGACAGCGGACGTGGGCGTGGCTGATTGCGCACCAGCGCCGGATCGATCGCCAGATTGCCCGACAGATCCTGGTTCTCCAGCCACGCCAGATGCTCGGATCGCTTCTCCAGCCACTTGGACAGCGGCCATTCGCCATCGGGACCCAGGATGCTCGTTTCCACGGTCATCTCGGATGGATCGTGGCGCAATTGTAGCCGTTTCAGATCCGGCGACGCGGCGAACAGAAAGCACTGCGAGCGCTTTGACCGCGGATGTGGCAGGACCCGCACGAACGGCGACAATTCCAGCAGCGCGGAACCATCCGGATTGCTCCAGTAGACCGTGTCCAGCAACAGATGCGCCGTCCACGAGGCGTCCACGGAAGACGGCGTCTCCGCCCCGCCAACCAGGAACTGGATGCGCCCGGTGAAGCCGCGATTGCGCAGCGTCGTCAGCGTCGCCGGACGCAGCAATCGGTACGGCCCCAACCAGTGCAGCGATTCGCACAGTGCCAGCGTGGCCACGACCAGCCGTTCCGTCGGCGTGCCGCTCTCCTCAATGACCAGCGTGTCGGTCGCGTAAATCAACTCCCGCCGCAATTTCAGGACTTTTTCCAGTTGCCGTTGACCCGCCGCCGACTCGCCGCGCGGACCGTGCGCCCAGACCAGCAGCTCCAGGGCAAAAGGCCGCGGTTCGGTGCGCTGGAAAATCGCATCCACGCACGCATTCAGCAACAGGAACCAAGCTTCCGGCTGCGGCTCGTCCAGGCTCGGCAGTAGGTCTTCCACGGTCTTGATCGGCGGACCGCGCAGGTAATCGCACAAGGCCAGCACGCTGAGCATGCGCAGCACCACGTCGATGAGCGCCAGTAGCCGCTGCTCCAACTGTGCGTTGGTCCGCGCCAGCAACACTTCCTGCCACGCGGCGGCAATCGGCTGCGGCAAGTGCCGACAAACCGCCTGCTGCTCCTCGTTGAGGCTGCCAACTGTGCCGATGGCGCCAGTGCTCATCGAAGGTCCCTCAGGCTTTTGGCGAAACGGACGCCAGCCGATGGGTTACTTCTTGCCCTGATTCAACTTTTGCCGCAACAATTCACCAAACGAACCGACGGATTCAGCCAAGTTTGCCGGCTTCTGCTGCGCCATCCACGCGTCAGCTTCGGCGCGCTCAAGCGCAGCGGTCGCGGCCGCGCGGGACAATCGCACCTTGCCATCAGGGCGAACGTCTTGCACCAACGCGTCGAATTGCATGCCGATCGGCACGAGCTTGCGCAGATCGGCGCCGTGCGGCAGTCCCAACTCAAAAGCCGGCACCAGACCACGACCGGTCGGCCAAGAAACAAACACGCCAAAGCTCTCGATCTTGTCGACCGTCACCGGCACGACCGAGCCGACGAGCGGCGGCGGCGCGACGACGCGTTCATTGCGCGGCGCTTGATTGAGGCGATCCTGGTTCGCCTGGGTCGTCGTACTCGGACGCGCCCAACCGACGATGCGCAGGCCCGCGACTTCCGCCGGCGCCGGGCGATCGGCATCCAGCACGTCCTTCAGAATCTGCGGATCGACATAGGACAGGGCGATGCGGCGACTCAGGCCATCGGCCAGCTCGATTTGCACCACGATGTCCTGACCCGGCTGCACGACGTCCGACGCGCGCGCCACGCGACGGCCAAACGCGCTGACGTGAATCAGGCCTTCAACGGCCGGGATCAGCTCGACAAACGCACCAAACGCTTCGACCCGCGTGACGATGCCGCGCACCAGCACGCCGGATTGCAGCGCTGGCAGCACTTGCTCGAACGGGTCGCGGGCCAGCGCACGCATCGACAGGCCAATCTTCTCCACCGGACGGCCTTTGTGGTCCAGGCCCGGCTCGATGCGCGTCACTTCCACATCGACCGTTTGGCCTTCCGTCACGACGTCCTGCGGCCGCTTGCGGCCCCACGCCAGCTCCGACGCCGGCACCATGCCTTCCAGCCCACCGAGATCGACGAACGCGCCGAAATCCAGCACGCGGGTGACCGTGCCTTGCAGCCGCGCACCCAGGGTGATTTTGCCACGCGTTTCCGCCGCTTTCTGCGCCTGACCTTCTTCCAGCAGCGCGCGCCGCGACACCAGCAGGTCGCGCTCGTTGCGCACTTCCAGCACCCGGAACTGCAGCTTTTGGCCGATGAGCGTCGTCGGATCTTCCACCCGGCGCGTGTCGATCTGACCCAGCGGGCAGAATCCCGCCGTGCCCGACACGTCGATGAGATAGCCGCCTTTGTTCACGCCGGTGATCGTGCCTTCGACCGGCACGCCCGATCGCGCGGCGTCCGTCAGCACCTGCAGGTTGGCGTGGCCCTTGGGAATCGACCGGGCGAGTTCCACCACGCGATCGCGAATCCGCACCACGACCGCGTCCACGCGATCACCGGGCTGAATCGTCGGCTCACCGTCCTTGCCCAGCAGCCCAGCCATGTCCAGCAGCGCATCCAGGCCGCCACCGAGATCGACCGTCGCGGAGCTGGTGCCCAAAAACATCACGGTTCCTGAGACCTTGTCGCCAACGGTCACGCGTTTGCGCGGCTTGGTATTGTCCGCCTCGAACAACGCGCCAAAGTCCTCTTCATCCATGATCTGCGACATGCTGGCATCCTCCTGGTCCGGGCTGGCGGTTGTAGCGGTCTCGGCGGGGTGTGGCAACTGATCGCGCGGATATTTCGCACCCCGACGGAATTGACACACGGGCCAATGGGTCCAACCATGAAACCGAGTTGACGCAACGGCAACGGAGATGAAGATGCAAAAAGCCAGTGATTTGTGGCAGTGCACCAACAAGCAACTGCGCACCATTCTGAGTGAAGGCCACGCGATCCTGCCGGACGCACTGGCGGGCTGGGAATACCGCGGCGTGGCGCTGGGCTTGCCCGAGTTCGTCGAGCGGCTGACGTGGAAGACCTTCATCAAGGCCTTCTGGCGCGATCCCGACGCGGCGCACGTGCGCGGCTGGAACGTGCGGCTGGTGCAGACGGGATTGGATGGGCCGATTGCGTTCAAGCAAAAGAACGGTCAGCCGTTCAGCTTTGGTCCGTATCGCGTGACAGCGCTGCCCCAGAAGACGCCCTTTGCGCTGCGCGACGGCGTGTTGCTGGATTACGGCCTGGAAACGGGCTTCTTCGACGGCATGCATCTGGTGCGCGATCCGCTGGTGGCGCTCAATCCGGATGATCCGACGCAGCTGCTGGGTTGGACCTATCTGCAGCTTGGACCGTGGCAGGTGCCGACGCCGAGCTATTTCACGCTGGAGCGCCTGCGGCCGGTGACGCATGTGCATCCCAAGTCGTAGCTACCGCAACGCGGCCGCGATCGCCGCTTGAACCGCCGGCGTAGCATTCGAACCCGCGTGCGTCAGGACATCGGCCAAATCCAGCGACCCGGCCTGACCCAGCACCTGCTCACGCCGCCACACTTCCACGCCGCGCGCCACATGCCCGGCGGGCAGGAACGCCCCGCCAAAGCCCACACACCGCACCGGCGTGGCCACGCGATGCACGAATCCGGGCGGGCAAATCATCATTTCACCGGCCCGCAGCGTCGCGGTCCAGGTCGGCGTGCCGTCGGGCCAATTGCCGGCCCGCGGGTCGGCGTAGTCCTGCGTCGTGGCATCCCACAAGTCGGCGCCCAGCGCGGCATCCGCCAATTCCCAGTGCTTTTCTCCGGAAATCAGGTACATCCAGCCGCCGCAGCCATAGCTGTCCACGTGCATCGGCGTGTAGGCACCCGGCGCGGTCAGGACGACGCTGCGGCGATAGTGCGCTGTGCGCGGATCGGCGTTCAGCAGGTTGGCCGCGTCAAGGGCCGGATGGACGGGAAACACGGCGTCAAAACGCCCATCGGGCAGGTAGACATCGACGACGTTCAATCCCGGATCCGCGTCCGGCGCGGCCCAGGCTGCCAGAAAGTCTGCCGCCGACCACTCCTGCCACGTGTCGCCGGAATTGCGCGCATAGACCCAAAGCACTTGATCGCGCAGCCAGTGCTGCAGCGCGTCCGTGGCCAAGTGCCGCGGCGGCAGGGGCCAGCCGGTGACCACAATCGGCGTCGTCAGCCCGTCGAGCGTCTCCGCCGTCAGCGCCTGATGGTCCAGCCGCGGTACCGGGGACGTGTGAGAAGCATGGGTTGGCATGGGCAAGGGCTCCTGTGCAGCGCGAACAAATCATACACTCCGACCGAAGTTCGAGATCAAACCGTTTTCATCCGCGGCGTGCCACCGGAGGTGCACGCTCGCGGATCCAGTCCGAAATGCAACAGGTCTGACCGGAAGAACCTGATGTTGGACATAGGTCAGCATGTTTAAGCCGCTTCAGCTTTGGCGGCAAACGCGCGGCGCAGGCGTTGGCCGGCAGAGACGTTGACCGCGGCGGTCAGGACGCCGACGGCGATGGTGAAACGCATCGCGTTGCTTTCGCTCCAGCCCAGCAGGTCGGTGAACCAGCGGGTGGCGAACAGCAGGCCGCAGCCGCCGAGGTAGCCGATTTGCGGCAACGTGCCCATGACGAACGTGCCCACGCGGCCGCGCATGTGCGCAGGTGTGCGGACCAGCAACGCGTGCGCCGCGGCGCCCTCTGCGCCAAAGGCGAACTGGATCAGCAGGCTGACCGCCCAGGCTGCGGCAAGAACCGGCGCGACACCCAGCAGCATCAGGTTGAAGAGCAGGACAAACGGCGTGAGCAGGAACAGGCGGCCATAGCCCAACCGCCGCAGCAGCCAGCCGGACAGCGCCGCTTGCACCATCGCGTGCGCCAACGGTCCCATGATCCGCACGTGCGAGTAGGCTTGCTGCAAATCGGCGTTGTCGGAACCCGCCGAGCGCAGCGCGAACAGCACCGCCAGGGACATCATGGTCCAGCTCGCCGAGTTGCCGACCTGCAACGCGCTCAGCCAGCGCAGCGTCGGCTCCTCCCAGAGGTAGCGCAACGTGTGGCCGTCCAACACGCCGTGCAGCGTCAGCGGCGCATCGGGCTCCGGCTCCGGCGGCTTTTGCTGGTGATGCGGCGGCGCGAACCAGGCGATGCCAAACGCGGTCACGAGCGCCAGGACGGCACAAAACGGCAGCAGCAGGTCGGTAGCGGCCATTCCGAAGAACGTGCGACGGGCGACAAAGCCGGCCAGTCCCGTGCCTGCGAGCGTGCCGGCGTACGCCACGCCGCCCAGGAGGCCAAACAGCCGCATCGCCTCCAGTTCGTTGAACAAGTCGCGGGCCAACGCCCAGGCCAGCAGCACCACCAGATTGGATTGCAGCGTGTCGACGACGCCCAGCGCGCCCCACCAGAACGCCGGTGTCGCGCTGTGCAGTGTGCGGTGCCAGACGAACAGGTAGCAGGCGGCGAAAACGCACAGCAGCGTGATGCCCAGGCGGCGGCGATCGACGCTGTCCACGCCGCGGGCGAGTGCGCCGATGCCCACCAGCGCGATCGCGGCGTCCACCGCCCACATCCAGACCACGCCGCGTTCGCCGACGCCGCTGGTGGCGAGCACGTCGCAGATACCCTGGATCATCGCGCTGGCGATGAGAATGGCGGAAATGGCCACCGCCCGGTGCCATTCACCGCGCTGCGGCCAGGAAGTGGGTCTAGCCAAAACGTGGCTCCAACTGGACTTTTCGGTGCAAACCGCGGGGCATGCGTGGACTCAGGCGGGCGCGACGCATGCGCGCGATTCTCTAGCGTCAGGGTCACCCGCCGCTCCGTCAAGGGCAGGCGGGACTCGACGGCATTTTGTGGCTGGAGTAGCGTGTGCCGGTGGAGGGTCAACTGGGCGAAAAACGCGCGAGTCTGGAGTCCTTGCACGCGATGGCGCTGCGCGGCCGGTCGCTGCCGTCGGCGTTCGTCGACGTGGATGCGTTCGATCACAATCTGGCCCGGCTGCTGTTGCCGGCGAGCCTGCACGGCAAGCAGGTGCGGTTGGCGACCAAGTCGCTGCGCTGTCCAGCGCTGATCGAGAGGGCCGTGCAGCATTCAGCGGGCCTGATTCGCGGTCTGATGACATTCACGGCGCGCGAAACGCTGCTGTGGGCGGAGCGCGGCGCGGCGGATCTGCTGCTGGGCTATCCGCCAGGCGGGCTGCAGGATGCGCAGTGGCTGGTTCAGGCGAATCGGCGGACGCGCGCGGCGGTGATCGTCGACGCGCCGCAGCACGTGACGTGGCTGGCGAGCGCCGCGCGTACGGCACAGGTGAAGATCCCGGTGTGGTTGGACCTGGACATGGGCTGGCGACCGGTGGCGGGCACGCACATCGGCGTGCGGCGCAGTCCGCTGCGGACGCCAGACGACGTGGTGGCGCTGGCGCGCACGATCGCCGAGGAGCCGTTCCTGGAGTTGGCTGGCCTGATGGGCTACGAAGCGCACGTCGCCGGGCTGCCGGACGATGGCCGGCTGGCGAGCTGGCAAAATCCGCTGAAGCGCTGGATCAAAGAGCGGAGCTGGCCCGACATCGTGGTGCGGCGTGGCGAAGCCGTGCAGGCGTTGCGGACGGCGGGACTCGTCGCGGGCAATTGGTCGTGCAACGGCGGCGGCAGCGGTTCGGTCGACCGCACCGCGCAGGATCCCAGCGTCACGGAGATCACCATCGGCTCCGGCCTGCTGGTCGGTCACCTTTTTGACGGCTACCGCGGCCTCGATTTGCAGCCCGCGCTGCATTTTGCCTTGGCGATCACGCGCATCCCCACGCCCGGCATCGTCACCTGCGGCGGCGGCGGTTGGATCGCGTCGGGTAGCGCAGGTGCCGACCGCTTGCCGATACCCGTCTGGCCCGTCGGCTGCACGCTCTTGCCGGTCGAAGGCGCCGGTGAGGTGCAGACGCCTGTGCGCTTGCCTGAAGGGATCGCCGCAGAAATCGGCGACGCCATCCTCTTTCGCCCCGCCAAATCCGGCGAGTTGGCGGAAATCTTCAGCGAATACGCATTCTTTTCAAACGGCGCATTCGGCGCCCACGTCGCGACGTATCGCGGCCTCGGATGGTCGGCATGGGGTTGAAGCTGGGTTTCCTGCTCCTGGTGCTGCTGGCGGCGTGTTCGACGACGCCCACGGCGACATCCGTCGACGTGCCGCAGGGTCCGCCGTTCGCGATGGATTTCACCCGGCCGAACTCGCTGTACGACGCACCGTTCCCGGCGGACGACTTGGTCAAGGACGGCCATGTCGACCTGCATCAGTGGCAGAATCCCGATCAGGTGACGCTGATCGACCAGTGCCTGGCGTTGCTGAACCGCGACGCGCGTGGCTTTGCCCAGACCGGCGCGATCTACTTTCGTGCGGGGGCGGCGCTGGATCCGGTGACCTTGCCGGCGTTGGCGACGAGCATCACGGCGGACGCGTCGGTATTCCTGATGGCCACGGCTGGCGGGCCCAAGCAGCCGGTGCAGGTCGCGTTCCTGGCCGATGGCGGACCGATGGGCGACAAGAACCTGTTGGCCATTTTGCCGCTGCAAGGCGCGCCGCTGCAGCCCAAGACCAGCTACGCGGCGGTGGTGACGCGCAAGGTGCGCTATACCGATGGCTCGCAGCCCCCGGCGTTGGACACGGCCACTCGCGCGAAATTCGCTCCAGTGCTCGGCTCGTTGGGCCTGAACGCGGACGAGATTGCCGCGCTGACGGTGTTTACGACCGACGGTCAAGTCGAGCAGATGACGCAGGTCTACCATGACGCCGTCGCTGGACATGCTGTGACACCACTCGCCTACGCGCCGACACTCACGGAAACCTACGACCACTACTGCGTGTTTGAGTCCAAGCTTGATGTACCGGTCTACCAGCATGGCACGCCGCCGTACAACACCGAAGGCGGCGATTGGCAGTTTGATGGCGCCGGCAAGCCGGTCTTTGACCACTCGGAGACTGCGCGCATCTGGTTCACCGTGCCACGCCAGACAATGCCCACGGGTGGCTGGCCGATCGTGCAGTTCATCGGCACGGGCGGAGGTGGTGAACGGCCGCTGATCGAGCGCGGCGTGGCGGTCAGCCAAGGCTTCACGACCGCGGTCGTTCCGGGCACCGGTCCCGCGCAGGAATTTGCCCGGGTCGGCTGGGCGGGCGTGCAGTTTGACGGCACGCTCGAGGGTATTCGCAATACCACGCATGGCAACGAGGATTTCCTGCTCTTCAACGTCTTCAACGCCGCGGCGCTGCGCGACAACATCCGCCAGTCGGCGCTGGAGCAGCGGCTCGTCTCCGACCGGCTCGCAGACTTGAGCTTTGACGTCAGCGCGTGCGCCGGCGCATCCGGGCCGTTTCACGTGGGCAAAGACCGCGCGATCATGGGCCATTCGATGGGCGCGACGATCCTGCCGTTGGTCGTGACAACCGGTCCATTTGCCTATCAAGCGGCGATCCTCTCCGGCGCTGGCGGCAGCTACATCATGAACGTCATGGACAAGTTGCTGCCGCTGGCGGTCAAGCCGGTGGCGGAGGGCCTCTTGGGCTACGATGTGCGCGGCCGGCCGCTGACGCCTTTTGACCCGGCGCTGACGCTGTTCCAGTGGGCGGTGGAGTCGTCTGATCCGCAAATCTACGGTCCGCAGGTCGGCGGCAACATCCTGATGCTGCAAGGCCTGGTCGACCACTACATCCTGCCGAGCATCGCGAACGCCTTCAGCATGGCCGCGGGCCTGGATTTGGCCGGGCCGGAACTGGACATGCTGGCGCCCGAGCTCATCGCGCTGCACCAGCCGTTCCTGGCGGACATCCTGCCGGTGTTTGGCAAGCAGCCGCTGCCGGTGCCCGTCATGGGCAATGCTTCAAACGGGACGCGCACCGCCGTCGTGGTGCAAAACATGGGCGACTCGATCGAAGACGGCCACGAGGCGAATTTTCAGACCGAGCGGCCCAAGCAGCTCTACCGCTGTTTTCTCGCTGACATCGCCGCCGGCAAGGTGCCGACCATCCGCGACACGAGCACCGAGGCGTGCTGGTTGCCCTGACGCCGGGTCGCAAAAACGACTTTCCCAGCTTGCCAGCGACCGCCTCTCCCTGCTATCACCGCCCGCCGGTTGGACCGTCTGACCCGAGCCAGGAAACGCGCGTGTACACCGTTGGTCAAAAGTTGCGGCAACGTCGTGAAAGTCGGGGGATTTCCCTCGAAGCGGCGATGCGTGCGACCAAGATGACGCGGACCGTCTTGCTGGCGCTGGAAGAAGACCGGTTCCACGAGCTGTCCGCGCCGGTGTATGTCCGCGGTTTCCTGAAGATCTACGCGCAGTACCTGGAAGTCGCGCCGGACGCCGTGGTGGAAGCTTACGAGGCGCAAATGACGGCGCACGAGGCACCGAGCGCGGCCCAGAGCGCGCAATTGCCGGATTATCTGCGGGATCAGACGCGCGCGCCGGGGGGCCTGTCGCCCGCGCAGTCGTTCCTGCTGGTGGCGGTGGCGGCGATCGCGTTCGTGTTCCTGTGGTCGGTCAATCGCAGCAAGAAGCCGGTGCAGATGACGTTGCGGCCGGGAATTTCCGCGCCAGCGACGGCGACAGGACCGACGGCGGCGCCAACGCTGCCCAACGCGCGTCGACCGGTGCCGGGCAAGGACACGCTGGTCGACAAGCCGGCGACGCCCGCCCAGCCGCGCTGAACCTCCGCCATGCCGCCGCGTCACCGTCTGGACGGCATTGTGATCCGCCAACAGCCGATTGCCGAAGCCGACATCATCGTCTCGCTGGTTTCCGCCGATCAAGGCCGCGTCGACGTGCTGGCCCGCGGCGCCCGCAAGAGCTCCAAGCGTTTCGCCGGTGGCATCGCGCTGTTCAGCGAGATTTCCGCGGTGACCGAACAAGGCCGCGGCCACTTGCCGACCTTGCTGGAATCCAGCCTGGACACAGCGTTTCTGCACTTGACGCCGACCTATGGCCAGTTGGCGCTCGCTTCGTACGTCGTGGAAATGGCCGCGTGCGCGAGCCAGCCGAGTCACGCGGATCCCGGCCTGTACGCCTGGCTGCGCGATAGCTTGGCCTTGTGCGAAACGGTCGACGAGCACGCTTTGCGCACGCCGCGCTTGGCCATCGAAATCGGTTTCCTGCAAGCGCTCGGTGTCTGTCCGGATTTGCAGTCGTGCAGCCAGTGCGGTCAGGACACGGCGAGCGGTGGGACGTGGCAGGACGCCGACGCCGGCCTGGTGTGCACGCGCTGTCTGCCGGCGGTTCCGGACACGCTGCCGCCCGCGCTCGTGCGCGCGCTGGTGCTGTGGTCGCTGGCGCCCGCGGAGCCGCCCGTGGACCGGCTGCCCGCATCGCCTGCGCTGCGTGTCGCTGAAAAGCGCGTCGCGGTGCTGCTCGGCCACGTTCTGTCCAACCCGCTGCGCTCGGCGGCGGCCTTGCACGATCTGCTGCGGTTCGAGGCGTAAAGCGCTTGCCGCACGCCGTCCAATCCGCTACCACTGCATCCGCACCTGGAGACTGACATGACGACCGCCTATGCAGAATTGACGCAACGCTTGGCTGACCTGACCGCCCTGGAGGAGGTCGTCGGCATCCTGTCCTGGGATCAGGAAATCGTCATGCCGTCCGGCGCGGCGGACGCCCGGGGTCGGCAGCTGTCCACGGTGCAGGTCGTGGCGCATGAGCGCTTGACCCACCCGCGGCTGGCGGAGCTTCTGGCTACATTGCGGCACGACCCGACGCTGGACACCACCCAAGCCGCGAACGTTCGCGAGGCGCAGCGCGACGTGAACAAGGCGACGCGCGTGCCTTCGCACCTGGTGCGCGCTCTGGGCGAGACGGCAGTGCGCGGGCATGAAGTGTGGGTTGGCGCCCGCAAGAACAAGGATTTTCAAGAATTTGCGCCGGTGCTGACGGAACTCGTCGATCTGGCCAAACAGCGCGCCGCAGCCATTGCGCCGGATAGGCCCGCGTATGATGTGCTGCTGGACGACTATGAGCCGGGCATGACGATGGCGCGCCTGGACCCGATCTTTGCCCGGCTCAAGGAAGTGCTGCTGCCGCTCATCGCCCGGGTGCGGGCGGCGAAAGACGTGCCGGACATGACGTGGCTGGCGCAGCACGTGCCGGCGGAGAATCAACGTCAGGTTGGTGAAAAGATTGTGCGCTCGATGGGTTACGATTTCTCGCGCGGCAGATTGGACACTTCGGTGCACCCGTTCTGCGGCGGTGCGGGGCCCACGGACGTGCGCATCACGACGCGCTACAACGAAAACGCGTTCCTGGGCTCGCTGACCGGGCTTGTCCACGAAACCGGGCACGCGCTCTACGAACAGGGCCGTGACCTCAGCCTCGCCGACCAGCCGGTGTCGCGGCCGCGGTCGATGGGCATCCACGAAAGCCAGTCGCTGCTGTGGGAGAAGCAGGTGGCGCATGGCCGGGCGTTCTGGCAGGCGCACTATCCGGAATTGCAGCAAAGCTACGGATTCTTG
Source organism: uncultured Myxococcales bacterium (assembly GCA_903924465.1). GTDB lineage: Bacteria > Myxococcota_A > UBA9042 > UBA9042 > UBA9042 > CAIYBN01. The sequence goes on along the minus strand of CAIYBN010000144.1, from coordinate 150,654 downwards.
CAGGACAAGCCGCTCGACGATTTCCTGCGCGGTGTCAACTACGTCAATCCCAACAACTTCATTCGTGTGGCGGCCGATGAGCTGACCTATCCGCTGCACGTCATCTTGCGTTATGAAATCGAGCGCGATTTGTTCAGCGGGCAACTCGATGTGCGCGACTTGCCGACGGCCTGGAAGGAGCGGATGCGCGGCTATCTGGGGATCACGCCGCCGGACGACGCGGTGGGCGTGCTGCAGGACGTGCACTGGTCGGGCGGCGCGTTTGGCTATTTTCCCTGCTACACGCTGGGCGCGCTGTACGCCGCGCAGTTCTACCAGGCAGCGGTGGCGGAGCATCCGGAGATTCCCGCGCGTTTGGCCGAAGGCGCGGTGGAGCCGCTGTTGGGATGGCTGCGCCGCAACGTCCATCAGGTTGGCTCGCGACTGGAAACCGATGCGCTTGTCGTTGCGGCGACGGGGCGAATGCTCGACCCGGAGGCATTCCTCAGCTACGTGACGGCCAAATTTACCCGGCTCTACCAGTTGTAGCCGTCGGTGATGGGTCGCGCGGCGCGTGCCCGTCAATGCCCTTGAGATCGCCGCCGATCGGGGCCAAGATGGAAGGGGACTTTGCCGTGGAGCACACCATGAACGTTGGCAATGGATGGGCGAGAATCGGTGGCATGCTGCTCATCTGGGCGGCGGTCGGCTGTAGCACCACGACTGCTGGCGGCGGCGGTGCGTCTTCGCCTGATGTCGTCGCGGACATGTCGTCCATCACCTTTGGCAACAAGGACATTCAGGTTGGCAAGGACAATGGCGCGACTGCGGATACGACCATGGCCGACGACACCGGCGCGGATGACGCGTTTGTCGACGATTCCGGCGTGGACGACAGCGGGCCCTTGGACGATGCGACAGACGCCACGGATCAGGATGTCGCCATCGTCGACACCGGCATGCCGAAAGACACCGGCGGCAAGGATACCGTGGCCAAGGACACGGGCAGCAAGGACACCAGCACGGCGGACGTCAGCGGCACCTGCGGCAATGGCACCTGCGACGCCGGGGAAAGCTGCGAGAACTGCGCGGTCGATTGCACCTGCAAGCCTTGCAACCCGCTGACGTCGGTTGGCTGCACGGCATCCCAGCAATGCTACTTGGGCACCAGCGGCCTCCAATGCGGCGGCTTCGGCACGGTGGTCGACGGCGGCACCTGCAAATACCTGAACGACTGTGGACTCGGCTCTCTCTGCGTTGGCGCCATCTGCCGCAAGGTCTGCGCGACGGCGGGATCCAGCCTCGGCTGCACCTTGCCGGCGATCTGCGAGGAGCTGGGCAGCGGCACCACGTCGCTCGGCTACAACCTGGGCGCGTGCTTTGCACCCGACAACTGCAACCTCATCACCAGTTCCGGCTGCCCAACCGGTCAAGCCTGCTTGCCGGCCAGCAACGGCAAACAGTGCTCTCCCGCTGGCACGGTCGGCTTGGACGGCGCGTGTCAGTCTGTGAGCGACTGCGACGTGGGCTATTTGTGCCTCAACAGCAGCACCACGGGCACGTGCAAGAAGCGCTGCAACACCACGGACGCGTCGACGTGCCCGACCGGGCTGACGTGCGGGACTGTGACCATCGGCTCGCCGCCTGTGCTCATCGGCGAGAATTTCGGCGTCTGCGACAAGCCTTGAACACGCTTAGGGCTCTTGCAAGAACAACTCGATCAAGTCCCAGCCGTGTGTCGCCGGACGCATCGCAACGCGGGCGCACTTGGCGGCCCAGCGACAAGCGCCCCGCACGACGGGTGATTGCTGCACGGCGCTTTACGGATCCAGCCGGACGATCGCACCAGAGTAGACGTCCGCGGCGAACAGGTCGCCTGATTGCGAGCGGCCGAACGTCGCGAGATGGTGGTCGAAGACGCCCAGCGACCACACGGCAGCCGCTTGGGTCGCGCCGTGCGGCAAGTCGACAGCCCACAGTGCACCGCGGACAAAATCGGCCAGGACGTAGCGGTTGCGGAGCGCGGGGACGTGTGCGCCGATCGCCACGTAACCACCCGTGATTGCTTGCCCTTCTGCGTGGCTGTATGCGACGATCGGGTCGGTCAAGCCGTCCGTCGGGCAGTGCTCGGTTGGCTTGAAACAGTGCCGGCCTTCGCGGCGATTCCATCCCAAATTCGCGCCCTTGGTCACGATGTCGACCTCCTCCCAGAGGTCCTGGCCCACATCCGCGACGATCAACTGCCCCTGCGGGTCGAAACTGAAGCGCCACGGGTTGCGCAGCCCCAGCGCCCAGATCTCGGGTCGCCAGCCGGTTCTTCCGACAAAAGGATTGTCTGGCGGCACGGCGTACTGCAAGCCGGAATCCTGCCGGTTCACATCGATGCGCAGCATTTTTCCAAGCAAAACGCCGGGATTCTGGCCATTGCCATGCGGATCGCCCGCCGCGCCGCCGTCGCCCAGCCCGACGTAGAGCATGCCGTCCGGGCCAAACTGCAGTTGGCCACCTTTGTGATTGCCATACGGCTGCGGGACCTCCAGGAGGAGCTTCACCGGCGTGGCCGTCCCGTGCTGCACGTCGGCGTCCAGATGCCACTCGGCGATGCGGGTCGCATCCTGTTTGCCCTCGCGGACCACGTAGTTCAGGTAGAACAAGCCATTTTGGCGAAAATTCGGATGCAAGGCCAAGCCCAGCAGGCCCTCCTCGCTGTCGGTCACAACGTCCACTTGCAGCAGCTTGCCGCGCCGTTGACCATTCGCCGACAGCCACCACGCAGTGCCGGTCTTTTCCAGCACGATCCAGGTGTCCTGCCCGGGCACCCACTGCAAGTCCGTGGGTTGCTCAAAGCCTTCGGCGATCGTGGTCAGGTGCAGCGGCAGCGTGCCGGCAATCGGCATCTTGGGCAGATTCAGTCCCGCGGGCACGCCGTGGTGGTGCCTGTGCTGGGCCGGTCCCGTGTGCAGCCACCACGCCAAGCCGCTGGTTGCCGCCAACAGGATCAACAACAACGTGAGGCGCCGCGCAGTGGGCTGGCTCATTTGCGCTCGGACGGAAACACCACGCCGGCAGGTTCAGCAGCCATCAGCGCCTCGTCGGCGGCTGTCTCGCCACGCAGTGTTTGGCCAAAGAACGCGCCGACCGCCCGCGCGCCGATGCCCCGCGCAGTCGCGTTGTCGAGGTATGTGAAGTCGGATTGATCCGCCATCCGCTGACCTTTGCCGCATCCGGCGTCGAAATTCGCAATGATGCCGGCGATGTCAGAAAACGAGAAATGCCCGGCATCGGCCACTTCCAGCAGCCAAACCGGTGGATTGGCGTCGGCGTAGTCCTGGCGAATGAACGAGTTGCCCACTTCCAGGATCGAGTTGTCCTCGCGCGCCAGCACAAACGCCACGGGCACGTGAATCTGCGCCATGTCTACGCCTGGCAGCAGCGGCTGCGCCATCGGCACCGCCAACGCCATGCCGGCCTTGGGTCGCGGATCGTCCATCAGCAGCTTGCCCACGGTCACGCCGCCAAAGCTGTGGCCCAGCGCGCCAATGCGCGTCGGGTCGAATTTACCGCGCAGATTCGCGGGCAAGGTCGTTCCTGTCGGATCCAACGCCTGATCGAGCACGAACCGCATGTCGTCGGTGCGCACTTGCAGGAACGCTGCGCCCAGACCCGCCGACGTGCCGGCGAGGCCTTCAAAGATCGTGTTGCCGGTGTGATCCGGCGCAATGACCGCAATACCATGGCTGGCCAGGCGCTCGGCGATGGTCGTGGCCTCAAAGCGCGTGCAGGTGTGACAGTGCGAAAAGGCCACCAGCGGCCAGGCTGTCGTCGTCGCGGGTTCGGCATTGGCGGCCGAATGGGTCTGGCTGCGCACACAGGTCGTCGGCGCCGTCGCCAGCAGGGTGGTCATCGTGGCGTGCTCGGGCGATCCAACTGGGTAGAAATCCGCCAGATTCGTCCCGGCATCTGCCGCTGCCCGCGCCGATTCAGCCGCCGGATACCACACGGTCACGCGCAGTGTGCGCGAACGCGCGGCGTCGGTGAGGACGAAATCGGCGTGACCAACGGGAAAGGGGCCATCCTTGCGCCAGTCTTCGACCGCCGCAGCCGCGTCGGCACCATCGGTCGTGTCCGCTGAGACATCCTGTGAAACGGTCGTGTCATAGCTGGCCGCCGTTGTTTTGGCGCATCCAGCCAGCGCAGCCAGACAAAACAGTGCCGCAAATCGTGTCGTCATCGTTTCCGTCCTTGCACCGGCGCGTCCAACTGAGCGTGTTGCCAAGTGTCACGCAGCCCATCCGCCGCTGCCTCGATCGGTGTACCATAGGCGATGGCTTGCGTCACACAGGCGACAAGCGCGCGCGCCCAGGCGTCGATTTGCGCGCCGCTTTGGCCAGCGACGTACCACGGTCGCGCGGCATCTTCCGCGTAACGATCCCGACCCTGGCGCCAGACGTCTTCCCCCATTGCCTCGCCGAGTGCGTGGTCCAGCCACCGCCACAACCCTTGGCCGATCGCGGTCGCCAGCGCTTCATCCAGCAGTTTCTGGGCCGGCGTCGGCAGATTCTTGATGCCGCGCAGGACGTCGCCCCGCTGCTGCAGGGCATGGATTGCCTCGTGGACGATCACGTCGGCCCGGCGATCGGGTGTGTCCTGTTCGCGAATCTGCACGGCCAAATCGTCCGCGACCGTGCGCGCGTGCATCGATTCGCCGCCATCGCCGGCCACGAGATGAATGCGCAACGGCTGCGAGGCCTCCAAACGCGTCGCGAACACGGGCGCCACCAGCTGGAGAAACGTGCCAACCTGATGCTGCTCCAGCCAGGCCGTGTAGCGCTCCGGCGCCTCGGCCAGCCACGGTGCGTGCGGGTCCGGCACAGCATCGACGCGCAACACCTGCGCTGCAGATGTTGGCGCCGCAATCAGCAGCAGGAGAACGACAAACTGGCGGCAGACCAAGAGAACCTCGCTCCGGCGATCATCGCACGCACGCTCCGTGCTGTCACCGCGATCCACCGCTTTCGGCGCGCTTCTGCGTTGCGGCGTCGGCGCCGGCCCTCACCGACCGTCGAGGTCGCCTTCGGGCCGGCGCCTCCTTGCGCCTTGAATCGCATCCGAAATCGGCGTCCGCGGAAGAATCGGAGGTGAATTCTAGGTCACACGGCAACTTGCCAGCCCGGCGCGAATCCGGCAGCCTGCACGCCATGAAGTTGTCCGCCCCTCTCGCCGCTGTCGTCGCTCTGCTGTTCCCAACGCTGTTCGCTTGCGGTGGTCCCAAGCTCCAGGAGCTGCCGCCGCCAGGCGTGGAAATTACCGCGGAACCGGGGGCGGAGGACGGCGCCAACAAGCCGGTCGACGGCAAGGTCTCGGTCTCGGACGCGGAGATCAAGGCCGCCGCCAAGCGGGCCAAGCAGGCGGCGCGCGATCAGCAGGTCGCCCGGGGTCGCAAGAGTCACCAGTCGCAGCGTGAGCACAGCCGCGATGACGGCAAGGATCGCGAGACCGAAAAGGACGCAGAGAAAGACGCGCCGGATTTGGACGGCAAGACAGACGAGGAGAAGCCGGTCGCGAAAGCGGAGCGCAAAGCCCTGCCGCGCAATCCAAATCCGCCTGCAACGGTGGCGGCGCCCGCCGATGTGACCGCGGCTCCGGTGGATGCGGCGCGCACGCCGAGCGGTGTGTGGCACAAAGTGCTCAAGCCGGGCACGGGGACGGAACATCCGACCGAGGACGACATGGTCGTCGTGCACTACACGGGCTGGACAACGGATGGCAAGATGTTCGACAGCTCCGTGGTGCGCGGCGTGCCGGTGCGTTTGTCGCTGTCGCAGGTCATTCAGGGCTGGCGCGACGGCGCGAAGCTGATGGTCGTCGGCGAGACGCGCCGCTTGTGGATTCCGGAGCATCTGGCCTACCAAGGTCGCGCAGGTGCACCGCGCGGCATGCTGGTTTTTGACGTGGAACTTCTGGACATTGAGTCGCCCTGAGTGCTCAATAACCGTGATCTCCTTGACTTGAACCCGGCGGGCAGGTACACCGCGCGGGCGTCGGGGTCTCAAGGGCCGCAATAGGGGAACATCATGCGTCGCAGTATCCTGAATTCTGTATGGTTTAGCTCGATTGTGCTCTTTGCCGCGGCCTGTGGCGGTGCGCAGTTCAAGGCGACGCCCAGCCAGGCGCCTTTCAAGCCGCTCAAGATTGGCATGAAAGTTGAACTGGCGGACACGGCCGATGCGCTGGCGCCGCCCGTGGTCATCGTCGGTACGCTGGCGGAAACGACCAAGAAGGGCGAGGACGACCGCAAAGGCGTCGAAAAGAATTTCAAGCAAGTGGCAGCTGCCAAAGGCTGTGACGCAGTCGTCGGACTCGCGTTCGACGCGGACGAGCAGCGCTCCACGCAGAAGGTCTACCACAAGGACGCGGATGGCAAGGTGTCGGCGGCGATGGAAGAAGTCGTCGCGCACCTGTACAAGTGGCATGCCCAGTGCGTGCGGTCCGCGGCGGCAGATGGTGCGGCGGCTGCCGCCAAGCCGTCGGCAGTGGCGCCCGGGCCAGGGCCGGAGCCCGCTGTGGTGTCCGGTGATACCGACCCGGCGGTGCAGGGCGTGATCGCCAAGCTCGTTGGCTTTGAAGGTGCCTATCTGCGCCAGTGGAAGGACAAGCTGCACGCCGTGACCGTTGACCCGCTGGATGCCGTTGGCGCCGTGATCGAACTGATGACGCAGGTCGACAAATTCTGGAAAGTGACGGTGCCGATGGACTGGCTGGGTTGCCGTACCGACCCGCGCAGCGAGGCGTGCTTGAATCACAGCCAATTCCTCAAGGGCCTGCGCCACGCCGATGAATTGCGGCACGAAATGGAGCACCTGGATCGCAGTGCCGCGGCGCTCAGCTGGCTGCGCAAGAACGGCGCGCGCGTTTCGGTCTATTTGGATACGTTCGTGCCGACCGAGACGAGCGACTCCGCGATGCGCGCGACGCCGTTCTGGACGGAACAACACGGCCACTGAGCACCGAGCAACGGCGACTCGCCCAGGTTTGACTGTCCGCTGGTTCGTCAGGCGCAGTAGACTCGGGCGGCGATGCATCCGAGTGGGTGCGTGTGCGGATGGGGCGGGCATGCGCGTCGGCACGACAGCAATGAACACGGTGCGAACTTGGCTGCTGGCTGGCGTGCTGGTCGGCCTGATCGCGCCGTGTGCGGCGTTGGCAAATCCATTTGACGTGTATGGCCTCGGTGCGCGGGCGTCGGCGATGGGCAATACCGGCACCGCCGTGGCCGACGACTACAGCGCGACCTACTACAACCCGGCTGGCCTCGCACTGGCGCAGCCTTCCGTCAGCGCCGGCGTCATGCTGACCTACAGCGATGTGGCGATTCGCCTCAAGGACCGCCCGGCGGGCTATGATTTGCCGGACCTTGGCTCGAAAAGCAGCGCGATTCCAACGAAGTATCGCTTGAACGCACGCAGCGACACCACCGACATGCCGTCGACCTACGCCCTGCAATTCGGTGGCGTCGTGGCGCCGTGGATGGACCAGTTACGCTTGGGTTTTGCCGTGGGCTTGCCGATCAATTCGATCGGCGAACAGACCGCGCGGTTCTCCGACGAGCGCGAGCAATACTTCAGCAACCGTCTGGACTTTGAACTATTGGGCCACCGCCAGCAGCAACTGTCGGTGCTGCTTGCCGCGGGCTACCGCGTGACGGACTGGCTGGCGGTGGGTATCGGCGCTTCGTTGCTGCCGAATTCGGGGACCACGGCGCAGGTCTATCTGGCGGACGCGGCGCGTCAGGAGCAGATCCAGATGACCGTGGCGAACCAGCAGAAGTGGAACCCGACCGTGCACGCCGGCTTGATGCTCCTGCCGTCGGCGCGCTGGCAATTTGGTCTGGTGTGGCGGGGCCAGAACGCATTCAACCTCGATATCGAAAACAAGCTGCAAATCAAGGGTTTTCAAGGCGCGGCGACCGGTTTTCCAATCACCCAGGATGCGCATTTCGTCATGAACTTCACGCCGCACCAGTTCGTTGCCGGTGCGGCCTACAAGGACGGCCGGTTGCTGGGCACGCTGGACATCATTCGTTCGCTGTGGAGCTATTACCACGACAGTGTCGGCGACAAGGCGGGTTTTACCGACACGTGGAGCGCACGGCTGGGCGGGCAATGGCAGGCGACCGAACTCACGTACTTGTATGCCGGACTGCGGTACGAACAGACGCCGGTGCCGGATCAGACCGGGCGTACCAACTACGTCGACAACGACCGCTTGGGCGTGTCCGGTGGCGCGCGTCACCGTTTTGTGATGGGCGAACGCAACGTCGAGGTTGGCTGGTATGTCTCGATTCAGCGCCTGCTGGCGCGCGATACCAACAAGGCGCAGGGGCCATACCAGACCTGCGCGCCGAACGTGACGAAGGTCTGCGATGAAGTGCCCGACAACATGACCGACCCGGTATCCGGCAAAGCCGTGCCGCAGGCGCAGGGGCTGCAAACCGGCAATCCGGGCTTTCCCGGATTCCTGTCCTACGGCACGATTCTGGCCGTCGGCTTGGATTTGCGGATTCCGTTCTAGCAGAGATGATGGCTTTTGCTACAGAATTGGCGCGTGGCGCGCAACTTGAGTAGGATAGCGGCGCGTGGCAACACCGCGGCAGGCAGGTACACATGAAGTGGTGGATTGGTGTCGTAGTAGCTCTGGCGACGGCTTGCGGTTCAGCGACAGGCGGCGGTGCCATCACTGGCCTCGGGAACGATGCGCAGGGCGATGTGGGCCTGCAGGATGACACCGGCGTGGCTGCCGACGCACTGGCGGATACGGCGCTGCAGGATGTGGCGGGCGGCACGGACGTTGCGCCGGGCGAAGACGCGCTCGCCGATGCCAACACGGACTTGGACAGCGTATCCACGGACGGGGCAACGCCCGACGGCAGTGACGATGCGCTGACACCGGCCGACGCGACGGTCGACGTCAAGCCGGCGTGCAGTCCACAAACGTGCGACGACGGCGACCCGTGCACCGTGGACGGCTGCGACGCACTTGGCGTCTGCGCGCACGGTCCGACGCCCGGTTGCGGCACCACGCCCATTCCGTGTTTGCTCGCGAACGACTGCACGAAAGGCATCTGCGACACGGCATTGCACATTTGCGTGGCCTGCCTCAAGACCGCGGATTGCGGTGGCGCGGGCCTTTGTGTCAACCAGAAATGCGTGGCGGCGCTTGCGTGCACATCGGATGGCCAGTGCAAAGCCTCGAATCAGGTCTGCGACAAATCCGCCGGCTTCTGCGTCGATTGCGTGAGCGTCGGCGATTGCAAGACCGGCGAGGCCTGTGTGGCCAACCACTGCAGCGCGGCGCCGACGCCGTGCGCATCGTCCAAGGACTGCCCGGGCATCCTGGTGTGCAACAAGGGCGCGGGCATCTGCGTCGGCTGTGTTGTGAGCGGCGACTGCCCGACGGGCCAGAATTGCCTGGCCGGCCAATGCATGGCCAAGTCCTGTACGACGCCGATTTGCCAGGACGCAAGTGTCTGGAATTGCAACGCAGATGGCACCGGCTACGTCGCGTCCACCACGTCCTGCGGTGACAACGATCCGTGCACCACCGATCTCTGCGTGCCCGGCACCGGCTGCGGGCACGCGCCCAACGCGGATCCGTGTTCCGACGGCAACGCCTGCACCACGGGCGACGTCTGCACCGCGGGCAAGTGCGAGAGCGGCAAGGCCACGGACTGCAACGACCAGAACGCGTGCACGAACGACGCGTGCCAGCCCGGCCCTGGCTGCGTGCATCTGGCCAACAACGCGACGTCCTGCGACGACGGCAGCGCGTGCACCACCGGTGACGCTTGCCAGGGCACCCAATGCGTGGGCAAAGCCACGGTGAGCTGCGACGACGGCAATGCGTGCACCGCGGACGCGTGTGACAAGCTCGGCTGCACGCACACCGCTGGCGCGGGGGCTTGCGAGGACGGCAATCCGTGCACGGTCGGAGACAGCTGCGCCGCCAGCGTCTGTGCGGCCGGCGTCGCGAACACGTGCGATGACGGCAACGAATGCACGGCCGACGCCTGCGATCCGAAAATCGGCTGCACGCACGCGCTTCAGGCCGGTTGCACGCCCGTCAGCTTGCCGCCGTGCGCGACGATCACGGACTGCAACGGCGGCACCGTGTGCGACTTGACGTCCCACACATGCGTGGCCTGCACCAAGGACGCGGATTGCGGCGTGGGCGGCATCTGTCAGGCGCAAACCTGCAAGAAGGCCGTCAGTTGTCAGTCGGACGTGCAATGCAAAGCCACCAAGCAGGTCTGCAACACCACCGCGAAGGCCTGTGTCGACTGCAACTTCAAGACGGATTGCGCCACCGGTCAGGAATGCCAAGCAAACCTGTGCGTGACGGTCAAAGCATGCACGTCGTCCAAGGACTGCACGAAGGTCTGCGATCAGCAAAAGGGTGTCTGCGTGGGCTGCACGAGCGACGCAGATTGCACCGACGCGCAATTCTGCGGCAGCGACCAGACGTGTCACGCCGACGTGTGCAGCGCCGCGACGTGCAACGGCACCAACCTGTGGGCATGCAACAGCAACGGCAGCGGCTACACCAACCCGACTTCGTGCAACGACGGTGTGTTGTGCACCATCGATTCCTGCACGGCCAAGGCCTGCGTGCACACGGCCAAATTCGACCCGACGGCCTTCGAGCTGCCCGGCAACGGCTTGGACGACAACTGCGACGGCAAGACCGACGACGTGCCACTCTGCGACACGGGTTTGAACAGCGCGAACGACGGCGATTACGCCAAGGCGTTGGACCTGTGCACGGGCATCAGCGATTCGCCGGTCCTCGCCAGCGCCAAGGCCCGCGCCATCCGCGGCAAATTTGGAGGCACGTTCGCGCCGCAAGCCGGCAGCAACATGGTGCTATTGTCGACGGGCATCGCGGCGGCAGAAGGCGAAACGGGCTACGCGGCGCCGCAAAGTGGTACAGATTTCGGCGTGACGAGCACGGGCTTGAACCAGGGCAAGTGCACGGGCGTCGCAGCGCAGGACGGCGTCGTGCTGCGCGTCAAAGTCACGATACCGACGAACGCCACGGCCATGTCCTTTGATTTCGCGTTTTTCAGCGCTGAGTATCCGGAGTACATCGGCGCCCAATACTCGGACGGCTTCGCGGTGGTCATACAGGGCCAGGCGTACAGCGGTGACGTGGTCGGCGACGCATTGGGCAAGTGCTTCGATCCCACCGACATCACGTTCACGACGTGCACCGGCTGCAGCAAGGGCGACACCGGCTTGACAGGCACCGGCTACGAGGCCGGCGCCGGCGGTGCCTACGGCTGGTCGACCGCGAGTTTTGCCGTCAAGGCCAACGACACGATCACCATCGCCTTTACGGTCTTCGATGTCGGTGACGGCCAGTACGACACTGCGGTCCTGCTCGACAGCCTGCGCTTCACCAACGCCGCGGTCAGCAAGCCGACGATCGTCGCCAAATAGGGCCGCCCATGCCCGCTCCCGACATCCTGCTGGCCACGCTGAACGCGAAGTATTTCCACGCGTCGCTGGGGCTGCGCTACTTGTACGCGAACTTGGGCGATCTGCAACCACGCGCGGAGATTCGCGAATTCATCACGTCGCATCGTCCCGTCGACATCGCAGAGCAACTGCTGGCTTCACAGCCGCGGATCATCGGCTTCGGCGTGTACATCTGGAATGTCGTGGAAACGGCGCAGGTCGTGGCGATTCTCAAAGCGGTCGCGCCGCAGACCGTGATTGTGCTGGGCGGCCCGGAGGTCAGCCATGAGTACGACCAGCAGGCGATCGTGGCGCGAGCCGACTATCTGATCACCGGCGCCGCGGATCTGGCTTTCGCCGAACTGTGCGCAGCGATCCTGCGCGGTGAACCGCCGCCGACGCGGGTCATCCATGCCGCGGAGATTGCGCTGGCGGATTTGCAACTGCCGTACGCCCATTACACCGCGGAGGACATCGCCAACCGGCTGATCTATGTGGAAGCGTCGCGCGGCTGTCCATTCAAGTGCCAGTTTTGTCTCTCCTCGCTCGACAGGACCGCTGTGCCGTTTGGCCTTTCCCGCTTTCTCGCGGCGATGGCCGATCTGCACGATCGCGGCGTGCGCCACTTCAAGTTCGTCGATCGCACGTTCAACCTGAGCGCGAAGACCGCCGTGAGCATCCTGGAATTCTTCCTCGCGCGGTTGGACGATCGCCTGTTCCTGCACTTTGAGCTGGTGCCGGATCGCCTGCCCGACGCCATTCGCGCGCTGCTGCCGCAGTTCCCGCCCGGGTCGCTGCAGCTGGAGATCGGCGTCCAGACGTTCAATCCGGCGGTGCAAACTCTGGTGGATCGCAAGCAGGACGACGCGCAGACCGAAGCCAACCTGCGTTGGATCCGCCAGCACACCCACGCGCACATCCACGCGGACCTCATCGTCGGCCTGCCGGGTGAGGATCTGCACAGTTTCGCAGCGGGCTTTGATCGCTTGGTTGGACTGGATCCACAGGAAATCCAGATCGGCATCCTGAAACGGTTGCGTGGCACGCCGATCATCGCTCACACGGCGCCGTTTGCGCTTTGCTTCGATCCCACGCCGCCGTACACCGTGCTGAGCACCTCCCAACTCCCCTTCGCCGATGTGCAGCGTTTGAGCCGCCTGGCGCGGTACTGGGATCTGACCATCAATTCGGGACGTTTTCCCCAAGCCAAAGTGCTGCTGCTGGGCGATCGGCCCTTCGAGCGTTTTCTGATGTTCACGGATTGGCTCTACGCCACCACGCGGCAGACTCACCAGATCGCGTTGGATCGCCTGTTTGAACTGCTGTGGCGGGGTCTCACGCAAGCGATGGGCGTGGATGTCACCGCGGCGGGCGAGGCGTTGGCCACTGACTATCGCCACAGCGGGCTGCGCGGTTCGCCCGCCTTCCTCGCGCCGCCCGACGAACCCGGTCCTGGTCCCGAACGTCAAGTCGATCGACGGACCAGACAACGCCACCACACAGGTCGTGAGGTCTCGTGAATTCCGTCCGACAAAGTCAGCAAAACGGGTTGCCAATCGCGGCGTGATCGCCTACACAAAGAGGCGCTTGTGTCGGTCGACGGGGCCGAAAGGCGCGCGTTCGGTGTGTGAGTGGACTGCCTGAGGCAGTCGGACTTTCGGGCAAATGAGCCTCCGAGGTGTGGTGTGGCCCAGCTCGTCATCTATCAGGGCGATGACTGCAAGACGCTGGAATTACGCGACGATCAGGTCGTGACGATCGGTCGCGCGCGCGACGCGGACGTCCACATCGACGATCCAAGCTTGTCGCGCCGCCACTGTGAAGTGCGCAAGTTGGACGGCCAGTGGTTGCTCAAGGATCTCGGCAGCTTCAACGGCACGTACTGCAACGACGGCATGGTCAGCGAGCACTGGCTGCGGCACGGCGATCGCATTCAGCTGGGACTGACCGTCCTGAACTTTGAGCAGTCGGAAGCGGAACAGCGCGCGTCGACGGCCGTCACGGAAAATGTAGCGCTGCCCGATGATCCCGATTTGCTCCAGCGCCGCCTGCGCAACTACATGGCACTCTTGGAGATTACCAAGGCGGTCTCGAGCGTGTTATCAACCGATAACCTGTTTCGTCTGGTCATCGAAAAGTCGTTGGCGCTGACCAACGCCGAACGCGGTTCGCTCATCGAATTCACGGAAAAAGGCCCGGTGTTCCGCGTCGCGCGCAGCAGGGATGGCCAGCATATCGCCGATCCGGAGAAGACGGTGTCCAAGTCGATCATCGCCAGCGTGCACCAAAGTGGCGAGCCCGTGGTGACGATGGACGCGTTGAACGATTTTGCCGGTGTCAGCAACACGATTGCGCACCTGGACATCCGTTCGCTGGTCTGCGCGCCGCTCAAGGTCAAGGACAAGGTGCTGGGCTGCATCTACGTGGATAGCCAGATTTCTGAACGGGAATTTGGCGGTGAAGCGCTGAATCTGCTGCAGGCTTTTGCCGATCAAGCGGCGATCGCGATCGACAATGCGCGGCTGTACGACGAGATGATGAAGTCGCGCGAACAGGAAAAGCGTGTGCGGCAGGTGTTCCAGAAATACGTGCCGGCGGACGTGGTGCGGCGCGCGCTGGAGATGGATTCGACCAAGCGGCTCTCCACCAAGCAAGTTGTGACGGTTTTATTCAGTGATATCCGTGGCTTCACGTCGATGTCGGAGCGGATGGAGCCCGAAGCGGTGGTGTCGTTCTTGAACGACTACCTGCAGCGTATGGTCGACATCGTCTTTGACGAGGGCGGCATCGTCGACAAGTTCATTGGCGACGCGGTGATGGCGGTCTTTGGCGCGCCGTTTCCCAAGCCCGACGACGCCGTGCGGGCGGTGCGCGCTGGCCACAGGATGCTGGAGGAATTGGATCGCTTCAACGCGGATCAGGCCCTGATCGGCGGCGTCAACATCCGCATCGGCATCGGCATCCACACGGGCCCGGTCATTGCCGGCAATATCGGCTCGGACAAGAAGATGGAATACACGGTGATCGGCGACACCGTGAACATCGCGAGCCGGATTGAGTCCTTGTGCAAGGAATACAAGACGGAATTTCTCATCACCCAGGCGTGCTTCGACGCGACCCGCAAGCGCGTGATGGTGCGGCCGATCGGGCCGGTGTCGGTCAAGGGCAAAGAGAATACGCTGATGGTGTATGAAGCGCCGCGGCGGATGGTTAGCGCGGGACCGGTTGCGCACGCTGCGCCCGTGCCCGCGTCGCTCAACGCCCGCGAGCTGCGGACCATGGAGGCGCCAGCGCCCACGCCAGCCGAATTGGCGGCCAAAGCTGCAGTTTCTGGCGTGCCGGATCTGGTGGCCACGCCGCCCGCGCCTGAGCGTCGGGTGCGGCCGATGACGATTCCGCCGCCCCCCATTCGGCCGATGGTGAGACCGGCGACGATGATTCCGCCGCCACCGGGTGGTCCGGCACCGACGGACAAGGCGAAGTAGTCAGACGGCGGACAGGATCGTCCGGGCCGCATCCAGGCCCTCAATCGCCGAACTCACGATGCCGCCCGCGTACCCGGCGCCTTCCGCGCACGGGTACAGTCCCGGGTGGCTCACGGACTGGCGGTCGTCGCCGCGCAAAACGCGCACAGGTGAAGACGTGGTCGTCTCCACGCCGATGATGCAGGCCTCGGCGCTCAGGTAGCCGCGCAGTTGCAGTTTGTCGATTTGTCTCGCCCCCTGGCGCATCGCCGCAACCAGCCGGCTGGGCAGCAACCGGTCGATGCGGCCAAGTGTGAGTCTCGGGCGATAGGACGTCCGCTCCGGCAAACGCGTGGGCGAGCGATCGGCGACAAAGTCTTGCAGCAACTCGGCTGGCGCTGCGTAACCGCCCGCGCCTTCAGAAAAACAGCGCCGCTCCAGAGATTCCTGCAACGCCAGTCCCAGCAGCGCACCACCGGCCACGTGGATGCCAAAGTCCGGGTCGCTGTCCAGGTCGCCGGGCTGCTCCAGATAGAACTCTGCACCGCCAATTTGCGAAACGAGTGCGGCATTGGCAAAAGCCGAGCCGCGGTTGGAATTGGACATGCCATTGACATTCAATCGATTTTCGCTGGCTGGCGAAGGCAGGACGAAACCGCCTGGGCACATGCAAAACGAGTACACGCCGCGGCCCAGGGCGTTCTGCGCCAGATGGTATTCCGCTGCGCCCACCTGCGGATGGCCGGCCAAATCGCCCAGTTGCACGCGGTCGATGAGTTCCTGGGGATGCTCGACGCGTGCGCCGATCGCAAAGTCCTTGCGCGCCATCGCGACGCCTTGCCGGGCCAGCATCCGGTAGACATCGCGCGCCGAGTGGCCGGTTGCCAAGATGACGTGACTTGCCAGCAACTCGCGGCCATCGGCCAGCCGCACGCCGCGCACGCGCTGGGTGGTGGCATCAACCAGCAGATCCGTCATGCGCGCCGAAAAGTGCAGCGTATGGCCGGCCTCCCGCAGCGCCTCCCGCAGGAGTTTCATCATGGGAATCAGACGGTTCGTGCCAACGTGCGGATGCGCCTCGGTCAGGATCTCCCGACTCGCACCCAGCGCCACGAGCCGCTCATACACTTCCTGCACGGCGGGATGTTTGGAACGCGTGTAGAGCTTGCCATCCGAATACGTGCCGGCACCGCCTTCGCCGTAGCACAGGTTGGATTCCGGATTCAATTGGCCATGCACGCGCAGGTTGCGCACGTCCAGGTTGCGCTTTTCGACTTCTGCACCGCGATCGAGCAGCGTGCAGCGGACACCGGCGTCGGCAAAAGCGAGCGCCGCGAACAGCCCAGCCGGGCCCATGCCGACGATCAGCGGCTGCAAACGATCGTGCGGTTTGGCGAGCGTGTGCGGTCGAATCAGCGGTGGCAAGGCATTCTCAGGCGGGATCTCGTCGGCGCCAAAGACGTCGCAGCGGTAGACCCAGGTCGGATCACGGCGCTTGCGGGCATCCAGCGAACGGCGGCGAACGATGACGGTACCCAAGGCATCCCGGGGCCAATTCAGCGCGGCACACGCGGCTTGCCGCAGCGCTGCATCCACGTCTGGTGGCGGTCCCTCTCGCGGGCCGATAGGCAATCGCAACTCAACGTTCTGCACAGGTGCTCCCGCCCGCAATCGCCGGCCGCGCGACAGTGTCGGCATGCGCGACGTGCCGGTCAATCTCGCCGTGCGCCGCTGGTGCTCGAATCTTGCGGCTTCCCTGCGCGCGCGGTAAGTTGCGAGGACTGCACCGATGGCGCAGCAACAGGTCGGTCGATGCGCAAACGCTTCATCACGCAACCGTTGCAAGACCCGGCGACAGATTCGCCCAACGGACCTTTGATCGAGCCGGAAGAAACGACGCACAGGTATTCAAATCAGGCGCTTGCGGATATCCGTTCCGCAATTGCCCAGGCACAAGCCACGCCACCGCCGCAGGAGACGTCGGCTGCCGGGCCAGAAGTCACGGCTGGCGCGATGCCCAGCTGGGCGGCCGCCTTGCCGCCCATGGCCGCGGCGGAATCGCCAGGGCTGACCGAGGTGACCCAACGCTACGCCGATCGCAGTGTGGCGGGAATTCGCGCTGCAATCGCAGCGGCCCGGGAAGCCGAGGCCGAAGCGTCGACCGCACGTTCAAACGCCCGCCTCGCGATGGATGAGAAGCCGTACATCCAGGTGCCGTCGATGGTTCTGGAGCCGCGTCCGGCCGCAGCCGACGTGCCGGCCACGGCCGACGCGCCCGAACGAGACGACGCGGGGAAATCATGAAGCAATGCCCTGCGTGCCAAGCGACCTATCCAGACGAGCAGTTGTACTGCGGCCAGGATGGCAACCCGCTCGCCGAATTCGTGCCCGTCGATCCGCTCATCGGCGTGGTCGTCGGCGGCAGCTATCGCCTGCGCAAGCAGCTGGGATCCGGTGGCTTTGGCACGGTCTACTTGGCCACCCATGAACGGCTGCCGATGATGGTCGCGGTCAAGCTGCTGAACGCGTCCCGCACTTTGGACCCGTCGATGGTGTCGCGTTTTCGGCTGGAGGTGGAGGCAGAGGCGCTGCTGACGCATCCGAACATCGTGCGCGTGCTGGACCATGGCCAGGATCCCACCGCGGGCTTCTTTATCGTCATGGAGCACCTGAACGGCCGCGATCTGGCCAAGCTGCTGGACGCCAAGCAGCAGTTGGGCATTTTGGAGATCTTCGCACTGGTCGATCAGGCGGCATCCGCGCTGGAAGCGGCGCACAAGGCCGGCATCGTGCACCGCGACGTCAAGGCGGAGAACCTGTTCCTGGTCGATGATCGCACGCAGCCTGAGGGATTCTTCCTCAAGCTCCTCGATTTTGGCCTCGCCCGGCTGACCCGCAACGCGGTGACACCGCACGGCCAGACGCTCCGGGCCATGGCGCACCGGAGCACGGCGCAGCGCACATTTGGCAGTCCCGCGACCATGGCGCCGGAAGTGGCCACAGCGGGGAACATCGACCACCGGGCGGATATCTACAGCCTCGGCGCGGTGGTCTTTGAACTGCTGACTGGGCACATTCTGTTCGAGGCGAAGACGCTGGACGAGATGCTCAATCGCATCGTGAATCTGCCGCCGGTTGCACCGTCCGCGATGCCGGGCGGCGAGTGGGTGCCGGCGGATCTGGATGAGGTCGTGCTGGCGATGTTGCAGAAGAATCCGGCGCATCGGCCGCAGACGATGGCGGAAGTGCGGCGCATGTTTGAGAAGACACGGCCGACGGCGGAGGTCGCCTGGTCGGACTGGTTTTTGCCGGGTGGCAAAGCGGGACCGGAATCGCCGCGACGGCGCGAAATGGCCGCGACGTCTGGTGCGGTCCTGCAGCCGCTCGTGCCGCGGGAGCGACCACTCGTGTTGACCATCGACGATGACCGGGTGATGCGCGGGCTGGTGCGGACGTTGGTGCAGTCGACCGGCTGCGACTGTGAAGCGCTGGAAAGCGGCGAAATGGCACTGGATTGGCTGCGACGCAACCCGCCGCCGGATGCGGTTGTGTGTGATGTGCTGATGCCGGGGATGGATGGCTTGACGCTTGTCGACACCGCGCGTGCCAACGGCTTTCAGGGCCCCGTTGTCTTCTGCTCCAGCGTTGTGTCAGGCCGATTGCGCGCGGATGCGGCGGCGATGGGTCGTGTGTGGTGTCTGGACAAAGCCATGGAACTGCACAAGATTCCGGAAACGCTGCGCTTGGCGGGCGTCGCGCCGCCCGTGGGAGCCTGACCGATGGCCACCGCCCGGCGAAAATACATCCCGGATCCGGTGTGGCGCGCTCTCCCGCTGGTCGTCGCGGTGATGTATGTCCTCGGTTTCACGAGGTTGTACCAAGCCTTGGGCCCTGGGGCCGAAAGCTTCGCAACGGCGGTTGTGCTCCTTGCAGCGGGCCAGCGCGGCCTGATCGCGGGCTTGGCGGCGGCGGCCGGCTGTGTCGTGCTCCATCTGCTGCTGGGCGAGTTTGTGTTGGGCATCCATTGGTCGACCTGGCTGCAAGGCGGGGCGTTGGCTACGGCGATGGGGCTGCCGCTGGTTGGTGCGGTTGTGGGTCGGCTGCGCGATTTGCGGGTGCAACTGGACGCGGAGGTCGACGCTCGCATTCAGACGGAACTGCAACTCCGCGAGGCGCAACAAGTGGCGGAATCGGCGAATCACGCCAAGAGCGAGTTCCTCGCCCGCATGAGCCACGAGATTCGCACGCCGATGCACGGCGTACTCGGTGTGACCCAGGTCCTGATGGAAACGCCGCTGTCGCCGGATCAGCGGCAGTACGTGGACATGATCCAAAGCTCGGGCGAGCTTCTGCTGGCGGTCATCAACGACATCCTCGATTTTTCCAAAATGGAAGCGGGGCGGATGGAACTCGAGGACGGCGAGTTCGAGTTGCTGCCGGTGCTGCGTCAAACGCTCGACTTGTTGGCGGTGACCGCGCGGCAAAAGGGCCTGACGGTGGAGTTGGATGTGCCAGCCGACTTGCCCACCTGGCTGATGGGCGACGCGGTGCGTTTGCGTCAGGTGTTGATCAACCTGCTGGGCAACGCCACCAAGTTCACGGAACGCGGCAGCATCACGTTGCGCGCGCGGGCCTCGGCGGGCACGAACGGCCGCGTGCGCCTGCGCGTGGAAGTGCAGGATACCGGCATCGGCATTGAGCCCGACGTCCTGCGGCGCGCCTTTGAGCCCTTCACCCAAGCGGACGCCTCGACGACCCGGGTGTACGGCGGCACGGGGCTGGGTCTTGCGATCAGCAGTCAACTCGTGCAGATGATGGGCGGCCAACTGCAGTGCGTGAGCAAGCCTGGATTGGGCAGCACCTTCTTCTTTGAGATCGAGCTTGCCCAGCCGGACGAACTGCCGATCGGCCCGACGACGACGACGTCCAAGACGGTGGCGGAGGCGGTGGCAGGTCGCGTGCTCGTCGCGGAGGACAACCGCATCAACCAGGTGATCGCCACGCGTCTGCTGGAAACGCTGGGCGTGAAAGTGGACGTTGTGGCGGACGGAGCGGCGGCGGTGCGCGCAGCCAAGCACGCGCGCTACGACGTGATCCTGCTGGACTGCCAGATGCCGGTGCTGGACGGTTACGGTGCCGCCGCGCAGATTCGCGCGGAGGAGCCGCCCGGCCGGCGGGTCCCGATGTTGGCGGTGACGGCTTCCGTGATGCCCGAGGATCACGAGCGCGCGCGCGTGGCGGGCGTCGATGCGGTGTTGATGAAGCCCCTGCGTGCCGATGAGTTGCGCCAAGCGGTGCTGCGCTACTTGCCGCGGGTCCGGCGCGTCAGCCAAGCGATTCAACTTCCGCCGCCGCCGACCGAGCTCCCGGTGCTCGAAGTGGCGACCTTGGCGGATCTGAAACGGGCCGGTGGCCTGCAGACGGTCCACGCGGTGGTGGCGATCTTTGAGGAAGCGGCGGACCAGACCCGCGCGGAGCTGGCGGCGGCGGCGCGCGACCGCGAAATGCTGATGCTGTTGGCGCACCGTCAGCGTGGCACGGCGGCGTGCGTCGGCGCGCGGCGGTTGGCTGCTTGCTTGTCGCAGTTGGAAACGATTGCGCGATCCGCGTCAGACGCGGAAATCGACGCGGCACTCGCCCGCGTGGATCGCGAGACCGACGCCACCCTGCACGTGCTGGCCCGGTATCGCAACGCGGACTCCGCCGTCTTTCACGCGACGCCAGCGCACTGAGACTACGGCAGCCTGCCGGCCACGTGGATCTTCAGCACGACGCCCTCGCGGATCAAATCGTCCGGCTTGCCGGCGAACGCGATGCCGAAATCCTTGCGGTTGATGCTGAATTCCGCGTCGCCTTTGATGTCCTTGCCCGCGATGGTCACGGTCGCCGGAAATCCGATCTGCTTGGTCACGCCGTGCAGGGTCAGGTTGCCCGTGATCTTGAAACCAGCGCCATCGGCCGCGATCGCCGTCGACTTGAACGTCGCGGTCGGGAATTTGGCGACGTCAAAGAAGTCAGCACTCTTCAAGTGTTCCAGCAGCTTGGGCGTGTAGGCATTCGGCTCCGCGGTATCGACTTCCGTGGAATCAGTCTGGACCGTGAACTCCAGCTTGCCGCCCGCCGCCTTGCCGTCCTTGAGCGCGACGCTGCCCGTCCACGACTTGAAGTTGCCCACGTGCTGTCCGGTCACCTTGCTGCCCACGAAGCCGATGGTGCCGGTGAGCGGAATGGCAGCCGCCGTCGTGGCCTTGGCTTTGTCAGCCGCCATTGCTGAAATGGGTGCTGCCGCCGTCGCAACAGCCAGGAAAACAGACATCAAATTCGCAAGCTTGGACATTTTCTTCTCCGCAATCGGCACACGGCCGGAATTCTGGGTAGCGCCGACGTTCCCATCGCGGGTGCCGACTCCAGCACAGTAGCGATGGCGTGGGCAGCGCACAATAGCAACATTGCTGACAAGACTGTTCATGCATGGAAACAATAACAGCACTCGCAGTCGCGCGAACGGGGCATTGCATCGCCGCGCGTTTTGGTATCGCATCGCGTGGTGCGAGGGGACGACTTTGGCAAACGGCGTGCGACAGCAACGACCCTTGGACGCGGACGCGATGGGCGTCGCGGCGCTGGATGCGTACGTCTGGCGACCGGGCTATCGCGCCGTGGCGGTCATCGGCGCCAGCAAGAATGCCGGCAAGACGACGGTGCTCAACGCGCTCAGTGCCGCACTCACCGTGCGCAACGAGCGCGCCGGGCTCTGTTCCGTCGGTGTGGATGGCGAGCCCAGCGACGTCTGGTTGGCGACGCCGAAGCCGGCCGTCGCGGTGGCCAAGGGGACGCTCGTTGTGACCGGCCTTCAGGCAGCGCAGCAGGCAGGTACAACGTTGAAAGTGCTGCAAACGCTGAATTTTGCGAGCAGCTTGGGGCCCGTCGTGCTGGCTGAAGCGCGCTCGCCGGGGACCGTCCTGCTGTGTGGTCTGGCGCACCGTGGGCAACTGACCGAAGCGATCGCGCAGTTGCGGACAGCCGGCGCGGATCGGGTGTTGGTGGACGGTGCGTACCATCGGCAGGCGGCGGCAGACGCGGAAGGCATCGACGCGGTGGTGCTGGCGATCGGGGCGATTCTGCCTCTGGACGATGCAGTTCCAACTTTGCGGGCACTGTCGACATCCCTGGATCGTGACGTGCCGCACACCCGCGATGTGACGGGTGGCCTGACCGACGCGCGTTTGGCGCTGCTGGACCTGACGGACGTGGCTGTGCTGCGTGTGGCGAGTCTCGGCGCTGTGCTGTTGAGTGGCGCCGGCCACGCGCGCCTGGCACGCCTGGGCGTACGTCTGACCGCGCGGCACACACGACCGCTTGCGTGCTTGACTGCCAACCCCCACCGGCCCGATCGTGGCGACACCGTCGCGGCCAGCGCGTTCGTCCAGCAGGTGGCGCAGTGGGCGGCCCAACAAGGTGTGTACGCGCCCGTCGTCGATGTGGTCGCTGGATTTCGCCGGGACCCAGGAGAGACATGAGCCCCTTGTTACGCCACTTGCCGGCCGTTGAGACGCTGCGACGGCGCCCGCCCCTCGCCGAACTGCCCGAGGCGCTGGCCGTCACGCTGGCGCGCGAGTCGATCGCCCACGTGCGCGGTCAGATCGTCGAAGGCACGCTGACCACCGCGCCGGCGATCGCGCAGGCGCTGGCCGACGCGATTCAGCAGCGCGCGCGGCAACTGCTGCAACCAAGCCTGCGGAGAATCCTCAATGGATCTGGGATCTTGTTGCACACCAATGCGGGGCGGGCGCCGCTTTCCGCGGGCGCGATCGCGGCCATTGCGGACACGGCGCGCGGCTACTGCAACCTCGAGCTGTCGCTGGACGATGGCCGGCGAAGTTCGCGTCAAGATCACCTGAAGGCGCTGCTCTGTTGGCTGACGGGCGCGGAAGATGCACTGGTCGTCAACAACGGTGCCGCGGCCGTGCTGTTGGCCTTGCACGCCGTGGCGGCCGGGCGGCAAGTCGTCGTGTCTCGCGGCGAACTTGTGGAAATCGGCGGCGGTTTTCGCATTCCCGAGGTCATGACGGCGGCCGGCGCGGCGCTTTTGGAAGTTGGGACGACCAACCGCACGCATGTGCGCGATTTCGACAAGGCGCTGGCGCGGGACAAGAACCGGCAGATCGCTGCGCTGTTGCAAGTTCACCGGAGCAACTTTGCGCTCGTCGGTTTCACCAAGACGCCAGCACTGGCGGAATTGGCCGCGCTGGCCCGCGCGCATGACCGGCCGTTGATCGTCGATGTCGGTTCAGGCGCGCTGGGCGGCTTGGATCCGAGCGTGCGCGCTGCATTTGATCGCGAACCGCTGGTCGCCGATGCCATTCGGCAAGGCGCTGACCTCGCGCTCTTTTCTGGCGACAAGCTGATCAGTGGCCCGCAGGCGGGCATTCTCGTCGGCAAGCGCGAGTGGGTTCAGCTGGCGGCACAAAGCCCCATGGCACGGGCGTTGCGGGTCGACAACTTGACGATCGCCGCATTGGAACACGTGTTGCGGGCGCACTTGCTGGGTCGCGCTTCGGCGGAGCTGCCGGCGCTGGTGGCGCTGGGCCAGAGCGCGGACGCGATCGCGCAGTTGGCGCAGGATTTGGCGCAACAGTTGCGTCCCCAATTGGGCGCAGATTGGCAGGTCACGGTCGCGGCGAGTGAAGCGCAGCTGGGCGGCGGCACGGATCCGCTGGTGCGGCTGCCGTCGACGTCGCTCGTGCTCGGCCGATCGGACCAGAGCGGTCCAGAATTGCAGGCCTCTCTGCTGGCGGCCGCGGTGCCGGTGCTTGGTCGGGTGCGCGGCGATCACGTATGGCTGGATGTCCGTACGCTTTCCGCTGGCAGCCACGGCGTGAGTCCGGAAGCTCTGGGCCAAGAATTGCTGACCAGTTTGCGACCCCAGTCGGCTTGACCGAGATCGTTGGCAACTTCTACGCGTCAAACTTGCAAGGCCGGGGCCACGAGATTGCGCCGCCCCAAGTGTTGCGCCATACTGCTGACCGGTTCGTCTTGCCCTAGAGGAGGCACCCTTGAAAACGCCGCAATTTCTCGCGATTGACTACCCGGCCCGCTTGGCTTCACGGCGCATTGCGGTCGTGGCGCTGATGGCTGCCGCTGCGCTCCTGCCGGTGGCGGCGCAAGCGCAGAGCAAGGGCAAAGGCAAGGCCGCGCGCACGGTGTCGTTTGAGGATGACGTCATTGAGGCGACTTACATCCGACCCGAGGGCGGCACGATCGACGTGAAGCAGAACCAGCGTCAGAGCCTGATTCGGATTCGCACGAACTTCTTTGCTGAGCTGTTCCGTTCGGCTGAGGATCTGTAGACGATGGCCAAGAAGAGCCGGACCGCTGGAACGCCGGCGAACAAGACTGAAGTAGCCGCGACGCGCCTCGATGCGCCCGCCGTCGATGCCCCGCCGATTCCGGGGCCACCCGACGACGCGACGGTCCTGCTGCCCGTTGTCCCGGTTGGCGTGGACGATGAGGCGACCGCGGTTCTGGATGTGGCGGCGGTGGCGGCGCACGCAGCATCGGCGAAGAAGGCTGCGGCGGCAGCCAAGCCGGCAGTGACGCCCAAGCCGGCGACTGCCAAAGCGGGTGGCGCGGCCGATCCATTCACCCAACGCAGCGACGAGCCCCTGACCGGTCCTCTGGGCCTGGACGTGCGCATGCTGTGGCGTGGCGATACCCATGCCGCGCAATTCTTTCCCCGACCGGTGCCTGTGACGCTGGGTGAAGACGGTACTTTTGCCGTGCCGCCCGACGCGATGGGCAAGAAAGAGCACGAACTGACGCTGCTCGTTGAACCGCACGCCACCGCGGGTTTTGCGCTGCGTGTGGACAATCCGGCAGCTACGGGCCGCGTGCTCGTGGACGGCAAGAGCTATGACCTGGCCGCCGTGCGCGCGGGCACGGAAAGCATCAAGGGGCCGGTGATTCCGATCACCGCGACCACGCACGCACACGTCGAGTTTGCCGAGTTCGCGTTCGTCATCAGCCGCGCGGCCATTCCGCCGCCGCAGCCGCTGAGCCTGTGGAGCCGCGAGAATACGATTTTCCTGCTCTGCTTCCTGCTGGCGCTGGGGCTGCTCGGTGGACCGCTGTTTGCCGGGTTCAACTCCGCAGAATTCCGCAATCGTGC
This sequence comes from uncultured Myxococcales bacterium, assembly GCA_903924465.1. Lineage (GTDB taxonomy): Bacteria > Myxococcota_A > UBA9042 > UBA9042 > UBA9042 > CAIYBN01. The sequence continues at coordinate 125,530 of CAIYBN010000144.1, read as the reverse complement.
GCGGCTGAGTTATTTGGAGCAGGTCGAGCAGGACTTGCGCAAGCCGGAAACGATCGAAGTCCTGATTCAGGAAGAGAAAGCGCAGGAAGAGAAGAAGGAAGAAGCCAAGGAAGCGGAGAAGAAAGAAGCCGAGGCCGTGCCGGTGCAGGCGGCGCCGAAGGAAGAGAAGAAGGCCGATCAGGTCAAGAAAGAACTGCAGAACCTGAACGAGGAAGACCGCAAGGCGAAGGTGACGGACATCGTCAAGGATGAGATGGCCAAGAATACGGCGCAGATCGACGACGCGCTGCGCGATGTCGGTGGGCCGTCGACCAAGCTGTTTGCCGAGGACGATGGCTCTGGCGGTCAGCCGATCGCTGGCGTGGCAGCGGATTCGAGCGATCGCGCGGCGGGTGCGCTGGGTGATCCGAATGGCGGTCGGCGCGGTGCGGGCGATGGCTCGGAAACCGGTCGGCAGGTGGCGCAGGGCTTGGGCAAGGATTCCAATGCCGGCGGCAAGGGTCCGAACCTGGACGTCCACGAGCACAAACAGAACCTCGTGCGCGTTGGCGGCAGCGTGGGCGATACGACGGGCGAGCTGCCCAAGGCCGTCATCAAGGCGTACATCGCGACCAAGATGGGCGCGATCAAGGCGTGCTACCAAAAGGGCTTGCAGAGCAATCCGGACCTGTCGGGCAAGATCAAGGTCAAGTTCCTGATTCAGCCGAACGGCGCGGTCAACCCGGCGAAGATCGACGAGTCGACGATTGGCAACGACAGTGTCGAAAGCTGCGTGTTGAACAACGTCAAGGCATGGAAGTTCCCGCAGGCCAAGGGCGGTGGCATCACAAACGTCGTGTACCCGTTCGTGTTTGCCTCACATTGATTGCTTGAGACGGTATGGCCTGAGACAGTGTAGGCGTCGTTTCAGGGACTGTTGTTTCGGGGGGTGTCGATGTTCACGCGCGCTTGGCCCGTTGTCCTGATTGCCTCGTTGGCCTTGCTGTCGGCGTGCGACGACACGGAAAAGCGCTTTGTGGCGGCGAGCAACCAGGCCGTGGACGCGCTGGAACACGAAGACTTTACCCGCGCCGAGACATTCCTGAATGAAGCATTGCGGTTGCGCCCGACGGATGCGGAGACGCTGTACTATTTGGGCGCGCTTCAGCTCAAACGCGACAAGCCCAGGGAAGCGGCGGACGTCCTGCAGCGCGCGGTCGTCGCCGATCCGCAGTTCGCCGACGCGTGGCTGAATCTCGCCAAGGCGCGCTATGACCTGCACGATGCCAAGGGCACGCTGGACGCGGTGCAGTCGCTGCTGAAGCTGGATCCGGGCCACCCGAATGGCCACATGCTGGCGGCGCGCGTGGCGCTGGATCAGGTGAACCCGGCGGGCAAGGCGCCGGATCGCGTGACGGCCGACAAGGAACTGCGCGCGGCGATCGCCGGCGATCCGGGCTTTGCGCCGGCCTACGTGCTGTTGGCGCAGGTCTACGGCCAGGTCGAAGCGTTTGAAGCGGCGCGCGACGTGCTGATGGAAGGCCAGCGCTTTGTGCCGCAGAGCGTGGAAATTCAGGAAGCGCTGGGTCTGTGCTGGCTCGACATGGGCCGTCCGGATCGCGCCAAGACGGTATTGGCGGCTGCGGCAGCGCATCCCAAGGCGCGGCCGGGTGTGCACTTGAATTATGCCAGCGCGCTGCTGCAACTGGGCGAGAAGGATGCGGCGATTCAGGCGCTCCGCACGTTCATTCTGCAGTCGCAAGGGACTGCGCACCAGAATGATGCGGCCGTGCAGACCGCGGCGCGGATGTTGCGGCACTTGAAGGGCAGCTAACCGCCCGTGACAGCCTATCTGACCTATTCTTGGCTTTTTGGCTGGGTCGCCAAGTGCGCCCGCCTGCGGCGATACGCACGGCGACACAAGTTTGCGATCGATCGACTCATTTTGTCACAATCCCTCACGCGCCCAGCCACCGGAGATTCCCCATGCTTTGCACTCGAACCGGTATCGCGCTTTTGGCGCTGACCGCGTTGGCCGCTTGCGGCACCACGACAACCTCCCTCGATGGCTTCGTCGATGTCAGCACGGGCACGGACGCGACGGCGAGCGATGCTGCCAGCGGCACCGATGCGACGATCGACAGCAAGGACGCGAAGACCAAGGACGTCGTGATTCCGAGCTGTGCGTCCCGCGCGGGCGCGTACGCGGTCGAGGGCACGTGCAGTGGCGGCACGGCGTCGATCCCGTTTGCCTGCATGCTCGCCAAGGACTGCCAATTGACGTGGGCGGCGGACTACCGCACGTGGACCGGGCCGCTCACCGGCAACGATTTCGCTCTCGCCAGCGCCGACGGCAAGGAAACCATCACCGGCGCATTCGACACCGCCAGCACCGGCAGCTACCAGTACGCCAGCGGTGGCCTGACGTGCGACGCGACGATGGCCTACATGGATCCCGGCCAAGCCGATAGCCTCTGCTGCGACGTGTTGGCCAACGACTGCAAGACCGGAGACGCTTGCGTTGTTGTGTCCGAGACCGCGGGCACCACGGCGATCTTGACCACCGGCTGCATTCCACTCGCGGCAAGTCCCACCGCGGAAGGCGGCGCGTGCAGCCAATCGGCCACAGAGACCGGCTGCGCCGTTGGCAGCCTGTGCGTACGCACCACCGGCGGCGCGGGCAACGATGGAATTTGCCGGAAGTTCTGCCAGCGCGCGACGGACTGCAAACCGGCACAGCAGTGCGACATCGTCACGGACGCACCGCGATCGGGCATTTGCGACGCAGCCTGTGCACCCTTTGCCGGCGAAGCGGGTGGCGACGCGTGCCCGGCCGGCCAAAACTGCCTGCCGACGCTCATCGCCGACGGCACCTACCAGCGCTTCATCAGCACCACGTGCGGCGCAGCCGGCACCGCGATCAGCGGCGGGGCGTGCGGCAATGGCGTCGCCTGCGGCGTTGGATTGGTCTGCGTCAAGTCCGCCTGCACGCCGCTGTGCGACACCAAACACCCGTGCGCCAGCGGCACGTGTGCGGGCTACGGGATCACCAACGCCAGCAACGTGCCGGCAGGGTTCGGCTTTTGCCAGTGAAAAAAACATTGTTCCTGCTGCTGTTTCTTGCGCAGCCAGCGTGGGCCTGGGAGCAGTACCGGACGTTGCCGGCCGGATTCAACGGCGAGCCGCTCGGCTGCGGCCTGCGCTGGCCGGGCCCTGTCGTCCGGCTCGCCCTGGATGCCACGACGTTGGATGGCTTGGAAACGGTCGATGTGCAGGCGATTGCCGAGGCGTCGTCGCAGGCGTGGCAACACGTCCAGTGCACCCTGTGCCAGACTTGCCAGAACGGCCAGGAAGCGCCACAGACTTGTGCCCAGAATCCGCTGGGCATGGAATTCCTCTGGCTGGCGCGCGGCAAACCATCAGCGATCGGCGCGACGTGTACCAGCCAGAATGCCGATGGCAGCTGCGATGCGGTGTCCGGCAACGGCAACTGGGTCAGTTTCATCCACGACGAGCAAACCTGGAAAGCGCAGGGCGAAGTCACGCCGGTGAGCAGCCTGGTCGTGGCGCTGACGGTGCTGACCTATGACCGCAATTCTGGAGAAATTCGCGATGCGGATGTCCTGCTGGACGATGCAACGCATCATTTCTGCGTTGCTCCGGCATGCGCAGGTGAACGGTACGACTTGCAAAGCACGCTCACGCACGAATTTGGCCACGTGCTGGGGCTGGATCACAGCGCGGACGTGGAATCCACGATGTTTGCCGGCGCCGATCCGGGGGAAAGCAAGAAGCGGACTTTGGAAAGCGACGACACGATGGGCGTGTGCACCGCGTACCGCACGACGTGCAACGCTTGCGCCGATCCGACGGTCCACAGCGGCTGTCAGGCCGGCAGCATCGGCAACGGCTGGGGCCTCCTGCTTTTGCTGCTGGCTTGGGGTACAATCCGCCGCGCACGCAATTGACTTTGCTGGCCTCGACCGATAGAAGCCGCAGCGGTCTTTTGGGCCGCTTTCGCCGGGAAGTGTATGACCGAATTGTCCCAATCCGCAGAAGACAGCCTCGTTGCCGAAAGCGCCGTGCCTGTAACCGATCCTGAAATGGCTGCTGACACCGTCACGGCGGCGCGGCGCGCGATTCTGCCCATTCTTGCCCATCCGCTCGACGTCGTGCCGTTTGAGCCCGGCCCGCGCGATCGCCTGATTCGCTGGCTGGCCATCGCCGCGGTCTTTGTCCTCTACATCCTGAATTGCGGCTCGTTTGGCCTGTGGGATCCCTGGGAAACGCACTACGGTGAAGTCGCCCGGACGATGTACGAGAGCTACGACTGGGTGAATCCCTGGTGGGGCTACCGCACGCAAATCGGCACCGAGCCGATCGGCGGCGAGTGGTTCTACTCCAAGCCAATTTACATCTTCTGGTCAGAGCTGACGTTCCTGAAACTCATCGGCCTGACCGACTGGGCGCTGCGTTTGCCTCAGGCGCTGCTGGGCGCCTCGATGTGTTCGGCGATCTATCTGACCCTGGAGCGCATCGTCTCGCGGCGCATGGCGCTGATCGCGCTGGCAGTCACCGCGCTGTCGCCGTTCGTCTACATGGTCAGCCGCCAGGCGCAGACCGACAACCCGTTCGTTGCGACGCTGACGATTGGCCTGTGCTTCTTCGCCGTCGCGATCTTCGGCAAGCGCGAGCAGGTCAGTGAACGCGGTTTCCTCTGGGCAACGCTGGGTTTTCTCGGCTTTCTCGTGCTGAACGTCGTGCCGCAGCTGGTCATCATTTCCACGGACCTGTTCCAGGCCAACGCCGGCCAGGGCATGACGGGCATCGCCGCGTGGGGCGAAATCATCCAGCAAAATGGCGTTTACCACCTGCTGTTCTACGTCCCGGTGTTCCTGGCCATCGCCGCGTCGGTGCTCCTGCCCGTGTGGAAGCAGCGCCAAACGTCAGAGGGCTGGGATCTGGCGTTCCGCGACCGCTGGCTGCGCAAGTACCTTCTGCTCTGCGGTTTCATGCTGTTTGCCCAGGCGACTTACGCCAAAGGCCTGCTGGGCTTCATGCTGCCCGGCGCGATTCTGCTCGTCTACTTTGCGGTCTCCCGGCAGTGGGCGCTGCTCGGCAAGCTGGAACTGGCGCGTGGCGTGCCGTTGTTCTTCCTGACGGTGCTGCCGTGGTACGTGGCGATGTTCTGCCGCCATGGCATGCCGTATTACCAGCGGTTCTTCATCCACGACCACTTCAACCGCGTCGGCGCCGGCGTGCACCAGATCGATACCGGCACGTTTGAATACTTCGTCGAATGGCTCGGCTACGGCCTGTTCCCCTGGTCGGCGCTGGCCCCTTTGGCCTTGATCGCTGCCGTGTCGTCGATTCGCGCCGATCGCGATCTGCCCGGCGACGCCACCTATGAGCAGTCCGCCGCCGGCAGCGTGCAGCACTGGAAATCCTTCCTTTTTGCCTGGTTCCTGATTTCCTTCCTCGTCTTCACCGCGAGTTCCACGCGCTTTCACCATTACATCCTGCCGGGCGTGCCGGCGCTGACGGTCCTGATCGCGTTCCTTTTGGACGAGGCGCTGGACGATCGCCGGCCACGCGCGCGGCTGGTGATGCTGCTGGGCCTGCTGGTCTTTGGCGCCGTCGTGGTGAACTTGCTCGGCGATTACCAGAACTTGCGCAACCTATTCACCTACAAGTACGACCGGCCGATGCCGGAGAACATGCCGTTCGACATGAACGCGGTCATCAAGTGGAACCAGGATCCCGTGCCCGCGCAGACGTGGGGCGAGGCGCCGTTTGGTCGCCACGTCGGACCGATGGTTGCCAACATCCTGACGATTCAATGGTTTCGCTTTGAGACGTTCATTCCCATCGCCGCGTCCTTGGGCGGTGCGGCGATGCTGCTGCTCCTGTGGCAACGGCTGCGGCGCGCGGGTCTGTGGCTGATGACCGGCACCGCTGCGTTGGTGGCCTTCTGGGCGCTGAACTATTACATGCCGTCGCTGGCACCGCACTGGAGCCAGAAGTACCTGTTTGAGGCCTACTACGGCGACTGCCACTTGCACCCCAATCCACCAGCGATTACGGAAGCCTACACGCCGCTGCTGACCAAAGCTGGCCTGGGCGCCATCCCGGAGTTTCTCGACAGCCGCACCAAGCGCGTCTGCCAGGAAGACATCGTCAGCTGGCTGATCACGTGGCGCGGCGAGACGTTCTACTCCAACAACGAAATCCGCCCGCTCAACAAGGCCACGCAGCTGGAGCCGTATTTGAAGGAATTCAACCACGGCAAGAACTTCTACGCGCTGCTGGAACGCGGTCGCTTGGGCGGTTTTGAGTCGAAGGTCAAGGCGGAATCGAAGAAGCTGCGCGATACCAAGGCGCCCGGCTTTGAGAAGATCAAGGACTGGGATTGCCGGTTGATCAGCAACGATTCTGCGTATTTTGAACTGGCCAAGTGCATGCTGGAAGAAGGCGATCCGGCCGATCTCAAGTCTGCGGTGAAGCCGGCCAAACCGCGAGCGCCCGTGAAACCGGAGAAGGACGAAGAGGCGAGTTCGCCCAATCCCAGCTTCTGAGCCGAGCGTTTGGCTACGGCGGGCGGCCCATCGAGCGTTGTCAGTCGCCTGCTGTCGCGTCATACTCGACACGGTTGCAGTTTGGAGCCTTCCCCGTGGCAAAAGTCTGCCCAAAGTGCCGAGCGAGTCAGCCAGACGGCGTCGAGTTTTGCCCGACCGACGGCAGTCGCTTGCAAACACCCGCGCCGATGACGGCGAGGCCAGCCTCGGCCGCCGCCGTCCCTTTGCCGGCCAAGGCGCCGTCGACCGCGCCTGAGCACAGCGCCGAGGGTGACCGGCCATTTCCCGCCACGTTGGTGGGCGTCGGTGGCGAACAGGGGCAGCGGCTTGCCGCGGCACTTCAGGCAATGGACACAGGCGGGGCTGAGGACGCGACGCTGGCATTCGACGTCAGCGCGCTGCAGCGCCACCAGCCGGCAGCGAGGCCGGCGTCTGCGGCCCAGTCCGTGCCGCCGCCGCCGATGAAGACGATTCCGCCCTTGCAGCGGCCCGCGGCTGCGCCAGCCAAGCCCATGCCTGCGCCGCCCCGACCGGCTTCGGCTGCGGTTCCTGTGCCGGGTGCTTCATCCGCGGCGCCTGTTGCCACGACGCTGGCCAAACTCATCGAAACTTCAGGGGCATTGCCGACCAATCTGGCGGTCGGGCGCATTTCTGACGTGGCCGAACTCGTGTCGCGCGGTCGACCGGTGACGCCGATCACGCCCGCGCATGTTGGCTACGGCGACACGACTGGCAGCGGCAAGCCACGCTGGGCGGACCGGGGCACGTTGGATCCCGGCTACCTCGCCCAGTACCGCCCGGCGGATCTGGAACAAACCGCGACGGCAGCCACGGACGTCTACATTCTGGGTTGCATGCTGTTCGAGGCGCTGACCGGCAAGGCGCCGTTTCGCGGCAAGTCGGTCGAGGAAATTGCCAAGAAACAGGCGATGGCTGCGGCACCCGCGGTTCGGCAAATCAAAGTGGACTGCGACCTGCCACCGGCGCTCGAAATCGAGTTGCAGCGGGCGCTGAAGAAGCGACCCGGCGATCGCCACACCTCGGCGGCCGCGTTTGCGGAGGCAATTCGCAATGCGGTTCGGGAAGATGACCGGTCGACTACGGCGCTCGACGTCAGTGAAGCCGCCTACTTGCAGCAGTTGTTGCAAGGCGGTCAGGCGCTGGCGCAGCAACCGAATGCGGTCCCGCGTCCGGCTGCTCCGGTCGTTCCGCCGGTCAAGGCCATTGTCACTCCGACGCCGGTCGCAACACCTGCAGTCCGCGTCGTCGCCGATCCGGCGCCTTCCGGGAATCGCACCGGGCTGATCGCCGGCTTGGTCGTCGTGGGTGTCGTCGTCATCGGTGCTGGCGCGTACCTGGCCTTGCGGGAGACCACACCGCCGGTTCCGCCGCCTGCGCCCGTCGTCCACGCGCCGCAGCCGCCCGTGGAGAAGCCGGACGTCGTGCAAGAGCCCGACGTGCCGCCAGCGCCGGACGTACAACCCGATGTGCAGCCCGACATCCCTCCGCCACCGGACGTGCAGGTGGAAGCGGAAAAGCCCAAGGCCAAGGCGGTTGTCCGGAAGCCGGATGTGAAGACCGACGTGAAGACAGATGTCAAAACGGACGTCAAAGTGCCGGAGAAGAAGCCGGATATCAACCGACCACCGGTGTTCTGATGCCTGACGCCTATTTTTCGCTGCCGCGATCCCTCAAGCCAGCGGTATTCTTCGACAAGCACTTGGCGGCGCTTCCGCTCCGGCTGCCGGCGATCTCGCTGGCCGATCGCGTGGTCTACCACGTGCAAGGTGTGGGCGCCTGGTCGGTGGCTTTGGTCGACGGCCGGTTGGATGTCCAGTCCGGCGTCGTCGGTCCCATCGGCCTGCAGATCAGCGCGACCGAGGCGCATTTCCGCGAAGCCGTGACGGGCGCGTTGCGCGAGCGGCAAATCGAGGTGCTCAAGCGCCAGCGGCTGCCGGTGGAAGTGCCCGACTTGCGCCACGTGCGCGTGGATCCAGCGCGTTTGCGCGCGGCGATCGCGGTGGGCGGCAGCTTGGCGATCGTCATTCATGACCGTGAATACGACGATCGATACCGCTACGTCCTGACGATTGGCCCGGGACCCGCGGCGTTTGCCCAGGCGACGACGACGATTGAAGTGGACGCCGATGATCTGCTGACGCTGGCCGCCGCTCGCACGCCGCCGATGAGCGTTCTGGTGAGTGGCAAGCTGCGGCTCGCGGGCGATATCGGCCTGCCCGGACGTTTGCTGACGGCGCTCCTCGGCGGGTGAGATCAAGCCGTCCGTCAACCAGGCGTGTCCGTGCGCGGCGCCTGGCGCGGAATCGGCGGCGGCGGGCCCTTGGGCAGCGTGTTCAGCTGGTTCATCGCCATCATCTCGCGCATCTGGCGCTGCATGCCTTCGGTCGAACCGTCGAGGAAGATCACGTTGCCTTTGCCCTGTTCGGCAAAGTGTTTGAGCGATTCCGTCCACATGAAGAACAAGAGGAAGCCCGGATCGAGCCCCGCCGCCTTCATTTGCTCGACCGACTGCCGCACGCCCTTGGCCATTTCCTCGCGGAATTGCGCGACGCCTTGACCCTGTAGCTTGCTCGCTTCCCGCTGCGCTTCCGCGGAAATCTGGATCGCCCGGCCTTCCGCTTCCGCCGCCTTGGTCTTGGTGATGAGCAGCGCCTGGCCTTCGTTTTCCGCCGCCGCGCGCATGTTCGCCGACGCCACGACTTTCGCCATCGACGTCATGATGACTTCATCAAAGACGATGTCGTTCATCTGCAAGTCGATGAGGTGATAGCCCCATTCCTCCAGGCTCGCGTCCAGCTGCGACTTCACTTCGTGGACGATTTCCCGCCGCAATCCGAGGATTTCCGACTGGCGCTTGGTCGCGACAAACGAGCGCACGCTGCCTTCCACCGTCCGCACCAGCGTTTGCATGAACGAACGATCGTCGATGAACTTGAACGCGACGTTCTTGATCGTCTCCTCATCCTGGTTCACGACCGCGTAGAGCAGCATCGCCTTGAAACCGACGGTTGCCTGATCCGACGTGATCGCTTGGAATTCCAGTTCCACCGAGCGATTCTGGATGGAGATGCGGCGGTAGATCGATTCAATCAGCGGCAATTTGACGTTCAAGCCCGGGCGCATCACACGGCCGTATTTGCCGAACATCGTGATGACGGCGACTGTGCCTTGGCCGACCGTCACGAACGACGAAAACAGCACGATCAGGCCGATGACGATGGCGAATCCGAGGAGCGCGACCATGGAAACCTCCGGTGCAGACTTGCGAACGGAGGCATCGTACGCCGCGCGAACCAAAACGACAACGGCGACCATCCGGGGAGCACAGTCCCGGATGGTCGCCGTTTCACCTCGGGGGCGAGGCGGAAGCGTCAGGGCGCGCGCCTACGGCAGCGTGGCTTTGACGTCGATCTTGATCACCACGCCGTCGCGGATCAGGTCGTCCGGCTTGCCAGCATAGACGAGACCGAAGTCCTTGCGGTTGATGGAAAATTCCGTCTTGCCGGTGATGTCCTTGCCGGCCACCGCGATCGTCGCGGGGAATTCGATGTCCTTGGTCACGCCATGCAGGGTCAGCTTGCCCTTGACCGTGTGTGTGGCGCCATTCGCGCCGCCAGCGGCGATGCCCGAGGACGCGAAAGCGGCGGTCGGGAACTTCTCGACGTCAAAGAAGTCCGGGCTCTTCAAATGGCCTTCCAGCTTCTCCTTGAACGGGTTGGCGTCGGTCGTAAACAGGCTCGCGGTCTGTACGGTGAAGTCCAGCTTGCCACCCTCGGGCTTGCCGTTGTTGAGCGCGACCGTGCCCTTGAATTCGCGGAATTCACCGCTGTGCGAGCCAGTCACTTTGGAACCGACAAAGCCAATCTTGCCTGAGAGCGCCAAACCTTCGACGGGCGCGGCGGCGGCTGGCGACGGCGCAGTCGCTGGGGCAATGGCCGGGGCAGCGGGCTCCGCCGGCTTTTCGAGCGGCTTGGCCTCCTCGGGGGCGGGTTCAGAAACGGTTGCAGCCGGGGCGTCCTTGGAAGGATCTTTGGCGCAACCGCTAACCGCCGTCAGCGCAGAAAAGGAGGCAACGAGAACCAGTGAACGGTAAAATGACATGGAAATCTCCAAGATAGAGGCAATTTTGCTGGCCCAGCCGGTCTGAGGCGCAAAACACGCCGCCGGATCGATCAACCACCACAAGATAACGCGCGCCGCCCGCGAGACAAGGGACTGACGGGCTGACGCATTGTTTCTGTGGGCGAACAATCGCCGGGCTATTTGCCGAGAAACACCGGCTGACGCTTGGCGAGCAGCGCGGCGACACCTTCCCGCGCGTCGTCGGTCTCGACCGTCGCGGCTTGAGCAAAGGCCTCGCGCCAGGCCGCGGTGCGCGGATTCCAATCCAGGCTTTGGTAAATCGTCTTCTTCATCAACCGCACGGCGATCGGCGCGCTTTGGGCGATTTCCTGGGCCAACGCCATCGTTTCTGCCAGCACGCGCTCGGCGGGAACGGCGCGCAGGAACAGGCCCATGTCCACACCGTCCTGGCCCGAGAACAGCCGACCGGTGAACAGCAGCTCGCACGCCCGCGGCACACCGACCAGGCGCGGCAGAACGTAGCTGATGGCCATGCCCGCGTGCAGGCCAAGCCGCGCAAAGTTCGCACCGTATTTGGCGCCTTCGGCAACAATCCGCATGTCGGTCATCAGCGACAGGCCAAAACCGCCACCGACGGCATGACCTTGCAGCGCGCCCAGCACCGGCACTTCCACGTCGCCCAACGACAGGAACGGCTCGTACATCGCGGCGGAGCGTTCCGGCGAGGAAAGATGGGCGCCATCCCGCTGGATCTGGCTGCGAAAATCCGCGCCTGCGCTGAAGCACGCGCCCGAGCCCGTCACGACCACGCAGCGCAAGTCCGACATGGCGCGCAGGTCGCGCACGGCGTGGGCAAACGCGTCGAGCAGCTCGGGCGTCATGCTGTTGCGGTTGTCCGGCCGGTTGAGTTGCAGGATGGCAATGGCCCCTTCGCGGCGCAGGAGCACAGCCGGTTCAGCCGGCCGGGAATCGTTTTGGCGCATTGTCACGGCCTCATTCGGTTTCAAAATCGTGGAAGAATCCGGCAGACGTCGTGGAATCGCAGCCAGACAGCGTGGCTGCGGGATCGCCCTCCAGCACCAGATGGAACGTCGCCATCTTGCCGTCGCAATCCTGATCGCCATAGGCAGACATCACCGCCGACGCGGCACCGAGCGTACCGGTGCCCTGGAATTGATACTGGAAGACATGCTGCGACGCCAAGCCGAAGTTGAGCGCTTGCCACACGGGACTGTTGAACGCCTCAGGATCTTCATCGCATCTGCCGTCTGCATCCTTGTCGACGGCTGGATCGCAGCAGGAATTGGCCAACGGCGTGATCGCGACAGCGCCCGGAAACTGGCAGGGCAGGCGCGTGCCGTCGGCCAGCGTGCGCGGCGACGCGTAGTAAGTCGATGCGCCTTTCTTCATCACGTCCAGCATCAGCGTCGCTTCCGTGGTGCGTGCCATCCGCATGTGGTGCGTGAATTGCGGGATCGCGACGGTCGCGAGGATCGCGATGATGGCCAAGCTGACCATGAGTTCCAGCAGCGTGAAACCACGCGCGGTAGCTGCATTCGGCGTGTGACGCTGTGGCTCAAGGTGGACGATCGACACGAAACTCCCGAGTCGGCGCTCGGCCGTGAGAAATAGTGTAGCGCGGGTTGCGCCGCTCGCAAAACACTGGGCAGAACGGTGGCGAAATTGGCGTTGCTTCGGGGCGAGCGGTAGGATTCGCGCCACGAGCGGAAGGAGGCGGTTGGTGGTTGCAGGCGTCTGCATAGAGTGCGGTCATCCGATTGGATCTGGCAAAAGACCTTGCCCGAACTGCGGTTGCGCCGAGCCGATGCCCACCCGGGCCCGACACCGCTGCGTGAGCTGCGGCAATGGCGTGATGACCGTCAAGCAGCCTTGTAGCCACTGCGGCGCCCCCGATCCGCTGGACGCTGGACCGGTGGTACCGGCCATCGTGCGCTGCCAGCAGTGCGGAAATCCAACCCACGTGGCTGCGGAGGCGTGTCGCAAGTGTCGTACGCCGAGTGGCGGGTTCACGCCAGACGACGCGGCGCCCTCGTTTCGCGAGTCGACGGAAATCAGCCGGGCGGCCGCGGAGGCCCGCGCTGTGGCAGAAGCCACGGGACGTGCGCAGTCCTCGCAATTTGCCGCGCGCGCCGCATCGGGCGGCATGGCGATAAATCCCGGACCGCTCGCGGCGCCACTTTGGGATCCCACGCGTGCGCCGATCGAGACGCACGCGCCGGTGCGGCGGCCCATCAGCGAGCCTGTGGTCTTCCCGAGCCCTTCGGCCGGCAGTGAAGCAGCCGCGGACCCGCCGCTTTCCGCCAGTCTCGTCGATCGCATTCCCTGTGGACGCTGTGGCGAGCTGCAGCCGCGTGGCACCCGCCAATGCGTGCGCTGCGGTATTGCGGATCCGGAGCGTGCTGAACCGCTGGAGCGACGCAAGCCATTGTTTGGATTGGTGACCATCCCGACTTTGCCGCTGGTCGTCACCATCGTCGGCCTGCTCGCGCTCGGCGCCCTGACGTTCTATACGCAGGTGACCAAGGAAGAGCAACGCAAACAGCGGATTTGGCAGGCATTCGGCTCGCAAGCCAGCGAGTCCAAGATTGCCCAATTGGAGCACGAAGCGGCGGTGATCGGCGTTTCCACGGACGTGCTGTTGCGCATCCGGTTCTTCTGTCTCCACCGCGAAGCACAACGACCTTCCGCCGCCGAATTGCGCCAGATCCGGGTCAGTGCGGAGGCGGGTGGGACCGATCCAGAAAAGGCCGTTTCCGAAGCTGCCCGCGGTGCCTGCGGTCGCTAGTTGGTCTCTGCGACGAGCAGGATCACGGCCATTCGACCATCCGCGCGCTGTGCCGCCGCCAAACCAAGCGTGCGCGAGGCGGGCAGGTTCACAGCTTCGGGCCACTGCAATTGCGCCAAATCCGCCGTGACGGCGGTCCAGACCCGCAGCCGCGCGTGCATCGCGTGGTGCTCCTGAGCCAACGCCAGGGCGCGATTGGAGGCGTTCTCGATGTGATCGTCCAGCGCCAACTGCAGGGCCTGTTCCGCGACCTCGTCAAGCGTTGGGTCATCGATCAAGGCGTCCAAACTCAATTCGCGGCGGCGTGCCGCGATGCGTTGGCGCACGTCGGCTACGGCTTCACCCGGACTCAACTCGGGCGTCGGGCGGGCAAACAACTGGGTAACCCACCAGCGCCGTCGCCCGTCATCATCCTCCGCGCCAGCGACACCGATGCCCACGTGCGTCATCGCTGGGTCGAGGATGTTGCGGCGGTGGCCCAAGCTGTGCATCAGGCCAAGTTCCGCCTCGAAGATCGATGGGTTGTGCGCGACGTTTTCCGCCGACGAAATCGCGAGATAGCCGGCCTTGGCCAGACGATCCGGGTGCATGCCGGTCGTCGGCGACACGTGACCAAAAAAGCCGTTGTCGCGCATGTCGGCGCTGTGGTCCTTGGCGATCGCGGCCAGGCGCGCATCCCACGACAACGGCGACAGCTTGTTCTTCTGGCGATCCGCGTTCAGCAGTTGCATCGCATAGGCAGCCGCCTCGTCCGCCGTGTGAATCGCCGATTCATCGGGCGGCAGCGTCGCCGCGTAACGTGTCGGCAGCGGCTGGCCGACTTCCACGCGCACCTGCACCAGCTTGCCCGGCCCGTCCGGACCTTCGCCGACGATCTGCAGTTCTACGCCACCCGGCTGATCCTCGCCGCCAACGGTCACCTCCAGTCGATCTCCCGTCAACTGCACCGCCAACGTGTCCAGCGCGCCACTGGGTCGCAGCACCAGCGCGGTCAGATGCCGCCATTCCGTGCGCATTCGTCCCCGCAGTCGCCAGCTCTCGCCCAAGGCCACACGGCGGTCCAGTGGCTCGACGTCGATACCCAGCCAGGTCCCCACCACGCCGATGTGCCGCGTCATCGTCGCGCCGGGCTGGTACACCTCGCCGACGCCAATGTGCAGGATGCCCGAGCCTTTGGTCGAGGCGTCCAGCACCGCGCGAATCGCCTGGCGCAACGTGGCTTCCGTATCCGAATGGCCGCGCATGTGCTGAAACACCGTGTCGCCGGCGATCGCACCTGACGAGGTCGTCAGAAACGTGCGCACGTCCGACGGCGGGTCCATGCCCAAATTGCTGAACTGGTAGACAAATTCACGCGCGGCGCGGCCCAACGATGGGTCAAACAACGCCTTGCCGCGACTTTCCTCGCGCACGAGCCGACCGTAGAATTCGTCATTTTCGTCGGTCTTGACGCTCAGGTAACGCTCGGCAGGCGGCTCGACCAACTCAATCATCACCTCCTGACCCGGCGCAAATTCCGGCGGGCGCGGTGCGGGCGTGACGGATTCCGGCGCTTGCTCCTCGATCGGTTCCTTCACGCAGGCACGCGGCTGCAGCAAGCCGGGCGTTGGCTCCGCGCGCGTGAACGTCTGCGGCGGCGGCAACAGCCGGGCGCCGATCAGCACCAGCACGACCACCGTGAGAAGGATGACGACCAGACGCTGCACGACGGGCCTCCTCGAACGCAATCAGCGAACCTGCAGCATGATTTTGCCAATATGCGCGCCCGACTCCATGCGTGCGTGCCCCAGCGCCGCATCCTCGAGGGCAAACACCCGATCAATGACGGGCACGATGGCGCGTTGCTCCAGCAGAGGCCACACGTGGGCGCGCAACGCATCCGCGATCACCGTCTTGCTTGCGACTGGCCGGGAGCGCAGGGCGGAACCGGTGATGGTCAAGCGGCGGCGCAGCACTTCCATCGCCGGAATCGTCGCCTTGCTGCCGCCGAGGGTCGCGATGATCACGATCCGCCCGTCGTCGGCCAAACACGCGATGTCGCGCTCCAGGTAGCTGCCAGCCACCATGTCCAGGATGACGTCCACGCCGTGGCCGCTGGTTGCGGCCTGCGCGACTCCGACGAAATCCTCCGTTTGGTAGTTGATCGCCCGGTCGGCGCCCAGCAGCTCACACGCCCGGCATTTCTCCGCCGAACCGGCCGTCGCCAGCACGCGCGCACCCAGCGCTTTGGCCATTTGGATCGCCATGACGCCGATTCCAGAACTGCCGCCGTGGACGAGAAACCATTCGCCGCGTTGCAAGCGCCCGCGATCAAAGACGTTGCTCCAGACCGTGAACGCCGTTTCCGGCAAACCCGCAGCTTCCACGAACGACCAGCCGTGCGGAATGGCCAGGCATTGACCCTCGGGCGCCACGCAGGCTTCGGCGTAACCCCCGCCGGCGAGCAGTGCGCACACGGCATCGCCCGCTTGCCAACGCGTGACGCCATCGCCCAGCGCGTCGATGACCCCCGCCACTTCCAGACCCAGCACGTTGGTCACGCCCGGTGGCGGCGGATAGCGGCCCAAGCGCTGCAGCACGTCGGGGCGATTGATGCCGGCGGCGTGAACGGCGATGCGGACTTCGCCAGGCCCCGCAATGGGCATCGGCAGGTCGACGAGGCTGAGCACCTCCGGCGGTCCGGGCTGTTGGCTGACGATGGCACGCATGGCGGCTACCTCCGGTTGGAAAAATAGCACGTCTCGCCGTGTTGTGAGGGCGTCGTTCTGGCGGTCAAAAGAGCGTGTAGATGAACGGCGCCGAACCCTGACCGGCGACCGCGATCAACGCGGCGAGCGCCAGGACCAGCAGGAGCGGCACAATCCAATAGACTTTGTTTGCTTTGGCAAAGTCAATGAATTCACGAAACAATTTTGTAGAATAGGTGAGTTTTCCCATGACTTTGCAGCCTACGGCAAGAGATCCATGTTGTCCAGCAGCCGCGCGCGACCAAACCAGGTTGCGACAATCACGCGCGCGGGCCGGTCGAGCGTTTCGAGCGGCTGGAGCGACTGCGGGTCGACGATCTGCGCGTAGTCCACGCGTCCGCCAGCTTTGGTCATCGCGGCGGCCAACGTGGCAATCAGCTGCGGCACATCCCGCTCGCCCGCCCGCACCTGCGCCTGCGCCGCGCGAAGCGAACGCACGATCACCAGCGCCGCTTGCCGTTCATCGGCGGTGAGATAGACATTGCGCGAACTCATCGCCAGACCGTCCGGCTCGCGGGCAATCGGCGCGCCCAGGATCCGCGTCGGGTGGTCCAGATCCAGCGCCATGCGTTTGAGGGCCTGCAACTGCTGGTAATCCTTTTCGCCAAAGACCGCCACGTCCGCCAGCGCGATGTTCAGCAGCTTCAGGACCACGGTCGTCACGCCGCGAAAATGCGCTGGACGCGCCGCACCGCACAGGCCCTGGGTCAATTGCTCGACTTCCACGTGGCTTTGAAAACCGCGCGGGTACATGGTCTCCGGCGTCGGCGCGTAGACCAGATCGACGCCTTGGTGGGCACACCGCGCGCAATCGTCGGCAAAAGGCCGCGGATAGGCGGAGAAATCTTCCTTCGGGCCAAATTGCATCGGATTGACGAAGATCGACACGATCACCGCCTCCGCGTGCGCCCGCGCCGTGTCCACCAGCGTCATGTGCCCGGCGTGCAACGCGCCCATGGTCGGGACGAGCGCGATGCGCTTGCCGGCCGCCCGCACTTCCTGAGACCATGCGCGCACTTGCGCAGGCGTGCGTGCGACCGCGACGCCCCCGATCCGCTCCAGCATGGCCTACGCTCCCGCGGCTTTGGCCGGCGGCGCGGCGGTCGGGTCGTGGTACACGTGCTCCGGGCCCGGAAACGTCGAAGTGCTGACATCGTCGCGGTATTGCGCCAGCGCGGCCAGCACCTGTTCACCGATCTCCGCAAACTTCTTGACGAATTTTGGCTTGTGACCGTGCGGATCCAAGCCGAGCATGTCGTACAGCACCAGGATCTGCGCATCGCAGGACGCGCCGGCGCCAATGCCAATCGTCGGAATCTTGAGCAGTTGCGTCACTTCAGCGGCGAGCGCCTCGGGAATCGCTTCCAGCACGATCGCGTAGCAGCCCGCCGCCTCCAGCGCCTTGGCGTCTGCCAGAAGCCGTTTGCGCGCCGTCTTGCCGCGTCCCTGCACGCGGTGCCCGCCCATCGCGTGGACCGACTGGGGTGTCAGCCCAATGTGACCCATCACCGGGATGCCAGCTTGCACCAGTCCGCGAACCGTTTCAGCCACTTCCGCGCCACCTTCCAGCTTCACGGCGTGTGCATGACCCTCGGCCAGCAGCCGCCCGGCGTTCTGCAAGCCGACGTCCAGATTGCGGTAGCTCATGAACGGCATATCCGCTACCAGATGGGCGCGGCGCAGCCCCCGCGCCACCGCGGCCGTGTGGTACACGATGTGGTCCACCGTCACCGGCAGCGTCGTTTCCTGGCCCTGGATCACGTTGCCCAGCGAATCGCCGACCAGCACGACCTCGATCCCGACCGCGTCAACCAGCCGCGCGAACGTGGCGTCGTAGCACGTGACCGCGCTGAAACGCTGGGATTTGTCTTTCATTTCACGGAGATGATGAATCCGGATGCGACCCGTTGGCGTGTCAGAAGCGTAGCCAGACGGACGCGGCACCGACTGCAAAGTCGGCGAAGTACTGCTCATGGGTGGCCTCCAAATCGGCGTAATGCCGCAAAGACGGTAGACCCCGCTGTGCCAAAGCTAGGGGATTCCGCGCGGAACGGCAAGCGGGATGTTGCGATCGCTCTTGATATTGAAAGTCACTTTCATTATCATTTGCCGCAGCCGGCGATGAACCGCCGGTACCCGTGCGCCACGATTGCACAACTACTAAGGAATCTCATGAAGCACCTCACCACCTTGCTGCGCCTCGTCTGGCTGTTCGGACTGCTGTCCGCAGTTCCTGCCATGGCCAATGAGCGCCACTTCACGCTGTCCTACGAGTCCGCGACGCTGCCCGCGGGCGCCATCGAGATCGAGCCGCAGACGACGTTCCGCATGGGGCGCGAGCAGTATTACCTGGGCATGGACCATCGGCTGGAGTTTGAATTTGGCATCACGGATCGCCTGATGGGCGCCATCTACCTGAATTTTGGCAGCGAAACGGCGCGCGCGGGATCGGAGATCGTGAGCAGCTCACAGTCGCAGGGTGCGTCGGCGGAGTTCAAATACAACTTGAGCAATGCCTCGGCGGACGCGATCGGCTCGGCGCTCTACCTGGAACTGACCGCGACGCCGCTGGAGTATGAGATCGAGGGCAAGCTGCTGCTGGACAAGCGTCTGGGGACTTGGCACGTGGTCGGCAACCTGATTTACGAGCGCGAATGGGGCTTTGAAGGATTTTGGAACAACGAGCACAAGATCGCAGTCTCGCTCGGTGCGACGCATTTTCTCACCGAGCATCTGACGCTGGGCGCTGAGGTGTACGGCCAGGGCACGCTGGAACAGAGCGCGGCGGGTTCGGATACGTCGCTGGCGCACGGTGCGCTGTTCGCGGGGCCGGTCGTCGGCTACGCTTCGCACAGCTGGTGGCTGGCCACGTCGGTGACGCCGCAGCTGGTCGGCTTTGGCGATGCGGTCACGGCTGCAGGCACGACGCGCGATCTGCAGGATTTTCACGCCGTCCAAGCCCGCGTGATTTTGGGCATTCACCTCTAGCTATTGGTTCCCATGCGCCTCCTTTTTTCCGGGCTTCTGCTGCTGACCGCGTGCACGCCGGCGTTGCCGATCGTGACGGATGGCGATCGCGCGTGGGCGCGGCGGGCATTTCCGGAAACGCAGGACGATTTGGACGAGAGCCGCGGGCTTTACGCACAAAAGTGCAGTGGCTGCCACCTGCTGGTGCTGCCGCACAAGGTGCCGCAAGGCGAATGGCCGCGCGTGGTGGACAAGATGGCGCCCAAAGCGCACCTGACGGAGAGCGAACAGGTGCAAATTCTGCGCTACGTGCTGACGGCGAGCCGACCTGACAAGGCGCTGGCGCAGTAGTTACGGCGTCGGTGCGAACGCCAAATCCACCCACGCTTGCCAAATGTCGCTCGGCGCGAACATGCCGACGCTCCAGACGTCATCGGCGACCACATCGCTGGAATACCACGACACCAGAAACTGCGAGCCACCCATCGGCAGCACGCCGACGTACGCGGTATCGCCGGCGCTCTTGAACTCGAACAGCTCTTGCAGCGACACCGGCGCTTGCGCGTCGGTCAAAGCCCCGTGGATTTCATACAAAGCCGTGCGCTTGCGGCCATCGGGTAGATGCTTGCGGGCCATCACGAACTGGCGGTCGTTCCAGGTGAACCACTTCGGCCCGTCCAGGCGCTTGTCGAACTTGCGGCCACAATCCCACGTCGCATAAGGCGGTTGCGCCACGCAGACCGCCGTGTGACCTTCGTCCAGCAGCGACGCGCCGTTGTCCAAGCGCACCAGGCTCACCGCGGTCTCGCCAAAGAACTGCAGTTCCGCTTCGCTCGGCACGTCCGGCTGGCTGTTGTAGATCAGCGATACTGGCTGCCAGGTCTTGCCGTCGGTCGAGGACAGCAGCGCGACTTGCGTGTCGCCATCGTTGTACGCCGTCGCATACGTCAGGCCGCCGTGTTCGGCGTAGCGCCAAAATCCCCATTTTTCGTCGTAAATCTTCACCGGCGGCGTCCAGTGCACGCCGTCGCTTGTTTCGGTCCGCACGGTCCAAGCCAGACCGTCGTCGTCGCGCAGATGGCCGCCTGGCACGCGGGAAATGGCGTAGATCACCAGCTTGCCGTCTTGAATCAGAAACTTGGGATCGCGGATGTCGCGGTCGGGCATGAAGATTTCCGCGGTCATCGTGCTCGAGTCGCCCAGATCGACGGACTGGAACACCTTGAGCCGCGCGATCGGCGAGCCCACTTGCGACGTTTCGCCGCCGCGAAACACGAGCCACGTTTTGCCCTGCCACGTGATCAGCTCGGTGTTTTCGTTGTGCAAGCCGTCGGTGTAGACGATGCGCTGGTTGGTCACGAGGCCCGTGGTGGCCTTGGGGCCGGACGAGACGTCGGCGCTGGCATCGGCATTTGCGTCAGCGCCACTGCTTGTCGTGGACGATCCACAGGCGATGAAGAGCGCGAACATCGCAAATCGAGTGAGCGAGCGGGCGAAGGACAAGTTCACGGGATACACCTGCTGCGTCGGGCGTGGCTGCCGGACGCCGTCCATTGTCCGGTGGTCTTTCCATACGGTCAACGGAAGCCTATCTTGACGCCGTCGGCGGCTGATCCAGGGACCGTCGCAGTTCCGCGGAGGAATTCCATGGCCAAGAAGATGACGTGGCGGGATAAGCTGCAGCACAGCAAGGACCTGCCCAAGATCGTGACACTCAATGAGAAGGGTCGGATTCATTGGCACGCTGAGACGATGGTGGTGCCGGCGCCGCTGGAAGTCGACGCGCGCATGGCGCAAGTGCCGCGAGGGCAGGTGATCACCACGGACCTGATCCGCCAGGACATCGCCCGCGTGCACGGCGCGGACATTGGCTGCCCGCTGACGACGGGAATTTTCGCGTGGATTGCCGCAAACGCTGCGGCCGAAGATCTCGCGGAAGGACGCGCGGATGCCACGCCGTACTGGCGGACGCTCAAGGCCGGCGGCGAGCTGAATCCCAAGTACCCAGGTGGTGTCGAGGCGCAGCGGGCGCACCTGGAGGCGGAGGGCTTGCAGATCAGGCAGCGCGGCAAGCGTTTCTTCGTGGTGGATTTCGCCGACCATCTGGCGGCGTTGGCCCCGGCTACAAGCTGAGAACGATGCCATCCAACAGCACGACGGTGTCGTAGGAACTGTCGCCGACGTCGTTCACTTCCCAGACCAGCGTCGCGCTTTCGGAGTTGGCCGGCAAGGCGACCGTTGTCGTCTGCCACGTGGTCCCCCAGACATCGCCGTGGTCAAACTTCAGGTCGGTCTTGGTGATGCCTGGCGACTTGCTGCCGCACTTGGTGCAGTTGTTGACGCCTTGCGGGCAGACGTCATCGATCGTCCAGCGTGCCAGTTCGAGCTTGGTGCCATCTGCCTGCAAGACCGACACGACAAAGTAGTCCTGGTACGTCGATCCGCAGTATTCCTCGAATTCTTCGCTGTACATGCGCCATTGGAAGGTCAGGTTCTTGACGCCTTTGCTCGCGCACAGCGCTTTTTGCGCCCACGACGGCGCGGCGTAGGCCAGGCCCGTAGACAAACGCAGCATCTTCTTGCCCTCGGCTGGCATCGCCGGGCCCATTTGCTCGACGACGGTCACGTCGCCTTTCATATCCCAGCCTTTGTCGCCGTCTTCAAAGCCGAAGGTGTTGCAGTCCTTGCCACCGGGGCAAAAAGTGCACGCGCCAACGCAGTTCTGGCCGTTGCAGGACAAGCCGGCTTGGCACGTGCCGCAGCTGCCGTTGCAGCCGTCCGAGCCGCAGGTCTGGCCTGAGCAATCCGCCGTACACGTCTCGCACAGCTGCGTGTTGCCGTTGCACGCCTGGCCGCTCGGGCAGGACATGCAGGGTTTGCCGCAGCCGTCGTCCGAGCATTGGTTGGGCTGACAGACCGGCGTGCACGGCTTGTCCTCGGGCACGTCCGACGACGTGCTGTCGCCGCCGTTGATGGCGTCGGTGTCCCCGCCGGTGCAGAGGCCCGCGACGCAGCTCTGGCCGCTGCCACAGTGCGCGTCCTTGAAGCACTGGATGGGGATGTCGACCCTTTCGCAGTCCGACGCGCCGCATTTGGCGCCGTAGGCCGAGGGCGTCACCGAAAATGAGCCGCTGAGCACTTCGGTCGCGCCGGTGTTGAGCGCGGCCTTCCAGTTGATGGTCAGCGTCGTGCCGCCAGGGAAGCTGTCGTTGCAGAGCAGGCCGTTGGGATCGGTGCCGCCGGCGATCGTGTAGTTGTTCGACGGGCCCCAGGCCGACTTGACCTCGACACCGGCCACCGGATTGCCGTTGTTCAGCCGCGCGCGAAACGTCACGCAGGCCTTCTTGTCGTTGGGCACTTTGTAAAAGCCGTCGACGTTCCACCACGACAAGTGCGGCAATTCCGCGACCCACTGCCCGCCGACCTTCGCCGCGGCGCCTTGCAATTCCCAGCTACCGGTCGTCGGATTGCCAAAGAACAGGCCGGCGCTGTCGGGATCGACGTCCAGCGCCGGCAATTTCAGCTGAACGGTCTTGCCGGAGACGATCTGGAGCGGCTGTCCCTGTGCGTTCGCGGAGATTTCGATCATGCCGTAGGTGATGAGCGGTGTCAGATCTGTGCCGTCCATCGCCTGCAGCAGGAAAGGCGCGTTGTCGATGGCCTGATCCGGCGGCAGCCAGGTCGTCACCACATCCACGGTTCCTTGGGCGGGCTCGCCGTCCGCCGTTGCCAAAGCGTTGGCCGGAAAGTTCAGCGTCACGCCGGTCGTGATTTGCACCACGCCGCCCGACGCGCCATTCACGGTCCCGGAGGTCGTCGTCGGCGTCATCACCGCGCTGACAGTCACCAGATGGCCGCCCTTGCTGGCCACCTGACGGTACGCCGGGGCGTAGCCGGTCTTTTCAAAAACCACGACCGCCGTGGCGACCGTACCCATGTCGAGGGTGAATTTGCCACCCGCGTCGCTCGTCGCCGCCGTCGTGCCGATGTGCACGTTCACGCCGGCCAGCGGCACGGCGCCGGGCGCATACACGACGCCCCAGACGCTCGCGCCGACGGGTTGAACCGTCGTGTCGGCAAGTCCGTCCCCGCCGGCGTCCGTCACAGTCCCGCCGGCACCGCCACCTTTTGACGACCCGCAAGCAGCCGTCGCCCACGAAAGCGCCACCGCCAATGACAGAACGCCTGATGCGCCAAGGCGCACTGCGAAAGGAGATTGCCTGTACATGATGGACTCCTGCTGGCGGTTTCGGAAACGAACCGTCCAGCCGGAACATAGGTGCCATGCCTGGCGTGTGTCAGGATTGTGTCATCAATACGGACATTTACGGTCCGCTATCGCCGGGGATCAGCCCCTCACAGGCCGTGCTCGCTTCGGTCCACCGCGTGCAGGTCCAGGGTCGTCACGCTGGCCATCAACTTGCGTTCGAGTGCTTCCATCGCGTCCGCTTCGGCCGTTTCCTGATGGTCATAGCCGCACAAATGCAGCAAGCCGTGGGTCGCGAGAAACAGCACTTCCTCATCCAGGCGGTACTGCGCCATCTCCGGCCGCCCGGCGTTCGCGCCGTGCACAATCGCCACCTGTCGCTCGGCGGTATCCAGCGAGATCACGATGTCGCCCAGGATGTCGATGCCCACGTCCGGGCTGTCGGTCTCGTCAAAGGCAAAGGACAACACGTCGGTCACCGCGTCCACACCGCGCCACTCCGCGTTCAGCGCGCGGATTTCGGCGTCATCCACCAGGCTCATCGACACTTCGGCGTTGCCGCGTCCCAACTGTTTCAGCGCCGTGCGCACGTGCTGATTCAGGCGCTTGCGGTCCACCCGCAGCGTCGGATGGCGGTTGTCGGTGGCAACGGGCATGTCCTACGTCCTCGGCTGGCGCGGCGCCGGCGATTTTTGCGCAACCAAAGCGGTCGGCGCCTCCGGCTCTGCGAGATCCGGCTCACCCACGCCATTCAAGGTCGGCCGATCGTGCTGACCGGTCATCGCCAGCGGATTGTCCACCGTTGGATTGCGCTTGGTCACGGCCCGCACGCCCACGCCACCGTCGCTCATGATCGCGACGCGGCGCAGGTCGTCACTTGCCGGGGACAGGTGGGTATCCGTGCGCGTGTGCCCCAGCGCCAGCGGCTGTTGGATCGGCGGCAGGTACGCGGGCCGCGAGTGGTGCATCCCGAGCAAGGTCTTGACGAACGCCTGCTCCACAAGCGCCAGCTCGCGCAGCGTCAGGTCGCATTCATCCAGCTGACCGTCCTCCAGCTTGCCGGCGATGATGCGCTTCACCAGCGCCTGCACACGCACGGGATTGGGATCCGGCAGCGCCTTGGTCGCCGCTTCCACAGAATCCGCGATCATCAACATCGCCGTTTCGCGCCGCTGCGGCTTGGGTCCGGGATAGCGGAAATCGCTCTCCTGCACCTCCTCGCCCGTCTCCATCGCCTCGCGCTGGGCCCGGTGGTAGAAATGCACGATCAGGCCCGTGCCGTGATGCTGCGGCACAAAGTCGATGATCTCGTCCGGCAGGCGAAAATCCTTCAGCAGCTTGATCCCGTCCTTCACGTGCGACTTGATGATCAGCGCCGACAAATGCGGCTTCAAGCGATCGTGGGGATTTTCGCCGCCCTGGTTCTCGGCGAAGTAGCGCGCGGCCTTGGTCTTACCCACGTCGTGGTAGTAGGCGCCGACGCGCGCGAGCAGTCCGTTGGCGCCGACCGCATCGCAGCCCGCTTGCGCCAGATTGCCGACCATCACGGAATGCGTGAACGTGCCGGGCGCTTCGGTCGCGAGCAGGCGCAGCGCCGGGTGGTTCATGCTGGCGAGTTCCAGCAACTTGATGTCGGTCAGCCGGTTGAACATGAGCTCCAGCACCGGCGTCAGCGCCGTCAGCAGGAGGTAGGTCGTCAAGCCCGTGCCTGCACCCATCAGCAGCACGAGGGCATTCTGCTCGTCGAGCAAGCCGGCGGTCGGTACGGTGAACAGCACGACCGCGGTCGCGCACAGCACGCCGGAGCCGCCGATCATCACTGCGCCGCGCAGCAGGTCCACGCGCGTGCGGAAGCGCCGGGACGCCTGCACGCCCGCGAGTCCCACCACCAATGCCAGCACCGCCTGCACCCCGGCCAGACCCGGTGAAGCGCGGACGAAGGAAGAATTGAGCGCCATCATCGCCGTCAAACCCGCGCAAACGAGTGAAAACGGCGCGGCTGTGAACGGTTTGAGGAAAAGCGCAGCCAAGGACGGGCCCAGCGCCATGGGCATCGCGACGAGCCACATTTCTGCCGTCAGCGTGCCGCCTGGTTCGACCAGCGCTTCGCCGAGGATCAGCCAGCCACGCAAACTTGCGGCGTGCAGCACCAGCACGGCCGCCAGCAGTCCCACGTCGCGCGGGCGGTGGCGAAAGTGGTGCAGATGACGGCGCGCGAACAGGCTGAACAGCCCCAGCATCACCGCCAGCAGCAGTCCCGTCGCCGCGTATGGCCGCGCCAGTGAATCGCCGCGCCAACCGCGCTGCGCCGCCGCGACGCGTTCCTGAACCGTCAACGTGACCATGTCGCCGCGTTTGACCAGCGACTGACCGCGCGTGTAGCGCACCATGCGGGTCTTGGGCAGGCCTGCCACGGCCATGCTCTCGGCCGCTCGCGTCGCCTCCAAATCGCGCTGGAACGTTGGTTCCACCAAACCGCGCGTCAATTGCCGAATCGCCGCCTGCAGGACCGGCTCATCCAACCGCGATGGCTTCTTTTGCCGGATGAATTCCGTCGTCAAATCTTCCGTCTGCCGCAGCGCCTGCTCCACGTCGACGACCTTTTGCGGCATCTGGCGGCGGTCATAACGCGTGCTGTTGCCGTCTTCCACCACGCCGCGCCCCAGATCGTCGTCGAAGCGATCGATTTCCCGGACGATTCGTTGGCTGAGCAGGACCTGCGCCACATCCGTGAGCAGGAGTTCCACGTCTTCAGCGAAGCCGGCTTTGCGCAAGTTGGCAAAAACGTCCGGACCCAGCTCGCTGCGGCGCGGGGCGATCGCCGCTTCAAACTCCGGCCGCAGCCGCAGAAGCTCCTCTTCGTACGCCTGATCGAGGTCCCGCACCGGATCGACGCCGTCTGACCGATGGGGATGCGTCGCGGTCTTCGCGGGGTCCGCCATGCGCTCGCGATCGGCGATGTACAGGCGGTAGCGCGGACGCACGAGGCGGAAGGCCGCGTGAATGGCGTCAATCCGTCGGATTGCCGCATCTTTGTCAAAGGTGTAGCGGAGCGGAACGGCGGTGACCGCGGCCTCCTGACGTTGCAGCAGGTCGGCAACCGGCTCTTCGGCATCAAAATCGCGCAAGGCAACGAGATCGCGGGTGGCCGGTCCAAGCGACGGCAGGTCCATCGACACACGTGCCGGACCGACGAGAAAGATCAGCGTGATCCACAAACTGAAGGCCAAGACGCCGAGGCCCAGACGGCGACGCCCGCGTTCCCGGCGCAGACGCGTCTGTTCCTTGTCGCCGGGCAAGCCTGCGGGCGCTGCGGTGCGCTTGACTGGCTTCAAGGCTTGCTCTCCGGGGCGGTCAAATCAGCGACGGCGGGTTGGTGGAGCGGTGGGCTCGGGGTCACCATGCACTTGCCACGCGGCGATGATACGCCCAACCAGCGGATGACGCACCACATCGTTCAGGCCCAACTGCGCAATCGCGATGCCGTCGACACCAGACAGCGTGCGCAGCGCGTGGGTCAAGCCAGACGGCGTGCCGCGGGGCAAATCGGATTGCGACGGATCGCCCGTCACCACGATGCGCGTGTGCTCGCCCATCCGCGTGAGCAGCATCAGCATCTGCTCGATCGTGCAGTTCTGCGCCTCGTCGAGGATCACAAATGCATTCGACAGCGTGCGACCGCGCATGAAGGCCAACGGCGCCACTTCAATCTGGCCACGGGCGTTCAACCGTTCAAACCGGTCTTCGTCGACGAGATCCCGCAGCGCATCGTAGAGAGGCCGCAGGTACGGTGTGACTTTTTCATTGAGATCACCGGGCAAAAAGCCCAAATGTTCTCCAGCTTCCACTGCCGGACGCGTCAGCACGATGCGCTTGACGTCCCGCCGGTGCATGGCGCCCAGAGCGGCGGCCATCGCCAGATAGGTCTTGCCGGAACCTGCCGGCCCGGCGGCGATCACCAGCTCGTGCCGGCGCATCGCCTCGACATAGCGCTTTTGTCCCTCCGTCAATGCGGTGACCGGGCGGATTCCGTCGCCCAAATCGCCTTCCGCCGCCAGAATCGACTGCATCACGCGGCCCGGATGGGTGGCATGGCGCGCGACGGACAAACTGCGGACCGCCGCGCCGGACTCGCCAGATCCGCCCAAAAGCGTTCCGCGGTCCATGTTTTGCGCGTTCAGCAGGCGTTCCAACTCGGCGTCGGTCACGTCGCCACCGGCGCGCGCACGCACAAACGCCGAGCGCAGGAGCTCGGCACCCGCCTTGACCGCTTGCGGGTCGCCGATCAAGTGGATGTCGTGGCCGCGGGCGATGGACTGCACGTCCAGGCGCGATTCCAGCCAGCGCAGGTTGCGATCGCGTTCGCCGCACAGGATGCGGAGCGCCTCGGTATCGTCAAAGCGCAGCGTGTAGCGGCGTTCGTCGGCCAGGATGTCAGGGGCGAGGGATGCGGTAATGGGCACGGTGGGGTCTGCCTTGGCGTTTGGACTGCTATCGGCCATTCACTCCCGCCGTGGCAACCAAGCTCGGCGCCTACCCTCCGTTTCCAAGCGTACCGGATTGTCCCCCGTTCCGCCACTGCCGTGCGCAGCGATGTGACGGCGAACCGCCGTAGACGTTCCCGTGGCGCTTGCGTACTATTGCGGGCCACACGCTGGAGAGCATCATGGCCAATGTCAACAAAGTCATTCTGATCGGTCGCTTGGGCAACACGCCGGAGCTGCGCTACACCACGGCGAACCACGCTGTCGCGGAGTTGCGCATTGCGGTCAACCGCGTCTACACGGACAAAAGCGGTCAACGTCAGGAAAAAACCGACTGGTTTGGCGTCGAGGTCTGGGATAAGCAGGCGGAAAACGCCGAGCGCTACCTGCAAAAGGGCCGTGAAGTCTACGTAGAAGGCCGGCTGGCCACGGACGAATGGGTCGACAAGGACAGCGGTCAGAAGCGCACGAAGATCAAGATTGTTGCCGACACGTGGCAATTCATCGGCAGCCGTGGCGATGGCGAAGGCCGTCCGGAAGGTGGCGGTGGTGGCGAACGGACGCGACCACCCGCGGGTCCGCGGCAAACGGGCCCCGCGCCCGGCATGGACGATCCGACGCCGGATGACATGGGTCCGGAAGACGACATCCCGTTCTAAGCAGGCTGACCGATGTTGGACACCAAACTTCGTTGGTCAGAACTGTTGCATTTCAGACTGGGACCGCGAGCGTGCACCTCCGGTGGCACGCCGCGGATCGAAGACGTTCGATCTCGAACTTCGGTCGGAGTCTGTGGCCCATGCTGCAGTCAGCCGCCTGCATCGCCCAGCACCGTGACCGAGTGCACCCGCTGAACGCGCCGCGACCGGGTTCCCGGTAACAGAGGTTGGCGAAACCGGGTATGCTGGACAGGTCGGCGCGCGCGCCGTACGGGATGGTGGATGAGCAACGCCCCGCGACAACCAGGCTTCAGGGTTCATGCGGGCCGCTGGTGGCTGATCGCGTGTGTTTGCGGCTGGCTGGGCGCGTGCGACGACACGCCCATCGGCATCGACGGCATTGCGACCGACGCGATTTCTGACGCGCCGACCCAGATTGGCGATGTCCGTTTCCAGGACAACGGCCCACCGGACGCTGGTCCCGACGTCTGGGGCTGCACGTCTGGCAGCTGCGCGACCGGGTACACGTGTTTTGCACCGGGCGGCGACGTTACGCCCACCTGTGTGCCCGACGGTGCGTTCGCCTGCGCGGCATGCACCAGCGACGCGGTGTGCCTGGGCGGTAGCTGCACACCGGTCGGAGCGGAAGGCAATTTCTGTTTGATCCCGTGCGTGGCTGGCGGCGCCGTTTCCAGCTGTCCCACCGGCATGGACTGCGTGCCGCACGGCGTCGGCACCGTGTGCGTCCCGAGCAACGGCTCGTGCACCTGCCGGCCCGGCAACGACGGCGCGGTTGGACCGTGCACCGATCTGACGGCGACGGCCGGCAACAGCTGCGTGGGTCAACGGACGTGCAGCGCGGCCACTGGCTGGTCGGGCTGCAACGCGGTCCAGCCCACGGCAGAAACGTGCAACGGCTTGGATGACGACTGCAATGGTCAAACCGACGAAGGCCTGAGCGGCGCGCCGTGCGGCACCGGCCATTGTCAGGGGAAAATCGTGTGTACGGGCGGTATCTCCGCTTGCGACGGCGCCATCGCGGTGACGGAGACCTGCAACGGGCAGGATGACGACTGCGACGGCATCACCGACAACGGCTTCTTGCAGGGCGGTCTGTACGTCGGCGGCGCCAATTGTGGCACCTGCGGGAACAGCTGCGACGGGGCGATCGACCACGGCAGTGCCAGCTGCCAGCTACTCAACGGCAAGGCGATGTGCGCGGCGGCGCAGTGCGATCCGGGATTCTGGCCGGCATCACCGAAGAGCTGTGCACCCACGGTCATTTTTTCGTGCGCAAGTTGCCAGTCCGCCGACAACTGCGGCGGCGATCCCTGCGTGGGCGGCGTCTGCCAACCGATGTGTACGGACGCGGCGCCGTGCTTGCCGGGATACGATTGCGCAACGAATGCCGCTGGCACGCTGAGTACTTGTCAACCCAAGAGCGGCAGCTGCTCGTGCACACCCGTCAACGGCGGCGCCGTGCAAACGTGCATGAATAGCAATGACTTCGGCGCGTGCGTTGGCGAGCAAATATGCAACCCGGCCAGCGGTTGGAGCCTGTGTTCCGCGGCCACGCCCAAGGCGGAATCGTGCAACGGTGTGGACGATAACTGCGACGGCGCGACCGACGAGGGAGTCGGCGACGGCACGGCGTGTGGCGTGACGAACCAGAATGGCACTTGCCCCGGAACGTGGACCTGCAAGGGCGCAGCGGGTCTTTTTTGCGACGGCGTTCAGCCCAAACCGGAATCCTGCAACGGCGTGGACGACGACTGCAACGGTGTCACCGACGACGGCTGGCTCAACCCTACGACGCTCCAATACGACAAGATGAATGCGTGCGGCGCGTGCGGCGTGAACTGCCCGTCGGCTCCACCCAGCGCGGAAGTGACGTGCACGGGGCAACCCGTCGCCAGTTGCCAGACCGCGTGCGCTCCCGGCTGGGTCGACATGGACGGCACGCTGGACGACGGGTGCGAATGCCTTTTCCAGTCGGCCGTGGACTATCCCGACGGCGTCGATCAGAACTGCGACGGCGTCGATGGCGATGTGTTGGATGCTATTTTCGTCGCCAAGATCGGTTCGGATGCCAACCCCGGCACGCTGGAGCTCCCAGTCGCCACGATCGGCCACGCGCTTGCCCTCGCCAAGGTCGCGGGCAAGCGAGACGTCTACGTGGCGGGCGGCGTCTACAGCGGTACCCTGGATATGATCGCCGGCATCTCGATTTACGGCGGCTACAAGCCCGATTTCAAGGTGCGCGATCCGGTCAGCTACCAAAGCGCCGTCGTCGGTTCGGCACCGGCGTCGGGCGCCACCGCGGCGGTGCGTTGCGACGGAATTCTTGGCCTTGACCAGATGCCATCCCGGTTGGACGGTTTCCTGCTCATCGGCGGCGACGCCAAAACGCCGGGCGCCAGTGCCTACGGCGTCTGGGTGAACGCGTGTGACAAACGCTTTCAGGTCACCTACTGCCAAATTCAGGCCAGCGACGGCGCCGCGGGTATTCCCGGCGGAGCGGGCGAAAACGGCGTCGCAGGTGCCTCCGGTCAGGACGGTCTGGCCGCGCATGACATCGGCCATGACAGCTGCAGCCCAGGCGACTTTGCGTCCGGCGGGTCAGGCGGCTCGGGCGTGCCTTGTGACGGCGTCGACGTCCGTGGCGGGTCGGGCGGCACCGCTGTCTGTCCTGCCTATGACGAGGATAACCCGCCACCGCAGTGTCCGATGGCGCCCTATGTCCAGAATCCGTTGCCACAAGAGCCCGGTGCGCACGGTCTGGGCACCGGTGGTGGCGTTGGTGGCGCTTCAGGCGCGGACAGCTATATCGACTCGCAAAAGGGTGTTGCAACCGCGTGTTCCAACGGCAAGGCCGGCTGCAACGTGTGCTTCGTGCCAGTCAAGCCGCGCGACGGTGTCGGTGGTCAGGACGGTCAGGCCGGCCCGAACGGCGCGGCAGGTTCCGGCGGCGGCGCGGCAGCAGGTGCCGTCGTGAACGGCGTGTGGCAGCCTGGCGCGGGTGGCACAGGCGGCAGCGGTCAAGCTGGCAGCGGTGGTGGCGGTGGCGGGGCCGCGGGCGGCGTGGAAGTCCACGACTGTACCGCCACGGCCGCGCAATACACCGACATTGGTGGCTCCGGCGGCGGCGGTGGCTCGGGCGGTTGTGGCGGCTCCGGCGGTCTGGGCGGTGGCGGTGGTGGCGGCTCTTTCGCCGTCTTCATCGTCGCAACGTCCACGGGCGAAGTGCCCCTATTGATCGGTTCCCAGCTCTTCGCCGGGTCGGGTGGCGCAGGCGCCGCGGGTGGTCCGGCGGGCTCCGGTGGCCCCGGCGGGCAGGGCGGCAAAGGGGGGCAAAGCGGCGAAGGCGCGCAAGCCACGTTCTGTACCTCTCAGGGCGGCAATGGCGGTGCGGGTGGCAACGCCGGGCACGGTGGCGGCGGAGGTGGCGGCAGCGGTGGGCCCTCCGCGTTGCTCGCGCTGGTCCAGGTGCCCGCCGCAGCCGCATCGACGCTGGAATCACAGAACCAATTGAAGACCGTCGGCAACGGTGGCCCAGGCGGCCCGGGTGGTCCGTCGATCGGCACGATGGGCGCAGCCGGCGCACCCGGCATCGTCGCCAAAGTCATGCAGTGGTGACGCCCGTGTGGCGGGCTGCGGTTCGTCCAGCTATCCTTCTCTGCCCACGAGGCCGTCCGTCATGCATGTCAGCCAAGCCATTCTTTCCCGCCGTTCGCACAAGCTGTTTCGCGGCACCGTCGTGCCAGACGTCGATCTGAAACACCTGCTCGAACTCGCCATCTGGGCGCCCAACCACAAGTTCACCGAGCCGTGGCGCTTCACCGTCCTGCCCAAGCGGTCGTTTGACCAACTCTGGCTGGCGGTTCAAGACGCGGCCGACACCGATAAGGCGCGCGCCAAATTGATGAAACTCAAAGAAATCATCGATGGCGCTGGCGCAGCGATCGCCGTGCGTCAGGTGCGTTCGCCGGATCAGCCGGAGCGCGATCACGAGGACTATGCGGCGTGCGCGATTGCGTGCCAGCACATCCAATTGGGTGCCTGGGAGCGCGGTTGGGCCTCCTTCTGGACGACCAGCCCGGGGTTTGTCGGTGGCAAGCTGGTCGATTTCTGGCAGACCACGCCCGACGAGCGTCTCGTTGGCGTGCTCTTCCTCGGCGAAGCGGCGCTCGACATGCCCGCCGTCCGCCGCCACTGCGCAGAATCACTGGCGACGTGGCTATGAGCTACGCATTTCACCTTGAACACGTGTGCGCCCAATCGGGTGCGCGCGCGGCCACGATCACCACGACGCACGGCCAGATTCACACGCCGATCTTCATGCCGGTGGGTACGCAAGGCACGGTGAAAGGCGTTTTGCCGCGGGATCTGAAGGAGATGGGCGCGCAGATCATCCTCGCGAACACCTACCACCTGATGTTGCGGCCCGGGGCGGAGCGAATCGCGGCGGCGGGTGGACTGCACAAATTTGTCGCGTGGGATCGGCCGATGCTGACCGATTCCGGTGGCTTTCAGGTCTACTCGCTGGCCAAAATGCGCAAGGTGACCGACGAAGGCGCGGTGTTCCAAAGTCACATCGACGGCGCGCGCCATGTCCTGAACGCCGAGCACGCGATGTTCCTGCAGGAAGCCTTCGGCTCAGACATCATGATGGCATTTGACGAATGTCCGCCGGCCAAATCGGACGCACGGACGATCCAGACGGCGATGCGGCGGACCACGGCGTGGCTGGATCGCTGCCTGGCGGCGCGCAAGCGACACGACGACTGCGCGCTCTACGGTATCGTCCAGGGCGGCGTGGATTTGCCGTTGCGGACCCAGCACGTCGAGGAAATCTGCCAGCGCGCTTGTGAAGGCTTTGCCATCGGCGGGCTCTCCGTGGGCGAGCCACCGCCGGAGACGTATGCGGCTTGCCAACACACCGCCGCGCAAATGCCGACCGACAAGGCGCGTTACCTGATGGGGATTGGCACACCGGAGGACCTGCTGCGCTGCATCGGCTACGGCATCGACCAGTTTGACTGCGTGTTGCCCAGCCGCAACGCGCGCCACGGCGTGGTGTACACGTGGGACGGCAAATTGGCCATCAAGAACAAGCGCTTCTTCGCCGACGACGGCCCGCTCGATCCGCACTGCACCTGCAGCGTCTGCGCGCAATTCAGCCGCAGCTACATCCGCCATTTGTTCATTGCCGGCGAGCTGTTGGCCGCGACACTCTTGACCACGCACAATCTGGCCTTTTACTTGCAGCTGGTGACCGCTGCGCGTTCGGCCATTTTGGCTGACCAGTACGGCACTTGGTCCGAGGCTCAGCTTGCCCGCCTGGACAGCAAAATGTGGGCAGCATGAGGATAACCCGATGGCATGGCCCAAAGCTGGCGATACCGCCCACGATCTGACGCTGCCCGATCAGGACGGTAACTCCGTCACGCTGTCCGCGCTGTGGGCACAAGGTCCGGTGATCCTGTACTTTTACCCCAAGGACGAGACGGCCGGCTGTACCGCCGAGGCGTGCAGTTTTCGCGACAGTTTTGAGGTCTTTCGCGACGCGGGTGCGCATGTCGTTGGCGTGAGCCGCGACTCTGTGGCCAGTCACAAGAATTTTGCGATTCACCATCGCCTGCCCTTCACGCTGCTGGCGGATGTTGACGGCGTCGGTCACCGCGCTTGGGGCATTCAAAAGCGCCTCGGCCTGCTGACCGACCGCGTGACGTTCGTGATCGATCGCAAGGGCGTCATCCGCCACACTTTTGCCTCGCACCTGCGGATGGGCGCGCACATCCAGGAGTCGCTGGCGGTCGTCAAGCAGCTGAAGCTGGAGGCGTAAATGCGCATTCTGGTGGATGAATTTGAATACGTCCACCGCGGTCGTGCCTTTGCCGGCTACCTCGCGTGGAACGCTGCGCTCGCGGAACCGCGGCCTGGCATCGCGATCGTCCACGAGTGGTTCGGACCGGGGGACAACGTCAAGCGCCGCGCGCGCATGCTGGCCGAATTGGGCTACGTCGGGTTTGCCTTGGACATGTACGGTGTCGATGTGCGGCCGCGCGATCCCGGCGAAGCTGCGGCGGCGATGCACGACGTGCTGGCCGATCGCCTGGAACTCCGCGCGCGCCTGCAGACGGCGATCGCGGTGATGCAGGCTGATCCTCGCGTGGACGAACTGCAAATCGCCGCGATCGGCTACTGCTTTGGCGGCGGCTGTGTGCTGGAACTGGCGCGATCAGGCGCCGACGTGGCGGGCGTCGTCAGCTTCCACGGCGAACTGGCGACGACGCTTCCCGCGCAGCAGAAACCCAAGGCCAGGATCCTGGTGCTGCACGGTGCTGAAGATCCGCTGGTTGGCGCGGAAAAAGTGGCGAAATTTGTCGATGAGATGCGCGCGGTTCACGCCGACTGGCAGATGGTGCACTACGGCCATGCCATGCACGGATTTACCAACCCGCAGGCCAATGATGCGCAAGCGGGCATCTGTTTTGACGCCAAAGCCGATGCGCGGAGCTGGCAGCATATGCGCGTCTTCTTCGCCGAACTTTTTGCCTGACTATTTGTCTGTACGCGGCAACCGTTTGCGCTCATTGCCTTTTTGCACCGACAGCAAATGGGCCGCCCGCTCCTGGACGTACTCCAGGTAGCGCTCGGCATCCAGCAAGGGCGCCACGCGTTCCGCGGCCACCTCGGCTTCCAGCCAGCGTTGAACTTCGCCCAGCCACGGCCCAGGCGCCAGTCCAGTGGCCTGCATGATCACGTGGCCCAAGCCCTTGGGCAGCGGCGGCACTTTGGCATCTTCGGCGGCAACTTCCCGAATTCGCTTGTGCAATTCCTCAGCCAAACCACGCACTTCAGCGATTCGCCACTGCCGCTTTGTCGTGAAGTCGCTGCGCGAAAAGGCCAGCACATCCTCCAGGTGGTCGCCCATGTCGCGAATCAGCCGCCGGACCGCTGAATCCGTCCAATCGGCGGCGTACACGTTCGCGCGGGCATGGTTGCCGATCACGTAAACCACGCGATCCCGCAGCGCCGGATCGAGATGAAAGCGCCCGGCCACACCTTCCATCAGGCTCGCGCCGAGTTCTTCATGGCGAAAGAAGTGCACCTTGCCTTGCTTGTTCACCGATCGCGTCCAGACCTTGCCCGAGTCGTGCATCAAGGCAGTCCAGCGGACAGCCAGAGATTGTGGACATTTTTCAATCACTTGCAGCGTGTGGTCCCAGATATCCTTGTGATGCACGGCGCACGATTTGTGAAAGTCCACCATGAGGCACGCTTCCGGCACCATGCGCTGCAACGCTTCGCAATCGAAAAGAAACTGCAGACCTGTGCCGGCATATTCGCCAAGCAGGACTTCGCCAAAGCGCTCCGCCCACAAGGTCCGTTCGACGGACAGCACGTTGCCGGCATCCCGCCGCGCCAAGCGCAGCAGTTCCTTGTCAGGTGTCAGACCCGATCGCGCCGCGAGTACCGCCAGATCGAGGACGCGTTCTGGCCCCTGCGCCATCCACGCGCGTGGATCGCCCGGCACGCGCAGTCGGCGATCGCGTGCGTCGGCCACCTGATTCCACGGGTCGAAAGCCTGACCATGCGCATCGACCGCAAGCGCCCACCCGCGAATCGGTTCCGCCGCCAGCAGGGCCGACAAGCCTTGAACACCCTCGCCGGGCAACGATTCCAGCGCAATCTGCTCGTGGTCAGCCAAAGGGCCGATCGCCGCGATCGGTCCGGTGACCACAACCCGCCAAGGGGACAAGCGCGGCAACGGCTGATCGCCCAGCAGCGCACAAGCCGCCGCCCCGACCAACCAAGCCGGATTCCCGTCCGTCGAGACGGCATGCAAAACACGCTGCAACTCAATGAGATTGTGAGTATTCTGCTGGTCGATCGCGTTTTCGGCTGTCACGAGGTCCTGACCGTGGCGCGGTATTTCGCGTCGACGCAGGCGGTGTAGCGAGCGCGTCGCTCAGGGTCAAGCGATCCGGCAAAGTCGTTCGCGTTGTTGACAATGGCCGGCCGCAATATTAGTATTTGGATGGGGATTCGCGATCCACATGCAATGCCCCCTTGCGCGTGGACAGAATTGGAGACCGAGGGAAGTCGCAAAAGCCAAGCGCTTCGCGACCGGCGGGGCTCACCGCCCCCATGCAGGAATCCACAAGGATTCCATCCAGTGGTCTGAGCGAAGCCGACGAACGTCGGAGGCTCTGACAGCCAAAGTTGTCGACAATCGTCGGTAATCGCGGCAGACTCCGCGTTGTGTTGCTGGCCGTAACCCGACTGGCGGCTGACATTGGGCGAAGTATCAATCGGGCACCGGCGCTTTGCACGCGCAACTGACGAATGCGCACAGGCGTAATGAGAGGGGAGACGATGAAGAAGACGCTTCCGAAATTGAAGAAGAATGCTGCGGATTTTCTGTCCTCGGAAGAGGGCGCGATCAGCGAGAAGCAGGAGGAGCGCGTCTCGACCTTCCTGACCCTTTCGGGCGGGGACGGGAGCTTGCTTCCCGGCGATGTGAATCTGTCGGCTGAGCACTGCTCGCACGGTTCGCACGGCAGCCACGGCTCGCACGGTTCGCACGGCAGCCACGGCTCGCACGGTTCGCACGGCAGCCACGGCTCGCACGGTTCGCACGGCAGCCACGGCTCACACGGTTCGCACGGTTCGCACGGCTCCTGGTAAGCACCCGGGTGACCCGGACGCGATGACCCGACGCGCCTCCGAGAGTTGCCAGCGGATAGCGACCGGGCGAGTCCACGCGGCGCGTGATAGACCGTGTGCATCCGACCGCGCCGATCCTGCGCGGCGTGCTCACCAACCGCCCATCAGTTGACGCAAATTTCCTTTTACCGACGCGCTGTTTTCTCCGGTGCCTCCTGTCGCACATCGTTTGTGCGCAGCGTTGGCGCCTTCTGAACAGACCGTTCCTCGGCGCCCAGCCCATTCTGCTTCAAGCCAACCGCCGCGCGCAGACGTTGCAGCAACCGCTGGTGCGCGCGCTGGAGTTGGTCCTCCGACCACCGCCCTTGCTGCGCGACCTCGCGGAGCGGCCGGTCCTGCCCGTACACCGCGCGGAGCACGATGCGCTCGCAACTGGGCAACTCGTCTGAGACGCGCTCCACCGTGCGCCACGCGTCGAGACGTTCCGAGATCGACGGACCCTCTGCGGCCTCGGGCACGGCGAACGTGTGCTCGCGCGCCCGCAGGTACCGCGCCTCTGCGCGCACCGCGTCCAGCGCCCGGCCGCGCATCCGGGCGTACGCGAAGGTAGTCAGCCGCGTACCGCGCCGTGCGTCGAAGCGTCGCTGGCTTTCCAGGAGTCCGAGCGTCGCTTCACTGGCCAAATCCAGGCGTTGGGCAGCCGCGCGATTTTGTCGCGCGCCGACGGCCGAAGCCATGCGCAAACCTGCGCTATCGAGTTGCGGAAACTGCGGACGAATCTGGACCAAGTGCATCACAACCTCCGGAAGCGAATACGCCGCTTTGTGCGACGCGCAGGACAGAAGCAAAGAATGCGCCAGACGATGCTGATGGCGGATTTGCCTTGTCAAGTCCAGCGGATAAGCTGATGAATGTGCACCATCGCGTCGTGTTCGGCTGGTGCCTGTAGACCCCAATCGGGGCCGTGAAGAGAAACGTTGACGCGCGGGAGAACGGGATTATTGTCGCCTTCGTGCGTCCTGCGCACCCGAGGAATGCCATGCGTCAACTGTTTTTTCCCGCGTTCGTGCTGCTGTTTGCGGGCCTGACCGCTTGCGGAAGCCGTGAGGACGCGCCCAAGCGCAAGGGCGCGGACGCGGTTGAAACTGCCGCTGCACCGACTGCCGAAGCAGCGAAACCCATCGCATCGCTGACGCTGACCCAGATCGCGGCTGCGGTCGCGGCGGAAGCCAAGAAGCTCCACGACGAAGAGCCGGGCCTGATGGCCAAACTGCAAAAGGCCGCGGGTTCGGATGGCAAGGTGCTGAAATCGCTGTACGGCGATTCGACGCCGCGGTTCTATGGGCGTGACGGCCAATTGGGCGCGGACGGTCAGGCGCTGCTGGACCTGTTGGGTCAGTTGGACCGCCACGGTCTGGACAAGTCCGGCTATCGGCTGGCGCAGATCGACGCGGCGACGAAGAAAGTGGTGGAGTTGTTGGCGGCGGAGCATGAGACCGAGGTGGCGTTGGAGATATCGCCGCACGCAGCGATGACCGCGGCGGCGGTGGTGGGGTGGCTGCACACCGGTCAGGGCAGCGAAGCGGAGCTGGCGCGTGCGGGCGGTGATCAGCTGGGCGAAACGGGGCTCGGCGCACTGTCGGGCGCGCTGCCGCAATTGCTGACCGAGGGGCGCGCGACACGCGAGGCGATCCAGACGGCCGATTTGGAGTTGTCGCGGGCGGTGATCCGCTACGTGGTCGATTTCACGCTGGCCAAGCCGGCGCATCCGTTGCTCTACACGTCACCGGCGGCGGTGCGCAAGCTCGCGGAATCGCAGGCGGACAAGATACTGGCGACGTTGGGCGCGGCCAAGGGTCATACCGCTGAAGTGCTCAAGAGCCTGTGGCCGACGCATCCGCAGTACCTGTTGCTGCTGGGCGCCTACGACACCTACAAGAAGTTGGCGGACGCGAGCGCCTGGCAACCGTTGCCCAAGCTTGCGACCAAGAAAGTGCAAAAAGGCGAGACAAATGTCTTTGTTGGCGCGATGCGTGAACGCTTGCGGCTGGAGGGCTATGACGTCGGTGCGCCCGGCGATCGCTACGACGACACGCTGCTTGAAGCGGTCAAGACGTTCCAGGCGCGCCACCAGCTGGAGGCCGACGGCGTGGTGGGCAAGCCGACGATCGTCGAGCTGGATGTGCCGGCGGAGCAGCGCGTCAAGCAGATCCAACTGGCGCTGGAGCGGTACCGCGAGTCGGAAGGGCGCGATCCGGGCGAATTCTACATCTGGGTCAACATCGCCTTCCAGCAGCTCTGGATTTACGACGATGGCCAGATGATCGAGACGCACAAGGTCATTTGCGGCAACAACGACACGGACACGGACCAGCAGACGCAGGTCAAGGGCAAGATCAACCGCACGCGGATGTTCAGCCAGAAGATGACGCGCGTGATCCTGGCGCCGCGGTGGTATCCGACGCAGCGCGTGATCGAGCTGGAAATCGGCCCGAAGATGGCGAAGGATCCGCTTTTCAAGGAAAAAGAGGGCTATGTCATGGAGGTCCAGCCCGACGGCAAGGAGGTCGTCTACCAGAAAGCCGGCAAGACGAACTTGCTGGGCGATGTGAAGTTCCAGGGTCCGAACAAGTACAACATCTACCTGCACGACACGCCATTTCGCCAGCTATTCAGCAAGGTTCGGCGCACGTTCAGCCATGGCTGCATCCGCGTGCAGAATCCGGTCGAGCTGGCCGAGCTGATCCTCGGTCGCGACAAGGGCATGGGGCGGCAGGCGATCAAGGACGCGATCGCCGAGAAAGAGGAAGTCGAAGTGAAGCTCCAGACGCCGATTCCGGTGCACATCGACTATGCGAGCGTGGCGGTCGACGACGAAGGCCGCGTGCAGTTCGGCGCAGACGTCTATGGCTATGACGAGGCGTACTTTGCCGGCGCCCTTCCCGTGGAGGAAGCAAAAGAGTACAAAGCGGCGTCTGCTCGCGGCCTCTAAGGGGCAACCCGCGAACAGAACGTGAACGGATGGGCCAACCGGCAGCCAGGCTCGAAATCGCGATCTCCGTGTTGGCCGATGGCCGCGTGGTCTTTTGCGATTTGCTGCCGGATTTGGCACAAGTACATGATGTCCTCGCTGGCGATCTGTCGCCGTTTGGAACCGCATTGAACTTCCATGCGTCTGAACCCTCGTCCGCCGGTCTGGCGGTGGCTGAAAGTGGAGATTCCCCGGCGTGATGCGTCTTTGTCCCAAGTGCGGCAAAAAGAGTGCGGAGGCGCGCTGTCCAGACGACGGCACCGCTACGCTCGTGCTCGCCGCCAATCCGGATAGCCGCTTGGCCGAGGGCACCGAAGTCAACGGTCGCTACCGCATCCGCAACATGATCGGCCAAGGCGGCTTTGGCGCCGTCTATCGTGCGACCAATATCGCCACCGATCAGGACATGGCGATCAAACTGCTGGCAGTATCGCTGGATTCCGATGACAGCGACGTCATCCAGCGGTTCTTTGCCGAAGCGCAGGTGACGGCGTCGCTCAAGCACCCGAACACGATTCGCGTCTTCGACTTTGGCCAGACCGAAGGTGGCGCGCTGTACATCGCCATGGAGTTGCTGTCCGGTCGGCCGTTGAACGAAGTGCTGAAGCGGCGCGCCGCGGAAGGCAAAGTGCTGACCGAGGACGAGACGATCACGATTGGCGTGCAAGTTCTGCGCAGTTTGGCAGAAGCGCACTCCGCCAACCTTGTCCACCGCGATCTGAAGCCGCACAACGTGTTCCTGCACGAAGTGGAAGGCGATGATCCGGTGGTGAAAGTGCTGGATTTTGGCATCGCCAAGCGGCTGGGGACGAACCTGACGGGGACCGGCAAGGCTTTTGGCACGCCGAGTTACATGAGCCCGGAGCAGGCGCAGAATCAACAGCTCGACAACCGCAGCGATCTCTACTCGCTGGGCTGCGTGCTGTTCCAGTGCGTGACCGGCAAGCCGCCGTTCGACGGCGACGATCCGCTCGCCGTGCTGCTCGCGCATGTCACCAAGGCGCCACCGGATTTGCGGCAAATGGCGGCGACACCAGTGAGCGAGGCGTTTGTCTGCGCGATTGAGAAGGCGCTGGCGAAAGAGCCCGTCGATCGGTATGGCTCGGCGATCGAGTTTCGCCAGGCGCTGGAAGCGTGTCGCGGGCGCAACCGGACGGACGTCGCGCGCGCGGCTTCCTCGGCGGCGATTGCGGAGTTGATGTTGGGCGTGCCTTCCGCGCCGGCGGATGAACATACGATGGCGTATGGCCGGACCGGGGACGAGCGCACGACCGCATTTCCCGGCCTGACGCCACGCGGGGTGACACCTGCGTCTGGTTCCACATCCCGACCCATCGCGGTGGCGCCTCGGAGCGCGACGTCGGGTCGCAGCCGTGCGGTTGTCGTGGAACCGGACGATGCTGAGTTCGACAACGAACC
This sequence comes from uncultured Myxococcales bacterium, assembly GCA_903924465.1. Classification (GTDB taxonomy): domain Bacteria; phylum Myxococcota_A; class UBA9042; order UBA9042; family UBA9042; genus CAIYBN01. The sequence continues at coordinate 83,879 of CAIYBN010000144.1, read as the reverse complement.
GATTCCGCAAACGAAAGGCAGCAAGAAAGCTCTGTGGATGGGCGGTGGTGCAGCTGCTGCGGTCCTGATCGCGATCCTGGCGTTCGGCAATCACGGCGCGAGCTCGGCCAAAGCCGACAAGCCAAATGCGGATCAGCCGGCCCGCGTCGCGGAGCCCGCCAAGCCTGCGCCGACCCCGCAGCCGGCGCCGGTTCCGGAGCCCAAGGAAGAGGCAAAGCCGCTACCGACGCCCGAGCCGGTAAAGGTCGCGGAAGTGAAACAGGAAGCGGTCAAAGTGCAGCTGGATTCCGACCCGCCGGGCGCGACGGTCGTTGTGGGCGACGACACGCTGGGCAAGACGCCGCTGTCGGTGACCGTTCCGCCAGGCGGCCGGCTCAACGCGCTGCTGCGTTTGTCCGGCCACCGCGATTTGGAAATCGAATTGACCCAGGCCGATGCTCCGGGCAAGACCGCGCGTCTGACGCCGGTACCGAACGTCAAACCAACCGGCGCGATCCGCAAGCCAGGTGGTGGGACGAAGCCGGGCAAGGATGGCTCGAGTTCGCTGGACGAGAGAATCTAGCGGCTACTTGACGCGAATCCGTACCAGGCAGGTCTTGCCGTCGGCGCTGCAGGCGTCCTGCTTGCCAATCTGCGCCCACATCTCCTCAAGTTGGGCGCCGGGCGTCGTCGAAACGAGGACCAGGTCGGTGGAAAACGCCGCGCCGAAGTTGATGCCTTGCAGCGGTGGATGCAGGTGACGCAGCGCGGTCGCCAGCGCGTTGCCACCCAGATGGCCCGGCAGAATCGCGGTGGACGTGGGCTTGCGGTAGAGAAGCCCGAGATCCGCTGGGCGCAAGACCGCCGGCTGGGCGCCCACGACCGTTGTCATCACGCCGGGCAGGTGGGCCAGCAAGTTGCGGCGATCGGCTGAGGCCAAGCGCTGATCGGCCAGGAACACCAGCAGCGTCACGAACGCCAGGGCCACGCCGCCCGACCGTGCCCCCGTTGTGCCACGCATCCAGATTTCGCGCGCCAGATCCACAACCATCAAGGCGCACAGCAGGATGAGTCCCGGCGCTGCGAGCGCGACGCCATCGACCAAACCCGGCGTTGGCAAGCCCAACCACGCGAGCGCGATCCAGGTGCCCAGGACGATCGCGGCCAGCAGCGCTTTGGGATCGGACGGTCGCCGCACTGCGCCGATAGCCGCCGCGCACGCGAGCACGAGGATCGGCAGGGGCGTCTGACCCAAGAGGAGGACGATGGGTCCGACAACCGGCCGATCGGCCAGTCCGCCGAGCCAGGGCGTCACGACCGGCGCGCGCCATTCGACCATCTGGCGCATCCAGGCGATGTGCAGCCCGCCCGGACCGTGTGCCGCGGCCACCAAGCCTGCGGCCAGCAGCACGCCCAGCAGATTGGGCACCGCGACGGCGTGTGGCCAGAGACCTTCATGAGGTTCAAGTCCAGGCAGCGCACCTTCGCCGCGCCGCAGCGGCAGGACCAGCACGGCGAGCGTCGCGACGATCGCCAACGGTAGCCCCAGCGGGTGCACGAGCACGAGAACGGCCAGCGCACTGCCGAAAAGCAGGGCAGAAATCAGCGGTCGTGGCCATGCCATGAGCCCCGCCAGGACGGCGAACAGCAGGCAAGTCGCCAACGGCGTTTCCGCGCCGACAGTCGCCACGAGGTTTCGCGACGTCGGCCAAAGCAGGAACAGCGCGATCGCCACGATCGCCGCGGCAAGACCGCGCAGCCGCCAAGCGGTCAGCACGAGCGCAGTCAGCAGGCAACCCGCGATGCAAAATTGCCAAATCGAGACGACTTGTCCCAACGACAGCCCGAGCGCGCTGCCTTTGCGCCAGAGGACGGCGACCGCACCCACCTCGGCCAGCGGGCCTGGACGCGCAGCCCCTTCCAGCCAGGCAGCCGCGGACGCCGTCCAATCCAGTCCGCGACTTTGCAGGATTGCGACGATGACCAGGCACGCAAAGACGGCCAAGAAGTGCGCCGCCACAGGGTGCCAGCGAACCGGGCGGGACACGTGCGGCTCCGACGCCGGAGGTTCTGCCGGCCGCGCGGCCGACGCCAAATCAATTGTGTCGACCGAATCACTGCTCATTGCGTTGGCCTGCCGTTCTGATCATGCCGCGCTGGGGGCGCGTACAGCAGCGTCTTGTCCGTCGGCGGCTGGTCGCCCATCGCGCGCCGCTTGCCCGTCATCAACACTTCCGCGCAGGCCAGGCGCCAGTCGTTGTCCGTGGCCGAGATCTCCAGCCGCAATTCGCCGCGCAGCCGGCCGTTGGGCAGGTCCACGTCCAGATCGGGATGATCGCGGCCATCCAGCGCGCTGAGCGTACCGACCGACTGTCCCGCGGCAAAGACCTGCAAGCGCGTGGGTTGGCCGCTCGCCACGTCGTCCAGCAGGCGCAAACGCGCTTCCAGGTGGTCGCCCAGGTTCAGATCAGGCCAGCGCACCACGGTCGTCGCGCCACCCGCATGCGGGTGCAGCCACAGGCACCGGACCGGCTTGCCGGCGGCCAGACCCGCGTAGGGCCCGACAAAGGCGAAATCCTGCGCACCGCAGTGCCAACGGCCATCGCTGGGCTGCCAGGTGCACGGCTGTTCGGCGCTGCCCGGTTTGCGAACGGTGACGACCGCGGTACTGAGGTGTTCCTCCACACGAAACGTGCCATCCGGCGCCTTTTGCCGATCGCTGGTGGTCTGGCTTGTCAACCAGATCGCGGTGGCCGCAGCAGCGACAGCCAGAATGGTCCACAAACCAATTGGCGTGCTCGATGCCGCTTGTGGCGGCGCCGCGCGATCGCGAAGTTCGAGACGGGTCCAGGCCATGTGCCTCCGACGATGCGATCGCCGCTGCTTCGCCGTCTGAGTAGCGCAGCGGCCCGCTCAACGCAAGCATTGCAAACGATACCGCCAACGTTTACACAACACGTCGTTTGACAGCAGCCCCCGCGAGTCCTATCTTGTGATGGCCCTCAGGGTGACCGCGTGGGGTTGCGGTTCAGCGCTTGGCCATCGAGCCACAACCGTGAACATGCGACCCGCTGTGCTGTCTGGAAAATGCTGGACTGTCTGGAAAGGGCTGATGGGCCCACTGGAACGAGCCAAGGCGTCTGGAACAAGCATTGCATTCCCGCAAAGGTCACCTGAGCGCGTAACCTTCTCCATTGGCCGCTGCCGAGGCAGCGATCTGGAGTCAAGGTCACGCGCGGGCGCTGCCGGTTCAAAGTGGACCAGCGCGCCAACCGGCCCGTGTGCGCAACTTCCTGACAGAAGCCAGCGCGTGCGGATGAGGCACGGACGAGTGAGCAGGCTTGCCTTGACCGGCAGCCGATCGACAGCCAGCGCGGGCAATTTTGCATGCGTTGGTCCCGCGGAGGAGTTCCGGCTACAGCGAAGGCCGATGGCACAAAAAGTTTGGCCCGCGTGGAGCACGCCGCCCTGCTGTGACCGTCGCTTTCGGATGCCTGGCTGAACTCACCGCAAGAGCGTAGAGCGTCATCGCGATGTTTCGAACGACCACTGCAACTTCGGCAACCCGTACCCCCGCAAATGGCGGTTGGGCGTGGCGCCGAGCCGATTGCCGATCAGACGCAGAGGGCCAACCCGCCCTGTCGCGTCGATCGACCGCATCGTGTTTTTCAGCAGTGTTATCCAACACATCTCGTTTGTCCGCTCCAGCGCCTGCGTCACCGTTCCTGCCGATGCAACCCCAGTCCTTCGGTCGCGCTGCCTAACGCAAAGCCGTTACGCGCACCGTTTTTGGACTGATCGCGCTGCTGTCTCCTGGGTGGAAACCCGCTGGAACAGCCGCATCGGAGTGTGAAAATGGCTACATCAACGACGGGTTCCGTCACCAAGCGGATGCTCATCAGCGTCGATCGCGACGAGGCCCGCGCCGCGGTTGTCGAAGACAATCAGCTCGTGCACCTCGAAATCGAGCCGGCAAACCGCAATACCTGCAAAGGCAACATCTACCGCGCCGTCGTGGCGCGCGTGGAACCGTCCTTGCAATCGGCGTTTGTCGATTTCGGCAACGACAAGCAGGGCTTCCTGCCGGTAGGTGAAATTCATCCCAAGCTGCGCGGCGGCAACAACGACAAGCGCGCGCCGATCCAGGATTTGCTCAAAGCGCGGACCGAGATCATGGTGCAGGTGGTGCGCGATGAGATCGGCCAGAAGGGCGCGACGCTGTCGACGTTCATCAGCCTGCCGGGTCGTTACCTGGTGCTGATTCCGGAAAGCGACAACGAAAAGGCCGGTGTGTCGCGCAAGCTGAGCGACGAAGCGCGCGATCGCGTCAAAAAGCTGACGGAGACGATGAAAGTCCCCGACGGCTTTGGCCTGATTGTTCGCACGGCGGGCGATACCGCGACTGAACTGGAATTGGTCAAGGATTTGACGTACTTGACCCGGCAGTGGGAGCACATCGTCGCGAAGAACGACGAGGGCAAGGGCCCGCAGCTGTTGTACGCCGAGCGCAGCTTGCCAGTGCGCTTTGTGCGCGACTATTTCACCAAGGATATTGAGGAAGTCGTCATCGACGACGACGCGACGCTGCACGAAGTGGGCGAATTCCTGCAGGTGCTGATGCCGCGCGGTTTGGCAGCGGTGGTGCGTTACGCCGGCGACATGCCGTTGTTCGCGCGGTACGGCGTGGAAGGCAAGGTTGAGGACGTGTTCGCCCGCCAGGTGTTCCTGCCGTCGGGTGGCTCGATCGTGATTGACCAGACCGAAGCGATGGTGGCGATCGACGTCAACTCCGGTCGCATGAAGGAGAAGGACATCGAGGAAACGGCGCGCGCGACCAACATTGAAGCGGCGCAGGAGATCGCCCGGCAGATGATTCTGCGCGACATGGGCGGCCTCATCGTCATCGACTTCATCGACATGCGCGAAAAGAAGTACGTGCGTGAAGTCGAGATGGCGATCAAGGACGCGTTCAAGAACGACAAAGCGCGCACCAAGTTGGGGCACATCAGCGAGTTCGGCCTGCTGGAAATGTCGCGGCAGCGCATCAAGTCGTCGGTGAACAAGGGCACGTTTGACAGCTGCCCGCATTGCAGCGGTATCGGCCGCATTCGCTCGATGGAGAGCGTCGGTGCGTCCGTGCTGCGGCGCATCTACGACACGGTGGCGAAGAAGGACACGGCGACGCAGAAGCGCGTGCGGGCGGTCATGGCGATGGTGCCACCGGCGGCGGCGCGTTACCTGCTGAATTCGCGACGGCATGAGCTGTACGTGCTGGAAAAACAGTACCACCTGACGATCGAGATCGTGCCGGTGGACGGGCTGTGCGCGTCGCAGATCGTGCTGGAGCACTTGGAAGAGCTGCCGACGGAGACGTCGGATGAGCGGGCGGATCGCCAGCGGCTGCTGCGTGTGACCCAAGAGCTCGACCTGGTGCGCAATCAGCTGATCAAGCGCGAGGAAGCGCGCGTGACGTTGGAAATGGCCGCGGCACGCCGTTCGGCCAAGGTGGACTACGCCGAGATTTACGCCAAGGTGCGCGAAGCGACCGGTCCGGCAGAAGCCGCGGAGAAAGCCAAGGCCGACGCGGGCCGGCAGGTTGCCGAAGTCGCGCGAACCCACGCGGCGGAAGAAGACGAGACGTGGCTGCAAGAGGCGCCTGCGCCCAAGTCGTTCTGGTCCGAGATCAAGAGCTTCTTTGGCCTGGCCGAACCGACCCCACCGCCCGCGCCGACGCCGCGACCGGTTGCCGTGCGTCCCGCGCAAACGGCACCGATCACGCCGCAGGAGAGCCCGCGGCCGCCGCGCGAGTACCGCGAACCCCGGTCGCAACAGGCGCTTGCAGAGGCTGCTGGGCCGCAATCGGATGGCCGGGACGGTCCGCGTGACCAGGATCGCGACCGCGATCGTGACGGACGTCGTCGTCGTCGTGGCCGCAGTGATCGTCCGGAAGGTCAGCGTCCCGAAGGGCAACGCCCCGAAGGTCAGCGCGCAGAGGGCCAGCGTTCGCAGGGCTTGAACCCGGAAACGACGGTGCGTGCGCCGCGCGACGAGGAAGAAGTGCTCACAGCGGCCGCAGAACCGGCGAATATCGCGGCAGCGCCCGTTGCGACCAGCGCGACGGAAGGTCTGGCAGCGCGGGAAGGCGGGCAGCGCCGTCGTCGCCGTCGTCGTCGTTCGGGCGGTCGCGATGCGGCCGGCAACCAGTTGCCGCAGAACGAGGACGGCACGCAAGGTGACGAGGGCGATGAGGGCCTCGAGGCAGGCGGCGACGATTCCGGCAACGAGGAAGCGGTGATCGACAGCGCTGACGAAAGTGCGGAACCGGCCCTCGCCGCGACCGAGAGCGAGGCGCCGAGTGCGCCCGAAGCAGAAGCGGTGGCAGCAGCGGTGGAAGCTGCGGCAGAGCCGGCGGAAGAAGCGGTCGACGTCTCTGCGGCGATCGCCGAAGAAGTCGCCCGTTTGCGTGAAGCCACGGGTGCGGTCGCGCCTGAGGCTGAGCCCGCACCGGTTGTCGCCATCGAGCCGCCGTCGGCGAAGAACCGCTTCGTGGTGGATTTGCGGTCCGGCCGTTAGGCTGCAACGAGGCATGAATGGCCGCAGCGGACGTGCACGCAGAGTCGCAGAACGCCCCGGTGGTGTCGGACCCCGATACCCCCGTGGTGCTCATCGTGGACGACGATGCGGCCAACCTGCAGAGCGTGCAAAAGATCCTGCAACGGGAAGGCTGGCCCACGCTGGCCTTGTCCGACGGGCGGGAAGCGCTCGCGGCACTGCGGCGGGAGCGGGTTGCTGTTCTGGTCACGGACTTGATGATGCCCGGCGTCGATGGCCTGGAACTGCTGCGCGCTGTGCAGCGGACCACGCCGTCGACGGCGGTCGTTGTCATGACGGCCTATGGCACCGTGGAAACCGCGGTCGAATCGATGAAAGCTGGAGCCTACGACTTTGTCACCAAGCCGCTTCGGCGCGCTGAGCTGGTGCGATCGGTCGGTCGCGCCCTGGAACGCTCGCGGTTGCACTGGGAAAACACGGCGCTGCGCGAAGAGTTGGCGGCGGCGGGTCAGCGGCGGGATATCGTCGGCCACAGCGCAGCGGTGCGGCGGGCCATCGATCTGTTGGGGCAAGTGGCGCCGGCCCGAACGACGGTCTTGCTGCAAGGTGAAAGTGGCACGGGCAAGGAAGTGTTCGCCCGCGCGCTGCATCGCCTGAGCGGTCGATCGGGTCCGTTTGTCGCTGTAAACTGCGCAGCCATCCCCGAATCGCTCATGGAATCCGAGCTGTTCGGTCACGAGCGCGGTGCTTTTACCGGCGCTGTGGCCCGCACCGATGGACGTTTCCAACAGGCGGACACCGGTACGCTGCTGCTCGATGAAGTCGGCGAACTGCCCCTGGGCATGCAGGCCAAGCTGCTGCGGGTGTTGCAGGAGTCCGAGATTCAGCGCGTCGGATCGGCGCAGTCGCAGCGCGTCGATGTGCGCGTCGTAGCGGCGACGAACCGCGATTTGGAAACGGAAGTCAAAGCTGGGCGGTTCCGCGCAGATTTGTTCTATCGCCTTCATGTCATTGCCATTGAGTTGCCGTCGCTGCGGGCGCGTGGCGAGGACATTCCCGGGCTGGCCATGCACTTTCTGCGGCGTTTTGCCGGGCAGAATGGCAAGCCGGTGACGGCGATCGCTCCGGATGCGATGGCTGCGCTACAGGCCTGGACCTGGCCGGGCAATGTGCGCGAATTGGAAAATGCCATGGAGCGTGCGGTGGTTCTGGCACGCAGCGAACTGATTACGCTTGCCGAGTTGCCGGAGCGGATCACCCACGCCGATCCCGGGGGCCCCAGTCGCGTGCTGCACATTGCCGTGGGTACGCCGTTGGAAGAGGTGGAGCGGCTGCTCATTACCGAGACGCTTCGGCTGACCGGCGGCGACAAGCGCCGTGCCGCGGGCCTTCTGGGCATGGCCGTGCGGACGCTTTACCGGCGTCTCGACGAATTTGGCGAGACACGCGCGGACGACGAACCTTCAGACGACGCGACGGAGCTGTGATGCGACACACGCCCAAACAGGTTCAACTGCCGGTTGCCCAAGGTGATGGCCCGTGGCTCGATCACCTGGGCCGACCTTTGGCGGCGGCTTTCGCACCGGCGGCCGGAACGCGCAGTGACGACGCTGCCTGGACGGCGTTGGATGAGGCGATGCGCGGCGCTGATTCCAGCCGGATCGCCGCAGAGATCATCGATTGGCACGCGTTCGGGCGGCGTGCGGACGTGCTCGCGGGCGCGCTGGGCGCTTGGGTGGCTCATCGGCCCGGTGGCCTGCTGGATCCGTCCTGGTTGGCGTTGGCGGACGCCTTGCGTGCGGCCAGTGAATTCGACCCGGCCCGAACCGCGCTGCCTTGGCTGGTTGCAGCGACGCTGGTGGCGGAACGTCTGTGCGGCAGGCAACCGCTGGCGCCCGCGCACCCGGAAGGCCAAGGCACACAGGAAGAACTCGCGGATCATGTGGCCAAACGGCGCGCGACGGCCGCCGAGTCAAGCGTTGCGGCAGCGATTGCCGCGGGCAGACCGTTGGCTGAGATCGAACGCGGGTTGTTGGCGCTTGCCGCCGCGTATCCCGGTGATGGTGGCGTGACGGTCCTCGCGGCGACGCGATTGGGCGATGTCCGCGCCGCCGCAGGCGAGTCGGCCACCGCGGCTATTCTGCCCCGTCTTGCCCGCGCGCTGGCAGAACGGCCGGAAGCGCTGGTCTACACACAGCATCACTTGGCCCGCATGGCTGCGGTGGCTCCGCGCTTTGCGGCCATGGCGGCGGCTGAGCATGTCGAGAAAGGCAAGGCGTTCGCCGAGCCGAAATTTCGCCCTCACGTGCTGGATGGCAAAGGCGACGCCGCGTATCGGGCGTCGGTCAAGGCGCTCGAATTTGGTGTGCCGCACGAAATTCTGGCGCAATCCCTCTCTCTCGCCGCGTCGGAGCGACTCTTGCGTTTCGATCCGCGTTGGCAGCACGACGAGAGCGTTGTCGAGGATCGCGCGGATGGGATGCAGTTGCTGATCCTGACGTCGGCGGTTCGGCGACTGCGTGCGGAGTTGACGGCGGAACAATGGCTGCCGCTGTACCTGTTCGCGGTTGGGCTCGTGCACGCGTCTGCGCCGTTGGACGCGCCCGAGCGCGAGCGCGTGGCGTTGCCGGAGCCGGCGCCCCTGCACCAGACGTGGGACCACGGGCCAGAAATCGCCAAGATCGTCGCAGCGCTGCACAAACACGATGGCGAGCGGGCGATCGCCGTCCTGCGCGCCTATTTTCTGCTGGCGCTGCCGGAGCAGCCGTTGTGTGCGCAACTTCTGGAAGCGGCGCTCACGGACATCGCGCCCCAGGCGCTGGATGCGGCGCGGGCCATTGCCTTGATGACGGCCGCTGTGGACGAATTTCAGGCCTTGGCCACCCATCCGCATCGCGAGACGCCCTTGTGTGCCGCGCTGCGGGCGCTCTCGGCCCCCCTCGACAACCGGCGGACGGCGGCACTGGGCTCGGCCGCCATCGACGCCCGCTCAGGTGCGCTGCCCCCGCGCCATTTGGTCGAATCGGGACCGACCTTGGGCTGACCGCGGTCTGCACCGCCGCCTCCTTTGCCACTGCCGAACGTCGAAAACCTCGCCGTTGCGCACCAGAATCTCCGGCTCGTGTGATCGAAGTCTGATTGCGTCTTGCACCCTTGTCCGTCTATACTCCCGCGCCCGTACGGCGTTGCGTTCTTGTGGAAGTTCCGCCGCCGCGACAACATTACCCTTTGGAAGATCTCCAAGAAGAGGCTGACATGTTCAAGATTCGCTGGAATTCCGCAGTCATCGCGATGATGACGACGTCTGCGCTGCTGGCCTCGGCTGGATGCAAGAAAGAGGAGCCCAAGAAGCCTGCGGCGGCTGCAGCCGCGGCGGGTGACAAGAAAGCGGAGGCACCTGCTGCGCCGGCCCCGGCGCCTGAGCTGCCCGATGTCGAGCTCGTCGCTGGTGATGGCGTCGTCGGCTGGGTCTCGCTGGCGAGCTACGATGCGGCGCTGAACGCGGCCGACGGCCTGGCGGGCAAGCTGCAGTTGACGGCGCCGGGTGGCTCACTCAAGTCGCTTGTCACCGAGAATTTGACGACGATCCTCGCGGCGTACGGCATCACGGGCACCGAGTGGCTGGACAAGACCAAGCCGATTCACTTGGGTTATCAGGATGAAGCGACGCCGGCCGCCGCGCCGGGTGCGGCAGCGACCCCGCCGAATCCGGCCCTCGGCACGTTCATCGTGCTGCACGTGACGGACAAGGCCAAGGCGATTGGCGCGATGGCCGCCGCGAAGAAAGGTCCGGAAGCGGAAGGTCACGAGGCGATGGTCGACGTGCAGGGCACGAAAGTGTACGTCGATTTTCTCGGCGACAAGACGATGGTCCTGACGCCGAAGGATCGCTTCGCCAAGGTCAAGGGCTTCATCGAGCGCTTGGACAAGATCACGGTACCGGGCAGCCTGTACCTCGGCATTTCGGTTGAGGATCTGACCAAGACGCGCGGCAAGGAAATCGATCAGGTGCTGGCGATGGTGGAACAAGGTGCGGCGCCGGGTATGCCCGCGCAGGCGCCCGGTCAGGCGCAGCTGTTCGCGGGTTATGCCAAGAAACTGCGCGCGCTGACGACCGAGCTGACGCGTCTGGAACTGGTCGTGACCGCTGACGCGGATGCGGCGAAGCTGGAATTCCGGCTGACGGCGAAGGATGGCACCAAGCTGGCGAAGTCGTTTGCGGGCACCAGGCACCGCACGCCGGCCGCGATCGCCGCCCTGCTGCCGGCGTCGAGCTGGCTGAGCATGGCGTTCAACATGGATCCGGCGTCGCAAATCGACGGCTTGGACGACAACCTCGCAATGCTCAAGGATATCCTGAAGCTGGATGACGCGGCCTACAAGACGTTCCTCGCGGACGTGACGACGGTGGCCAAGCTGGAAGACGGCTACAGCGCGCTGGCGTTGTACCAGGACGGCGCCACACCGCTCGGCCTGATGTTCGGTGTGGGTACGACCGATGGCCCGCAGGTGCTGACACTGACCAAGAAAATCATCTCCGGCCTGGTGACCAAGCTGATGGCGGATCAGGAAGCGGCGGAGAAAGCGGCGGCGGGCGCGGCGCCCAAGCCGGAAGATCCGCAGATGGCGATCGTCAAGAAGGCCGTGGCGGAGATGAAGCTGGAGCCGATCGTCACCGCGTTTGGCCCGATGCTGAAGGAAAAAGGTCTGACGCTGACGCTGGGTACCGCGCACGACGGCGATTCGGACTGCGACACGCTGGACATCGCGTTCGATTGGACCAAGCTGGCGGCGGGCGAAGAAGGGACGCAGGCCAAGGCGCTGGCGGGGGACAAGACGGCGCTGACGTTGTGCACGAGCAAGACCAAGCTGGTCATGGCGGCCGGTCCAGGCGCGTTGGAACAGAGCAAGCGTTTCGCCGCGGGCAAGGCCGGCGGTTTGGCTGATTCGCCAGTGTATAAAGCCGCGACGGCTGGTGTCGCCGGCGCGTGGGGCGTCCTGTACGCGAATCCGGGCGCGGCGCTCATTGGCTTCAAGACGGCGTTCCCGCAGGTTCCGGCGCTGCCGACGGATCGCGCGGTTACGGCGGCTTGCCAGAATCGCATCAAGTCGTGGGGCTGCGAGCTGAGCGTGCCGGTCGCGCTGATCGCCGCTGCCAAGTCCGCGCTCGCGCCTGCGCCCGCTCCGCCCGCCGCGCCTGTCGCCCCGGCCCCGGGTCCGCTGGGCGCTCCGGCGGCGCCGGCCCCGACCAAGTAATCCCCGGCTTCCGTCGGCCGCGCAAAACAGCTACGCTGTCCGTCGCCGTGTCTCGCGGTTGCGGAAGTTGTTGCCATGGTTTCGTTGCCGTCGATCCGCGCACCGCTCGCGCTTGCCCTTGTTGTCTGCGCGCTTGCCGCCTGTGGGCAGCCAGCTTCCAACACGGCCGCGGCTCCTGACGCTGCAGCTGACGCGGACGCTGCGTCTCCCACGGATGGTTGGGCGGACAGCGTGGACGCTGCCACCGACCTGGATGCCCCAGCGGACGCGAGTGAAACCGTCGCCGACGTATCCGACGCGGCTGATGACGCGGCCGTTGATGCACCCGACATCGCCACCACCGTCGTGGGGTGTGTGCCCGGCACGCAGATGTGCCAGGGTGCCAAACTGGCCACGTGCTTGGGCGGCGGCGACGGCTACTCGGTTTCGTCGTGCTTTCCCGGGACGTCGTGCGTCAACGGCGGCTGCAAACCAGTCGGCGCGAACCTCATCATCGCGTTTGACACCTCGGGCTCGATGACAACCGACGTCACCAACAAGGCCGGCGTCAAGAACTGCGCGAGCTACGATTCGTGGCCGACTTGCGAATATGGCCCCAAATATCCCAACGGCTGCACGCGCATCGGCGTGTCCAAGGTCGTGTTCAAGCAGGCGCTCGCCAAGTTGGACGACCAGGTTTCGCACTTGGCGCTCTTCAAATTTCCCCAGACCTTGAGCAGCTACAGCCCCAATTCCTGCGATAGCGGCGCGTACAGCGGCAACGACACGGTCACCGGCGACAACGGCGAACAGGGCGTTACCGCCAGTACCGGATGGTTCAAGAACAAATTCAGCGAAGTGCTGGCCGTGCCCTATCCGGCCGTCGCGGGCTTCGACAGCAAGGCCGCGATTGGCAAATGGATGGACGGCACAGAAAACCAGCCCAACGATCCGGAATTGCGCGCGGACGGCGGCACGCCGATCGGCAAGACCTTGTTCTACGTCGGCGAATACTTGCGCAACAAGGTCATCGTCGACGGCAAGGCGTGCTCCGTCGATGCGGATTGCGGCAGCGTCAACTACTTCTGCCAGAACAAAATTTGCGTCGATCCCGCGCGCTCATGCCGCGACACCGTGGTCGTGCTCTTCACGGACGGCGGCGAAGCGTCCAGCAACACCTATTTTGGCCCGTGGGTGCAGGCCAAGCGATTGTCCACGGGCTTGGGCTGCATGACCGACGCCGATTGCGTGGGCGGCGCGACGTGTGAGCAGGTCTTGCAGTGCAGCCAGACGGGCAGCGGCTGGACGGGCTCCAAAGAAAGCGTCGATGACAAGCCGTGTGCGGTCAGCAGCGATTGCGGCGCGGGTGGCACGTGCACGAGCCATCAGCAATGCCAGGCCAAGGCCGACCCGACAGGACTCGCCTGGTTCTGCAGCGAGGGTGCGGCACCGTGCGATCCGTTGGTCTCGGCCCATTGCAGCTCGACCGACCCGTCCAAGCCCTGCAAGACCGACGCGACTTCCAATCTTTACTGCCCAGCGTATTGCATCCGGGATCCGCGGCCCGGCCTCAGCGCCGTCGCCACCGCAGCGACGAACAACGCACTGCGCTCGCCCGATGGCAAAACGTTCGGCGTGCGTCTGTACATCGTCGACATTGGCTCGACCTCGGACGCGGACATCACCAATTCGTGGCGCTTGGCCATGAGCGGCGGCGGTCACTTGCTCGGCGTCGACGCTGGCGATCCCGCGGCATTCCTCGGCGTCCTCGACAACGCGTTCGACTGGAAGAACAAGAAAGTGTGCGGCGTCGAGTGAGTTTTCCCATGACGGCTGGCCAACTGCCCGAACTGCTGGCGATCGCCGATCGACACCTGGCCGATGACCTTTTCGAGCCATTTCGTCACTACCCGGCGCTGCCCGCTGATCGGCCGCGGTGGCAAACGGCTTGGCGTACGCGGCTGGAACGGCTGGCCGCGGATCCACAGGTTCAAATCCTCGCCAGCGACGCGGTGATTCTCGCGGTGCGCGATTCCGATTGGGACCGCAGTCACTTTGGCTTTGGCATGGCGACGCTGCATGTCCTTCTGGCCGCCGCCGTCCCGAATCTGGAGCGGCAGTTGGTCGAATTGCTGCCGGCTTGCCTGGAACTTCTGCGGCGCCGCGATGTCCGGTTCGTCTCGACGCGCGTTCACGGCGACCATTTGCGGGTCGTGAACACCTTTGAAGATCACGGTTTTCGCTACGTGGACAATGTGATTTGGCCGGTCGCGTCGACCGATCGCTTGACCCAGGTGATGGATCCGCGGGTGCGACGGCTGACAGAGACGGACCTGCCGCGCGTCCTGGAATTGGCGCAAAAATGGGCGTATCCGCGGGGGCATTTGTACTGCAACAGTGGATTCGAAAAAGCGAAAGTGGATGCCATGTACGGCAAATGGTTGCTTACGGCGTGGCAGACCAACGCGCCGATCGCGGTTATCGAAGAGGCTGGCCGGGTCGAAGGTTTCTTCCAGTTCAGCGTGGAGCCCATCGACCAAACGCCGCTCGGCCACCGCTATGGCCACATGCGGTTGTGCGTGCTGAACGGCGAAGTGCGCGGGCGGGGGCTGGGGCAGGCGCTGTTCGCGAGCACGATGGTCCTGATGGCGCAGATGGGCGCCAGCCACGTGGACTCGGGCTACTCGACGAAGAATCACGTTTCCGCGCGCCTGCACGGGCGCAACGGCTTCGTATCCACGCACGAAGAAGTGACGCTGCACCGCTGGTTGACCTGAGGACAAGCGCTTTCCGCCGCGGCTGCGGATGGGCAAACGGGCAAAACTGCGCGAATTCACCAGCTCTGAGCGGCGTCAGCGTCCAGCGGCAACGGCACCCGTGAAGAAGCCATCTTCGCTGGGATCGGCGGCCGACAGTTTCGGGGCATGGACCCCGGCAACCTGACGCAACGCGGCTTCGGCTGGCGGAGCGAGCAAGTGCCACAAGTCCGGATGTCGTGTTCGCACGCGCACTTCCACGACACCGAACGCGTCCGCCAACTGTCCGGCGGCGAGACCAATCGCCCGTCCGGCGTGGACGCGGAGCAGCTCAGCGCTGCCAATCAGGTCGCGTCGGATGACCGCCAACCGCGCATTCTTCAGCGACTGCCAGTCGTTTGTGCTGGGGGTTTCAAACGGCGGCTCCAAATCGCGCGAAAGGTCCTCGATGGCCGATTCACCGGCAAACGTCTGCAGACAACCGCGCGCGCCACACGGGCACTTGGGCCCACCCGGATCGACGCTCCAATGCCCCGGGTCCAGACGCAATGGGTCGACAAGCTGACCGGAAATCAGGACGCCGCCGGCGACGCCCGCATCCACTGTCAGCACCGCAAGGCGACCCTGCGGCCGCGCACGAAGCGCTTCACCCAAGGTCAACGCGGCGCCGTGGGGCAGCCACGACGTTGGCAGCGCTGAGCGTTCTCCAACTTCCGCCAGCAGGGCGACGAACGCGCTGGGGTCCGCCACGCCGAGCCTCTCCGTGTGACGCCAAATGGCGGCAAGACCGACGACGCGGCCCGGAGCCCGTTCGCGCAGGACCGCGACGCCTTCGGCCAGCAAGGCGGCGGTCCGTTCCTCCCCATGCTCGACGCGCCGGGTGTCCATGACGCGACCGTTTTGCACGGTCGCCAGGACCGTTCGGCTGACACGCACGTCCGCGGCAATGTGCAGGGGTTCAGTCACGCTGGCTCTCCCGCAATCGATCATGCCAGCTCGTCAGGCACAGCAGTGCCCACAGCGGTTTGCGGTGATCCGCGACGCCGTCCAGATGCTCGCGGACCAGCGACTGGACGCCGACAGCGTTCAGGGCGGGCAGCCGCTCCAGGCGCGATGGCGCCAGTGCATCGGTCAAAAAGCCGCGCAACGGCCCGCGCAGCCACTGGCCGATCGGCACGGCAAAACCGCGCTTGGGACGGTCGACGATTGCCGCGGGCAGTTGCTTCTCGGCGAGCATCCGCAGGATCCGCTTGGTCTGGCGACCGCGCAGCTTCATCCGCGTCGGCAGGGCACGAGCCAGTTCCACAACTGCCGGATCCAGCAGCGGCGCACGCACTTCCAGGCTGTTCAGCATCGAGGCGCGGTCGACCTTTTGCAGCACGCCATCGCCCAGATAGAACCGCGCATAGAGTCCGGCCAGCGCATCCATGTCGTCGCGACCCACGTGCCGCCACTGCCGCCACACGTCGTGGACTTGCGCCTCCAGCTCGGGATCGCAATGACCCGCCATCGCGCTCTCGCGCGGCTGTCGGAGCGCCGTCAGTGCGTCGCGGGCGAGCAGGCGCGGCAAGGCTTGCGTCGGTACGCCGCCAATCCAGGTGACGTGGCGCATGCCGTCGTCGTGCGCAAGTCCGCTGACGAAGCGCTTGATCTGAAAATCCAGCGACATGTAGCCATGCGACGTCGGCAGACGCTGCGCAACAGCTTGCAGCGCGCCATGCAGGCGGGAGATACCCAAGCGATCGCACAAGCGTCCGACATCGTGGGCAAAAAAGGTCGGGTAGCCGAGAAACCACTCGTCGCCGCCATCGCCGCCGAGCGCAACGGTCACGCGTTCACGGGCAAAATGCGCCAGGAACCACGTGGGCAAAATCGATGGATCGGCCAGCGGCTGATCCATGCGGCTCAGCAGTTGCGGCAGCGCATCGAGCGCGGTCTCCGGCGTCAGAATCTGCTCGTGGTGGCGGGTCCCGAGGAAATGCGCGACCGTCCGGGCGTGGCTCGACTCGTCAAAACGCTTGTCGGCAAAGCCGATGGAGAACGTGTCCAGGTCACCCGGCTTGCGGAGCCGCGCCGCATACGCCGCGATGAGCGAGGAGTCGATGCCGCCCGACAGGAAAATCCCCAACGGCACGTCCGCCATCAGGCGGCGATCGACGGCGTGATGCAGCCGCTCGTCCAGTTCGCGCAGCAACTCGGCTTCGCTCAGGTGCGCCAGTCGCTCGTCGGGCTGCGTCGGCCGCACGTAGCTCTCGACCCGCAGCTCAGGTTCGCCGCGTTCCGGGACCCGCCAGCGCCAAAATTGCCCCGGCTCGAGCGTGTGCACGTGGCGCAACAGGCTGCGCGGACTGGCGACGTAGTCAAACGTGAACAACGAGGCGAGACCGTGCAGGTCGATCTCCGGCTGCACCGCCGGATGGGCCGCCACCGCGGACAGTTCCGAGCCAAAGATCAGCGTCCGCCCGCCATCCAGCACACCGACAAAGAGAGGCTTCTTGCCGTGGCGATCGCGCGCCAGCAGCAATTCCCTGCGGTTCTGGTCCCAAATCGCCAGATCGAACATGCCGTTCAGGCGTGGCAGCAGCGCGTCCTGCCATTGTTCCCAGCCGTGCAGCAGCACTTCCGTGTCGCTGCGGTTGGCAAAGACATGGCCCGCGGCCAGCAGTTCCGCGCGCAATTCCAAGTGGTTGTAAATCTCGCCGTTGAAGACGATCCAGACGGTGCCGTCCTCGTTCGTCATCGGCTGATGGCCGCCGGACAGGTCGATGATCGACAGGCGGCGAAAACCCAGCGCGGCGCCACCCTGGCTTGCCAGGTTGTCCGGCAGGTCGAGGAAATTGCCGGCGTCGTCCGGACCGCGGTGGGTCAGGCGATCGCGCATGCGCGTGAGCGTGCGATCCGCGTCGACAAAGCGCGCAGGAACCGTCGACACCCAGCCGGCAATGCCGCACATGAGCTACTGTCCCCTGACGGACGGCGCGGCGATGTTCAGGCGCTCGCGAACAAAATACGTCGGCTTGCCCTGACTTTCGTAGTACGTCCGCATGTTCAGTTCAGCCAGCAAGCCAAAAAGCAGGAATTGCAGGCCGGCGATGGCGAAGAAGATGCCGACCAGGAACAGCGGCTGATCCTTGACGAAGATGCCAAACGCAAAGCGGTTCACCAAGGTCCAGGCCATGGCGAGCCCCGCCACGCCGAAGCTGGCAAAGCTGAAACGGCCAAAGAAGTAGATCGGCTTGGTGGCGTAAGCGGCCAAGAAATAGACCGTCACGAGATCGAGAATCACGCGAAAGGTCTTGGACAGCGTGTATTTGGACACGCCCCAGCGGCGTGGATGGTGCGTCACGGCGAGTTCCGTGATGCGGCCGCCGGCCAGGTGCGCGAACACCGGCAAAAAGCGATGCATTTCGCCGTACAGCCGCACGTCCTGCAAAATATCGCGGCGAATCGCCTTCAGCGTGCAGCCGTAGTCGTGCAGCACCACGCCGGTGACGCGGCCGATGATCCGGTTGGCGATGCGCGACGGCAGGGTCTTGGTCCAGAACGCGTCCTGACGTTTCTGCCGCCAGCCCGCAACGACGTCGAACCCTTCGTCGAGCTTGGCCAGCATGCGCGGGATGTCTTTGGGATCATTCTGCAAATCTGCATCGATCGGAAACACGATCTTGCCCTGGGCATGCTCAAAGCCGGCCGCCATCGCCGCGGTCTGGCCAAAATTGCGGCGGAATTGCAGGACCTTGACGCGCGGATCGCTGGCGAATGCGCGCAGCTTGGCGAACGAGCCGTCCTGACTGCCGTCGTCCACGTAGATGATTTCAAAGGCGATATTCAGCGGCTCCAGCGTTTCCAGGAGCGCCGCGTGCATGGCCGCGATGCTCTCTTCTTCGTTGTAGACCGGCACGACCATGGACAGGTCGAGCAAGGCAGGTGCTGGGGTCAGTTCGCTCATCAGGCGCAGCAGCGTAGCAGGCGGGCGCCCGTGACTCAACCGGATCCACCGCCGCTATGGCCACAAAGCCCGGCCGACGACGCGGAAGGGCCACGGAATCGCGCCAAACAGGAACGCGAGCGAGGCGGCGAAGGCAAAGAACGCGTTGCGATGCTGGGTCAGATTCGTCCCGGCGCGCTTGGCGATGCCGTAACCGACGTGCATCGCGCCCAGCGCCAGCAGCGCGTACGTGGGATGCTCGACCGTGAAGAACCGCAGCTGCGGATCGCGCATGGCCGCGCCCATGTTCTCTCTCGCCTGCGCGACGAGCGGGCTGGCCAGCCACTGCGCGAGCCCGACGAGAAACTGCGTGTCCAGCGCGATGAGGTAGATCAGATTGGCGCGCTTGTGCAGCGGCGTCCACGGCTGCCCGCGCCAGGCCTGAAACGCCAGACCGGTCGCCGCGAGACCGCCGAACAGCACGAGCCAGCGCAGGATGGAGTGCAGGACCAGAATCATCGGAACCTCAGGCTGCGACGGGCGCAGCATCCCCGCCAGCATAGGGGCGATCGGCTGCGGGGCAAGCGCCGGGCGTCAACCGTCGACAATCGTGTGCCTTTGCCGCCGCATCTTGGCAACGTCGCGCGTTTGGGTCAGTCTGCGCGGCGGCTTGGACGCCATGTGGACCGGGTGATGACGCTGCCAACTTTTGACAACCTGATTGTGACGCTGGACGCCCAAGTGGCGACGATTGCGTTGAACCGGCCGAAGCGCGCGAATGCGTTGCATTTGGAGTTGTGGTTTGAGCTGAAGGCCGCTTTTGACTGGCTGGACAACGAGCCGACCGCGCGTGTGGGCATCATCCGCGGCGAAGGCAGCCATTTCTGCGCCGGCATCGATCTCGGTCTGTTCATGGGCCTGCAGGAACAAATCCAGGATCCGTGCCATGGCCGGATGGCGGAGAAGGTGCGCGGCTTCATCGTCAAGTTGCAGGACTGCCTGACCGCGATTGAACGGTGCCGCAAGCCGGTGATCGCGGCCATTCACGGTTCGTGCATCGGCGGCGCGTTGGATCTGATCGCCGCGTGCGATCTGCGCTATTGTTCGGCGGATGCGCGGTTTTCGCTGAAGGAGCTGGATCTGGGTCTGGTCGCGGACGTCGGCGTCTTGCAGCGATTGCCACGCATCATCGGCGACGGCCGCACGCGCGAGTTGGCCTTCACGGCCCGCGAATTCCATGGCCCAGAAGCGCTGCAAATGGGTCTGGTCAGCCAGTGCTTGGCCGACAAGGACGCGATGTGGAGCGTGGTGCAGGACGTGGCCAAG
Source organism: uncultured Myxococcales bacterium (assembly GCA_903924465.1). Lineage (GTDB taxonomy): Bacteria > Myxococcota_A > UBA9042 > UBA9042 > UBA9042 > CAIYBN01. Next base: position 64,103 of record CAIYBN010000144.1, on the reverse strand, counting down.
GCGATCGCGCTCAAGTCGCCGTTGACCGTGCGCGGTTTGAAGGAAAACCTGAATTTCTCCCGGGATCACTCGGTGGAAGATGGCCTCAAGTACATCGCCAGTTGGAATGCGTCGATGCTGCTTTCCGAGGATCTGATGACGGCGGCGATGGCGATGATGACCAAGGATACCGCGACGTTCCGGGATTGAGCGTCACAACGCGTCGAGCTCGGCCGGGTCCAAGTCGACGATTTTGAACGCAACCGACGGCGGAAAGCCGGCGCGGGCCAATACCGCCGCATCCTTCTGCCGCCGTTCCTTGCGTTCGTCCGCGGGTCGATAGGGACCCAGCCGCCGCCGGCGCGCCAGGTGCAGCGCAGCCTGCCATTCGACTTGACGCGGTTCACCGAGATCGGCGAGCGCGCTGCGGATGTCGTCTTGCTGGATGCCTTTTTGCTGGAGCCGATACGCCACCACGCGCGGCGCCACACCGCGGTGCGCCAGATGCTGCGCGGCGTTCTGGGCGTACCGGGCATCGTCCAGCGCGCCAGCGCGGCAAAACTCCTGGACAATGGCGTCTACTTCCGTCTGCCAACCTCGCGTCACGTCGGGATCTTCCTGATGCGCCCGGGCCGCCTTGTCGATGTGGCGCTTGAGCACACGCCGCAAGTTGCTCGACGGCCCGCCAAAGCGGCTGACGTAATCCTCGGCAATCTGGCGCAGCCGCGTGCGGGTCATCGGCGGCGGCGGGCGTTTGGGCTTGTGGAGGTCGTCTTCGGCGTAGCTCATGCCGGGATCGTCGGCCACGTGCGGCGGATTGGCAAGGTGCGCGAGGGCGCTAGCGCCGATGGTCATCCGAATTGGCCGCTTCGTTCGGCCGTTGCATCAGCAGAAAGACCTCGCGGTTGCCCATCGGGCCGCTCAGTTCGCTTTCCGCCGTTGCCAGGAGGGTCAGGCCCAGATCGCGCGCGGTGTCCTGCACCGACTTGACCGCCTGCCAGCGCGCGCCATCGTCCGCCACCACGCCGCCCGCCGGCACCAGATGCGCGGGCAGCTCGAACTGCGGCTTGACCAGCACCAACAGCCGCCCGCCGGGCCGCACGAGACCGACCAGGACCGGCAGCACGGCGCGTGCGCCGATGAAGCTCACATCCATGACCAGCAAATCCGCCAGCCAGGGCAGTTGATCGCGGGTGAGCGATCGCGCGTGGGTCCGCTCCAGGACGGTGACGCGTGGATCGCGGCGCAGTTTGTCCGCCAGCAATCCGTGGCCGACGTCGATGGCCACCACATGCGCCGCACCATTTTGCAGGAGACAATCGGTGAAACCACCGGTCGACGCGCCCACATCGACGCAGCGCGCGTCGCGGACGTTCAGTCCCAAATGCCGCAAGGCGCCGTCCAGCTTGATGCCGCCGCGCGACACAAACGGCATCGGCGGGCCACCGATCAGTCGGACGGCCGCGTCCAAGGGCACCTGCAACGCCGGCTTGTCGCACTTCTTTTCGCCGACCATGACCTTGCCAGCCATGACGAGACCCGTCGCCTCGCGCAAGTCGCCGCAGAGGCCGGCATGAACCAGCCGCTCGTCCAGTCGCTCCGTGCGCGCCTTTGGGTTCACCGCATTCTCGCTTTCCGCATCGAACATGGGCACCTCGCACTGCGACTGCCGCCGTGCAGTCTGCCATTGGGGTGCCGGACCGGGATCAAAGGTTCACCGCGGCGCGCTACGCCGGCTCGTCCAGCGGCTTCAATTCCGGCCTATCGGGAGAACCGGCGATTTGCTCCAACCGATGCTCCGCCGCATCCAGGATAGCCGCGGCCTTGCGGGAAATGGCCATTCCCGTGTCAAACGCCGCGAGGCTGTCCTCCAGGGACAGTTGCCCGGATTCCAGCTGGGCCACCAGTTTGTCCAGTTGATCGACCAGCTTCTCAAACGACACGGGCGGCTCGGCTGGCGCGGCGTCCGGTGGGGGAAACAAATCGGGAGTCTTGGCCATGGCTGCCTCACGCGTAGTCGTTGGCGTTGTAGCAGGTTGGTCGCGTGGTGGCTAGAACGCCGCCCAGTTTCGCCCGACGGCGGCGCACTGGACGTGGATGACGATCGGTCTTCCTCGCTTACTGATGGGCCGACGCGTCCAACTTGCGGATGGCCGCATCCAGCGCAGCACGGACGTCCGCATTTGGCTCGCGCGCACGCTGTTGCACGGCGAGCACGCGCGCGCGGGCGTGATCCGGCCAATAGCCCAAGCCGCGGGCCGTAGCCGATCGCACCCCTGGCGCGCGGTCCGCCAGCAGCGCCGCTACGGTCGGCTCGACTTCCGCCGGATGCCGCCGCGCTGGACCTGCCAGCCAGGCCAGCGCCGCGGTCGCGCGCAGGCTATCGTCCGGGATCCGCAACAGCGTGTGGAGGCGACCTTCGCTCGTAGCATCCTCCAGCAGGCTGAGCAGGCCAATCGCCCGATGGCGCACAAAACTTACTTCCTTGCGGTCCCGCGCCACGCGCTCCAACGACTGTGCCGTTTGCAGACCACCCGCGCGTTGAAGCTGAGCGGCCGTCGGCGCGGAATCGAGCGCTTGCAGCCAATTGCGCAACGGCTCGGGCACTTCGGCGGCCGCAGCGGGCAGGGTCAGGAACAGGCAGGCGAGCATCCAGAAACGCACAGCAACCTCCCTACGGACGCACCCACGGCCCGCCCAGCACCACCGCGCCTTGCTGCGGCGTCAGCTTCAGGTTGGCGGGATCCGGCGCATAGTACATCAAGTTGTCCGGTGTCGGCGCGGTATCGGGTAAGCGGTCTTCGATGGCGACTTCACCTTGCGCGTGCGCCTCGACGACGTGAAAAAGACCAAGAAAATGGCCGAGTTCATGTGCCATCACCACGCCGAGCATGTCGGGCTGGTCGTATTTCAGCGCCACGACAATGCCGGTCCGCGGCCCTCCGATGGCCACGGGCGCCGGCAGCCCGGCCGTAAAGCCCGCTGCCGGGACCAGACCGCTGCTGGTCTCCAGATCCACCGATTCGACCAGAAAAATCGGAATTCCCGCGGGCTGACCCGCCGCCAGCCGTAGCAGCGTCGCAAGCTGGAGGTCCTGACCGTCGTCGTGCGTCACGCTCAGCGCCGTCGCCGGGACGTCAAAATAGCGCACTTCGCCGATGGTGACGCCCACCTGGGCCCAGGCTTGGGTCACCGTCCCCAGGGCATCCTGAACCCGCGGGTGCGTGGGCGCCGTCGCTGCCGTGATCCCGCGCGCGCCGGTCAGGCACAGGTTCAGGTCGATGCTGCCTGCATGTGGATTGGGCTTGCGCATCAAGGTGATCTGCACATCCAACGTCGTCGCGGTAGGCGCACGGGCCTCGGATTGCGGATCGTAGTCAAACGCAAACGTGCGGAGTTGCCAGAGCCCGGGCGTCACGGGAATTTGCGGTGCGTTCGGCACCAGAAAGGCTGCTTGCCACGCGGACGCGCGGACGCGCTCCTGGCCATCGAGATAGAGCCAGGGCTGGTCGGACGCCTTCAGCCAATCTCCTGGCACGATCGGATTCTCGCCTGACGTCAACTCGGCCAGTTGCAACAGGTGGCCCGTCTGCGCCGTGAGCTGGATCTGCAGCGACGTCGTTCCTTCCGGCACCGCAAACGGCACAGACTGCGACCAGCCATTGCCGCCGGTCTGCGTGGCGGCAACAGCCAGCTGCGCCAGCCAGCCGTCGTCGGTCCAAGCGAAGGTGTCCGGGATGTCTGGAGCGTCGGCTGCCTCGGCATCGAAAAAAGCGTTGTCGAGAGGCTGGGTTGAACACGCGATGCAAAAAAGAATGACTGTGGTTGGCGCAGCGCGGAATAGCCCGCGAAGGCCGTGCGTTATGACGATGTGCCCGCCACGGTGTTCCTCCCTGCACCGCATTGGCTGGGTAGAGCTATCGCGACTGCCTGGGTCGGTACCCGACCCTCCCCCCCATGAGTCCGGCCCAGGCAGCCCGCGATCGCCAAAAGTCGCCATCACGGCCGGTCCGTCCCGCAGAACGCGCGTGTGTGGTCTTGTTGTCGCCATGCCGTCCATCTGCCTCCGCACCGATCGTCAACTTTCCTGCAACGAACGCAAGTTCACCCTTGCGTGCGACCGCGCCGTCCGGTACACGGACTGTGACGCGTCGCGTCATAGATATATTTTGGAAACAACTCACGCGTGCCGGTATCATGACGACTGATTCGCAAGCCAACAAGACCAAACCACTTCTCACGATGATCGGCTTTTCCGCGCTGGCAATCTGGGCGGCGTTGACCCCGCCCGCGGGACCAAGCAGCGGCGCGGCGAAGCTCGATTCCGGCGACATTGCGTGGATGTTGACCGCCAGCGCCCTGGTGCTGTTGATGACGCCGGGCCTGTCGTTCTTCTATGGCGGCATGGTGCGCGGCAAGAACGTCTTGTCCACGATGTTGCAGAGCTTTATCGCCATGGGCGTCGTGAGCATCCTCTGGGTGGTGGTCGGATTTTCGCTGGCGTTTGGCGATTCCATCGGCGGTGTCATCGGCAATCCGCTGACGTTCCTGATGATGCACGGCGTGGACGGCGATCCGCATCCGACCCTGTCGCCGACCTTTCCGCTGGCGCTGTTTGCCATTTTCCAGATGAAATTCGCGATCATCACACCCGCGCTCATTACCGGCAGCTTTGCCGAACGCGTGCGATTTTCGACCTACATCTGGTTCATTTCGCTGTTCACCTTGCTGATTTACTGCCCGTTGGCGCACATGACCTGGCATCCGGACGGCTTGCTGCACAAGTACGGCGTGTTGGATTTCGCCGGCGGGACGGTGGTGCACATGTCGGCGGGCCTGGCCGCGCTCGTGGGCGCCCTTGTGATGGGACCACGGCATGACCACCGCCGCGGCAAACAGCATCGCCCGGCGCACCTGCCGTTCGTGTTGCTCGGTACCGGCATGCTGTGGTTCGGCTGGTTCGGCTTCAATGCCGGCTCCGCGCTGGGCGCCAATACCGTCGCTGTGCACGCGTTTCTGACCACCAACACGGCATCCGCGGCGGCCATGATCGCGTGGCTGCTCTTCGACGGGCTGCGCGGCGGCAAGGCGACCGTGATGGGCGCATGCATCGGCGCGGTCGTCGGTTTGGTCGCGATCACGCCGGCGGCTGGCTACGTCAGCACCGGCTCCAGCATCTTCATCGGCGCTTTCGCGGCCGTCGTCTCCAATCTCGCGGTGCGCTGGAAGAGCGGCACGGAGATCGACGACACCCTCGACGTCTTTCCCTGCCACGGTGTCGGCGGCATCGTCGGGATGATCCTGACCGGCGTGATGGCGGACAAGACCGTCAACGCGGGCGGCGAGAACGGTCTGCTGCACGGCAACCCGACGCTGTTTTTTCACCACATCGTGGCGCTCGTTGGCGTGGCGATCGGTGTCATGGCGGGGAGTTGGCTGATCTTCAAGGCGGTGAATGTCTTCTCGCCTTTGCGCGTCACGCCGGAGCAGGAAGAAGTGGGTCTGGATCTCAGCCAGCACGGCGGGTCAATTCTCGATGTCGGCCCCGTGGCGATGATCGATTGAGGAGGTCAGCAGAAACATGTTTCTGCTCGCGCCTCTGCTGCTGGCTGGGCTGCGAGTTCGCGGCCTTACAGGCCGTCTCACCGCAGCATCAACGCCGGGTGAGTATTTCTGCTGATCGATTGAACCGGCTTGTGCGGTTTTCCGGCCTGCGCTACACCACCCGCCATGCAGCGTTTGCTCCTCCTCTTTGCCCTGTTGCTCGTCAGCCAAGTGGCGCTGGCCCGCGACTACGACCGCAATGACGTGGCGGAACGCGAGCTGTCGATCGGCTACGGCTTATCGCCGATGGACATCGACACCCGCGGACCGGTCTTTTGCAGCGATGCGCCCGCCAAGACCTGCGAAGCCAACGTCGCTCGCACGGAAGTCTTTGTAGTGCGCGGTGTTGCGCGCAGGCACCTGCGAAATTTCTATTTGGCCGTGGAAGCCGAGGTCGGCGCCAGCCTGCCCAACGCGGGCTTTCCGGTCCACCCCTGGCTGAGCGGCGGCGGCATGACCGGCCTGGAAACTTCCGGGAACGCGTGGGATCGCTGGCGCGGGTACGGTGAACTGGGCGTGTTGGCCATTTGGGCCGATACGCGTATGGCGGAAACGCTGTGCTTCACCGGCGAAGCGGGCATCCGGTATCAAGTGAGCACGTCAGAGCGACCGCACATGCTTGTCCATTTGGGTGCCCGCGTGATGTACAACTTCAGCTACGTCGGCGTGATGAGCTTCGCGGGCGTCGGTTGGACGTTTGACTGAGGCGGCCATCAGGAAGCCGGACCGCGTCCGACAAAGTAAGCGCGCGGGGCGATTGGTCGGATCGGTGCACCAGCCCATCGTGACAGTCCCGGCCACACGCGCTACATTTGGCGCCATGCGTCGGCGAGGCTTTCTGCAAAGCATCACCCTTTCCACGCTCGCCGCGCTTTTGCCCTGGCGTGACGTGTCGGGTTGGCAAGTGGTCGGCGAAGCGATCGCACCCGGCGCGCGCCTCGCGGTCCAGCTGGCCACCCATGTGCCGCACGGCGCGGTGCTGACGTTGGCGGTTCACCACCAGCGGCTGGGCGGCCCGCGGATCCCGGCGTATCACCGCACGCACGCGGTGACCGCTGGCCAGCATCTGGAACTCGTCACGCCGTATCCCTATGCCGACCTGGTTGCGGGGACCTACTTCGTCCACCTGTCGCTGCGCGATGGGCGCGGTCGGATGCTCGACCAGCACGAAGCGGGTCACTACGCAATCCGGCGCTTCCGGTTCAGCGCATGAAGCACCTGGCGCGCCACATCCGGTGGATCTCACTCTGGCTGCTGGCGCTACCGCTCGCCGCAGCAACGACGCCCGCGCCTGCCCCGGCGCCAACTGCGGTTCCGGCGATGGACTTGCCGCAAGCGCGGATCGACGCGATCGACGCCAGCCAATGGCCCAAGCTCCGCTTGCTGGCGACGATTCTGGACGCGGCCGGCCGGCCGGTTTTGCCCAAGGTGCTGAGGAAGCTGGCGGTGGTGGACGCCAAGAAGCCGTCCGCGGCGCCGCTGGCGCTGTTTCGCCAAGGCAAGGCGGACGAGGCGCAAAGAGATGCGAAACTGCAGACGCGCGACAAGGCGGGAGTGCCGCTGGCGGCGATGGTCGTGGTCTCGGGCTATCAACACGAATCGCTGCGCGTGGGTACGCTCGGCGTGCGGCTGCGTGAAGCCTTGACGGCTGGCTGGAAGCAGTTTGCCGCCGGTGATCGCGTCAACGCGCTCTGGTACGGCGACCGTTTGTATCGGGCCCACGCGCTCAAGGGCCATGCGGCGGAGCTGGACGACGTCGAAACGCGCGGTGAGTTGTGTCAGACCGCGTTGGCGGAAGCGCGTGCGGGCGTCGCCTCGTCGCTGAGCGCCGGGGCAGCAGTGGACAAAGACAATCCCCTGCCTACGCCCGGGACTTGGCTGTGCGGCCTGCAGGACGACGTCAAGCACGTCGGTGCCCAGATCAAGGCTGCGACCTTCAAGGGTCATTTTCCGCGGCTGTTTGCGCTCGGCGCGCCGTTCTACGACGTCAAACGCTACTGTGCGCCGCCGCCCGAGGACTTGGAAGGCTTTGGTCCATTTGAAGCCGGCAATGTCGCCCGCCAGCAGGAAGCGCGCGACCGCGACGTCGCGGCGGGAAAACCGGTGGATTTTGCCACTTCCGCCTTTGACGAGGCCATCACCACGCTGCTTCTGGACGCCCGGCCCGGCGAAGAACCGGTGATCGTGCTGGTGAGCGATGGCCGCGACGGCTACTTTCGCGAACTGGAATTGTGCGAGGCGCATCCACCCAAGACCTGCGCGGGTATCGCGGATCCGTCACAGCTGAAGACGTGTATTGGGGCCTTCCTGGACCAGCGCGTTGCCGCGTCGCAAGTCGAATTCAAGGCGCGTGCGACCCATTGGCTGGGCGTCCTGCGCGCGGCGGGCATTCGGGTCTTCGCCGTGGGTCTGGGCGCGATGGGTCGCGACTTTGAACTTGACCGGCTGCGGCTGTTGGCGGAGCGCTCGGGCGGAACGTGGCGACTGGCGGCGAACGAGGACACCGTCGGGCAGGAAGTGCTTGCGACGCTGGCGGAACTGTCCGGACAGCTCGTGCTCGATTTTGCCCAGGTGCCGGATGACGGCGCTGACCGGCCAACGGCGCTCAGCTTGGCGTTGGACGTCGAGGTCGATCCCGCGCTGGCCCGGGTCAAGGTGCGCGGGCCGGATGGCGAAATGGGCGACACCAGGCTGAAATTCCGCTCGGCCCCGCGGCAGGTGAGGGTGCCGCCAGAGGTGACGCGGCGTGAAATGTTGGCGCGCAGCCTGCGGGCCAGGATCGCCCAGTTGCAGGACGCGCTGGGCTACCGGAGCTATCTGATCGGCTGCTGGGTCCTCGCGGCACTCGGCGGCGTGGCAGCGCTGGGCTTGGTTGGACTGATCGGCCTGAGGTGGCTGCGGTGTTGGCGCGAGCGGGCCAAGAAGGTGGGTGGGCGATGACGCAGCTGCGCGATCCCGTGTTGCAGCCTGTGGTGTTGACGCCCGAATGCGCCATTCCGCGCGCGCAGGGCACGCTCATCGTCGCCGGCCAGCGGATTGAGCTGGAAGGGCAATGCATCGTCACGTTTCTGGACGATCCGGACTGGGATTTCTCCCGCCTCGGTGAGCCGCCGACCCGGCCCGGCAAGTACGTGGAAGTGCGCCACGTCGAGGGCGAAGTGCGGCGCGAAGTGCAAACGCTGCCGGATGCCCAGGAAGTGGTGGACATGGTGGTGCTGCACAGCGACATCACCAGCGACTCGCGGCAGTGCTTCCAGATTCTCAAACAGCGCGGATTTTCCACGCATTTCATGATCGATTGGGATGGCACGATCTATCAGGGCACCGACGTCGCGCGGATGGCGATTCACGCGGCGAGCCCGGATTTCCGCAAGAACGTCAATAACGTCTCGATCGGCATCGACATCAACTGTCCGCAGGTCAACCACGCGGGAGGCCAGGCGCCCGCGGCCAGCGCCCGGGGTGAGCGGCGGATGTCCGAGACGATCGAAATCAACACGGTGCAGTGGCAGAGCTGGGGCTACACCGATGCGCAGTACCGCGCGCTCATTGCGCTGCTGAAGAAATTGGCGTCGCTGTTGCCGAAATTGAAGCTGATGGCGCCTTTGGCGGAGGACAATTCGCCGATTTGGTCGGTTGTCGAGAAGCACGATCCGGACATTGGCATCTACGGTCACCTGCACCTGACGGCCGAGAAATTTGACCCGGGCCCCGGCTTTGATTGGCACCGGCTGATTTACGGCTTGACCGAGGAGACGAACCACTTCCCCTTGGCGCTGGTGGATCCGCGTACCAGGAAGCCGCTGGAGTTGGCCGGCCTGCAGGGCGACGCCGAAGTGGATGCCGCGGCTCGCGTGTATTTCTTGCACACCGAGCTCGCGGGCAAGGGCGGCTACTACCCGATCGGCCTGAGTGGCCAGTGGCATGGCGGCGTGCACCTGTTCGCCGCGCGCGGCACAGAAGTGCGGGCGATGACCGATGGCGTTGTCGTCGCTGCGCGCAACGCCGCGCCGGGGCCGCTGGGCAGCGCGAATTTTGTCCTGCTGCGTCACGAAGTGCTGTTTGGCGATCCCCAAGATGCCCGGCGTTTTGTGTTCTATTCCCTGTACATGCACCTCCTGCACTTTGATCCCGAGCGCGATGCGACAGACGCTGAGAAGCAGGGTGGGAAGCATACGGACGAATTCGCGGCGCCGCAGTGGCTGACGCTGTCCAAGCAGGTGGCGAACGGTCAAGCGGGCGCGGACCAGGATGACGAGGACGATGCGCCAAAACGGCAACAGCCCCTGCTGCCGGTCGTGGGTGAAGGCATCGATGCGTTGCGCCGGGGCGAAGTGGCGCTCCTGCCGGCGGAAGGTCCGGACGCGCGACGCGTGGCGGCCGGTACGGTCATTGGCCGCGTGGGTGAGATGGGCGATGAGGATGATTGGGAGCCGGTCCTGCACCTGGAGGTGTTTGCCAACAGCCAATGGCGCAATATCGTCGACCTGCTGGGCGTGCACGGCCGCTACTGGTACGACGTGGAAGCGGATGGCGACGACAATCTGCTGGTCGACTCGGAAAGCCTGCTGCGACAAGTGCTGCCGACCGTGGATCGCCAGAAGCTGGCGCCGGATCCGACGTTCTTGGGCCGCGGCCGACGCATTCGCCCCGATGAAGTCGAGTCGTTCTACCGCGAACCGGACGATCCAGAGCTGCGTGACCGCCTGAGGCTCGCGATCACGCGGCACGTTTCAGAGTGGTCCGATCAGGTGGACTGGCTGAAGTTGCTGGCGAATGCCCAGGATTGGGACGACAAGGCCAAGCAGTTGCGGGATTTGTTGGAAGCCGACGGATCGTTGCGCCACGCGCTATTTGCCCGCCAGATCGCCCGACAGCTGCCGTTTGTCTGGCTCACGCAGGAGGTCGCCAAGCACATCGGTGTGGCGGGTGAGCCGTGGGACGGAATCTTGGACCATTTTCATCCGATTCACTTCCTGATTTGGCTCACGTTTCACAGCAATACCCGCGCCCGTGAGCTGGCCCGGGGCAAGTCCAAACGCGAGATCGCCAAGGATCGCGCCCAGGCGGCGAAGAAAGCGGAGGCGGCGCGGCTGGCCGGTGAATGGGAAGATGACCACGGCGGCGACGTGGCGCCGACGGCGCTGGAAGAAGTGGCCAATCCGTCGCAGATTCTGCAAGACTTGTGGGATGTTCCAAGCCAGCCGGGTGAATGGCGCCGGATGGATTAGGCGTCAGCAAGATGACGGCTTCAGTTCTCTTCGGCGACCGGAAAGACCCAGCCGACACCGAGTGCGACGAGCGTCTCTTCCGGTCGCACGACGTTCAGCGCCCCGCTCAGGTCGATGGAAAACGTTGGCGTGCGCCAGGAGACGCCGAGGGAAACGAAGTGCCGTGTCGCTTCCAGCGGGACGGTCTGGTCGAACGCGTAGCCGGCGCGCGCCTGGAATCCTTCGTCGCCCGGTTGCACGCCGACGCCAACGCGATAGGACGCGCCGGAGTAGCTGTCCAAGCCCCATGCGGCGTCGCCGTCGACGAGAAAGTGGTCGTTGACCCAGCCGAGGCCAGCTGCGACCCGTCGCGGAGTTTCAGCGTTGTCGACGCGCAAGGCGTTGCGCAAAACGAGGCCGGCGCGAAAATTGGAGAGCGCCGCGCCCACGCCGATGTCGGTGCCGAATCCTTCGAGGTGCTGGCCACTCGTCACCACGTCGCCGTTCATGTAGCGCCCGGATGCGCCGATCATCACGCGTCCGGCGTCGGATTCTACGGCGGCGGCGAGGCCAAAGCGCAGGTCGTGCATCGCGCGCTGTGGCGAGTCGACGCCCCAGTTGACGTCGTAGCTGTAGCCGAGGCCCGCGGACAGGCCCCAACTGGACGTGCCATCCACGCCGCCGATGGCGAGCGACGATGTGCCGGCCTTCGGATCGCGGCTTACGCCGGTGTCCAACGTTTGTCGTTTGATCATCGCCATGTTGGCGGGATTGGCATACAGCGCCACGGTGCCTACGCCGGTCGCCAGCACGGCATCGCCTTGACCCAGCGCAAAGGCACCCACACCGGGTGGTCGATAGGGACCAAAACCGCAGCACAGAAGCCAAGTTGCCAGCAGCGCCGCGGGCGCGAGGGATTTCGTCACACTTTCTTCTCAGCCGCTTTCTTCATCCGCGTCATCAGCCCCGCCCAGCCTTCCTTGTCCAGGATCTTCTTGAACGACTGCCGGTAGGTCTGCACTTGGCTCGCATCGTCGACGACGATGTCATAAATCCACCACCGTCCCTGCGCCGGCCGCAGCGCGTAGTGCACTTCCGCCGTGACCTTGCCAACCGTGATCGTGCTCGCCACCTGCACGCGTTCATCCGGCAGCACCTTGGGCGCGACGCCGTAGTGAATCTCGATCGCCTGACCTGGCTTGAAGCGCTTGACGTAGGTGTTCAGGACCATGCCGGTCAGGTAGCCGACAAATTCCTTGCGCTGCGCATCGTCGATTTCCGCCCACTTCGTGCCCAGCGCAAGCTTGGACATTTCCGGGTAGTCGACAATCAACTTCAGTTCCTCACCGATCTTGCCGTGCAGCGCATCCAGCGTTGGCGATGCCTTCGACAGCGTATTCATGCGGTCGTACAGGCCTTCGACAAACGACTGTGGTGCGACCGTTGGCTTCGCTTCAGGCGCCGTGTGACCGCGGTCTGCCGGCACATGCTGCATTTCCTCGCGCGTGGGCGCTGGCGCCGCTGGCTGCTTGGCCTTGGCGAACGCCGGCGTGGCGATCAGGGAAAGCGTCAGAACCATCGTATGCAACGTCTTGCCATTCATTTCGTTATCACCCGGCGCTCCAGCGCCTCGTTTCCATAACGCGCGGACGCTTCAAATCATTCAATTCGGTGCCGCGTTCGCGTCCGGAACCTGCCTGACTTGCGTCACATCCATGCCCACCGCACGCGATAGCGCCGCAACGGCCACGTTGTAATTGTAGATCGCGTCCTGCCACGTCAAGCGCCGCCGATAATAGGCTTCAATCGCCCGCAACACTTCATTGTAGTCGCTTTCAAAGCCGTCGTCGTAGGTCTGCATCGTCGCATTCAGCCAGCCCTGAGCCGACGTTCGGGCCTTGTCATGCACCGCGACCATCGCCCGCCAGTCGACCATTTCGCGGTAGAGCTGGCGCACCTCCATGCGGGTCTTCTCGCGCTCGCCGGTTTCCGCCAGCTGCGCTTGTTCGGCCTGCACCTTGGCCTGATCGATTTGCGCCAAAAGGCGGCCAATATCGAGGCTCCAGCGCACTGCGATGCCGCCGCCGAAGTCGAAGCCGGTGCTCGGGATGGCGCCCAGAGAACCGGTCGTGACCGAGTCATTTCGCGACCATGTGCCGGCCACTCTGGCGACCAAGCCGATGTCTGGCAGCGTATTGTTTCTGGCCAGCGCCACCTGCTCGACGCGCGCGGCGACACCGTGGCGAAATGCCAGCAGTTTTGGCGCATTCGCCAGCGCCAACAGTTCGTACGTTTCCACCGGCAGCACCGGGAATTCCAGCGGCTTGAACGCCTCCACGTCCGGCGCGACCTGCACGTCAGCGGATTCCGCCATCGCCATCCGCAGGCCGTCCATCGCCTGCTGCCGACCGCGTTCCGCCTGACGAATCTTGTCTTCAAAGTCCGCGTAATAAATGTTGATTTTCATCAAGTCGCTTTGATTGAACTTGTCGTCCGCGGTGTCGCGCAAGCGCTCCTGCCGCTCTTTTTCCTCCAGGAACCGCCGTTTGCCGTCGCGAATCATGTCGTCCATCTGCTCGACCATGACCAGACCCCACCAGGCCCGCGCAATCTGGTAGCGCATCTCATCCGCAGCGATCTTGTTGGTCGCCTGGCCGATCTCCACGCCTTGGGCCGCCAAGCGCTTCAGCGCGTCGATCTTGCCAAACGTCCACAGCGGCTGGACGACCGAAAACTGCGTCAGCATCAGGGGCTTCCACGTGCCCGTCACATCGTAGTCCCAGACATACGCGCCGGTGGTGCCTGACTTCAAGCTGGGAATCCCGGAGCCGAACGCCGTCCACTCCAGCTTGGGATATTGCGTCGACTTGGCCTCACGCTGCATGGCCTCGTACAGGTCGAGGCTCTTGCCCGCCGCGGCAATCAGCGGCGATCGCGCCAACGCGCGCGCGACGCACTGCTCGTAGGTGCAGCGCAGCACCTGCTGGCCATCGGCCGACCGGCTCACCTCGGCGGGCAGCGTCACCGGCTGCTCCGACCACGCCGGCGCCGCGATCCACAGCGACATCAGAAACAACATCCACTTCATCTAGAATCCCGACTTGAGCGGCACGCGCTCGGTCGCTTGGGCGAACAGGTTCAGCGCCGCGACGTACGGCCCATCATGACCAAGTCCGCAAAAAGACGCATCACCGCCGACGAGAATGTTGCGATAACCCGTCGTCGTCGCCACTGGACTCGTCCCCAGCGTGTGCGGAATCGCCTCGCCGTAGCACGGCTGCAGCTCGGTCGGGTCAATGTCCTCATCGCCGTCTTCGGCTTTGAGCCAAGGCGTGTGCCGCGCCAACAAGTGCTCGGAAAGAAACGGAATCGTCTCCTCGACCCGCCGCTGCAGCTTGTCCAGCAAGACCGTGGCCGATCGCGCGCCGCCCGACGTCGCGTGAATGGGCACGCGCATCGCCGCGGTAATCAGCCGCACTTCGCGGTCATCCGTGCCCGCCGCGGTATCGATGTCACGCGCCATATGGATGCAATTGTCCTCTTCCAGCGGCTGCGATGGATCGCCGATGGCAAACACGTGCTTGGCCATCGCCTCCGGAATGGCGCGCGCGCGCACGACAAAATTGCCGACCAGCGTGTAGTAGACCGGCTGGAGCGTATGAATCTGATGGTGGAATTCCTCGTTCTGCTGCTCCTGCGGAATCAGCTGGAAGAACCGCTTGGGATCCATGTTGCACACCAGCAGATCGCAGCCGATGACCTGCCGGCGATCGCGCAACGTCACACTCGCCGCTTTGCCGCGGGAAATGTCGATTTGCGCGACCATGTCCTTGGGCTTGAAATCGCCGGCCGCGCTGATCAGGCCGAGGAACATCTGCCGCAGCGCGTTGGGGCCATGGTCAAACGACGCGGTGCCCTTGCACAGCTCAGTGACCGCGCGCACGAACGTGGCCGGATAGGGACGTGCCGGCAACATCCCGGAAACAAAACGGAATGGCGCGTTCATGAAGGCGCGAAACGGGTGGCCGTGAACAAAGCGGATGAGCGGATCTTCGATGGCCCATTCGTCGTCCAGGAACGGAAAACGCTTGACCAGACGGCGAAACTGGAAGGTTTCGACCACGCCGGTCGGCGGCAAATTGGGCCGCAGCTTCAGGACTTCTTCGACGTCGGCGTCGATTTCCGCCACGCGCTTGAAGAAATAGCTGATCTCGTCCTCGACGCCCGGAAACTCGCGCTTCAGCTCGCGCTCGAAGAGCTTGGTGTTGGTGGACACATTGATGCGCGCCTTCGGTAGCACCACTTGGAACGCCGGGTCCAGCGCTTTCGGCAGATTGCGCAGCTCCAGCCCCAGGCTCAGCTCGTCAAACACCCGCTTGATCGGCGGGCTCGTCAGACCATGCGGCATCTCGATGCGCCGGCACATCGTGTAGCCCTGGTGTTCGTACAGGACGCCCTGACTGCCCTGGCCGATGACCAGCACGCGATAGCCGCGCTTGGCGCACAGCGCACCGAACACCAGTCCGGCCAGATCGGTGCCGATGATGACAATCTGGTAATGCGAGGTCGTGACAGCCAAGCCGAACACCTGTGCGCGTGGGGGCGCGGGGCGCAAGCGTAGCGCAGGATGGCGCTGCGCGCGAGTCGGTGGACTTGGCGACCGATCCCTTGCGGGCCTGAGTCAACGACCGCTGACGATCGCGATCTTGCGCGCCAAGGCCGGACCGACCACCGCGGCCAGCGCGGTCTCGTCCGCCTCTTTCACCGCCGTCAAGGAGCCGAACGCCAGCAGCAGCGCCTTCTTGCGCGCCGGCCCCAGTCCCACGACCTTGTCCAGCCAGCTCTGCAACACCCGCTTGTCACGGCGCTCGCGGTGGAACGTGATTGCAAAGCGGTGCGCCTCGTCGCGCAGGCGGGTCAGCAAATACACTTCGTTCGAGTTCTGCGGCATCACGATGGCGTTCTTCACGCCCGGCCGGAACACCCGCTCCGGGCTCGACACGCTGGGCCCGGTGTCGTCGCTTTCCTGCGTCCGCGCTTTGGCCAGCCCGCACAGCTCTACGCCTTGCACCCCCAGGTCCTGCAGCGCCGCTTGCGCCATGCCGAGCTGTCCCTTGCCGCCGTCGATGACGATCAAATCCGGCCACGGGCTGCGGCCGTCCTGCGCGTTGGCGATCCGCCGCGACAGCACTTCGTACATCATGGCAAAATCGTTCGGCGTGTCTTGCGTGCGAATCTTGTAGCGCCGGTACTCCTGGTTGGCTGGCTCGCCGTCGATGAACACGACCATGGAGCCGACCGGATCGGTGCCAGAAATGTTGGAAATGTCGTAGCACTCGATGCGCCGTGGCAGCCGCTGCAGGTGCAACTTCTTCTGCAAGCCCAGCAGCGTATGCTCCGCCTTGGCCGAAGCGCGCACGCGGTCCTCAAAGGTCTGCCGCGCATTGTCCGTCGCCATCTCGACCAGCTTCGACAACAGCCCCCGCTGCGGATCGCGGATTTCCACCTGCGCCCGCGCCGCCGACTCACCCAGCAGCGCCGCCTGCAACTTGCGCTGGTCCGTCAGCCATTCGGCCAGCGCGTCCTCGCCGTCGATCACCAGCGGCAGCAGCAGCTCATCGGGCACCGGCTGGCCGCGCTCATAGAGCTGCAGCAGGAATCCCTCCAGCACTTCCGCATCCGGGAACTCCTGGTCGCGCAGCACGTAGCCTTGGCTGCCCAGCAGCACGCCTTCGCGGAACGTCAGCACCGTTACGGCGATTTTCGCCCCTTCGCGGTACAGGCCCACGGCATCAATCGACTTGCGGCGACCCAACAGGGACACATGCTGCTGTTCCAGGCTTGTCTCGATCGCCTGGATCTGATCGCGGTACCGGCCCGCACGCTCGAACTCCTCGCCTTCCGCGGCATCCGCCATGCGCTTCTTCAGCCGCCCCAACAGCTCGCTGCGCCGCCCGGACAGAAACAGCGCCACGTCGCGGACATGCTGGTGGTACACGTCCACGTCGACCGGCAGCACGCAGGGTCCCATGCAGCGGTGGATTTGAAACTCCAGGCACGGCCGCGTGCGGTTTTTGAAGGCGCTGTCCGGGCACGTCCGCAGCTGGAAATGGCGGTTGATCTGCGCCAACGTCGCGCGCGCCGAACTGGCCGACGCGTACGGGCCGAAATACTGTGCTTTGTCCTCGGCTGGCCGCCGCACCACCTGCAAGCGCGGATAGTTCTGGTTGCTGTCCAGCCGCAGGTGCAGGAACCGCTTGTCATCCTTCAGGCGCACGTTGAAGCGCGGCTGATGCTTCTTGATCAGCTCGTTTTCCAGCAGCAGCGCGTCTTTTTCCGTCGGCGTGATGACGAACTCGATGTCGCCCAGCACGCGGTCCAGCAGGTGCACGAAGAAGCGCTCGTCCTGGCCGCTGGCGTACTGCCGCAGCCGGTTGCGCAGGCTCGTCGCCTTGCCGACGTAGCAGATGACGCCGTGGCGGTCGATCATCAGGTAGCAGCCCGGACGATCCGGCGCGGCTTTGCAGCGTTCATCGAAATCAAAATGCCGAGTCACCGGATCGGCGACGGTACCGGGTCGAACCGATTCATCGGTGATTTCGTAAGGTTCTGGCGCATCCTGCAGCGCGTCAAACTCGGCGTCCAGCCATGTTTCGGCGGACTCCGCGCTTGGCGCGTCGGGCGAATTACTTGGCGGGCGCGGTCTCGACATGCACGGGCTTGCCGCCGATTTCGACGTTCAGGCCACCCGGCGCCGGTGCTTCATCGCCGGTCTTTTCCGCGGCGCGCTTGGCGGCTGTCTCAAAGCGGGTCTTTTCCTGATCCACGGCCGCCTTGAACTCCGGCAGGAACTTGATCTGCTTGCCCGCGTCCGCAGCCAACAGCAACTTCTTGACGTAGCCATGCCACGCTTCCACGCGGCGCGACTGGGTGAGCATGCGGCCCAGCGAATCCTTGACCTTGGCATCCGCTTCCGGCGTCTGCTTGACCGCATCGTTGCCGCGGCGCACCACGTAGCGGGTCTTGCCATCTTCCGACTTGAAGATCTGCTTGGCGACCGGCGCATCCGACTTCAGCTTCGCCGCCGCCGCCGCGATCTCCGCGTTCTTGCCAATCCCGGGGATGTCGTTCGGATCGTCGGACTTCGGCGGCAGGCCGAGCATCGCCTCCATACCGCCGTTCAGCGCTTCCATCGGCGACTTGCCCAACGGCGGCGTATCGGCCGCGTGCAGCGGGCCGTCTTCCTTGCCGCCGTGCGCCAGATTCCACTTCTTGACGACATCGGCCAGCGGGGACGTCGGTGTCGCTTCAGCGGCCGCCTGCACGCTCTGCGCCATCTTGTCCAATTCCGCAGCAGCCCGTTCGGTCCGAATCAGGTTCGTCGCCAGGGCACGCTTGACCGTCGCATCGAGCGCCGTCGTCTTGCCCGCCAGCTTCTTGTCCACCGACAGCAGCCACCAGCCATTCGGCGCTTCCACCGGGCCGACCAGCTTGCCGGGCTCCGTCCCCGCCACCGCTTTGGCCACTTCCGCGCCAAACGGCGAACGGGTCAGTGCTTCCGCGCTCAGGTCATCGACGAACAAGCCGCCGCTGTCCTTGGTCATGTTGTGTTCACTCTTTTCGGTCGCCGTCTTGGCGAAGAACGCCGCCAGGCGCTTGGCCTTCTCCTCGCCCTGCAGTTCGGTCGCCTTTTTGGCCTCGCCCTTCGGCGCATCCTCGCCTTCGGCCGCGACGGCATCGAGCGGCGTCTCGCCATTCCACGCCTTGTCCAGATCCGCCTTCACGGCTTCCGCGGCCTTCTTCTTCTCGGCCCACTGGCCGTCCACGTCGGCTTTCTTGTCGTCCGGCACGCCTTCCTTGGACGGCGCGGCAATGAGAATTCCATGCACATTCCAGCGATCCGGCACTTTGTACTCGTCGGCCTTGGCTTCATACGCCGCCGTGATCTCTTTTTCGTGCGCCGCCGCCCAAGCGTCCGCATCCGCGTCTGTCACCGTGAGCGCGCCCGCGATCGTTTCCGCATCCAGCGCGACGAATTCCAGATGCGTGCGCTTGGCATCGCTGGCCACCAGCGCGTCGAGCTCCGCCGGCGTCAGTTGAATGCCACCCACGACGATCTGCGCGACCTTGTCACGCAGGATTTCCCGGCGCAGCAGGTCTTCGAGCAAGGACTTGGTCGAGCCCAGCGAGAACCGCACGAAAGTGTCGTACTTTTTGGGATCGTATTGGCCATTTTCATCGCGAAAGCTGATGCCAAATACGCGTTCCAGCTGCATCACGCGGCGGCTCAGTTCGATGTCGCTGACCGCGAGACCCAGCTTCTTCGCTTCTGCGGCGACCAGCACGGACTCAATCAGCTCATTCGCGACTTTCTGCCGTTGCACCGCCGGGATCGGATCCTGCGGCGTGGTCAACTGCGCCATTTCCGTGCCGCCACCCGAGTAGGGCAGACGCAGCTTCTCGTAGCGCTGCTGCAGTTGCAGCTTCTCGAAACCACTCGCACCGGGCGGCGGCGCATCGGGCGAGAGGTGCATGGCGAGATCGAGTTCCGCGCTGTCGATCGTCGTGCCGGCGACTTCGAGCATCGGCTCCGGCGCCTGACCAGCCAAGCTCGCGGCGAGCCGGGAACCGGAGTAGAACGTCAGAATGAACGCCAGGATCAAGGTGACGAAAATGAGTTGAATGACCGGCGAACGGCTGTGGCGGCGCATCTTATCGAGCATCTCAATCGCTCCGGCCGATGAACGGCGGCAGGCAAACGGACTCGTGACGGGGCCGTTGCAAGGGGCGGCATTGCAGCAGGAAAAGCCACACAGGTCAATCGGCCGCGAATCGACGGCCGCGGAGCAAGTGATGGTGAACCCGCACAATGCTGGCGTGTCGCCACATGTCGTGTGAAAACACAGCCGTCAGGAAAAGCCCAGCGTCTCGCCCTGCTGCGCGATGTGCGTCTGCCAGCCGAGGCCGGCGTTGATGTGACCGGCGAGCGCAGTTGCCGCGATGGGCTCGCCATGGACGATGGCAACCTGCTTGGGCGCTCCGCCAAGTTGTCGCAACCACTGAAGAATCTCCGACCAATCGGCGTGCGCCGACAGCGTGTCCAGCTGTGCGACCTCGGCGCGAATCGGCACATCTTCGCCGTGAATGCGGATCACGGTCTTGCCCGCGACCATGTCCGCGCCGCGCGTGCCGACGGACTGATAGCCAGCAAAGAGGATCGTGTTGCGGTGGTCCGGCGCGAACGCCTTGATGTGGTGCAGCACGCGACCGCCGGTCGCCATGCCACTGCCGGCGATGACGATCATCGGCCCCTGCCACGCCGTCACCTGTTTGGACTCCTCGACCGTGCGAATGATGTGCGCGGTACTGCACATCGCCGCACATTCCGCCGGACTCAACCGCAGCAGTTCCGCGTGCTTTTGGTACAGCTGCGTCGCGGTCGCGGCCATCGGGCTGTCCAGGTAGATGGGCAGATCGGGAATGGCGCCGCGATCGCGCAGCCGGCGAAAGTGCCAAAGCAATTGCTGCGCCCGACCGACGGTGAACGAAGGAATGATAACCGCGCCGCCGCGACGCGTGGTGCGATGCACGATTTCCACAAGTTCCGGCTCGGGATCGCTCGGACCGTGGCGGCGATCGCCGTAGGTCGATTCGCACACGATGAGATCCGCTTGCTGGGGGGATTCTGGCCCCGGCAGCAGCAGATCGTCCGGGCGACCCAGATCACCTGTGAAGACCACGCTGGTCGTGCCATCGTTGATTCGTACGAGCGAGGCGCCGAGCATGTGCCCGGCCCGGTACAACGTCGCGGTCATCCCGCCACCCAGATCGAACGGCTCGTGCCAATTCACCACGCGAAACTGCGTCATCACGGCGCGCGCCTCGGCTTCGGTGAAAAGCGCCAACGCCGGCTGGTGCTTGGAGAATCCGTGGCGGTTGGCAAAACGCGCGTCTTCTTCCTGCAAGTGACCGGAATCGACGAGTAGCACTTCTGCGAGATCGCGCGTGGCCGCCGTCGTGTAGATCGGCCCCTTGAAACCGGTCTTGGCGAGCAGCGGCAGCCAGCCGGAGTGGTCCAGATGCGCGTGCGTCAGGATCACCGCGTCGACTTCCGCCGGCTTGAACCCGGGATCATGCCAGTTGCGTTCGCGCAGCGCCTTCAGGCCCTGGAACATTCCGCAGTCGATGAGAATCTTGCGGCCGTGCCCGACCAACAAATGCCGCGAGCCTGTGACCGTGCCGGCCGCGCCAAAGAAGCTGATCTGCATGTTGCCCTCACCGCCGGCGGTCGGGATTCAACGCCGCGCCACGCGACGCAACGCGGCACCCGCCAGAGCGTCGACGTATTCATTCCATCGGGTGCCATCGTGCGCCTTGATCCACAGCATTTTCACGTGTGGATGGGCGTGCAGGAGGTCGTATGCCTCCATGACCAGATCGAGGTTCTTGACCTCGCCCGTCTTCTTGCGCCAGCCGTTGGCCTTCCAACTTTTGGCCCAAATCGTCAGCGTCTTCACGCAGAGATCGCTGTCGCTGTGGATGGTGACCTGCGCCTGCTTCGGCAGCGACTTCAGCGCTTCGATGATCGCGGTCATTTCCATGCGGTTGTTGGTCGTCAGGCGCTCGCAGTCGGAGCCCTGCGCGATGATCTCGCCGTTCTCGACGTGGACGAAGGCCCAGCCGCCGGCGCCCGGATTGGGATCGCAGCCACCGTCCGTGAAGATGCCGGTCTGCGGGCCTGTGGTGTAGCGTTCGAGGACTTCTTCAGGCGAGAGGCGCAATTCAGAAGGGCTGCCCACGGCGCTGCCGCGAAAGGTCTTGGAGCCGTAGGCCGCGCCGGGTGGCAAACGCGTGACGGTCGGCTCGACATTTGGATCGCGCGGCGGCCTTGGCGGCGCTGCAGCCGGCTTGGCAAACCGCGAGCCAGTGTTGCCGCTGCGCTGCTGGCGATGCGCGGCGCAAAAGCGCGGTGTCCAGCCCGGATACTTCGCCAGCGTGGCTTCCGGCACTTCAAACGCGTTGTTGCAGGTCGAACAGGTAAAACTCGGCATGGAATTCCGGGGCAAAGGTCAGAGCTTGATTTCTTTCATCCGGGCTTTGAGTGCGGACAGCGTCTTCAGCGTTGCGCCCAAGCCACCGGTCTGCTGGCGGCTGACGAGAATCCGCATCAGATCCATGAGCTTGGGGCCATACGGATACCACCACGGCTCGACGTCCTTGTTGGTGTCCACCACGTACAGCCGCGGTCGCGTCAGCAGGTGCAGCACGTCGGGGCTGTTGGTCATGCCGGTGCCGGAATCGCCGATGCCGACCCACGGCAAGTCCGCAAGCGCGGCGCTGAAACTGTGGTTGTTGATCCACACCATGCCGGAGCGCAGGCGCTGGGCAACGGCGATCGCACGCGTGGTGTCGTGGCCCCACACGGAATTGCCCAAGCCGTACCGCGTGTCGTTGGCCGCGGCGATCAGCTGTTCCTCGGTCCCATGGACTTCCAGCACCGCGATCGGCCCAAACGACTCGTCTTTCCAGGCGGGCGCATCGCGGGGCACCTTGGTGAGCAGCGTCGGCGGAATCGGCGCATCGCCGACCGGCAGTCCACCCGTCAGCACTTCCGCACCTCGCTCGATCGCGTCCTGAATTTGCCTGATGACAATCGCGCGCTGCATCGGCGTGACCAGATCCGGCACGTCCTTGGCTGTCTGCTGTAGCTTGGCCACCAGCTTGGGTACGAATTGTGGAGCGATTCCCGCCAGGACGGCCACGCGTTCAATGCCCGAGCAGTTCTGGCCGGCGTTGCTGACGATGCCCCACGCGATGCCCGAAGCGGTGCGGTCCAGATCGGCATCGGCCAGCACGACCGCACAGTCCTTGCCGCCCAATTCCAACTCGCAGGGAATGCCGCGCTCGGCGCACATCACGTTGACTTTGCGGCCCGTGCGCGTGGAACCGGTGAAGACCACCGCATCCGGCATCGCCTCGATCAGCGCCGCGCCCGCCGCGCCGTCGCCTTCCAGCACGTCGATGACCGGCCCGATGACTTCGCGAATCCGCTCCACCAGCCACACGCCGGACTTTGGCGTGACTTCCGACGGTTTGAGGATCAGGCCGTTGCCCGCGAGCAGGGCCGGCGCCACGGTGCGCATCGGCAGTTGCACCGGAAAATTCCACGGCGAGATGCACAGCACCACGCCGCGCGCTTCCCGTTCGATCCACGCCTTCTTGCCCGGCATCTCGAGGCTCGGCACGTCGCCCTTGCGCGGCTTCAACAAATCCGGGCCCTTGCGCAGCCAGTAGCTGAAGATATCGCCGACCGCCAGCACTTCAGCGGAGTACGCTTCCGCCAGCGGCTTTTTCGTTTCCAACGCGATCAACTCGGCCAACTCTTCGCCACGTGCCAGGATGGCCAGCTTGGCGGCGTGCAGCTTCTCGACGCGCGTCTGGATCGGCAGGGCTGACCACGCGCCCTGCGCGGCACGCACCGCGGCGATCTTTTGCTCTGCCAACTGGGACCAATCGGGCTGCGACATGGGAGGCCTCCGTTCGGGATGAGTGCCCGAAGCACGCGCTGGTTGTAAGCCAAACCGGGCTGACGCGCTACTGCATCGCGCGGGCTCAGGCCTGGCTTGTGCCGAGGCGAGCGGCACAGGTCCGCCCGGCGGCGTTCGCCGGCTGCTCGATCCAGGTGAAGGTCGCGTTGGCGACGGCGACGGTGAGCGCCAGCAGGACCAGCAACCACACGGGCAGCGGTACCCGCAACCAGTCGGGATGCTGACCCAACCACCACGCGCCCAGGTAGATCACCGGCGGATGGAACAGGTAGAGGGAGTAGCTGATCCGTCCCAGCCAGGCCAGCACGCGCCCGCGCAGGCGGATGCGCAGGGCACCGAGCCAGAACAGACCGACGCCGAGCGCGTAGGCGAGGGTCTGGCTCACCGTCCCCGGATCGAGATCTGGATTCATCCGCAAGCGCCGAAACATCTCGAACGGCAGCAGGGCGGTCCACCCGAGGGCCACGGTGACGACCGCCAGACGTTCGCCGCGCCCAAGGCGACCGTCCAGCCACAAGCGCACCGCACAACCCCAGAACATCACGGCGAGATCGGGTAGCCACGGGATGGCGCTGAGATCCAGGCGGACAAAAAGTGGCGCGCGACCGACCACTGCCAGGAGGGCGGCCAGCCCGAGGATGACACGCGGCCTGCCGAGCAGGCCCAGGGCAAACAGCAGCGCACATGCGGCGTAGAACACCAGTTCGATTTGCAGCGTCCAGTAGAGCCCGAGGACATTCTGGACGCCAAAAAAGCCTTGCAACATGGTGAGGTTCACCGCCACAACGCGCATCATCGCTGAATCCACGGTCCTGCCATCGTGGACAAGCCACACGCCGAGCACGCCCGTGACGATGGACACCCAGTAGGCCGGGTAGAGGCGGAAGACACGGTGCACAGCGAAGTGCAGCAGCGGCTTGGCGTGTCGCGCGGACAGGCTGAACGGAATGACGAAGCCGCTGACGGCGAAGAACAGCACGACGCCGATGCGGCCGAAGTCGAGGGTTTGTGCCACGGCGTGCAAGGCAAAGCCGGCGCGTGAGGGAAACGGCAAGCCGACGAGCAGCGCCATGGTGTGCAGGACGAGCACCAGCAGGACGGCCACCGCGCGCAGGCTGTCGATGAAATCCAAGCGGTTGGAGGTGGGGCGGGGCATGACGCTCCGGCGTGCTGGGCGCTCGGTCGGCTGGAAGCAAGGCACGGGTCGCGGCGGCACGGATATTCTACAACCGTGACTGACGGCCAGTGTCGGGCCGTCCATGGCGCCCGTCAAGGCTGCCTCCAGAATCGGCGGTCGCGGAAGTCCGGCCGTGCCGCGTGGCGACGCGAGTCAGCGAAGTGGCGAGCTTGGCGCCCCAGCAACAAGCCAAAAGCAGCTCGCATTTCGCGGGACGCACGGTCAGAGCGTGCGCGCGCAGCGGAAGCCAAAATCGACGTTGCGCGAGGATGGCGCGCCGCTGAAGCGATGACGCACGCGCAAACCGGGGACTGTGACCTGGAACCACGAGCCACCGCGCAGGCTGCGCTGCGTGCCCCACGCTGCGCCGCTTGGATCGGTTTGCGGCACGGCGTCGTAGCCGCCAAACCAGTCGGAGCACCACTCCCAGACGTTGCCGGTCAAGTCACACGCGCCCTGGCTGCTGTTGCCCGCGGGCTTGGAGCAGACCGGCCAGGTGCTGTTGGCGCCGCACCCGGACATGGTCGTTTCCATGAATATCGCGTAGGTGGCGCAGGTCGGGAGCTCGTTGCCCCACGGGTACTCCTGTTCCTTGCCGCCGCTGCGGGCCGCATATTCCCATTCGGCCTCAGTCGGCAAACGGCCGCCCACATGCGCCCATTTGCAGTAGGCGTCGGCCTGGAACCAGTCGACGCAATTGATGGGTTGTTGTTCCCAGCCAGCGACCCCAAAATTGCACTTGTCGGGCTGTCCGCAAACGAACGCCGTTGCATTGGCCGCTGCGCATTGCTGCACAGCGTTGAGGTGATTGTAGAACGCACCGTAATGCGCGACCGTCACTTCGGTTTTGTCGAGTTGGAATGCGCCAAGTGTCACGAGGTGCTGCGGCCACTCCAGCGACGAACCGACGCCGTTGGCCGAGCCCATGGCAAACGTGCCCGCGGGCAGCGTGGCCATGGCTGCCTCGCAGTCGCTGGCGCAGCTGGCGGGCGTCTCGCTACAGCCACAGACGCCATCGCCGCAGACTTCAGCCGGCGCGACGCACGCGCCCCCGACGCAGACGCCGGACGTCGGGCATACGGCCGCGGCGGTGTCGCAGCTCGCGGTGCTGTTGACGTGCACACAGCCGGTCGTGCCGCAGGTGTCGGTGGTGCAAGCGTTGCCGTCATCGCAGGATTTCTGCGAGCAGGGGTCGACCTTGACGTCTGGCGCGCTGTCCTGGGTATCGGTCGCGCCCGCATCTGAATCACTACCAGCTGAGGAATCCACGGCGTCGGTCGCGTCCGCGTCGCCCGTGCCGCCATCGACGCCGACCGGCCCAGCATCCGCGTCGCTGCCACTGGCGAAGATGCTTTCATCAGCCGTAGCGACGGCATCCGCGGGCGAACCCATGGTGGTCGGTGCATCCGGCGTGCACCCGGAGACGAGCAGCAAAAGCACAGCTGCGACAGCGGGCATCACGGCGTGCGGAGATCTGCGCCAGAGGTCGGCCGCTGAACTTCTCGCACGCATTGAGCCTCCCAGCGCTGCACTTTCCCGGCCAGCATGGACGGCCCTGCCGCGCCCGTCAAGGCCGAAAAAGCAAGTGATCTTGAACACTCAGTGTGCTGACCCAAACGCCCGCCGCGGTCGCACACTTTTGGTCAAAACCGTGACGATTCAGTGATTGACATCGGTGGCCCATGCCCGGACGATGCCGCGGCGGCGAAACTGGCTTGCGCCAATTCCTCGCCTGCGCCCGCGCCCGTGCCGGCAAGGATTGCTGATGTTGCATCTGACCGCTTGGACCTTTGCCCGGATCTTTCCGTCGACGCCGGCGCTGCCGGGTCTGGACGTGCTGGACACCAAACCCTTCATCCGCCAGCTCCACAGCGAAGCGCCGTTCACGATCCGCGCGACGCTGTGGGTCTCGGTGCTGTTGTTCACGCTGACGCCGGTGCTCACGCTCGGCATTCCACTGCCGGCGTTCCTGCTGTCCAGGGCGCGCGTGGACGAACATGCGCAACGGCTGTCCATGAGCCAAGTCTACCTGCTGCGGCAGATCATGATGATGCTGAAGACCATTGGCGGGCTCTACTGGGGTGCGGCGCCGGAGGTGCGCCAGAAGTTGACGATGCCCATCTATCCCGAAGATTCCGGTCGTTGGAGGCAGTCATGAGCGGCCAGCATGTGGCATTTCAGGAAGGCGCGCCACAGTCGTTTGACGCGGATTACGTCGTCGCTGGTTCCGGTGCCGGCGGTGCGGCGGCCGCGATCACGCTGGCGCGCGCGGGTTTCAAGGTGGCGCTGGTGGAAGCCGGCCCTTGGCGCGATCCCGAGGACTATCCGTCGTCCATGTACGGCACCATGCGCGACATGTTCATGGATTGGGGCCAACTCGTCGCGATGGGCAACATGGCCGCGGGCGGCGCAATCCTGCCCATTGTCCAGGCCAAGCTGGTCGGTGGCACGCCGGTGATCAACAGCGCGATTGTCGTGCGCACGCCCGGCGACGTGCTGGACGACTGGCGCGAGCGCTTCGGCGTCGGCGACGTGTTCAACGAGCAGACGATCGGCGCCAAGCAGGACCAGATTGAGCGCGAGTTGGACGTCACGCAAACGCCGCTCTCGATCATGGGCAAGACCGCGGCGACGATGCTGGACGCCTTGCACAAGCGCGGCGTGGAAGGCCATGCCATTGACCGCAACGTGCTCGCGCAGTGCGAAGGCGCGATGCAATGCCTGCAGGGCTGCAAGCGGCGCAACAAGCGGACAGCGAATTTCCTGTGGATCCCGGAGATGAAAGATCAGCACGGCGGCCTGGTGCTGTCGTGCGCGCCGGTGGACAAAGTGCTGATCGAGAACGGTCGGGCGGTCGGTGTGACCGGGCGCTGGCTGCATCCACAGACCCGCCAAAAAGGCGCGACGTTCACGGTGCGGGCCAAGAAGGCGGTGCTGATCGCGGCGTCGGCGACGGGCTCAGCGCCGATGCTCCAGCGGTCGGGTATCAAGCTGCCGGCGCTGGGCGAAGGCTGGCGGGCGCATCCCGGCGCGGGCGTGGTCGGCGTCTATCCCGATGCGATGGACATGCACAAGGGTCCGAGCCAGGCGGTAGCGTCGTTGCACTACCGCAAGGACATCGGCATCAAACTGGAGCACCTGAGCCTGCCGCTGGAGTTGTTCGCCGCGCGCGTGGGCGGCGCGGGTCAAACGCTCGTGCACAAGCTGGAAGAGTATCGCCGCTGCGCGATGTGGGTGAGCGCGGTGCGTGCCGATGCGGTGGGCACCGTCAAGCAGAACTGGCTCGGCGCGACCAGTGTGCAGTACCAGCCGACCAAAAAAGACATCGAGCGGCTGCGCGCAGGGTCCAAGATCATCGCGGAAATGCACTTTGCGTCCGGCGCGCAGAAAGTGTGGCCTGGCATCTTTGGCATGAAAGGCGAAATCGGCCCGGACGAAATCGACTTGTTCGACAACGCGCCGCTGGACAACCGCAACTACACGTGGGTGCTGTCGCATTTGTTCGGCGGCTGCACGGTGGGCAAGGATCCGCAGACGTCCGTCGTTGCGCCGGATTTGCATGTGCGCGGCGTGCGGAATCTGCATGTGGTGGACGCCGCAGTGATCCCGACGACGCTTGGCGTCAATCCGCAGCATACGATCATGGCGATGGCGATGGTGACAGCGGAGCGGTTGGTGGCGGGATAGCCTCACCGCCGATTGGTTACGTGTCCGTTCAACCCGAGCCCGGTTCCTTCCCGGCACAACCAGAGCAACCGCCCCGGTCCTGGGCCGATGGCGAAGAGGAGCCAGATGACTGCTCAACGCGCCACGGCGCTGCCCCTTGTCCTGCTGACGGCATTTGCCTTCGCGGCGCCGGCTCGCGCTGAGGAGCCGTCGGATCGTCTCGCCCGTTTGCACAGTGCCCTGGACGCCGATGAGAGCGCCGTCCGCTTGTGGTGGTATGGCTGGGCTGGACTTTTTGCCGCTTCCGGCGGCGTGCAAACCGGGCTTGGAGCATTCAGCAGCGATCCGGCGTTTCGCGCGGATCAACTCGTGGGCGCGACGACGTCCTGGCTCGGCGTCGCGGGCATGGCGCTGACGCCGGTCAAGCCGCAACAGCGGTGGGAGTCGTTGCTGGACGCGCCTGTGGAATTGCAGCTGCGGCTTGCCGAGGCGGAACTTCGCGACCGCGCCCATCGCGAGCGCCATGTCGGTGGCTGGCTGGATCACACGCTCTGCGCGGTGGTGGCGCTTGGCGCGGGCGCCTATTTGGGGCTGCACGAGAAGCGCGTCAGCTCCGCGGTGATGATTGGCGTCACCGATCTGGTCATCGGCGAGATTGAACTCTGGACCGTTCCGCACACCGCAGTGCATGCCGTGGAAGCGCTGGACGCGGAAAGCCAACGCTAGGCGATACTGCACGCCCCACAAAAACGCGTATACACTTGGACCCGCGCAGGCGTGCGATTGCGCAATGAGTGGCTCATTGTCTGAAATCTATGGCAATCGCTATGAAGTCATGGAACGCGTCGGCGACGGCGGCATGGCCACTGTCTATCGCGGTCATGACCGTGTGCTCAAGCGCGACGTGGCTATCAAAGTCATGCACCCGCATTTGGGCTCGAAACCGGACGCGCGCGCGCGCTTTGACCGCGAAGCGCAGGCGATTGCCAAGCTGCATCACGGCAACATCGTCGATGTCTACGATTTTTCCGCGGGTACGGACAGCGCGGCGTTCCTGGTCACGGAGTTCATCCACGGCGAGACGCTGACGCAGTTCACCAACGATCACGGACCGTTTCTGCCACAGGCCGCGGCGCTGATCGGTCACGCGGTCGCAGGCGCGCTGGGCCACGCCCACCAGATGGGGCTCATCCACCGCGATATCAAGCCAGACAACCTGATGATTTCCCGCGATGGCCAGATCAAGCTGATGGACTTTGGCATTGCCCAGGCCATGGATCTGGAACAAATGACCACGACCGGCGCGATTGTCGGCTCGCCCGCGCACATGGCGCCGGAGCAGATTGAAGGCAGCAAACTGGACGGCCGGTGCGACATTTTCGCGCTGGGCACGGTGCTGTATTTCCTGGTGACCCGTCGGCTGCCCTTTGTCGCGAGCAACCCGCAAGCGCTGTTCCGCCTGATTCTGGAAGGGCAGTTTGACGTGCCGTCGCGCCACAATCCCGCGGTTGATCGCCATTTTGACGAGATTATCGCGCAGTGCCTGGCGCGCTGGCCGGCGGATCGCTATCCCGACATGGCGGCGGTCCAGACCGCGCTGACGCTTTACCTGAAACAATTTCGCATGTCCGACGCGGCCGGGTTGTTGACGCGGTTTCTGCGCGCGCCGGAGGTGTTTCAGTTTGATCTGAAGCCAACCATCGTGCAGGTGCTGACGATCGAGGGCCAGACGCAGGCGGCGGCTGGCAAGTTGGCTGCGGCGATCGACACGTTGAACCGCGCGCTGGCGATTGACCCGGATGCCGACGAGCCGCGCAAGGCGCTGCACGAATGGACGACGCGGGCGCGGCGGATGCGCAAACTCAAGCGCGCGGCTGTGCTGGCAGGCGGCGTGAGCGCGGTCCTGGCAGTGCTGGCGGGTCTGTGGTTCGTGACGCACTTGCCTGAGGATGCGCCGCCGGTTGCCGCGCCACCGCCCGCGCCGGCCGAAGGTGCGCTGTTCAATCTGCCCAACGGACCCGCGCAAATTCGCAGTGCGCCCGTGCTCGCGCCGGTGCCGCCGCCCACGCCGGTGACGTTCGCCGCGGCTGAGTCACCCCGGGTCGCGCCGCATGAACCGCCAGAACCGGTGCGCAAACACGCACCGATCGCGCACATGCAGCGCAACACCGAACCCGAAGTGAAAGCCACGCCGCAAGTCGTGGCGCCGCCGGTCGAGCCCAAACCGCAGATCACGTGGAAGATTGGCGCGATTCCGGCGAATTCCACGCTGTTCCTGGACAGCCAAAGTGCGCCGGTTGGCGAAGGTTTCGCGACGGTGACGCTGGAAGCGGGCTCCCACCACACGGTGCGCTGCGAGCCGGGACCGAAATGCGAGGGCTGCAAGGCGACGGCAGTGCGCTTCACCGTGCCCGAGAAGCCGACGCCGGGCAAAATGACCAAGTGCGACGTGCGGCCGGTTGATGTGCCCAAGCCGGACGCGCCGTAGCGGCACGATCCGAAAACTCGACCGTGTACCGCTCAGACGCGCAAGCGGGCCTTCCGCTCGGTGCGCTACGGCCCGGGATCGTAGTAGAGTTCGACGAATTCGTTAGCGAAGTTCGTGTTGTCCGAGAATTCGCTGATGTAGATGCCTGAGACGAAGCCCGATGTCTGGCCGGCGCCAGGAGTCGCTGCAGTGTCTGCGAGCGTTGCCCACGACGCAGTGAGATTCGCCGCGCCTGCAGGATTGGTGCGTGTGACATCCTTGTTGGCGGCGATGGCAATGGTCGTGCCGTCGACGAGCGTGCCATCGGCCTTGGTCAAATCGAAAGTCTGGCCACCGTTGATGACCGGGAAAAGCGCGCTGCCATTGGTGCCAACGAAGTACTGGACATTTGTCCCGAGCGTCACGCCCCAAGCGGTCTCAAACGCCGTTTGACTGCTCGTTCGGCCGATCACGATGTAGCCGCCAGGCTGGAGTAACGTGTTGGCCGGGATGGTAAACGACCGGGGCGTTGAGGCATACATCAGCACTTTCCATCCGCTGACGTCAATGGACGTGGTCGTGCAAACGCCCGCCTTACAGACTTTGCCGCTGCCACAGGTCAGATTGTCGGCCAGCGTGACGTGTTTGCAGCCGCTCGCGGCGTCGCAGCTGTCGGTGGTGCACGGGTCGGTGTCGTCGCAGCTGATGGCAGTGAAGGTGCAGCCGGTGCTTGGGTTGCACGCATCGGTGGTGCAGGCGCTCAGGTCATTGCACACCAACGCCGGGTAGGTGCACGCGCCGGTCTCGGGCACGCAGATGTCGCTGGTGCAGGCGTTGCCGTCCATGCAGACCTTCACGTAGGAGGTCACCGTGCACGTCGTGCCTGAGCAGCTCTCGTTGGTGCACAGGTTGTTGTCGGTGCAGGTGCCGGCTTGAGGCAAGTGCACGCAGCCCGCGGTGGTCGGGCACGTGTCGGCCGTGCAGACGTTGCCGTCGTTGCAGTTGGTCGCCACGCCGCCGGTGCACGCTTCGGCCAGGTTGCAAGTTTCGCCTGTCGTGCACGCGTCGCCGTCATTGCAGGGGCCCACGAATGGCACGTTCTGGCAGCCCAAGGTCGGGTCGCAGCTGTCGTTGGTACACAGCTTGTTGTCGTTGCAGTCCTTGGCGCCCGTCGAGGTGCACACGCCCAACTGGCAGTTGTCGCCGATCGTGCACGGTTTGCCGTCGTCGCAGAGCAGGCCGTTCTGGACGGCGGGGTAGCTGCAGCCCGTCGCCTTGATGCACGTATCGCTGGTGCACGCGTTGCCGTCGACGCAAATCGCCGCGCTGCCGCTGACGCAGAGCTTGTTGGCGCACTTGTCGCCGACCGTGCACGCGTCGCTGTCCGTGCAGGTGACGCTGTTGGCGAGGTTGCTGCAGCCGTTCTGGAAGTCGCACGCGTCGTCGGTGCACAGCACGTTGTCGTTGCACGCCGCGGCGTTGGCGCAGCAGGTCGTCAGGTCGTGCTTGC
The DNA here is from genome assembly GCA_903924465.1 of uncultured Myxococcales bacterium. GTDB lineage: Bacteria > Myxococcota_A > UBA9042 > UBA9042 > UBA9042 > CAIYBN01. The sequence goes on along the minus strand of CAIYBN010000144.1, from coordinate 31,942 downwards.
AGCCGCTGGCGGGGTCACAGGTGTCCACGCTGCACGCGCGGGTGTCGTCGCAGCTGAGCGCCACGCCGGACTTGCACGCGCCGTCTTGGCACACGTCGCCGTTGGTGCACGCGTTGTTGTCGGTGCAGCCCAACGTGTTGGCGCTGTGCAGGCAGCCGTTCGTGTGGTCGCACGTGTCCGTCGTGCAGACCTTCAGGTCGTCGCACAGCGTGGGACCGCCGGGGCTGCACGCGCCGTCCTTGCAGGTGTCGCCGCTGGTGCAGGCATCGCCATCCTCGCACGCCAGGGTGTTGTTGGTGTGCACGCAGCCCAGCTGGAAGCTGCACGAGTCGTTGGTGCACGGCTTGCCGTCGTCGCAGGCGAGGTCGTTGGCGCAGCAAGTCGTCAGATCGTGCTTGCAGCCGGCGATCGGGTCGCAGCTGTCCACGCTGCACGTCCGCGCGTCGTCGCAGTTCTTGGCCGTGCCGCCGACGCAGTTGCCGCCCGAGCAGCCCTCGTTCAACGTGCACGCGTTGTTGTCGGTGCAGCTCAGCGTATTGTCGGCATGTTTGCAGCCGCCGACCGAGTCGCAGCTGTCGTCCGTGCACACTTTGCCGTCGTCGCAGGGCAACAACGAGCCGGACTTGCAGTTCTTGTCCAGGCAGAAGTCGCCGACCGTGCAGACGCTGCCGTCCTCGCACGTCGCGGTGTTGGCGAGAAAGACGCAGCCGAGGGTGCCCACGCAGCTGTCGTTCGTGCACGGATTGGTGTCCGTGCAGACTTTCTCATTGCCGCCGACGCACTTGCCGCCGCTGCACGTGTCCGTCTGGGTGCAGACGCTGCCGTCCGTGCACGCTTCGCCGTCCAGGTTCGTCGTGGTGCAGCCGCTGGCCGGATCGCAGCTGTCCGCGGTGCAGACCAGGCCGTCGTCGCACAGGATCGTGTCGCTGGGCGTGCAGAATCCGCCGACGCACTGGTCGCCGATGGTGCACGCGTTCTTGTCGTCGCACAGGTCGCCGGTCAAGCCGTCGTGGCTGCAGCCGACGGCGGGGTCGCAGCTGTCCGTGGTGCAGGCGTTGCCGTCGTTGCAGTTGCTGGCGGTCCCGGCGCATGTGCCGTTGTTGCAGACCGTGTTGTCGGTGCAGAAATCGCCGTCGTCACACGGCGTGCCGTCGACCGCGAGCACCACGGTGCAGTCGCCGGAAAGGCAGACGCCCTTGCCGCAGAGCGTGTTGAGCTTGCCGCAGTCTGCGTCGGCCGCGCAGTTGGCCACATCGACCGTGATGGTGACGTCTTCGCCGCCCGCGACGTCGTCCTGGACCTCGGAGATCAAGTCTTGGGGCTCGGAAACGTCGTCTTGGACCTCCGAGATCAAATCTTTTGGCTCGAAGACGTCGTCTCCGACCTCGGAGATCAAATCTTCTCCCGCCAAGACGTCGTCTTGGGCGTCCGAGATCAAATCTTTTCCCTCGAAGACGTCGTCTCCGACCTCGGAGATCAAATCTTTTGGCGAAAAGACGTCGTCTTGGACCTCGGAGATCAAATCTTTTTGCAAAAAAGCGTCGTCTTTGCCATCGGCGACGTCGCCGGCAGTGGTCAAGTCGCCCGTGGCATCGCCCGGTGCATCGCCCAGCGTCGCGTCGGTGCCACCGGAGGTCACGTCGGTAGGCTCCGTGCCGCCGCCGCCTTTGGTGGCTCCACAGGCGAGAACGAGACAGAGGACGGGCAGGAAGGCGTGGCGTGGGAACATGAAGGGCCTCGGGAAATGAATCACTTACGGACAGTTGGGGTCAGCGAAGCCGGGCGTGCCCTGATTTCCCTCACCGCCAGCGATGGGCGCGGTTCCATAGCACCAGTTGCTCGTGCCAATGCTGGCGGATCCACTGGTGATGGTGAATGCGGTCGCGTACTTGCTGAGCTTGAGCTCCCAACTCTGACCGCTCTTGGTCGTGCTGTAGCTTGCCTTCACGATGATGTCGGTCGCACATTGCGTGTCGTTCGGGCCGCTGATGCACGCATAGTCCGAACCATTCGCGAACTGGATTCCGTTGGGGAAGTATCCGTAGGTGTAGTCCGGGATCACGACCCCTTTGGACCCACCGATCGGTTCGAGGGCGGCGATGACGGCGTATCGTCCGGGATTGAGAACCCACGCGGTTCCGGCAGGTGTCTTTGGAAAAGCAATATAAGCATTGTTGTCGCCAAAATTGAGGCCGGTCAGCAGCAGCGCCTTGCTGGAGTTGTTGTAGATTTCCAGCCACTCGTCCTGGTAGTTGCCTTTGGGCTCCGGCATCATCTCCGTGATGATCAATTCACCCGGCTTCGGGTACGCCGCTTCGAATTGGCACGCGCTGTCGCAGCCGTCTCCGTTGGAATTGTTCCCGTCGTCGCACTGTTCACTCGCTTGGTTGACTACCCCGTCGCCGCAAAAGACTTTCGCCACGCACGCACCCGCAACGCACCACAGGGTGGTTCCACAAGTCGTGTGATCGGTGGCGGTGACGTGGCTGCACCCGTTGCTGCTGGCACACGAATCGATCGTGCACGCATTGCCGTCATCGCAACTCGCCGCCGCGCCGCCCACACAATTGCCCTTGCCGTCGCACTTGTCGCTCACGGTGCAGACGTTCTTGTCATCGCACGCCGCGCCCGTCATCGCGGTGCCGTCAAACACGCAGCTGCCGCTGACCTGATCGCACGCGTCGGCGGTGCAGTCGATGCCGTCGTTGCAGACCTTCTTGGGCCCGGCGATGCACAGCTTGCCCGAGCACGTGTCGTTCATCGTGCACGCGTTGCCGTCGGCGTCGCACGGACTGACGTTGTTCGTGTTGAGGCAGCCCTGCACGGAGTCGCACGCGTCGTCGGTGCAGACGTTGTTGTCGTTGCAGTTCTTCTGCGGGCCGGCGGTGCAGACGCCGTTCAGGCACGCGTCGTTGGACGTGCACACCGTGCCGTCCGCGTCGCAGGATTTGCCGTCGGGCAGGTTGCCGACCGCGCAGACGCCGGTCGCAGGGATGCAGGTCGTCTGGTCGCACTGGCCGTCGCCGGACGTGTTGCACGTCACGATGGTCGCCGGATTGACCTTGCACTGGTTGCTTGGCCCAGATTTGTCGCAGAACAGCGTGCCGTTGCAGAAGTTGCCATCCTCTTTGCTGGCGCACTCGCTGTCCTGCTGGCAGGTGCACGTGTTGGTGCCGGATTTGCAGGCTTTGTCGGCGCAGACGTCGCCGATGGTGCAGGCGTTGCCGTCGCTGCAATTGCCTGTGTTGGCGGCGTAGACGCAGCCGGCGATCTTGTCGCAGGTGTCCGTGGTGCATGGATTGCCGTCGCCGCACTCCGTCTTGATGTCGATGGGCGTGCCGGTGCATTTCTTGGCGGCGCACGTGTCGCCGGTCGTGCACGCGTTGGCGTCGTCGCACGGCGTGTTGGCCGCGACGTAAGTGCAGCCGGCAATCGGGTCGCACGTGTCGAGCGTGCAGGCATTCTTGTCGTCGCAGCTCACCGGCGTGCCCGCGCAGGATCCGCCCGCGCAGACGTCCGCGTCCGTGCACACCGTGCCGTCGGAGCAACTCGTGCCGTCCGCCGTGGCGGTCTGCTTGCAACTGCCGGTGGCGCCGTCGCAAGCCCACGACAAGCACGCATCGCCGGTGGGGCACGTCTTGGCGGTGCCGGACACGCAGATGCCGCCGGTGCAGGTGTCGCCGACGGTGCAGCCTGAGCCGTCGGAGCAGGGCAAGCCGTCGTCGTTCGATTTGGTGCAGCCAGCGAGCGGATCGCACGCGTCCGTGGTGCACGGATTGTTGTCGTCGCAGGATTTCAACGAGCCGATCGTGCATTTGCCATCGACGCACGTGTCGCCAACCGTGCAATTGTTGCCGTCCGCGTCGCATGCGCCGGGCGTGTTGCTGTGGTTGCAGGTCTGCGCGTTGCCGTCGCAGGTGTCCATGGTGCAGGGATTCTTGTCGTCGCAGGTGCCTTCGTCGACCAGGCCGTCGCAGTCGTCGTCCTGGCCGTTGCACGTCTCCGTCTGGATGCTGGCGTTGCAAGCGGAGAGCCCGTCGGGCGCACAAGCCCGCACGCCTTTGCATTGGCCCACGACGGTGCCGTTCGCGTCCTTGGCTTCCGCGAAACAACTGGTGGAGAGCTGATCGGCGATGGCCGAAGGGCTGCACGTGCACGATGCGCTACCTGTGGGCTGACACTGTTGCACGCTGTTGCCTTCCACGCTGGTCACCGAGGCGCAGCTGTAGCCGCCGGGACAGTCGGTGTCCGCCTTGCACGCCGTGCCGCAGAACCGGCCGTCCTTGCCTTTGTCCACACAAGCGGCGCCTTGCAGACCGACCGCGCCACACTGCACCGAGTTGACACACGGATCGCAGAGATGCGGCGACTTGTCGACGCACGCCGGCTGGATATCGCCGCCTGGCCCCGCGACGCCGACGCACTTGAAGCCGTCCGGACACGCATCGACACACGCCTTGGCGCACTGCGATCCCTGGGCCGTGGGCAAACAAATGAGCAGATCGCAGGTGCTGTTGTCCTGACACGGACAGCCAGGCGCGCCGGGCTCTGCCGTGCAATCAAAGCCGTTCGTGTCCGCGTCGCTTGTGTCCGCCGTATCGGTGGCTGTGACGTCCGATGCGTCGTGGGCGATGTCCACGCTGACGTCCGGCGCGTCGGCAGCGGTGGTGTCCTTCGCGTCCTTGCCCGCATCGGGAAAGACAAATCCAGCGTCTGCGTTGCTGCCGTTGTCCGTCGGGGCAGATGCGCTGCACGCGGCCACCAGTGCGACCGCGGTCAGCGCCAGGAACTGGGCTTGCTTCCTCCAGAACCGATGCATCCTAACCCCCAAACAGGCCAAATCGCGCCGCAGAAAGCGGCAATCGAACGAGTCTACCAGAGTCTCTTGCGCCACGCAGCGGTTGAGCGGAATTTCCCGCGCTTGACGGAAGTTGCAGTTCGCCGCAGGATTGCGCCACTGTGACAACACAAGCACACGAGATCAACAACTTCTGACGCGCCAAGGCACGGGGCCGTTGTCGCCAGGAACGCCCACCTTTCACGATCCGGTCATGACTCCGTTGCTACCGCTGCACCGGCCGCAGACGCGGTCGGCGGATTCGCTCCGGTCCTGGCACCTGGCAGGCGATGCGCGGGTGCGTCCGGCGGCCGACGGCACGTGTACCGTGATCCGCGGCGCAATGGGCGTTGAACTGGATGCGGAAAGCGCCGTCGTCGCGCGTTGGCTCGCCACGCCGCGGACGTTGGCTGAGTTGCTGCAACAGGCCGCGATTCACCAGCCGCCGCTCCCACCGCTGGCGGTCGTGCGCGCACTCGTGCGTCTGGAAGACGGTCACGTGCTTCAGGATAGCCGCACAGCGTGGGGGCTGGCGCTTCCGGGCACCGCGTTCATTGGGCGCATCCTGCGTCACGTGCCGACCGGTGTCTGGCTGCGCGGTGCGCAAGCATTCAGCGCGTGTGCGCTCGTGTGGCTCTTGCTGTGGCTGGCCATCCCGCGGCTGTTGCCGCCGCCGTTTGGGCTGAACGGCAGTGACGTGGCGGTGTTGACTGCAGGCCTGCTGGTGACCCTGCTTCTGCTGCGGACGCTGGCGCGTGGCTTGGCGGCGCAGGCGGTGGGCTTGCCGGGCGCGGCGCAGTCGCTGCGTCTCCGCTGGCAAGCGGGTGCGGAGGTGACGAGCGCGGCGATGACCGCGATGGAACGACGACGCGCCCTGGTGATTGCGTGGTCGGGATTGAGTGTGCTGGCGCTGGCGCTGCTGGTGTCGGTCACCGGCGTCTGGCTGTCGCCGCAGCCCCTGTGGCGGGTCGCTGTCTGGATGTGCAGCCTCGCTTTGCTGGTCAACACCTCGCCGGAACTGCCAACGGATGCGCGCACGCTCCTGAGCCTCGCAACAGCGACGCCCGCGCTGGGCAGCCGGGCCCGCGCTTGGCTGGTCCGCCGCGCCGTCAAGAACCTGTGGCAGCGCAAGCCGATGTCGGATATCGAGGCGCGTTACGTCCTCGCCGCCAGCTTGAGCGCGCTGCACGTGCTCGTGACGTGGCTGCTGACCGCGCGGCGCCTGCTGCCATGGACTTTGGAACTGGTCAACGGTGGCATTCGCCACGGCAATGCGCTGTGGGCGGCGCTGCCGCTGGGCTTGACCGTGCTGTGGCTGGTCGTTTTGCTGGTTGGGCTGGCGGCAGTGCTGACCGACCTGGCGCGCCAGCTGTGGCCGAAACGCACCCACGCCGACGTGGCCATTAGCACGGCGGATTACGGCGAGCTGTTCCTGCAAGCGGCGCGGCAAGTGCCGTTCCTGGAGCAGCTGGGCGACGCGGTGCTCGGTGGCCTACCGGTGCAGATGATGCGCGAGGCTTGGCGTTCCGGCGACACGATCCTGCGCCAAGGGGATCCCGGCGATCGGCTGTGCTGCCTGGTTGAAGGCCACGCTGTGGTCGAGTGGGAGGATTTGGCTGGCGTGCGGCATCAACTCGCCCGCCTCGGGCCGGGTGATTTCTTCGGTGAATCTGCGGTCTTTGAAGAGACGCCGCGCACGGCCCACGTCATCGCCGATGGTCCAGTGCAGCTGTACACCCTGTCACGGGATGCGTGCCAGCTGCTTGTGCAGAATTCGGTGACAAGCGCCGCGGAAATCCGCCGGCAACTGCGCCACACTGCAGCACTGCGGGAACACGCGCTTTTTGCCGGACTGAACCCGCACGATTTGGCCGCGATCGTGGCGCAAACGCAGCCTGAAACCCACGCGGCGGGTGAAGTGATCCTGCAGGCCGGCGAGCCGGGGCAGGACGTCTTCGTGATTTTGGGTGGCACGTGCAGCGTCTGGCAGCAGGACGTCCAGACGGGCACGCTCGGACCGCGCGACTGGTTTGGCGAGCTGGCGTTGCTGACCGGCGCGCCGCGCAATGCGACCGTGCGGACGACGACGGCGGTGGAACTGCTGCGCGTGCCCGCGGCGGCGACCCAGCAAGCCTTGGCGCGGGATCCGGCGGCAGCGATGCGCTTGTGGGAAGTCGCCGCGGAACGCCTCCAGGCGATGCGGGGTGAGCCGTAATGCTCGGACGCGTCATGCCGTTGTTGCTGCTCACGGGCACCGTTGCCGTCGCCGCGTCGGAAGGCAAGGAGACGGTGGCGAAAGTGCAAAACGCCGTGCGCACCATCTTGCAGCGCAGTGAGATCCAGGACACCGCCAAGCTCCTGCGCGGCGAAGCGGAGATGGGCAACCGGATTCCGCGGCCCGGTCAGGCCGACGATCTGGCGAATTTCCTGCGCGAAACCAAGACGGCCTTCGGCGGCCGTGACGTGACGCTGGACTATTGGCAGCATCCGCTGGTGCTGGAGCAGGAAGGGCGCGAGGTGCTGGTGCTGTTGAGCCTGGGTGCCAATGGCGCGCGCGACCAATGCGCCAAGGACAACGAGATGAGTCCCGACGGCGACGACGTCTGCGAGTCGATTCAGGTGCCGCGCACGGCCGGACAGTAGCTGGGAGCGAACTATCGACGTCGACGCGATGTGCTACACTGCTCGCGGTTGACGTGGAGGCCGCCATGCGCTGGATCACACCGCTCTCACTGGTTTTTTCCCTGTTTTTCGCTGGTTCTGCGTTTGCGCAGGTCAGCGCGGATGAGCTGGGCTTTTCCGTTCACGGCACGGCACAATTGCCCAAAGACCACCCGTGGCTGGGATTCAAGCCGCTGCGGGCGTTCAATGCCGTGCAGTTTGCCTGCAAGCGCTCCGACGGTCAGGACGTGAATTTCAGCGTCGCAGGCCTACGCGCCGGCGCCGAGAAACGCGTGCCGTTGCCGATTGTGAAGGGCGTGTTTCAATACACGTGCAAGCTATCGGGCCAGGCCGGCAAGGAGAAATTCGCCAATTTTGACGTGCAGTTCGACTCGCGCGTCGGTGAACCGCCGAAGATCCAGATCGCACCGGCGGATGTCGATGAAAACGGCCGCAAGATCACGGTGCGGCTGACGGAGCCCGCCGGCAAGATCGAACTTGATGTGATGGGTGACGACGGCAAGCCGATCGCCAACGTGAGCAAGACCTTTGCGGGCGAAGCGCCCGGCACGCCTTTGACGGTCACCTGGCAGCAGAAACCTGATGAAGTGGTTGGGCAATTTCAACTTCGCGCTTTCGATCAAGCGGATTATTGGAGTGGCATCGAATCGGTCACGTTTGTCGACATTCCGCACCAGGATGTGATTTTCGAGTCGGGTAAGTGGGACATCCGGCCGACGGAAGAGCCCAAGCTGACCGAGCCGTTGGAGCGGATTCAGAAGCAGCTGAAGGCGGTTGCGGGCGTGCTGCTGATCGAGCTGTACATCGGCGGGTATACGGATACCGTCGGTCAGGCGGCGGACAACCTGGAGTTGTCGCGCAAACGGGCGCACGCGATCGCCACGTGGTTCGCGGCGCACGGCATCAAGGTGCCGATCCAGTCGCAGGGATTTGGCGAGACGGCGTTGAAAGTGCCGACGGCCGACAGCGTCGACGAGGCGCGCAACCGCCGGGCAAGCTACGTGCTGTCGGTGCAGCCGCCACCGGCGAGCCGCGGTTTTCCAGCGCGCAACTGGGTTCGGGTGAAGTAGATCTTGGTCGCGTCACTGCCGCAAGAGACACGCCAGTCGGCGAACCGCCAAATCTGGACGCTGCAAACGGTGCTGGCGAGCGATCCGGCTGCGCTTCAGCAACGCCTCGCAGCGGAACCAACGGTGACCCTGCTGGCCGAGACGGACGTAGCTTTGCCACAGCTGCTGGACGCCCTGCGCCGTTTGGTCGCCGCCGGTGCCTGCGTGGCTGTACGCCTGCAGCGCGCTGACGAGCCGCTCCTGGAAACGCTGGCAGCGGGTCATGCCGATTCGGTCGAGTGGGCGGTGCGTGCGCCCACGTCGGGCGCGTCGCGTGCGTGGACCGGCGAGACGCAGGAGTTTGAAGGATTGCGTGACGCGATCACGTTGGCGGGTTTCCACGGACTGGCCGTGCGGCTGCGCTGGCGTGTCGCGGCGCGGACGGTGCACGCGTTGGACGATCTTGCGGAACTGTCGGGACTGGCGCGCTCCGTTACCGTGATCGCGTTGCCATGGCTCGATCCGACGGAGGCGCCCGCTTTGGACGCGGTGATCGCCGCGTGGCCGACGGCCCTTCGAACCGACGTGCGACTGATGCGCTCGGGGCTGTGGCCGAGCTGTTTGGCCGGAATGGACGTCGAGCCCACGACGCGACACGAGCGCACGCAAGCGGCGGCGCGTCATGTTGCGGCCTGTGATCGGTGTCCGCTGCGCTTGGGTCCTGAAAATCCGAATGGGTGTTCCGGTGTTCCGGCCGCGCTTCTGGATCGACCCGGTGGCCCGGGGCCCGATTGGCACGCGTGGCTGCGGCTGCCATCGCGCCAACATCCCCGCGCCGCTGCGCACGTGGATCTGGATTGCGTCGAAGGTCGCGGCTTGGCGCTCGGGCTGCGCCGCGCTTGGCGACTCTTTCTACCCTTGTCTGAAATGTCCGAATTTCGCAGGGCTTTCGCGGCGCGTGGCTGGCATGTCGTCGCTGCAGCGACGGTCGATGCGGGAACCGGTGGTGTGATTCGCGCCGCTGAAGACGGTGATCGCGTGCTGACGGTGGTGGCGGTGACCGCAGAGGACGCTGCCACGTGCCTGCTGGAAGAATCGACGAACCTGCAGCGGCCGCAACCCCACGTTCTCGAGGATCAGCGCTCCCGATGGCAGGACATCGCTGAATCCCACCGCAAGCTGGGCGCTTTGTACGGCTACCCGTCGTGCTGCGTCGAGGCGTTTGTCGATGCCCACGCGGAAATCGTCGAACATGCCCGCGGCGCCGACAACGCGATCGCGATCCTGCGTGCCGCGCTGCGGACGCAGTACTTCGATGCGCGACTGACATCGGTGCCGGGCCTGCTGGGCGAAGAAGCGCAGACGCCCTTGCGGCATGTGCCGTGTCGATTCGATTGCCCGCAATCGACGGCGCTGGTGGAAACGTTGCTGGCCGATTTGGCCGTGCACAATCCGGCGTGGTTCGCGCAGCAGCAGGCCCGGGCGGCTGAGCCGATGATCGTATTTGCGGACGGCACGTGCCTGTCCCTGGTTGCCCGCGCGGTGTCACGCGAGGAAGTTTGCGAGGTGCGGCGCGTCACGTTGCGACTCAGCCAAATCGCCGCGGATGGTTTTGCCGCCCAAGTGACGGCGCTATCCCAAATGGACGATTTGACTGCGATTCGTGTGCGACCGGGCCACGGCCTGACGCTGCTGCGCTCGGGCGTCTGGCAGGATTGGCCGATTCCGCCGCAGTCGGCGCCGCGCGCGGCCGAGTTCCCGATCCTGCTGCCGTTCACGCTCGACAAACCGCGGAGCTGAGCGATGTCGGAGCCGATCGCCAACCGCTGGAACCTGCCGGACCTCGGCCTTGGGCTTGGCCTGCGCGGCAAGCACATTCCGACGATCCTGCGACAGCGGCCGAACGTCGGCTGGTTCGAGGTGATTGCCGACAATGCGCTGATCCACGAAGGCTGGCTCCGCCACGCGCTGGATCAACTCGCTGAACGCTATCCGATCGTCCTGCATGGCGTGAGCCTGAATCTCGGCTCGACTGATCCGCTGGATTTGGCGTACCTCCGCGGGATCAAGAAGCTCGCGGACCGCTGGCAGGTGCCGTGGGTCTCGGATCACCTGTGCTGGACGGGCATCGACGGACGGCAGAGCCACGACCTGCTGCCCGTGCCCTACAGCGAGGACATGCTCGCCTGGATGACCCAGCGCGTGCGGCAGGTCCAGGATGTGCTGGAGCGGCCGTTGATCGTCGAGAATCCGTCGAGCTACTTGCAGTTTCACCAAACGACGATGCCGGAGTGGCAGTTTCTTGCGCGGCTGGCGCAGGACGCTGACTGCGGTGTGTTGCTGGACGTGAATAACGTCTATGTGGCCTCGCACAATCATGATTTCTCCTGGCAGGAGTATTTGGCCGCGATGCCTTGGGACCGCGTCTGCCAAATGCACGTGGCGGGGCATACGACGTTCGAGACGCACCTGTTCGACAGTCACATCGGCCCGGTGGATCCGCCGGTGTGGGAGGTTCTGCGTGCCGCTTTTGCGGCCTGTGGCGGGCGATCGCTGCTGTTGGAGTGGGACTTTGCCATCCCATCGTTCGCTGCGACGTGGCGCGAGGCGCAAGCGACGTGGGCGCACGTGGCGGATCTGGCTGTGCCCAAGCCGCTGGCGCCGCCCGTGGTGCCGACGCGGCGGCAACCACCGCAGGTTCCGGCTGCCCCGGCGTTGGCGGCGCTGATGCGCTGGATGTTGGATGAAGTGACGGGGCGCCCGACGGGCTTGCCGGCCAGCCAGTGGATCGCGGCGCAGGGTCGCCTGACGCCGGACGCGCGCGTCGCCATTCACCGACAGATGTACGTCGCGCGGTGCGAGGACGCCCTGCTGGAGGACTATCCACTGTTGCGGAAATTCATGGGCAAGCAGGCATTCCTGGCGATGGCGGCGGCTTATCGGCAGGCCATGCCGCCGCAATCCTGGGCATTGGAGCGCTACGGCGAACGGCTGCCCGCCTGGCTTGTGACCCAACACCAGTGGCCCCCACACGCGGCCGCGCTGGCGCTGCTGGAACTGGCGATGGTGTGCGCGCATCTGGCACCCGCGACGCCACCCTTGGACAGACGTCTGCTGCACGGGCTGTCGCTGTCCGACGAAGGCCGGTTGCGACTGCATTTCGCGCCGGCCACGCAGCGGGTGGACTTGGACTTCGCGGTGCTGCCCACGGCGCCCGGTCGGCAAGTTTGGCTGGTGGCGCGCAACGTCTGGCGCGTGAACCGGCGAGAACTGCATCCGGTCGAAGCGCAGCTTCTGGCGCACGTGATGGCGGGGATGGCGCTCGGGCTGGCGATCGCGGCGGTGGTTGACGCGGATCCGGCTGCCGCCGCCGCGCTCGAGTTGTACGTGGGCCTGTGGCTGGCAGCCTGGGTCCAAATGGGCGCCATCGCGCGACTGGAGTTGGCATGACTGCGGAAATTCTGCCGCCCACGCCCGCGCACCTGACCCGCGCCGTTGCAGCCCTGGCGCGCGGCGAGCTGGTGGCGATCCCAACCGAGACCGTCTACGGCTTGGCCGGACTGGCGCTGGATCCGCTGGCCTTGGCGCGAATCTTCGCGGCCAAGGAACGGCCGACGTTTGATCCGCTGATTGCCCATGTCCAGCCCAGCCCGCCGGGTCAGCGTCTGGAGGCGTTATCGGCGGCCGGGCTGGTTGATCTGGCGCGGTTGTCTCCCGCAGCGCGGCGCTCTGCGGATCGGCTCGCCGACGCGTTTTGGCCTGGACCGCTCACGCTCGTGCTGCCGCGCGCTGCGGGTGTGCCGGACCTGTGCACGGCGGGGCTGGACAGCGTCGCGATCCGCATGCCGGCGCATCCAGTTGCGCAGGCAATCCTCACGCAGTTGGGCCAACCGCTTGCTGCGCCGAGTGCCAACCGCTTTGGTCGTGTGAGTCCGACGACCGCGGCACACGTGCACGCGGAACTCGCTGAGCGGATTGCCTGGATCGTCGATGGCGGGCCCTGCGCGATCGGCGTGGAATCGACCGTGGTCGCCGTGCAAGCCGACGGCGCGTGCGCGCTGCTGCGGCCAGGCGGCGTGACCGCGGATCAGATTGCCACGGTGACGGGGCAGCCGATCTGCAAGCCCGACGTGTCGCCGCTGGCGTTGCCGTCGCCCGGCATGCTGGCCAGCCACTACGCGCCCGACAAGCCGCTGCGCTTGCTGCCGGCGCCCTTGGGCCAACTCCGTGTGCGCCTGTGCGATCAGCTGTTCCGTCCGGGGGACGTCGTCCTCGTGGTCAGCGGAAGTGGCGAAGTGGAGCGCGCGCGGGTCCCTGTCGACCGCGTGAAGCTTGTGCTGCTCAGCCCGGACGGCAGCGATGGAACCGCAGCACGTCGCTTGTTCGCGTGTCTGCGCGAGATGGACACCGCCACCGGCCGCTTGTACGCGGAGCCGGTGACGCGCAGCGATGGTTTGTGGCCCGCAATCGCCGACCGTCTGGTCCGCGCGAGTGCACCGCGCGCGCGTGTGTGCTAGGCTCCCGCGCCTGCGAGGCTGACCATGCACGACATTTTCAATCCGACTGAAGAACACCAAGCGCTGCGCGAACTTGTCCGCGATTTTGCCGAACGAGAGTTGCAGCCGCAGGCCCGCGAGGCCGACCGCACGGAAACGTTCAATGTGCCGCTCTTTCGCAAGCTCGGCAGCCTGGGCCTGCTGGGTCTGACCGTGCCGGAACGCTGGGGTGGCGCCGGTATGGACGCCACGGCAGCAGTCATTGCCCACGAAGAATTGAGCGCTGTGGATCCCGCGTTCACCTTGAGCTATCTGGCTCATGCCATGCTATTCGTGAACAATTTCAACGTAAATGCCAACGACGCGCAACGCCGCCGGGTGTTGCCCAAGGTCATCAGCGGGGAATGGATCGCTGGCATGGGCATGAGTGAGCCACACGCGGGCACCGACGCGTTGGCGATGAGCACAACAGCGCGTCGCGATGGCGATTTCTACGTCCTGAACGGCGCCAAGATGTGGATTACCAACGGCGCCATCAACAACACGGATCTCGGCGACTGCTTCCTTGTCTACGCCCGCACCAGCTCGGAAAAAGGCCGACAGATCAGCAGTTTTTTGGTCGAAAAAGGCATGCCCGGCTTTCGTCTGGGCCAGAAGATTCACGACAAGCTCGGCATGCGCGCATCGGCGACGGCGGAACTGGTGTTTGACGATTGCCGCGTGCCCGCGGTCAACCTCATCGGCAACGAAGGCGAGTCGACCAAACACATGATGCGCAATCTGGAAATTGAACGCTTGACCTTGGCCGCGATGAGCCTTGGCATTGCGCGTCGCTGCGTGGAAGTGATGAATCGCTACTCGGGCGAGCGCCACGCTTTTGGCCAGTCGCTGCGCAATTTCGGCCAAATCCAGCGCTACATTGGCGATTCCTATGCCGAATGGATGGCCGGCCGCGCGTACGTCTACGTGACCGCGAGCAGGCTGGATCTGGAAAGCCACGGCAACCGCGTCGATTCCGACGGCGTGAAGCTGTACTGCGCGACGATGGCCAAGAACGTCGCGGATCGCGCGATCCAGACGCTGGGCGGCTATGGCTACGTCGGAGAATACGACGTGGAACGCCTCTGGCGCGATGCCAAATTGTTGGAAATTGGCGGCGGCACGATCGAAGCGCACCAGAAGAATATCACCTACGATTTGCGCCAGACCGCCCAATTGCGCTGACGACCAGATTGTCCAAAACGGTGCGTGAATTTCCCGTGCCACACGCGGCGTCTTGCCTCCAGCCCCCATTTACAAACAAACACATTCGTTGTTTATTGGACGCGCCGGGGTTTCGGGTATGCTACCGGCGGACGCGTGCCGGGAGTTCTCATGAAACCGTATTGTTCGACCACCACAAACGATTCATCGCGACACCTTCGATCGGCGCAAACGCGGCGGGTTTGGGCCATGCGCTCGGGCCTGTTCTCGCTGATTCTCGCAGGCCTTTCCGCGTGCGGCGACGATACGACCGTGATTCCTGGCTACAATCCGGATGCGAATAATGGCGATGACGTGACCGGCTTGAATGACGATCTCGGACTCGGTCAGGATGTCACATCAGTCGATTATGACGTGCAGTTTCCGGATAGCGATGTCAATCCGCTGTTCGACATCGTCCAATCGGATGGTGGTGATGTGGTGGATGCCGCGGATGCGGCGACGACGACGACCCCGTGCGTGGCATCCGGCGACTGCCTGGCGCTGTCGACGCCGTGTACGCCAAGCACTTGTATTGACAGTATTTGTCAGCCAGCCGAATTGCCCAACGGGGCGACGTGCGAGGATGGCGACGCCTGTACGACGCTCCAGACCTGCACCGACGGTAAGTGTCAGGGCGGCATCGCGCAGAATTGTGACGACGGCAACCCGTGCAGCGATGACCAGTGCGATCTCAACCACGGCTGCCAGCACGCGCTCATCAACGCCGGGGCGTGTGATGACAACAACGCCTGCACGGTCGGCGACACCTGTCAGTTCGGCAAGTGCACCCCGGCCGGCAACCTCGATTGCGACGACAAGAACATTTGCACTGCGGACACCTGCGATGCGGTCGCAGGCTGCGTGCACGCACCGATGGACGGTTCCGCCTGCGACGACGGCAGCTCGTGCACCGTCGGCGATGTTTGCGCGGGCACGGTGTGTACTCCCGGCGCCGGCAAGGTCTGCAACGATGGCAATGCCTGCACGACGGATGGCTGTGATTTGTCGGGCGACTGCACGTTTACGTTCAGTTCCGCGCCCTGCGACGACGGCAACGCCTGCTCGAAAGACGACATTTGCACCAACGGCGCGTGCGCCGGCACAGGATTCTCCTGTGATGACGGTTCGTTGTGCACCATCGACGCGTGCGACCCGCAAAAGGGCTGCGTCTACACGCCGACTTCCTTGCCGTGCAATGACAAGAATCCGTGCACCGCGAACGACACTTGCACCGGTGGAACGTGCGTGGGCCAAGCGCTCTCCGCCGCGACGATTTGCGACGACGGCAATCCGTGCACCACGGAGTCCTGCGATCCGACCTTGGGCTGCCAATGGGCGCCCAACACGCTGCCGTGCGAAGACGGCAATCTCTGCACCACCGGCGACACCTGCTCCAGCGGCGTGTGCAATCCCGGCGCGTCGTCCTGTGCCTGCACCTCCGACGTCGATTGTGGCGCCTACGAGGACAGCAACCTCTGCAATGGCACGCTGTATTGCGATCAGACCGGCCCGCAGTGGTTGTGCAAGGTCAATCCGATGACCGTCATCACCTGCGACGGCGGCGCGGACACGGCGTGCTCGCAGAACCAGTGCGACAAGCCCACCGGCAAGTGCCTGTACGTGCCCGTCAACGACGGCTTGGGCTGCGACGCGGACGGCACGGTCTGCACGACGACCGACACGTGCACCGGTGGCGCCTGCGTGCCTGGGCCCCTCCTGAATTGTGATGACAAGAATCCGTGCACCACCGACAGCTGCGATCCCAAGACCGGCTGCGTGTTCGCGCCTTCCTCCGCCGCGTGCAGCGACGGCAATGCGTGTACCGTGGGCGATATTTGCAAGGATTCGGCCTGCGCGTCCGGACCGTTGACGCAATGCGACGACGAGAATCCCTGCACCGACGA
Source organism: uncultured Myxococcales bacterium (assembly GCA_903924465.1). Lineage (GTDB taxonomy): Bacteria > Myxococcota_A > UBA9042 > UBA9042 > UBA9042 > CAIYBN01. The sequence continues at coordinate 15,729 of CAIYBN010000144.1, read as the reverse complement.
CGCCTGCGACCAGGGCACCGGCAAGTGCGCCTATGTCAAGAACACGTTGCCGTGCGACGACGGCAACGCCTGTTCGCTGAACGACACTTGCGCCAACGGCGTGTGCTCCGGCGTGTCGGCGATCTGCGACGACAAAAACCCCTGCACGTCGGACTCCTGCGATCCGACCAAGAGCTGCGTCAACACGCCCAACACCGTGCCCTGCGACGACGGCAATGCCTGCACCACCGGTGACCTGTGCGGCGGCGGCGCGTGCAAAGGCCAGACCGTCAGCGCGAGCGTGGTCTGTGACGATGGCAATCCCTGCACGACGGACGCCTGCGATCCGACGGTTGGCTGTACGCATGTGGCCAACGCCAACGTCTGCGACGACGGCAATCCATGCAGCACCGGCGACACCTGCGCTGGCGGCGCCTGCGTCGGCGGCACGAATACCTGCGGCTGCAACAGCGACGCGGACTGCGCGGGCCAGGAAGACGGCAACTTCTGCAACGGCACGTTGTTCTGCGACAAGAGCGCGCCGCCCTACAACTGCAAGATCAATCCCAAGACCGTTGTGACCTGCGACACGACCGCGGACACGACGTGCTTGCACAACCAGTGCGACCCGAAGGTCGGCAAGTGCGGCAACAACGCGGTCAACGAGGGCCAGACCTGCGACGCCGACGGCAGCGTGTGCACGACCAACGACGCGTGCAAATTGGGCGAATGCGCCCAGGGCGCCGCGCTGGTCTGCGACGACGGCAATCCGTGCAGCGATGACAGCTGCAATCCCAAGACCGGCTGCGTGCACGTGGCCAACGCCAGTCCGTGCAGCGACGGCAATCCCTGCACGGTCGGCGACGCGTGCAGCCAGAACGCTTGCGTGGCGGGGGCCGGCACCGTCTGCAACGACAGCAATCCATGCACGACCGACAGCTGCGATGCGTCCAGCGGCAAGTGCTTGTTCCTGAACAACACGCTGCCGTGCAACGACGGCAACGCGTGTAGCCAGGGCGATAGCTGCCAGAACGGCATCTGCTCCGGCGCCGGCATCAGCTGTGACGATGGCAACCCGTGCACCAACGATTCGTGCGCCTCGGCGAGTGGCTGCGTGCATTCCAACAATACCGTGACGTGCGACGACAGCAACGCGTGCACCAGCAACGACATCTGCGGTGGCGGTACCTGCAAGGGCACCGCGGTCAGCGCCGCCGTCCAGTGCGATGACGCCAACCCGTGCACGACCGACGGCTGCAATCCCTCGACCGGCTGCAGTCACGCCAACAATACGGCGACCTGCGACGACGGCAACAGCTGCACCACCGGCGATGTCTGCGCCGCCGGCAAGTGCACCAGCGGCACCAATACCTGTGGCTGCGCGCAGGACAGCGACTGCGCGGGCCAGGAAGACGGCAATTTCTGCAACGGCACGCTGTTCTGCGACAAGAGCGCGCTGCCGTACAACTGCAAGGTCAATCCCAAGACTGTCGTGACCTGCGACGCGGGCGGCGACACGACCTGCACCAAGAACGTCTGCACCACGACCACCGGCACGTGCGGCTACCAGAGCCAGAACGCCGGCAAACCTTGCGACGCGGATGGCAGCGTCTGCACGACCAACGACACGTGTGTGAACGGCATTTGCTCGGCTGGCGCGCCGCTCGTGTGTGACGACGGCAACCCGTGCACCGACGATTCCTGCGACAAGATCACCGGCTGCGTGCACAAGGCCAACGCGTCGCCGTGCACCGACGGCAACGCCTGCACCGTCGGTGACCAATGCGTCTCCGCTGGCTGCGTACCCGGCGCCATCAAAGTCTGCGCGGACGGCAACGCGTGCACCAGCGACTCGTGCGACAAGGGCAGTGGCAATTGCGTGTTCGCCAACAACGCGCTGAGTTGCGACGACGGCAACGCGTGCAGCGCCAACGATGTCTGCGCGGGCGGCGTCTGCGGCGGCTCGGCGCTCAACTGCAACGACAACAACGTGTGCACAACCGACAGCTGCGACCCGAAGAAAGGCTGCGTCAACGCGGTCAATACGCTGAGCTGCAACGACAACAACGCTTGCACACAGAACGACGTGTGCTCGAGCGGCGCCTGCGCCGGCACTGCGGTGAGCGTCGCCGTGCTGTGCGACGATGGCAACCCGTGCACGACGGAAAGCTGCGTCCCGGCGACGGGTTGCGCGCACACCAACAACGCAGTCACCTGCGACGACGGCAATCCCTGCACCGTGGGCGATGCGTGCACCGCGGGCGCGTGCAAGAGCGGCACGAATACCTGCGGCTGCGCCACGACGGCGGACTGCGCCAGTCAGGAGAACGGCAATTTCTGCGACGGCACGTTGTACTGCGACAAAGGCGCTCTGCCCTACAGCTGCAAGGTCAATCCGGCGACGATCGTCACCTGCGACGCCAGCGCGGATACCGTCTGCACGAAGAACACGTGTGCGACGGGCACCGGCAAGTGCAGCTACGTCAACCAGAACGAAGGCGGCCCATGCAACGCGGACAACAGCGTATGCACGTCACCGGACGTGTGCGGCGCGGGCACCTGCAAAGCGGGCGCCAGCCTGAATTGCGACGACAGCAACGCGTGCACGAACGACTCCTGCAGCGCGACGTTGGGCTGCCAGCACAGCAACAACACCTCGCCGTGCACCGACGGCAATGCCTGCACGGTCGGCGACATCTGTGCCACCGGCGCCTGCAAGCCCGGCGCGGTAGCGGTCTGCAACGACGGCAACCCCTGCACGAATGACTCCTGCAATCCTGCGACCGGCACGTGCGTATTCGCCAACAACGCGCTCTCCTGCAACGACGGCAACGCGTGCAGTCAGAACGACACGTGCGCGGGCGGCGTTTGCAGCGGCGTCAGCGTGAACTGCGACGACAGCAACATTTGCACCAGCGACTCGTGTTCGCCGGCGACGGGCTGCGCGCACAGCAACAACGCGCTCTCCTGCAATGACGGCAACGCCTGCACGACCAACGACGCGTGCGCGGGCGGCGCGTGCACGGGCACCGCCGTTGTGGTGGCCACGTTCTGCGACGACGGCAAAATCTGCACCAATGACGCATGCAATCCGCTGACCGGCTGCACGCACGTCAACAACACCAACACCTGCGATGACGGCAACGGCTGCACCGTGGGCGATGTCTGCGCGGCGGGCGTCTGCACGAGCGGCGCGAATTCCTGCGGCTGCACGCAAAATGCCGATTGCGCGGCGCAAGAAGACGGCAATTTCTGCAACGGCACACTCATCTGCGACACCAGCGCCTTGCCGTACAACTGCAAAGTCAACCCGGCGACGATTGTGACGTGCGACACCGCCGGCAATGGCACCTGCACCGTCAACACGTGCACGCCTGCGACCGGTGTGTGCAACTACATCGCGCAGAACCAGAACGCGCCGTGCAACGCCGACAACTCGGTGTGCTCGGTTGGCGACGCCTGCAACGCGGGTGTCTGCCTGCCCGGCCCACAGGTGAACTGCAACGACAACAACGCTTGCACGGACGACAGCTGCAATCCCGCGACGGGCTGCACGCACACGGCCAACGCCAGCCCGTGCACCGACAACAACCCGTGCACGGTCGGCGACATCTGCGCCGCGTCGGGCTGCGTGCCTGGCGCCGTCAAGAACTGCAACGATTCCAATCCTTGCACCATCGATGCGTGTGACATCACGACCGGCAATTGCGTGTTCACCAACTCGACCGCGAACTGCGACGACGGCAATGCCTGCACGTCGGCGGACAAGTGCGCGGCGGGCGCCTGCCTGGGAACCGCCATCACCTGCAACGACGGCAATACCTGCACGGACGACGCGTGCCTCGCGGCAACGGGCTGCAAGTACACGGCCAACGCCGTCCCGTGCAATGACGGGAACGCGTGCACCACCGGCGACACGTGCGCGGGCGGCCTCTGCAGCTCGACTGGCTCGCTGAACTGCAACGACGCCAACCCGTGCACCACTGACTCCTGCAACTCGGCGACCGGCTGCCTGAACACCGCCAATACCGCCATTTGCGACGACGGCAACGCGTGCACGACCAACGACCTGTGCGCCAACAAGGCGTGCGCCGGTACCGGCATCACGTGCAACGACAACAACCTGTGCACCACCGACAGCTGCAACCCCGGCACGGGCTGCGTGTTCGCCGTCAACAACCTGAGCTGCAACGACAACAATGCGTGCACCACGGGCGACGTCTGCGGCTTGGGCGTGTGCAAGGGCAACCTCGTGTCACCCACGGTGCTCTGCGATGACGGCAAGGTGTGCACCACGGACGCGTGCGACCCGATCGCCGGCTGCATCCACAGCAACAACATCCTGTCCTGCGACGACGGCAATCCGTGCACCATCAGCGACGTGTGCAGCGGCGGCGTGTGCACGTCGGGCGCCAACAACTGCGGCTGCAAGATCACCGCGGATTGCGCGGGCCAGGAAGATGGCAATTTCTGCAACGGCACGTTGTTCTGCGACGTGAGCGCGCTGCCGTATTCGTGCAAGGTCAATCCGGCGACGATCGTCACGTGCAGCGCGGCTGGCGACAACACCTGCCGTAAGAACACCTGCACGCCAGCGACCGGCGCCTGCACCTACGTCGCGCAAAATGGCGGCAGCCTGTGCGACGCCGACGGCAGCGTTTGCACCAACCCGGACATTTGCACCGGCGCGAACTGCGTGGCGGGCGCGGCGCTGAACTGCGACGACGGCAATGCTTGCACCAATGACTCCTGCAATCCGGCCACCGGCTGCACGCACACCGCCAACACCGGCAGCTGCTCCGACGGCAACGCCTGCACCAACGGCGACACCTGCATCGGCGGCGCTTGCGTGTCCGGACCCGCGACGACGTGCAACGATGGCAACGCATGCACCGTGGATTCGTGCAACACCTTGACCGGCGCGTGCGTGTTCAACGGCGGCGGCGCCAACGGTGCGTCGTGCGACGCGGACGGCTCGGTCTGCACCAGCGGCGACTACTGCAGCAATGGCGTCTGCACGCCCGGTGGCGCACTCAACTGCAATGACAGCAACGCCTGCACGGACGATTCCTGCAACGGCATCACGGGCTGCAGCCACACGGCCAACAACGCACCTTGCAACGATGGCAACCTGTGCACCGGCCCGGATGTCTGCTCGGGTGGCGTCTGCGCTCCGCCGCCGCTCAACTGCGACGACAGCAACGCGTGCACCACGGACAGTTGCGTGCTCGGCATCGGCTGCCAACACATCGCTCTGGCGGACAAGAGCAGCTGCGGTGCAGTCAACGTGTGCTTCAGCGGCGTGTGCAAGCTCGGCGTCTGCGGCGACGGCGTGGTCATGGCCGCGTTGGGCGAGCAGTGCGACGACGGCAACAAGGTCAGCGGCGACGGCTGCTCGTCGACCTGCAAGATTGAGGACACGAGCTGCGCCAGCGGCGTGCGCGCAGGCGTCATGGACTTTGCCACCTACCCGAACATCGCGCAGTGCAACGGCGACTGGTACGGCAGCATCGGCAACACGTCCGGTGCAGGCGCGCCCAACAAGTTGTGCGGCTTGAACTTCCACGTGTGCAACTCCAGCGCCGCGGATCAAGTCCTGCTGCAATCCATCAGCCAAGCCGCAGCGTTCCAGACCGGCTGCTGGTCCATCAACGCCGCCAACGACAACGGCACCTGCCATGCCTGCTTGAACACGACGGATACCAACGACATTGGCGGTATCGGCGCGAGCTGCCAGGGCAAGATCACCAACTACGGCAACTCGTGCATCAGCACGAATTACCGCATCGATTCGATGAACCAGACGTGCGTGCGCAACCAAGGCACGGCGGCGTGGATCAATGGTGTGGTGTGCTGTCATAACTGAGATGAGCCACGAGGGCGCTGATGGGACCGGTGCGTCCGTCTACCGCCGCCGCCGGCCTCGCGTCGGCTCCAGCTTCTCCAGCACGGCGTCAATCGTCAGCGGCGCGTTGCCCTCGGCGCGGTTGTTCACGTAGGCAAACAGCTTGCGACCCTCCGCCACAGCGCGCTCCACGCTCTGCACCAAACCGTCGCGCAGTTCCGGGTTCTCTTCCTGAATCCGCTCGTATGGCTGGAACCGCTCCACGGCGTCGGCATACAACCGCCCCGGCTTGAGCAGCGCGCGCACCACGGCAAAATCCGCGGGCAGGGTGCCCGGCACCTGCAGCTGCTCGACAATCGGCGGCATCCGCGTCCAATTGTTCAGCACGTGGGCCACGTTGTGGCGCTTGAGCACGTCCAGGTACGCCGGCTGCAGGAACTCGTGGTTGCGCACCTCGACGGCGTAGTGAAAGCCGGTCGGCAGCTGGCCCAGGAACGCGTCGAGGCGCTCGGCAAACCGCCAGACGTCCATGCCGGAACGCGGCGCAAAGGTCGAGAATTCAAAGATGATGGCGCCGACCTTACCGCGCAGCTCGCCCAACGGTTGCAGGAACGCGTCGCGGAACAGATCCACGTTCAGGAAATCCGGATTGTCGCGACCGGCGTTGGTGCCATAGCGCGGCAGCGTCGGATAGCGCAGCACCGTGATGCGATCCGTGACCTTGAGCGACAGGGCAAAGTGCGCGGGCGTGGCTTCCGCGATGTGGCGCATGGTCGTGGCGTGCGGAAAGTCGTACAGCGCAAAGTCCGCGCAGACCGTGGAGAATGTCTCCGCGTACTCGGCGATGCACGTGTCGTCAAACGCGCGCTGGGACTTGTACGGCTTGTTGTACACAAGCCCCTGCCAGCCCGGGTATTTCCACGACGACGTGCCGAACCAGATGCCGTCGTCCGCCCACGCCCGCAGGCGCGGCTGGAGGCGCGCGAGGAAGGCGGAGGGCGGCGGCGTGGGCTCGGCGAAGAGGGGGAGTTGGTGGCGGGTGGGCTTGGGCATGGGGAGGAATTCCGCTCTTGCAGAGTCATTGATGCACGGTTGCATTTCGGCGCCATTAGCAGTTCGGCCACGTCTTGCTCGCGTCGGTGCAGGTGCCGCAGTCGCTGCCAGCAAAGCCCGGTGCGCAGGTGGTGCACGCCGGCGCCTGCCAGCCGGTCTTGAACGTGTGCGTGCAGTTCTTGGCCTTCGTGTCACAGGCGTCCATCGTGCATGGATCGCCGTCCTGGCAGTTCAGCGTACCGGCGCAGACCAGGTTTGTGCAGACATCGCCAGTCGTGCAAGCGTTGCCGTCGTTGCAAGCGCCACCCGCGGCGATGGGCGTAAACACGCACGCGCCCGTGGCCGGGTTGCAGGCGTCGGCGGTGCAGGGGTTGTTGTCGTTGCAGGTGATGGAGTTCAGCGTGATCTTGCGGATGCGGTTGTTTCCGTCATCCACCACTGCGAGCGTTCCGTCCGAAAGAAAGGTCAGGTCGGTCGGATATTTCAATTTTGCGACGTTCCCGCTTCCGTCCAAGTACCCTGCCATTCCGTCACCCGCAATCGACGTTGTCAAGCCGTCTGGCCAGACAGCGCGAATCCGGCAATTGACTTGGTCGGCGACGAGAAGGAATCCCTCGGGCGCCCAAACGATGCCAAACGGATAGTTCAATTGACCGAGCACTCCAACGCCTTCGCCAAAGCCGGCTGCCCCACTCCCGAATACGGTGCTTACCGTTCCGTCAATTCCCAAGCGCCGGATGCGTTGTCCGACCTTCTCAGCAATGTACAGGTTGCCGGCTGGGTCAAACGTCATGCCGACTGGACCGTTCAGCTGGGCAATCGATGCCGGGCCATCTTTGCCTCCGCTGCCTTTGCCGCCGACGAGCGTCGAGACAGTGCCTGAGACTGACACGTTCCGAATTGCGTGGTTGCCGTAGTCGGCGACGTAGAGCGAGCCGTCAGGGGCCTCAAGAATGAACGTCGGTTGGTTGAATCGCGCTGTCGGCCCGGTTGCGTCCACATACCCGGCACTTCCATCGGCCGCGCCCGCCAAAGTAGAGACCGTGCCGTCGAGCGCAATTGCTCGAATCCGGCCCCCTGAAAAGTCCGAGACGTAAACAACGCCGGTGCTCGCGACGTGAATGCCGTGCGGACCGGCGAATTGGGCAGATGCCGCTGGTCCGTTTTGGCCGCCAGGAGCACCACTGCCGGCGAAGGTCGAGACGGAGCCATTGGTTCCCAGCTTGCGGATACGGTTGTTCTTGAACTCTGCGACGAGCATGGAGCCGTCCGGAAGACTCGAAATGGCCTTGGGCGAGTTGAACTGCGCCGAACTACCCGGTCCATCCAAATACCCCGCCGTCCCGCTCCCCGCAATCGTGCCCACCGTCCCGACCGGCGACGCCATGCAGCTCCCGTAGAAACACGTGTCCCCGCTCGTGCACGCGCTGCCGTCGTCGCAGGTCGCCCAATTGGCGATGGCGATGTGGCTGCAGCCCACCGTCAGCGGGTTGCAGTAGTCCGCCGTGCACACGTTCTTGTCATCGCAGTCCTTGGCCGCGCCCACGCACGCGCCCGCGCCAGTGCACACGTCGCCGGTGGTGCACGGCGTGCCGTCGTCGCAGCTGGTGCCGGCGGCGAGCTGGGTGAAGGTGCAGGCGTTGCTGGCGCAGGTGTCGGTCGTGCAGGGGTTGTTGTCGTTGCAGGTGGGGAAGGTGAAGGTGAGTTTGCGGATGCGGTTGTTGTTGCCGTCGGCAATCCAAACGTTGCCGCCCTTGTCGGTGGCCAGTCCGTTCAGGTAGCCAAAGGTTGCGGAACTCGGCGCGCCGTCGAGATACGAGGTCGCGCCGCTGCCCGCGAGTGTGCCGACGGTGCCGTCGGGTGCAACTACTCGGATTCGATTGGCGTCACGGTCGCTCAGGACAATGGCCTGGCCGACCAAAGCGATGCCGCCAGTCGCTCCCAACTTCGCGGTTGCGGTCGGGCCATCGACATAGCCACTCGTCGTCCCAGTGACTGTGCTGACCGTAGTGCCATCGGGGCTGAGTTTCCGGAGTCGGAACGCCCCGCCGTCCATGAAGTACAAGGTCCGATCGGCCGCCACGGCGAGGCGCTGGGGGGCATTCACCTGCGAGTTGCCGACCGGGCCGTCTACAGTCCCCGCCGTCCCATTGCCGATCACGGTCGTCACTGTGCCATCCGGCAGGATGCGGCGAATCCGGTTATTGGTTTGGTCGGCGACCCAAAGGGTCCCGTCTGGAGCGAACTGGAGATCGACCGGATTGTTGAAAAGCGCGCCGGTTCCGATGCCATCCTTGAAACCCGCAGTGGCGCCGGCGAATGTCGTCACCACCCCTCCGCTGAGCCGACGAATGCGATGATTTGCCTGATCGACGATGAAGATGTCGCCATTTGCTGCGACGGCGATCCCCTTTGGTTGGTTGAACGTCGCGCTTGCCGCAGGTCCATCAGCACTGCCTGCCGAACCGGTACCTGCCAGCGTGCTGACCGTCCCATCGGCCTTGATTTGGCGCACCCGGTTGCCGTCCAGGTCAGTCACAACCATCCCGCCATCGCTCAAATGCGCGAGACCGTACGGCTGATTGAACGAGGCGCTGGCCGGCGCGCCGTCCTGGGCACCAGCCAAGCCACTCCCCGCCACCGTCGACACATTCGCCGCCGTCAGCGGCCCCTGCGCCGTCACGCACACACCTGTCGCGCACGTCCCCGCACCCGCGCAGGACCCGGCGTTTGTGCACACCTTGCCATCCGCGGCATTGCCAAACCCGCACGAGCCATCCAGATTGCACACCGCCACGTGGCACGCATCGCCCGCCGCCGGGCAATCGCCGGCCGACTTGCAGCCCGTCGCGGCATCCGTCCCGGCATCTTGGGTATCGACGGCGGCCGCGTCCGTGCCCTCGGCGACATCCGCGCCAACATCCGGTGCCTCGGCGTCGGTGCCGTTGTCCGGACCTGCGGCATCCGTGCCGGCGATCTCGGTTGCCGCGTCGACTGCATCCGCGACGTCGGCGACGTCCTGCGCGTCGCCCACATCCGCGTTATCGGCTGTGTCCAAGGCGTCAGGCGCGGCGTCTGCATCCACGCCGACTGCGGCGTCGGTTCCCGCGTCCGGCGTCACGTCGTCGGGTGCGGTATCCGCTGTCGCCGCGTCGGGCAGGTCCGTGCCGTCGGCGCTGGTCAGATCATCCGCCGCGTCCGCATCCTCGCCGCCCAGCGTCGCCACGGCCGCCACCGGCTTCTGGTCGCCGCATGCCGAGGCCAGCGCGATCAGCAGAACGGCCAAGACTACGTGTCGTTCCGCCGCCATCCCTGCGCACTTCCGCATCCTGCACCCCGAGGCAAAGAACCGTGGCCATGGTGCTTCCGGATCCACGCTGTCCGACACATGGCAGGTGCACAGTGCCGGATCTGGGGTGTCTGGTCAATGCGGTTCTGAAGCTTGCAATCGAGCGGATCCGCGCCCTGATTCTTGCGCAGAGACTCCATCGCTCATTGCGGCGCCGGTGGGTCGGTCAGAGTGCTCGGCAGACTGGCCAACGTGTCCGCCAGCCAATCCGCCCATCTCACCCGCCAATCTTCCCCAACACAAACGCCGCCGCCGCATCCTGATACCGGCTCAGATACGAGGTATGGATCGAAATACTCGTCCCGCTATCGCAATACTTGTCATCGGTATCGCAGTACGCTTGGATCCGCGCGGCATAGCCGCCCAGCACCTGCAGCTGCGCGTCCGTGCGTGGGAACATGCCGTTGTGCTGCGACGTGCCTTGGTCAAACGACTGGTTGATGACGTGGCGCGGATCGCCAAAGGAGACCGCGACGACGACGTGGCTGGCGATGGAGGCATCGATGGGATCGGTGAGCGCGCCCAACGTGCTGCCGCCGCCGCCGCCGAGCACGTCGAGGATGACGTGCGCGCCTTGCGAGTAACCGGCGAGGACGATTTTTTGGGTGGGACAGCTCTGCACTTGCGCGGTGAGCTGGGTCTTCAAAGCGGTGACGCCGGCGGCCGAGCTGCCGGCATAGTTGGTGAGCGTCGCGGGGTAGACGACCGCGGCGCGCGTCACGGTCTGGGTGCTGGTGCTGACGATTTGGTCGATGAGCGCTTTGGTGCGGCCTTCGCCCGCCGCCTCGGCCGATGCGCGCGCGGTGATGATGTGCACGGCCGCGCAGGCGCTGGTGTCCTGGCCGCTGGCATCGGTGCCGGCTGTTTCGCTGGTGGCGGTGTCGGTCGTGACGGTGTCGGCATCATCGGCGCTGGTGGCCGCCGGAGTCGACGCCGCGCAGGCGGCCAGCAGGAAGGAGCTGAGAAACATCCAGGAAATTCGCATGTCGGACTCCGTTGTTGCGCGTGTGGCCATCGATGCGTTAGCAAGCGGTGGGCGCCCGTCTCACAGACGACCGGGCGCCTGAGCCCTGTGCAACGGTCGTGCCCGGTGCGGTGGATTCGCAATTTGCCGAAACGTTTTCATCAGCTGGCGACGATCCGGTCGGATCCGCGTAGGCAGTGGATCCTCGGCAAACGTGGATTCTGCCGGGGAAGTGCGCGGGAATTTCCGCGGCGTGGTCAGAGCCCGCTGCGGCATCGCGGGACCGCCGAAGCGCGCAAAACCCTCCGCGGATTGCCGCGTCCAAGCCGGCTCGGCCCAGGATTGCGCCGCGACGAATGCGCGCTAGCTTGACGATGCATCGCCCTCGCGATGACACCGGATTCACCGGTTGCCGGTCGCGAAGTGGCCGTGCTGACGGAGGAATCCATGAAGCTCATGCAATTGGCCATCGTGTTGATCTCGGCTCTTGTCGCGTTGCCCGCGTGGGCGGCTGGCGGTCCCGGCGAGGTGGAATTCGGTCAAAAGGGCCAGTTTGTGCCGTCCGGCAGCCTCTCGCTGTCGTCGGTGACGACCTCGGCTCCGGCCGGTGGCTCCTCCACCGACTTCAACTTCGAGATCTCGCCGCGCGTCGGCTACTTCGTCATCGACAACGTGCTGGTCGGCGGCGCCATCTCCGGGTCCGTCCGCTCACCGGACACCGGCTCCAACATCACCAGCTTTGGCATCGGCATCTTCGGCGGCTACAACTTCAACCTGATGCCCAAGCTGTCGATCCTGCCCGAGCTCTCCTTCGCCTACGCCACGTCCAGCACGACCATCAGCGGCGACAAGTACTCGTACGGCACCTTTGGCATGGAGATCTTCGTGCCGGTCCTTTGGCATCCCGTGACGCATTTCTTCATCGGCATCGGCCCTGAGTTCCGCACCGACCTGACGTCCAGCACCAGCGTCGCCGGCACCAGCGGCGACGGCGCCAAGGTCACGGTCTTCGGCCTCGCCACGACGATCGGCGGCTGGCTGTAAGCCGGCGGCGAAAGGCGCCCGTCAAAACCGCGCTCGCATCTCTTCCACGACGCCATAAATCCCATCAATCCGATGGGGATTCCCGTGCGCATCCACCAATTCGCCAAAGTACCGGCCAAAGTGCTGGGCATAATCCAGCGTTGCGACGCGCCAATTCCGCTTTTCTTCCTTCGCGCCCTCTGCGACGAACCGCAGGCGCACGCGTCCCGCCTCGTCCTCCAGGTGAAAGCAGCCGCGCTCTGGATCCGCCAGGAATTTCGCGCGCTTCAGCAGCATGAGGTGGCCATCAATCCACATCGCGTCCTCGCCGGGCTGGTCCTCGGGGGTCATCTGGTTCACCAGGTTGATGGCAATTTCCCGCCCCGCCAGAGACCGGCCGACAAAGCACGCCCAATGCCAACGAGATTGGTAGGGATAGAAGGTTTTTTGTTCGTCCAGCGCCCCCAAATCGCGTTGCGGATCATAGTGAAACGCCTCGCCGCCGATGTGCACCGTGCCCTCCAGACGCAGCGGCGATTTGTGGGTGTACGTGTGATGGTCCGGCGCAATCGGCAGGCTGACCACCAGCGGATCGACGGTCTGGATGTCCTGATGCAGCCGCAAATCCGCGGCAAAGGCAGGCATCCCGCCGCTCGCTGGAAAGCGCACGCGCACATCGTGGTGACCAGCTGTCAGGTGATGGGCAAAGTGCATCTCCTTGGCACCCAACGCGCAATGGCTCACGCCTTTCCACAGGTTTTCCGGCAAGCGCACCGTGCCCGGTAGATTGACGATCAACCATTCGTATTTCTTGCGAGTTTCGCGGTCGAACACATAGACCGTGCCGCTGGCCGCGTACTTGGCGTTCTGGATGATCATCGCGCCGTACAGCCGCGGGTGGTCAAACGCGAAACCGACCCATTCCTTCAAGCGCAACCAGCGCAGCGGCCGGCCAAGCTTCCCGCCCATGTGGCTGGCGTCGAGCAGGTTGACCTTGCGAAACGGCGTCTTGAAGAAGCCGGTGTGCACGCGGTCCTTCGCGACAAGCGCTGCGGGCGTCGCCTGAATGGTCTGGGAGATGGGCCGGGAACTGCTGTTCGTCGCCATGTCGCACCCCTCCGCCCGCGCGCAAGTGTGCGGCCGACCCGATGCTGCGAGACTGAACCTGCGTCGAGGGGGCGTCAAGAACGATCGACGTGGCGTCGTGTGCGACCCGGCGAACGCGACGCCATCACTTCACGTAAATCTGGTCGAAGGAACCGCCGTCGGCAAAGTGTTGTGCATTCGCACGCTTCCAATCGCCCGCCACCTGCTCCAGCGTGACCAACTCGAGCTTGGGAAAGACGGCCGCGTAGCGCGCCAGCACCGCGGGATCGCGCGGCCGGTAGTGATGGCGCGCCACGAGGTCCTGCCCTTCCGGCGTGTACAGAAACCGCAAGTACGCGTTGGCGACGTCCAGCGTACCCTTGGTCTTCGCGACGCTTTCCACCACCGCGACGCTGGGCTCGGTCAGAATCGACAGGCTCGGGTAGACGATTTCATAGTCGCCCTTGCCCACCTCGTCGCGGGTCAGAATCGCCTCGTTCTCCCACGTGATCAGGACGTCGCCCTGACCGCGCTGGACAAACGTCATGCTCGCCCCGCGCGCGCCGGTATCCATGATCGGCACGTGCTGGTACAGCGCCTTCACGAACGCCCGCGTCTTGACCTCGTCGTTGGCAAAAGCCTTCGCCGCCCAACCCCACGCCGCGAGATAGTTCCAGCGCGCGCCGCCGCCCGTCTTCGGGTTGGGCGTGATGACCTGGATGTCGCCCTTGACCAGGTCGCCCCAGTCACGCACCGCCTTCGGATTGCCTTTGCGCACGAGAAACACAATCGTCGACGTATATGGCGCGCTGTGATCCGGCAATCGCGTCTGCCAATCGGCCGGAATTTTGCCCGTTCTTTCGGCAATCTGGTCAATGTCCCCCGCCAGCGCCAGCGTGACGACGTCCGCATTCAGGCCGTCGATGACCGCGCGTGCCTGCTTGCCAGAACCGCCGTGAGACTGGCTGAAGCGGATGTCCTGACCGGTCTTGGCCTTCCAAGCCTGGGCAAATCGGGCGTTGACGTCCTGGTAAAGTTCCCGGGTCGGATCGTAAGAGACATTCAGGATTTCAATAGCTTTGTCTGACGTCGCGCCGGTCGGCTTGGCACACGCAGAAACCGCGGCGAAGAGCCAAAGCAACCAAACGGGAGCGGCGAAACGGGGGCGGGCATCAGATTCAAACGACGACATGGGGCCTCCGACGTCGGTTCGACAACGTCGTAGGGCAGAATACTGATGCGACGCCATAATGTCTATCGAAATAGTATGGAAATGGTGCGAACCGACCTCGCCAGGCCATTTGGCGCGACGCTGGCGACAAGGGGTCGCCAAACCACATGTAAAGCTCTGTGGTGATAAATGTCGAAATAGATGAAGTGCGCGGTTGCGACGACGCCTCATGGGGAAGACGCATCGTCTGATTGTCACATAGCGCTTAAAAGCAAGATGTTACGAGGTTGTCGTCCGCCTGGAGCGCGGCCAATTGGGTGTGGCGACTTACAGTTGTGTCTGAAAATGTGTGTATAGATCGCCAGCTTGATGTGCAAATGCAAAGCCTGATGCAATCACAGGCGGGCGATGACACTCTGCAAGCTGGAGTGCCCGATGCAGCTAGCAAGTCCACAGCCCACCCACTTCGCAGTCCGCTTCCCATGGCGGTATCTGCTGCTCCTGGGGTGTGGATTCGCTGTGGGCATCGCGCTCCCCATCGTGCCAGATTCAGAATTTATGTCCATCCTGTCGAATTCACATCGACGCGTCGATGCGGCGCAAGCGCCTGCCACCGTGCGCACCCGGCCGCAACTGTCCTGCGACCCCACCGCGAGCGCGGCGGGGGGGATGGATGGTTTGCAGCAGAAGGTGGAAGGGATCTTGCGCGACGCCAAAGTGCACGGCGTCGTTCGTGCGGCAGTTCGCGTCGTGGACTTGTCCTCGTGCGAGCAGTTCACGTTGGGCGCGGAAGAGCGATTCATTGCGGGCAGTCTGTTGAAGCTGCCCATCGCGGTCGCGTGGGTGCGCGGATCGGGCACGAGTGAACTCGGCTTGGATAGGCCACTGCTCTATGACCACCCGCCAGCGGTCACGGAGGCTCCTGTCGATCCTGATCCGCTCGTTCTCGAAGTGGGCCAGTCATACCCGATTCGCCAACTCTTGAAACACTTGTTGGTTGATTCCTCCAACAACGCGCTGATCGTGCTCAGTGCCCATGTGCCAAGGCAGGAATTCGCTGAGATCTGGGCTGAGCTGGGCGTCGGCCCGGCGCCGCAGGACCAGGACCCCACGAGCCGCGTGGGCGCATCCGCAGACTGATTCAAGCCGCCCGTAGCGCCACCGCCGGCTCGCACCGCCACGCCGCCCGCAGCGCCAGCATCGGCGGGCTTCCAGCGTGACTCCACCGAATCCCCGACCGCTTCATCCGCTGCTGCATC